>NZ_JAHLDL010000020.1 GCF_018861315.1 Clostridium bowmanii | reverse complement strand
AAAGCAAATAACCACTAGATAATTAATAGTATTATAGTTATAATTTGACTTAGGAATGCAGTTACATAAAGCTATATTTTGACGCACTACATTTAAGTATAGTCCTTAACTATTATTTTTATCTTTTACTTAACAATATTTTTGTCGTTCCAATATAATAAAAAAAATTATGGAGTAAACGCAATTATTTTTATTTCACTAAAATTGGACAAGTATTAGAAGCATGCCATTACGAGATATATAAAGTTAAAACAATTAAAATAAGTGATAAATAAATTCTTTTATAAATAAATAAATAAGTACAAGCTTTCATAGAAAACTTGTACTTATTCTAAAGGGTAAATCAAAGGATAAATAGATGTTAACCGTCCCCATCGATTTTCATTATTTATGTCCTTATAATTTACTTGCCATTTCAGCTAGAATCTCAGCACCCTTATTTAACTCTTTTACAGATTGTACTATTTGAATTAATGATTGTTCTTGTTTCTCAGATGAAGCAATTGAGGTACCAATACTTTTTTCTACTATGCCTACTGAATCCTTAATGCTTTTCAATATAGTATTAATTTCAGTTATAGATTGTGTGCTAGATCCAGATAGCTTTCTTATTTCAGTTGCTACGACCCCAAAACCCCTTCCAAGGTCACCCGCTCTAGATGCTTCTATTGCTGCATTTAGCCCAAGAAGATTGGTTTGTTTTGCTATGCCTTCAATAAAGCTAATTATTCCATCTGTATTATTGCATTGATTCGAAGTGTTTTTTACTTCCTCTACAACCTTAGTATTTATTTCTCTAATATTTTGAATATCATTATTAATTTCATTTGCCATTTTTAATATAGATGCGGTTGCATTTGATAAATCAACAGACATTTTAGTTACCCGAATACTATTTTCTAAATTTTTACCATATGATATTGCTCCTACTACTTTACCTTGCTCATCCTTTAGCGGAATTGCAACTACCCTAATACTCATATTATTATAATTATCAATTGTAAATACTTTTATTTTACCACTTTCCATGACTTCTCTTAATGCTTCACCCTTTGGAATTACTTTCCCGCTCTCTGAATATGCAGGCATGTTCTTACTTTCAACAAACTTAACAAAGTGTTGTTTATCCGTTAACGTAAAAGAAATCTCTTCTTCGAATAATGCAGGTAATTGATCTAAAATTTCCTCGAAACTTCTTATTATTCTGTGTCTATCATTTGCATTTTCAGTTTCTTTTAACGATAGTTTATTAATCACTTTATTTGCCCCCCAATATTTAGTTTAATTTTCTTGCAAAACATAAGCTACTTAAATAAAAATATAACCATTCAATCAATAATTTACTTCATATGTAAACCTTTGTTAATTTCAATACAATAATAACATAATTTGAAAGTATATAGCAAATTATCTTCCACTGTATTCAAAAATTTCTTTATCTTATGCATATTTATTTACAAAAAAGACTGCTGACATTTTAACAACAGTCTAAATTACATATTTATAAAATTAAAACCATTTACTTACATCATTTAAGATATTAAAATTAGTTAAATCATAATGAAGTGGTGTTACAGTTACATAACCTTCTTTAAAATATAACGTGTCGGAATCCTCCTCATGAACATCTTTTAATTCACCCTTTATTTCATACTGCGTTTCACCATTTTCTCCAATAGTTTCTATATAACAGTTGTTATACAATCTACTTCCAATTTTACAAACTTTAATTCCTTTTATTTCATTTCCCTTTAGAAGTGGAACATTTACATTTAACACCATATCATTCTTTACGTTATTTTTCTTAGCCATAAGAAGTATTTCTCCAGCATACTTTGATGCCATTTCATAATTTTCAATTTTTTTATTAACCTGCATAGAAATCGCCATAGATGGTACTTTATAAATAGATGCTTCAATAGCTGCAGAAACCGTACCAGAATATAGAACATCCGTACCCAAATTCAAACCTTTATTTATTCCTGATATTACCATATCTATTTTACCATCAATAAGCTTGTTAATTGCTATTTTCACACAATCCGCCGGTGTTCCATCCACACTAAAAGCTATTGATTTTAATCCTTCTAGAGCAACTTTTCTCACAATAAGTGGCCTAGAAAGAGTTATTGAATGCCCACAGGCACTTCTTTCATTATCTGGTGCTACGATAATCACTTCATGATACTTTTCTAATTCTTTCGCTAGTGCATATATCCCCTTTGCATTTATACCATCGTCATTGGTAATCAACAATCTCATTTTCATTCCTCCATTTATTCAAAGATAGTGTAAACACTATCTTTGTTTCATTCACAATAATAAATATTAATCTTTATAACTAGTTAATGTATTTTCAAATAATATATACTAAAATGATTCACTAACTTTTAACAAGATATTAGTTAGTATTTCTATCTTATATTATATATTTAATAGCAATGGATATCTATGGGCAAATAATAATTCTTATTTATATGATATATTAAAATCATTATTAAAATCATTAGTTGTTAACCGTCCCCATCTAGTTACATACACACATCTACATCTATTGATAATCATATTAGTTGTTAACCGTCCCCATGTATGTTTATGTTTACATGCATGTATGTTTATGTTTCCATGTTTGTTTTAAATATCTTAAATTCCTATATTACAAATTTAAACTTTAAATCCAATAAACAAATTCATTCCTTTTTTTAGTAAAATATTCTAAATAAATCTTGTTGACTAAATTTAAATTTGCTATTAAAATAATATAGAAATAATTAATTTTATATTTAATGGATGATAATTATTGGAGATATCCATATTGGATAACCGTAGAAGAAAGAGGAAAATCTATGCTTATGATTTTTCTCGAAACTTTCAGGTTTCATACAATAATTTGACATACCCCTGGAGAGAACACTTAAATGTGGCATCAACGGAGCAACTTAGATTATAATCTAAGGAAACTTTCAGATAAAAGGACAGGGAGTAAAAAGGCAGTGTTTTTGTTGCCATTTTGCTCCCTGTTTTTATATATTTAAATGACTTTTTTGAAGAAAATCATGCTACCCCATAATTAATAAACTTCTGAAGTCTTTAATTAATACCAATTTTCTATTATTTCAAAGCTAACAAAAGAAAGGATGATTTATTTTGGAAACATTAAAAGACTTAAATTCTATCAATAATTCACCAAAAATACTAAGAAAAGAAATCGGTTTACGCGAAGCCATTACCCTAGTTATAGGTATGGTTATAGGATCCGGAATTTTCTTTAAACCTTCCATTGTCTTTAGAAACGCAGGATCTCCAACCTTGGGAATACTTGCTTGGATAGCAGGTGGTGTTATAACTATGGCTTCTGGGCTTACTATAGCTGAAATAGCAGCAGCTATTCCCAAAACTGGAGGTATATTTATATATCTTAAAGAACTTTATGGAGAAAAATCAGCTTTTTTATTTGGTTGGGTACAAACAGTTATTTATGTACCAGGTGCTGCAGCTGCCTTAGCAATAGTCCTGGCAACTCAAGCCACTAATTTTGTACCTATGAGTGCAACTGCGCAAAAACTATTTGCAATATTAATGCTGTTTGTTATTACCATTGCAAACGTATTATCAACAAAACTTAGTGCTAAAATTCAGTTTGTTGCAACGATTGCAAAATTAATTCCGATTTTTGGTATTATCGCTTTAGGACTTATAAAAGGAACTGCTCACAGTTTTTCTCTACCAGTAGGAACTGCAGCAACCGGCGCTGGGTTTGGAGCAGCTATGCTTGGAACACTTTGGGCTTATGATGGCTGGGTGGGCGTTGGTAATATAGCAGGCGAACTTAAAAATCCTAAAAAAGACATACCAAAGTCTATAATTTT
The DNA here is from genome assembly GCF_018861315.1 of Clostridium bowmanii. Lineage (GTDB taxonomy): Bacteria > Bacillota > Clostridia > Clostridiales > Clostridiaceae > Clostridium_AD > Clostridium_AD bowmanii. The sequence continues at coordinate 87,033 of NZ_JAHLDL010000020.1, read as the reverse complement.
CGGAATAATTGTTATTATAACAGTATATGTTTTATTTAATTTGGCAATTATAAACGTAGTTCCTATAACAAAAGTTATAAGTTCTAATAAAGTAGCCTCTGATGTTGCAACAGTTTTATTTGGAAAATCTGGTTCATTAATTATTACCGCTATTATATTAATTTCAATTTTCGGGACATTAAATGGCTACCTAATGACAGGAGTTAGAATACCTTTTGCAATGGCTCAAGATAAACTTTTACCTTTTAATAAATTTTTAGGAAAAGTACATCCAAAATATCGAACTCCATTAAATGCTTTTGTTTTCGAGGTAGGACTTGCCTGCTTATATGTATTCAGTGGTTCCTTTGATACTTTAACTGATCTAGTTATCTTTGTTTTATGGATTTTCTTCACAATGGCAGTAGCTGGTATCTTTATATTAAGAACAAAACATAAAGATTTAGAAAGACCTTATAAAGTGCCATTTTATCCTGTAGTTCCACTTGTTGGAGTTATCGGAGGTATATATATCCTAATAAGTACACTTATGACTGACACTTCAAATGCCGTTATAGGACTTGTAATAACCTTAATAGGACTTCCTGTTTATTGGTATATTAAGAAAAATAAATAAAAAGCAGAAAAGTATATATTACTATTAATGCATAAAAACATTTGTTATCAAATGAAAATTTCTAAATGTTATATTAGCTTGACCCTTACCCAATTTACATAATATATACGTTTCTTAGCGCGGTCTAACTGAGATAAATTATATTAATAAAATACATATAAAAACCGACTTGTCTAGAAATTTCTAGATAAGTCGGTTTTTATCGCATTATTAATACTGTGTATTCCTCGGATAAGACAAAGAATACTTTGTGCAAGCTTCAATATAAGAAAAACCTACTATATAATGAGTTTTTTTTAATATATATTTTTAAAGCGGTAATAAGTAAAACAGTTGCGTATATACCCAATCCTGAAACAGTTATTAAGAATATTAAGTAGACTTAACTTAACATTATCGCCATATTTTAACCTCCTAATTTTATTTTGAGTAAATTATATGTGTTTAAATATTTATAGTTTATTTGTTTAACAAAAAAAACATAATCAATGTTAGTAGTGTAAATCTTTAATATTCATTTTCTTTTCTAATTTTTCACGGCAAGTAAAATATATGTCCATTAAATATCCTGTTAAAATATTCCATGATAAAAATGTCAAAACAGTTTGCATTATAATTTCTATAGTTGATTCCTCCCCATTAAAGTTCATATCTAAAACTAGCCTAATGGAAAAGAGACCATTAATAATTGGCAATATTAAACCGAGCCACTTATTGTATCGTTTTGACAAAAATACTTGTAGTATTATAATGCATATCAAAAACGTTATACCTATTAAAATAGTGAGTATAATTTTAATTTAAATCACTCCCCTTTTTTTATCTCCATCATCTAAAATCATTAATCCATCTGTTATTCATCTTATATTTATTTGTATAATATACAATATATGTAACATGAATGTTAAATATAATTCAATTGAGAAGACGCAAAAAACACAGGTTTTTTACACCTGTGTTTTTGTGATTTTATATTAGCAAAAGACAAGAATTTCTTAATGCAATTTCCAGTTTCAAGCTCTTTTGCAAGGCACGTAGGAGAACTCCACACTCTATTACATCTCTTTTTCAAGCATCACCAACAATTCATCAAATCTTCTTATAGTATCCTCTAAAGGTTTTGGAGTGGACATATCTACTCCAGCCTTTTTAAGTATATTTATTGGATAGTCACTTCCACCACTTTTTAAGAATCCCTTATATCTTTCTACAGCACTTTCACCTTGTTCAACTATCATTTTACTGAAAGAATTAGCTGCTGCAAAGCCTGTGGTATATTGATACACATAGAAATCATTGTAAAAATGAGGAATTCTCGACCATTCCATATCTATGCCTTCATCTACCACCATTTCTGCTCCAAAATATTTTACGTTTAAATCATGATAAATTTTACATAAATCCTCTGGAGATAATGGATTGCCACCTTCAATACTTTCATGTGTTATTTTTTCAAACTCTGCAAACATGCATTGTCTAAATACTGTAGTTCTTATTCCTTCTAATTGCTGATTTATTAAGAATAATCTTTTCTTCTTATCCTTCTCATTTTTAATTAAATAATCTATTAATAAACATTCATTAGTTATTGATGCTACTTCTGCACAGAATAATTCATATTCAGAGTATATATATGGTTGATTCTTCCTTGAATAATAAGAATGAATAGAGTGACCCATTTCATGAGCAAGTGTAGAAACATCATTCAATTGATAATTATAATTTAAAAGCACATATGGCATACTATCATAGCAACCCCAGGAATATGCCCCTGTACGTTTGCCCTTATTTTCAAATACATCTACCCAACCATCACTAATTCCTTTTTTGAATACATCTAAATACTCTTGCCCTAGCGGTTTAATACCCTCGAGTGCTAGTTTAACGGCATCTGCATACTCAATATGATCTACTTCTACATCAACTATTGGCACATACAAATCATACATATGAATTTCATCAAGCCCTAATAATTTCTTTTTAAGGCTTATATATTTGTGAAGAGAAGATAAATTATTATTTATAGTATCCACCACATTATCATAGACCTCTAATGGAATATTATTTGGCTTTAAAGAACTTTCTAATGCGCAGGTATAATTTCTTGTTTTTGCATTAAATACAAAATTCTTAATGGAAGATGTTAAAGATGTTGTTAATGTATTTTTAAATCCGCCATAGACTTTAAATAACGTATCAAAGGCATCTTTTCTTACTCTTCTATCTTTAGATTTTATAAAAGTACTATAATTTCCTTCTGTTAATTGGGTCTCATTACCACTTTCATCTTTTATACTCGGAAATACCATGTCTGCATTTGTAAGCATTCCAAATATATTTCCCGGGGCATTTAAGCAATCGCTAACAGAAGCCATGAGCTTTTCACCTTCGACACTTAAAATATGTGGCTTTTGATCTAAAATATCACTCAAATAGAATTCATATAGTTCAAGTGCTGGAAGTTTTTTAATTGCCTCATCTACAGCTCCCGCTGGTAATGATAACAATTCAGGAACAAAAAATGCTGTAATACTAGAAACTTCTGCGCCATAAGAATCAATCTTATTTTTAAGAACTTGAAACTCAGCCTTAGCAGTATCTTCATCCGCTCTTAAATGAGCATATACAAGTAATCTGTCTAAAAGCCTTTCAATCTCTACATTGCTTTCTAAAAATGCTAATAAATCCTCAGCCCGACCTAATTTTCCTGAAAATATTTGCATCTTTGGAGCTTTAGATTTTAATATTTCAAAATCTTCTTCCCAGGCCGCAGAACTCACATACATCTTATCAACTTTCCACTTATAAGTACTATTGATTTCATCTCTTGTCTTAAGTCTTTTAACCTCGCTCACTAAATTACCCTTCTTTCATTTTATAAATTTTAATCCTACTAACTTACATTAGCAGATAAATATTATAACTATATTATCATATAATTCAGAAAATTTCTACAAGCTAAAAACTATACTATAACTACATTTTTACAACCATTTTGCTCAGCTATACAACTGAGTTTCTTCATAATTTCATCATTAGGTGTGTAGCTATTTATCTTACCTCTCCTCACACCGACCTGCCTATATTTTATAAGTTTGTATCTTATATTGGGATTTAAGCTTGCAATAAATTTGCTGATATTATCTACATTATTATAATTATCTAGAATTTCTGGTACAATAACTGTTCTAATTTCATAGATTTTATTTAACTCTGCTAAATATTTTGCATTTTTTAGGACAGTAGTATTCTCCATACCCGTAAGTCCCTTATGCTCTTCATTATTATAGGACTTTATATCTACCATGGCCATATCCGTAACATCCACTAGTTCCTTATGTTCCCATAGTGGCACAGAACCATTGGTATCCACAAAACATGTTAGACCCAGCTTTTTAACTTCTGTAAAAAGCTGTATTAAAAACTCAATTTGTAGGGTACACTCCCCGCCCGAAACTGTAATTCCAGAAATGAAAGATTTATTCTTTTCTATTTCTCCTACAACTTCGCACGCAGTCATTCTTTCTGCTTTAGGAGAACTATCCCCTTTGCAAATCTTTATACACTCATCACATCTAGTGCAGGCTGTTTTATCCCATACTACGTCTGAGGCCTTAAATTCTAGTGCACTGTAATGGCAAGCACTCACACATTCTCCGCAACTATTACAAATATTTATAGTCTCTGGATTATGACAGTAAGAGCAGTTAAAATTACACCCCTCTAAAAATATAGCTGTCCTATTTCCTGGTCCATCCACAGAGCTAAAGGGAATTATTCGGTTAACTAGTCCCTTAATCATTTCTTCTTATCTTTCTCTCTAATACCTTTTGGTTCAGAACTGCCCCGAGTCCTAGTGCTACTGTATCTTGCAGTACTTGCTGCCCCTTTTGTAATTTTTCCATTTCGGATCTTTTAACAAGATAACCAGTAATCCTTATTACATCTGAGTCCGAAGCATAAGCCGAAAAATATCTCATTTGATGTTTAAAAGCACCTTTGATAATATCTAATACATATTCAGGATTACTTTTAACTGTACTATCAAAATTAAATACATCACCTATGCCTGAAGGGAAGAACTTATGGAATTTAGCTGCTTCTATTATATGCTCTGGAAGCTCAGGTTCATCACCAATTGGAATCCTGCATCCTGGGCTTACTTCTTTATCAGAATCAATACCCACTTGTGCATGTAATAAATATTTACCTTTAGATATACTGCAATGAGGATCAATATGTTTATTAACCTCAACTTCTAGCTTTTCAATAATTCTATATCCTAGGTCATTCGCTATTTTCCCATGTCCAAATCTATTCTCTAATTTAGAAGAGTCTATAAAATAATTTACACATTCAGCCAGTCCAAACATACCAAACATGCCTGTGAAGTTTTCTTTGTCTATTAATCCTTCTTTTACTAAGAAATTACTTTCAAAGAAACCGCTCTCCTCCACTAGAAATCTAATTCTTTCCTTCATGTACCCAGCCATCTTCTCTACTGCATCTGGCAATATGATATTTATAAATTCATCTTGATTGTCTGCCTTTTTAGCAAGGGCCGCCAAATTCAACCTAGATAAGGTATAACTTCCCCCACCTATAGTTAATCCATTATAGCAACTAGCTATAGCATAGTTTCCATCAAATTCCTTAGAAAACATTTCATGGTTAGCAAAACTTGGCTTTGCAGTTATTAGTGCAGTGTTAATTGCATCAATGGCAAAATCATCTGGGGTATCGGTACTATATTTTAAAGTTAAGTTAGGAATTGCGTCTTTCAGTTCTCTCTCTGCTCTTAATATTAACCTTCCTGCCTTGCTATCTTTTGGTCCTATATTTGCATGGCAAAAGGAATCTGTTATAGTTCTATCTATATGTGTTAGAAATAATTTTATAGCATGAAAAGCTTCTTCCTCATTAACCACAAAGGGTTGCAAAAGATCGTCAATATTCCCTACATATACTGGAAATGATGTAATTGATGGTACATGTCTATATAATATTAATAAACTATTTGTAGCCTCCCAAATATCCTTTGGAGGCATTAGTCCTAAAAATTCGCTGCCATTTTTCATGAATTTTTCATAATTAGGTACTATATACCTGGGTCTGTAAGGCGCATGACCTTCAAAAAGATCACATATTATTCCCTCATCCCTAAGTTTTTGAGTATCCTTTTTAATATTTAGAACATCTATACTATCTTCTGCAGCTCGTGCAAGAGTTAGTACCTTTTGCTCATAGGTTAGGGTCCCATTTTTAATAATTTCTAAAATGTTGTTCATAATAACACCATCCATCTAAATTATTTTAACCACATTTCAGAAGGGAAGGCCAACCATTTAAGCTAGTGAGTGTTAATACTCCAAGCAAAATGGAAATTAAATAATAACAAAAATTTCCTTCTAGAGTGGTTAATTTCAGCACCGAAGGTGATGATTAACCACATATTCAAATGGGTTTTTTAACATATAATAGTATAAATTCATTATATGCTGTTAATTATATTTTATATTTAATCTACTTGTTTTGCAAATTTTTATATCATTTTCGTCATAGCAGAATATAAGAAAAAAATGCTTAAACTGTATTATTTATTTATATGTGTATTAAGCCATTTCAATACATCCTCAATTACTTCTTCTTTATTAACCTCATTGAGCATCTCATGTCGTCCATCTTTATAAAGCTTATATGTTAAATCCACCACTCCATGTTCTTTATAGGTCTTAACCAACTTTAGAACACCCTTGCCATTTTTTCCTACAGGATCTTTAGCTCCTGAAAAAATATAAACAGGTAAATCTTTAGGGACATTTTTAATTTCCTTATTGTCAGCTATACTCTTAAGTCCTCCTAAAAAGTCATAGAAAAATCCCGCTGTAAAGACCGTGCCACAAAATGGGTCAGCTATATATTTATCAACTTGTTTATTATCACTACTTAACCAATCAAAAGCTGTCCTATTAGGCTTAAATGAATTGTTATAACTTCCAAAAGATAGCTTATCTAATTTATTACTTTTGCCAGCTCTTCCAATTTTCTTGATCTCGCCCTTTGCTATCATCCTTGCTATATCTACAGTAATCCCCTGCTTACCACAAGACCCTGAAATAATTGCACCATTTAATTCACTTCCATATAAACAAATATATCTTTGTGTTAAAAAGGATCCCATACTATGCCCAAACAAAAATATAGGTAAATTTTGATTTTCTTCTTTAATCCTTTCATTTAATTGATGCATATTTTGTACCATTGAATTAAAGCCATCCTCACCTAAATCCCCTAATTTGGAAACTTCTCCTGCAGTTTTCCCATGCCCTCTATGGTCATTCGCATAAACAATAAACCCATTTTTTGTTAAAGCACTTGCAAAGTCTTCATACCTTGTTGCCGTTTCTGCCATTCCATGAGCTATCTGAACTATCCCCTTAACTTGCAGCTTCTCATCTGGTAGCCATTTATATACAAATATTTCCAATCCGCCTTTGTCCACAAACTTAAAATTCTCTACTTTCATAACCCCAACCCCCTATTTATATTTTCTATATAAAAATACTACAATTAGACACAAAAACTATAAAATTCTAGTAGGATTAATTAGTTCTTTTAATACGGATGTAAATTTAAATACAAAAAACCACACATAATAAATCTATCGTTAAACAGATTCATTAGTGTGGCTCTCATTTCTCTTAGCCATATTTCATGTTTACTCTCATTAAAATTATATCACTAAAATATACATTTGCAAAGCAATATTATTTAAATAAAAATTAATTTTGCACCATAATTGCATCATATTCCACAAAAATTGCAAAAATTTACTTTTGTATCATTAACTATATTACTTCTTATCTTTAAGAACTATATATTAAGAGCCAATAAAACTATTGAAATTTCATTTAGATACTTTTTCTTAAATTGTGCTAACAAAAGTATATATTGCGCAGAAAGCATTCGAACAGGCTTTAGTAATTCTAATTTATTTTATTTACAGGTGCGTAAAGAAAAATGCATGTTTGAGCAATATAGCGAGTTTGCATTTTTTAGCAACTGCAAATAAAATAAATTTTAGAATTACTTAGCAAAGTGAGAGCATTTCCAGCAATATATACTTTTCGTGATAGCACAATATAAGAAAAACTTTTTTATTCCTTACTTTAATGCTGTGTATTCCTTACGTTGTTAAGTGCATTAAATACACCTACAGCTAATTGTTCCATTGTAGCATTATCCTTTGGCTTAAATTCGTTATTTTCTATTTTTACAAAACCAAATGCTGCTGCAATAGCTACATATCCTGAATTACCCTTACTTATTTTACTTGCATCACTATAATTAATTTTAAACAATTCACTGTGATCAGCTAGCTTGCTATAATTGGTATATTTAACCAATGTCTTAGCCAATTCTTCTTTAGTAACCAATTTATCTCCTATAAACTTCCCTGCTGAGTTCTCCATAATTCCATAGGATACAGCCATTTGAAGATATTTATAGTTTACATCAGATTTCGCAATATTTGAGAATTTCAAATCTGCTGTTTTGTCTGCCATATATGGTGTATAGCCCCTTGCATTCACTAACATTTTAATTAAGTCAATTTGAGTAATTTTTTTGTCTAATTTAAAATCAGCAGTCTCTATTAATCCTTTAGATGCTAATATACTTAACTCTTTTTCTGCCTTACTACCTTTAATTTGGGCTTTAAACAATTCTATATTTTGGTCAATATTTTCACCATTGTAATTTAAGAATTTACCAGTAAGAGCATCAATATTTGTATAGTCATACATTCCATTGTCATCATTTAGTTTATAAGCGAGTTTTATTTCTAATTCTGGTTTTTCCGGATTACTACTTTTATTTATTTGTGTATAAACTAGTACTGGTTTATACTTACTAAACAATAAGTCACTTGCATTTTTTGCACTTATAGTGTTTTTAACGTCAGGGAATTTAATAGTTTTGTCCCAATTACAATTTAAACTATTCATGTCGCCAGTTACAGCGCTGAACCCAATATTTATACTGTTTTCGTTAAATTCTATACCATTCTCAAGTCTTGTAAAGTTAAAATTATAAGATCTTTCTCCCATCTTATCATAAGCACTATAATTATAATGAATTTGCTCTGTTTTTATTTGTTTTACTTTATCAGGATAATACTTTGCAACTACTTCAATTGCCTTAGTGTATGCATCTTCCCAAGATAATTTAGCTACGAATTTTTCATTCGCATTATAATCTTCATTAGAATATTTATAAGAGTTTACTATTTCTCCAGTTAAAGCATCTATTGATATATTTCCACCTTCGTTGGATTTTCCTAGATCTCCTTTAGTGAAAGATGCATTCCACGTTTTATTACTTGAATTTCCAAGGTTCTCAGCATATTCTTGATATCCTAACCCTTGAATTGCATAACCTTCACCATAAATCTTATTTAGGAAACTCTTTATTATAGTTCCTGCTTCCTCCTCCTCTATTGACTTTTCTCTAGTTGTTACCACTTTAGCTTTATTATAAAAGTCTAATTTTTCTTTATCATTTAAATCTTTTATTACTGAGGCTCCACCATTATTAAATGGATCAATAAACTTGCCATCTTTGGCATCTAACATATTTCCTTTACTAAATTCTGGAACATATAATAATTTTACATCTCTTTTATTTTCATAATACCTATAATTTTGTGTAAATCCCATGTACCTCAAAGACATTTTAGCTTCAGTTTTAAAAGCTTCAACTGCAGTTTTAGAATCTACTATTCCTTTAATCTCTGGAAACTTTAGATTTGCATTCCAATTATTATAATAAGAAACTACCTTTCCAGATACCCCATCCACCTCTATATTAATATTATTGCCATCAAATTCTATTCCATTAACCTTACTTACATAATTAAAATTATAATTAGGTGACCCATAATTTCTTAAACTATTATAATCTTTTTTATTATATTCACTATATTTTTTAGGTTGTATTTTTTTAACAAAATCATCACTGATTTTATCTGCTTCCTTAACCGTTATTGTTGGAACTGCATTTTCTTCATTTGTCTTACGTTCATAATTACTTGCCCCAGTAACTTCACCAGTTTCAGCATTTAAGGTAACACTAATATTAATATTTTTTGACGCATTATACATATCCCAATTAATATTCCAAGAGCTACCTTTAATTCCATTATAATTTGATGTATTAAAATTACTTGTTGAGTTAAATTTACTCTCATTTATTACTGTATTAAAATAGGTTTTTATTACTCCCTTTGCAATTTCTTTTGCTTTTTCCTTTGATATTTTAACATTCTTTTCATCTTGGCTATTTGTTGTAGTCGTTGTATTTGTTGTATTCGTTGTATTGGTTGTTTTTATAATTGGTGTAATTTGTGGTTGAACCTTAGTAGTAGCACTCGCAAAAGTTGAAGTAGTCGCCGTAAATATTAATACCGATGCTAATATTATTGAAAATATTTTTTTCCTGTTCATAATAATTCCCACCTTTCAATATATAATATTTTAATAATTTAGATATCTATCTTTTGTTGAACAGTATACTTTTTATAAAAATTTTATTACTATTTATATATATTATAGACGATTACAAATTATATATAGTTACATTATAATTACATTTTTTTCCTTTTAAAATAAAATATTTTTGGCTTTGTTTCATAACTTTATAAATCTTTGAAGGTATTGTATAATGGATAGTGTTATAAAAAAATGTATAACATAAATGATATGAAAATATTTACTAGATAAGTTAACTATATAGGAGTGAAAATATATGACAAAAACTATTTTTAAAGGCAGTGCAATGTTAAACCCTGTTCCAGTAGTATTAATTACCTCAAAAAATAAAGATGGCAAAATAAATGTTTTTACAGTGGCATGGATAGGAACTGCTTGTACTAAACCACCAATGATAACTGTAGCCATAAGACCTGAAAGACTTTCCTATGAATATATAAAAGAAAGCGGTAATTTTGTAGTAAATCTACCTAATTCAAAAATGGTTAAACAAGTTGATTATTGCGGAGTACGCTCAGGTAAACAAATCGATAAAATTAAAGAGATGAACTTTACTATGGAAAGCAGCAAGGATATCACCTCGCCATTAATTTCTGAATGCCTTATATCTCTAGAATGCGTAGTTAAAAGTATTACCCCTCTAGGTACCCACGATTTGTTTTTAGCTGAAATTGTGAATACCCATGTAGATAATACCTTAATAGATTATAATGGAAAAATACATTTTGAAAGTGCTGATCTTATTACTTATTCTCATGGTGAATATTTTAGTGTTAATTCTAAGCCTTTGGGAAAATTCGGTTATTCAGTTCAGAAAAAAAGTAACAAGGACTTAAAGAAAAATAGCAAACCAAAACATAAAAATAAAGCCTGATTTCTCAGGCTTTATTTTTATGTTGAATTATTAATTAAGTTGTTTTATATTGACTTCTTATCCATTGGTATATTACCCATAGGTTTATTTTCAATTGGTACATTTACCATTGGTTTATTTTCAACATGCTTAGTCATTTTTAACATCTCGGCTATAGCTGATATACTACCTAGACTTGACAATGTTTCATTTGGAAGTATAAGTTTATTAGCTGGGTTCTTAGCCATTTCTTTAAGAGCTTCAATTTGTTTTAATGCTATTACTGTTTCGTTTGTACCTGATTCTATAATAGCTGAATTTACTTTTCTTATTGCATCTGCTTCTGCAATTGCAATAGCTTGTATAGCCTTAGCCTTACCTTCAGCTTCAAGGAGTTGTGATTCTTTCATTCCTTCTGCACGTCTAATATTTGCTTCTTTTTCAGCCTCAGCATTTAATATTTGAGCTTGTTTATGTCCTTCTGCTCTTTCAATTTGACTTTGCTTTTCACCTTCTGCTGTAAGGATAAATGCTCTCTTATCTCTCTCTGCTCTCATTTGTTTTTCCATCGCTTGTTGAATTTCATTTGGTGGAATAATATTTTTAATTTCTACAGATAATATTTTAATCCCGTAAGCATCAGTTATTTCGTCAATTATTTCAAGAAGTCTTAGGTTTATTCTATCTCTTCCTGATAATACTTCGTCTAAGGTCATATCTCCACAAATATTTCTCATATTAGTAATAGTTGAGTACACGATACCTGATTTATAATCCTCAATATTGTACACTGCATCCCTTGAATTCATAACCTTATAAAATATAACATTATCAATTGATATGTTTACATTATCCTTAGTTATAACATTTTGTGGTTGTATGTCTAATATTTGTTGCTTAGTAGAAATTCTTCTGCGAACAAAATCTGCAAATGGAATTATTAAATGCCAACCTGGCTCTAATGTCCTATGAAACTGACCAAACCTTTCTACTAAAACCACTGATCCTGTATTAACAATTTTAATAGATGATAAAAGCACAATAACTAATAGTAATAATATAAACAAACCTATAATTAATCCAAAATTCATTACAATTCCTCCTTTAAATTTTAATATATAACTTAGACTTTCGCTATTAATAATTTATTTCCTTCAATCCCAATAACTTGAACCAAGTCACCTTTTGTCAAAGGTTTCCCAACATTTTTTACAGTCCAATAAATTCCTTGGAATTTAATATTTGCTTTCACGTCTATGTCTTTTGTTATTGTAAATTCATTTCCAACATATTTTTCTTCCATAGTCAATGTTTTGCTTACGGTTTTCTTTATGGTCTTCTTAACTATAGGATATCCAATGGCCGTAGATGCTGCACTTACTGCAACAAAAATGATTGCTTGAGTACCTATTGGTGCATTAAACGCTATAGCAATTATTGCTGCAATTGCACCTATAGCAAACCATATAAACATAAAAGCACTGGTCACAATATCAATAGCTAGTGCCCCTAATGCTACAACTATCCATAATATCATTGGCGTCCATTCCATATTGTATTCCCCCTTTCAAAAATCAATTAACATAATGCGTCATAATCTATAAAATATTACCAATCGCTACTATAAGTATATATCTTTTTCACATAATATAATACAATTTTATTATTCTTTATTATTAACTTTATTATTCTTTATAATTAACTTTATTATTTAGGCTTAGAATGTCTCAAACTTCCTTTCATATATCATTAAATACCGAATCAAGTACCGGGGACAGTTAAACAACTATCTAAACAATAGTGTCATTAAGAATGCTACCAACTATTTTATTAATGATATAATTGGATAAATTAGCATTAATTAAAATAATGGTATAATAATTGTTAACCCTCTCTACTAATGAATCTAAGATAATGATATAATTTTAGTTAACATTGACTATATAAATACAAATTTACAAATACTATATTCCATAAACAAAAGAAAGGTCGTGAATTATTTTGGATACTTCTTTTATAAAGGTTTCTGCTGCTTGTCCAATTGTTAATGTAGCAGATATAGAATTTAATTTAATTAACATAAAAAGCTGCATTGAAGAATCTTTAAAACAAAAGTCAAAATTTATAGTTTTTCCAGAACTTTGTATAACTGCTTATACCTGTGCTGATTTATTTTTACAACAAGAATTACTTGAAAAATCTGAAGATGCAATCGAATCTCTGTGTGAGTTTTCTAAAGACAAAGATATATTAATTGTAGTGGGATCTCCACTATATTTTAATAATTGCCTATATAATTGTGCCTATGTAATATTTAATGGCAAACTTCTAGGAATCGTACCAAAAAGCTATATTCCAAATTACTCCGAGTTTTATGAAAAAAGATGGTTTACTGAGGGTCTTGGCCTAACATCCAAAACTGTAAATCTTTCTTTTGAAAATAGCATCCCCTTTGGAACAAATTTATTATTCACCTGCGGTAAAATTAAATTTGGTTTTGAGATTTGCGAAGATCTTTGGGTAACCATTCCTCCTAGCAGCTATTTAGCTCTTAAAGGTGCAAATATAATTGCTAATTTATCTGCCTCTAACGAACTGGTTAGTAAGGCTGATTACAGAAAATCCTTGGTTTCATCTCAGAGTGCACGATGTATGTGTTCTTATTTATATGCCTCCTCTGGTGTTTTTGAATCCTCCACGGATTTGCTTTTCAGCGGTCATCTTTTGATTAGTGAAAATGGGCTATTACTAAAAGAAAATAATAGGTTTCAAAGGGAAAATGAAATTATTACTTCTATTATTGATATAGATAAATTAAACAGTGAAAGATTAAAAAACACAAGTTTTAGAAACAGTAACGCCATATGTCCATTTGAAGTATGTGAAATACCTTTTGAATTTTTAAACACAAATTTCGGAATTTTTGATAGATATATCGATAAGCATCCCTTTGTTCCTTCTAATGAACATTTGAGAGAAATACGTTGCCAGGAAATATTTAATATTCAATCCTCAGCCCTCGCCAAAAGATTTTCTTATACTGGACTTAAAAAAGCAATAATTGGTATTTCTGGTGGGCTTGACTCGACTTTAGCACTGCTAGTTATAGTTAAAACCTTTGACATGCTAAAGTTGCCAAGAAAAAATATTATTACTATCACTATGCCTGGGTTTGGAACTACAGATAGAACCTATATGAATGCAATAAGCCTTTGTAAAAATTTAGGCACTGAGCTTAGAGAAATTAATATAGTGGATGCTTGCCTTCTACATTTTAAAGACATAAATCATCCAGCAGAAAAGCATGATGTAACTTATGAAAATGTTCAAGCAAGAGAACGAACACAAATTCTTATGGATGTTGCTAATAAAGATGGTGGTCTGTTAATAGGAACGGGAGATTTATCTGAGCTTGCCTTAGGTTGGTGCACATATAATGGAGATCATATGTCTATGTACTCTGTAAACTGCTCGATTCCTAAGACTTTAGTGAGATATTTAGTTAAATATGTAGCAGATAAAGAAGCCTCAGTGGAAGTTACAGATATCCTTTTAGACATCCTTGACACCCCTGTAAGTCCAGAACTTCTACCTAAAGATAAAAACGGTAAAATAGCTCAAAAAACCGAGGACATCGTTGGTCCATATGAACTCCATGACTTTTTCCTCTATTATTTTATGAAGCAAGGTGCTTCTCCTAGTAAAATATTATTCTTAGCTAAAGAGGCCTTTAAAACTGACTACTCCCAGGAAGAAATCGTTAAATGGCTAGATAAATTTATAAAAAGATTCTTTACTCAACAATTTAAACGTTCAGCTCTACCAGATGGTCCAAAAGTTGGAACTATAAGTGTATCTCCAAGAGGAGATCTTAGAATGCCATCTGATGCTAGCTTTAATTCTTTCCTTTAGAAATTATTGAAGGCACATAACAATTATCTATTGTTATGTGCCTTTGTAATTTGTTTAAGTACTTATTTTATTTTTATTTAATTTGTTATACGTAAAAAAAGATATATATTACGTATAATGCATTGAAGCAAACTTTAGAACTCCAGATTTATTTTTACTTAATTTGCGTTAAGAAAAATATATGTTTGAGCACACAACAATTGAGAATTGTTGTGTGCTCATGAGGAATACTAAGGGGATAGCGAGTTTATATTTTTTAGCAAATTAAGTAAAAATAAATTTAGGAGTTCTTAGCGAAGATGAATGCATTAGTAGTAATATATATCTTTTCATTCTTTTTATTTGTAAATATCCACAATAAGTCCTGCAATTTCATCAATAGTATTTGCTACGTCAAGATTTTCTTTTTCTTGACTTAATAGCATTTGAGTAAGTTCCTCTAGTTTTACATCCACAGTATCCACAGTTATAAAATATTGTGTCTGCCAAAAGCTAATATCTTTTTTAACCTCATACATATGTTTTAAGACAGAATCCAAGTATTCTCTAATTAAATTCTTATATGCTTTAACATCTGCAAAACATTTTGTAACACTCAATCTATTCCCTTTCTTCTTTATATCTTCCATCATATCTTTCAGCTGTTGCTCTGATTTTTGCTGCCTAGCAAAGCTAAAATTTTGAGAAAAATCTTTTTTACTAGATATGCTCTTTTTATCCGGCGCAACAGTAGAATTTCTTCTAGCCCTTGATATTTCCATAATGTTTTTCACCCCCTAGTTTACTATATCAGTTTCTTTAATAGTTTTTTATATTTTAGTCAACCTCAAAAAAATAATAAGCAAATATGCTAGTTTCTTTTGCATATTTAATTTATATTTTCTTTAGATGTATTATTTAATTGTTATATCTATTATATCGAACTTTCAGCAAAAAAATATACACAAAGAAAAATTAATTCTTGCCACAAAGAAAAATTAATTCTTGCCACAAAGAAAAATTAATTCTTGCCACAAAGAAAAATTAATTCTTGCCACAAAGAAAATTTAATTCTTCTCATAATAGAAAATTAATTCTTTCCTTATATAAATATTAATTATAGTCCTAATTAAAGCTTATCTCTATAAACTTATAAATTTGCCAAATTTTTTATATATTAGTATAATAATATGGTAAATATTATAGATTATAAATATAGGTTTTTACTTTTAATTTATGCTGCAATATTTTTTTCTATCCACAATAACTAAAAACTAACCTTATAGGAGTGAACATATGAAAAAATTACTAAATATGTTTTGGACTTTCTTTAAAATAGGAGCATTTACTTTTGGTGGTGGTTATGCCATGATACCACTCATTGAGACTGAGGTTGTCAGTAAAAAAAAGTGGCTTTCTAAAGAAGATTTTTTAGATATAATTGTTATTTCTCAAACTTTTCCTGGTGCCTTAGCTGTTAATAGTAGCATCTTTATTGGCTATAGAATTAGTGGCCTCCTCGGTGCTATCATTGGTCTACTAGGGGTAGTTTTACCTTCATTTTTCATAATATTATGTATTGCAGTGTTTTTTATGAAATTTAGAGAATATTATTATGTGGATTTGGTCTTCAAAGGTATATCTGCTGCAGTACCGATGCTTATCCTTATAGCTGTAGTAAGTTTATCTAAATCACTAAAGAAAAGCTATGCAAATCTTATTATAATTATAATTTCTATGGCGAGTATATTATTTTTGAATGTACATCCCGTTATAGTTATACTTTTATCGGGTTTATACGGAGTAATATTTCTCGGAAAGAAGGTGGAGTAAATGTCTATGCTAATTAAAATTTTCTTATCCTTCTTAAAAATAGGTGCCTTTAGCTTTGGTGGAGGATATGCTATGCTTCCACTTATCCAAAGAGAAATTGTAAATAGCAACACTTGGATTACTTATAAAGAATTTATTGATATTATTGGTATATCGCAGATGACTCCTGGACCTATAGCCATAAATTCAGCTACTTTTGTAGGTTTTAAAGTTTCTGGAGTCTTAGGTAGTATTTCTGCAACCCTAGGTGTTGTCTCCTTTTCTTTTATCTTAGTTTCCATAGCTAATCACTACATTGTTAAATTTAAGCAGTCCTACATAATGAAGGCTGCACTAGCAGGTATGAGGCCTGCGCTAATTGGTCTTATAGTCTCTGTATTCTTATCCATGGGAAAAGAATCTTATAAAGACATTAAAAGTGTAGTAATTGGAATTATAATCCTTGGGCTATTGCTTACTGATAAGCTTCATCCAATTTTAGTAATAGTGATTTCAGGAGTACTCGGGATTGTATTTTATGGTTTAATACCTATTTAAATATTATTGATTCAATAATTTATTTTTATTAATTCCCATATTTGATTATTGTTTCATACATCCTGTTGTGATATAATAATTTTCTTATTTTTAATAAATATGTCTATAATAACAAATACTAAAAGACGAGGTGATATTCATGTTTTTCAACAAACCTATTGAAGAAGTTTTAAAAGAATTAGAATCCAATCCAATAACCGGACTTTCTAAGGAACAAGCA
The DNA here is from genome assembly GCF_018861315.1 of Clostridium bowmanii. GTDB lineage: Bacteria > Bacillota > Clostridia > Clostridiales > Clostridiaceae > Clostridium_AD > Clostridium_AD bowmanii. The sequence goes on along the minus strand of NZ_JAHLDL010000020.1, from coordinate 69,535 downwards.
GAGTTAAAAAGAGAAAAATTCGGATTAAATCAGTTAGTAGCTAAAAAGCCTAAAACATTAATAGCTATGTTCTTTGCACAATTAAATGATATATTAATTTATATTTTACTAGCAGCTGCTGTGATTTCAGCCCTCCTTGGTGAGACAAGTGACGCAATTATAATTGCTATTGTAATAATAATTAATGCAACAGTAGGAATTATTCAAGAATCTAAAGCAGAAAAAGCTCTTGATGCATTAAAAAAATTATCTACACCTAAGGCTGTTGTTAAAAGAGATGGGCTGTTAAAAGAAATCCCATCAGAGGAAGTTGTGCCTGGAGATATTATTATTATTGATGCTGGAAGATATGTACCCTGTGATTTAAGACTACTTGAAGCTTCAAATTTAAAAATTGAAGAATCTACACTTACGGGAGAATCTGTTCCAGTGGATAAAGATGCATCACTAGTATTAACAAGCGATGATGTGCCACTGGGTGATCAAAAGAACATGCTATTCATGTCTACCTTGGCAACATATGGTAGAGGTGTAGGCATAGCCGTGTCTACTGGAATGAATACTCAAATAGGTGAAATTGCTAAAATGTTGGATGAAAAAGTAGACGAAGAGACTCCCCTACAAAAAAAACTAGCAGAGCTTGGCAAGTATCTTGGAATAGGTGCCCTATTCATATGTGCACTTATGTTTATAGTTGGAGTTCTTCAAAAGAGAGAAGTTTTTGAAATGCTTCTTGTTTCTATAAGTTTAGCTGTTGCGGCCATACCTGAAGGTCTTCCTGCTATAGTAACTATAGTTCTTGCTATGGGTGTGCAAAAGATGATAAAAGAAAATGCTATTGTACGTAAATTACCTGCTGTTGAAACTTTAGGTTCAGTAAATATTATATGTTCAGACAAGACAGGAACATTAACTCAAAACAAGATGACTGTAACAAAATTCTACGCAGACGGTCAAATAGGAACTATAGATAGTCTAAACATTAATCATAATGAGCATAAACTATTACTAGAAAATCTTATTTTATGTAATGATGCTACTTACTCTGAAAACTCAAAAACTGGTGATCCCACGGAAATAGCATTATTAGTAGCTGGAATAAACTACAATCTATTTAAAGATGACTTAGAAAAAAGTCATAAAAGAATTGATGAGATTCCTTTTGATTCAGATAGAAAATTAATGACTACTGTAAATAAATATGATAGTGAATATTATGTAATGACAAAAGGTGCTATAGACAACCTATTAAATATTTGTACAAAGATCTATGTTGAAGGTAATATAGTAGAAATGACACCCCCAATTAAAAAAGAAATATTAGCTGCTGCAAATAGCATGTCTGACGATGCATTAAGAGTTCTAGGTGCAGCTTACAAAATTCTCCCTACTTCTCATGTGGAGATTGACTCACTAGAAAATGATTTAATACTTATTGGACTAGTAGGTATGATAGATCCTCCAAGACTCGAAGTTAAGGACTCTATTACTCTATGTAGAAATTCCGGAATAAAAACCGTAATGATAACTGGCGATCATCAAAATACTGCTTTTGCTATAGCCAAAGAACTGAATATTACTAATGATTCTTCCCAGGTTATATCTGGAACAGAGCTTGATAAAATGACCGATGTGGAGCTAAATAGTAGAGTTGAAAATATAAGAGTATTCGCAAGAGTCTCCCCAGAACATAAGGTGAAGATTGTACGTGCTCTTAAAGCCAAAGGAAACATTGTATCAATGACTGGTGATGGAGTAAATGACGCGCCTTCTCTTAAAATGGCAGACATAGGTGTTGCTATGGGTATAACAGGTACCGACGTAGCTAAAGGTGCTGCTGACATGATCCTTGTAGATGATAACTTTTCAACTATCGTTTCTGCTATAAAAGAAGGAAGAAATATCTTTACAAATATCAAGAAAACTATAATATTTCTTCTATCCTGTAACATTGGAGAAATTATAGCACTATTTCTTGCCATACTTTTAGGCTGGGCTACTCCACTTAGACCTATCCATATATTGTGGATTAATTTAATCACAGATACACTGCCAGCACTGGCTTTAGGTGTAGATCCTGGTGATCCTGACGTAATGAAATATAAACCACGGAATCCAAAGGATAGTTTATTTAAGGGTGAGGCCTTTAATTTGCTTCTTAATGGATTGTTAATTGGTATATTAACTTTAATCGCCTTTGTAATAGGTGCAAAATATTATAGTGGAACAACTAGTTTATTCCCACTTTTCCCTCAAAATCTTTCTAAGGACGCACTAGAGCATGCACAGACTATGGCTTTTGTAGTACTTAGTGTCTCTCAACTAGTACATTCACTAAATATGAGAAATGGTAAAAAATCTATATTCCAAATAGGTTTATTCTCAAATAAATATTTAATTGGGTCTATAGTTCTTGGTATACTGCTACAAGATTTAATTATAACAATACCTATTTTAGCAAATGCTTTTAGTGTGCATTCATTAAGTTTAATGGATTGGGGTTTTGTAACTATTCTATCTCTTATGCCCTTACTCTTTAATGAAATTGTAAAAATATTTAAACGAGGTTCTTCCACATTATAAATGACAAAATAAAAAAGATATATATTACTACAAATGCATTCATCTTCGCTAAGAACTCCTATATTTATTTTTACTTGATTTGCTAAAAAACATAAACTCGCTAGCGCTCAAACATATGTTTTTCTTAACGCAAATCAAGTAAAAATAAATATGGAGTTCTAAAGCTTGCTTCAATGCATTATACGTAATATATATCTTTTTTTGCGTATAAAACCTTTATCAAAAAAACAAGAGTCTGATGAATTAAATCATCAGACTTTTGTTTATTTAAACAATATTAAATTATTTTAATTTAGTACCTTCTTCATCTTGAAATATTAGGTCACTTTTCATAAGACCACCCAATGCTCTTTTAAAAGCATTTTTGCTGGTTTTAAATATTTGCTTTATATCATCTGGTGAACTTTTATCATTGTATATCATAGACCCGTTAGAGTTTTTCAAATATTCTAATATTTGCTCTTCAATTACATCTCTTTCTTCTAGTCTAGGTTTTCTTACTGTTAAATCCATTTTACCATCTTCATAATATTTTTGTACTCTAGCTTTTAATCTATCTCCAGGTGCTATATTCATATAGTTCTCATTTTTTAGAATAACCCCTCTATAAATATCATCAACAGCTACCATTACAGTACCATTAGTCTGTATTCCATATACCGTACCTTCTACTTCATCATCAATCTCAAATGAATCTGTATCATATAAGTATTTATCAACAAAAGTAGTGGCTGCAATTCTTCCAGTCTTATCTAAATATACATAAAAAAGATATTTCCTGCCTGTTTCTAACGGATAATTTTCCTCCTTAAAAGGAACCAATACATCCCTTTCTAAACCAATTTCTACAAAACTTCCTATTGTAGTCATATCAATTACCTTTAGATAAGCTAAATCTCCAACCTTTGCAAGTGGTTTTTTTAAGGTTGCAATTAATCTATCACTTGAGTCTCTGTATATAAAAGCTTCAACTTCCTCATCAATGGCAAGCGCTCTACCTACTGTACTTTTCATTGGAAGTAGAATGTCATCACTTGTATTATCTGTACCGGCACCTAAATAATACCCGAATTCTGCTCGTCTAACTACTTTCAAATTATTTAAATCTCCTATGTTTATCATTTTAAAATCTCCTACCTTTTATTTATATTTTTGACCAATCTATGTATTGGTTAAGTTTAGCAACGAATTTAACTAAGTATTTTTCTTCAAGCTTCGAAAACCTTCCTATCTCTGGACTATCTAAATCCAAAACTCCATAAACTATATCGCCAATTATTATAGGTATAACAATCTCTGAATTTGATGCAGAGTCACAAGCAATATGTCCTGGAAATTCATTTACATTTTCTATGCACTGAATCGCTTTTGTAGCAACTGCAGTTCCGCATACACCTTTACCTATTTCTATTCTATTACAAGCTGGAAGGCCCTGGAACATTCCAAGTACCAATGCATTACCCCTCAGTATATAAAACCCTGCCCAATTTAATTTATCCATAACCGCTTTAATAATTGCTGCAGCATTTGATAGATTTGCTAGATCATTTTTTTCTGAGCTGAGCTGTCCTTCTAAAAGAATAAGCATATATTTATATTTCTGCTCATTTGTCATCTTTTCTATTCCATTTAATTTTATCATTTTTCTCACTCCTTAAAAAACAGAAACTCTCTATCTTCTATTGTAGTTAAAAACTCATGAAAATAAAAGCTATTTTTAAAAATAAAGGGACGGTTAACAACTATTTATATAAATAGTTGTTAACCGTCCCTAGCTTTCCCATAGCTTTCTCAGAATTATAACAATTTACCGTAAACGCTTTAACAATCTATATTGCTTAAGAGCTTCAGCATTCTTCCTTAATAACTTAACTATGCCTTCACTTGTTTCATCATTATTTTTAGGAAGCCCTATTTTTAAAGTCGCCTTATTCCCTCCAGCTTCCGCGATTACTTCACCCACTGCAGCTTTACCTGTAGCCTTTAATAATCCATTTACATCAATTTGCAAATCATTACCTGTCACTGTCCATTTCACTGCTTTATTATCAATTAAAACATTTTCACCTTTTTCATTGCTAGCTTTTATAGCAAATTGGTGAGTGTCCCCTTGATTTAATAAAATTGCATTTTTATCTGTTAATGTAAATGAACCTAAGGAATCTAACACCGTAACATTTGAGCTCCCTGTAATTCCATCTAAAGAAACTTTTACTGCTCCACTTGATGCTATATCACCGGCCAGGAACTCTCCTTTAGAAGAAACTTGTCCAATATCTCCTTCAGTAGACCAATTTACATCCTTGTCTGAAAAATTCATAGGATGTAAATTAGTGTCAACTCCTTTTAGAATAAAATTATAAGATGAGTTTTTATATATTAATATATTTTGTTTTAAAATAATGTCACCCGCTGTGTTTGTTACGGGTGCTTTATTAGTAAATAAAAGAGTATTTGTTACCGCTCTTTCTGAACCATCAGATGGCACATTCACTATGGTACTATTATTTTCTGCATAATGACGTATGTTCATCTGGGTTGAACCACCACCATCAAAATTCAACGCAGTTACTGCACCTAATTCCGCCATTAAATTACCCATTTCAGGTAAAGTAGCTCCATCACTAAAAGCAGCTGAAGCTTGTCCTCCCCCAACAGTTAATGCAATAACCTTATTATCCAAAGTTATTCCAAGGGCTGTCCTAGCTTTTCTAGAGGTTGCAAGCGATTTGTCTACACCAGCACTTATCATGGCTTCCACCCTTAAAGCTTTTCCATTTTTAACTAGATAGTTATATCCTCCCATGGCACTCGCAATATCTTTCTTATCAAGTCCTAGGTTAAGACTCACCGTATCTCCTATTTTAAGATTTTGCTTTAGCCAAGTAGCTTTTGTACCATTTGATGCAAGAACTATGCCATCCTCAGGAATAGTTACTTCTTTACTTAAAGCTCCTATACTCTCAATTACTCCTGTAAACTGCTTGTCTAATAAAACGGGTCCATCTACTGCTCTAATTACTGTCAATACCTCACTTGGTGCATAAGCTGACTGTTTTACTTTTCTATCTAAGCTATACTCTGGTGTGAGTACCATTAGGCTATTTTTCACACTGAACTTATTCACTTCAAATTCACCAAATCTATTAACACTATCTATAAGCACACTTTGCTGCTCTACATTTGTGCTAGGATCACTGGTGAGCTTACCGTTAAAGCTCAAATTCTCTATAAATAGCTTACCATTGTTATCTATACCAAATATTGGATATCTACTTTCATCTGCCTTACAAGTATATCCTACCAATGGTGCACCATCTATAATTTGAGGCCCTACACTTGCACCTATAACCATGTTGAAGAAATCACCATTGACTCCCCCTACTACACCGTTATTTTTAGTTATTTCTTGTCCAATTTGTTTTGATACAGTATCTTTTGCAAGTACTACGTCTTTTGCTTTAGCGAATATAAGATCCACATCACTGTTGTCCATGTCTGCCTTAATAATATTTAGTGTCTGCTTTAGCTGTACACCACTTTTATCTGTATCATAATAACTTCTCTTTTGCTCTATGTATTGTACCCCATTGGCAATTTTTTCATCCACAATAATAATATCCTTTTTACTTGTCGTTGCATAAACATTTATACCTGAAAAACCAAAAATATTACCTACCAATGCACTTGACATCAAAAAGGACATCAACCTTTTTTTCTTCTTTTCATCTCTAAATCTCATAAACTTCAAAACTTACTCCCCCTTATTATCCCATTACTAACCTTATATACTATTCTACAAAAAAATACAGTACCCTTCTAATAAAAAAAATTTACTAGAAAGGTTACTGTATTTAGCCCAACTTATTCTAAAATATATCTCATTGAAAGCTCTACATAATGCAGAGCAGATTTTTTTAAACCTTCTTTTTCTTCTATAGTTAGTTCACGAATAACCTTCGCCGGTACCCCCATACAAAGAACCCCAGAAGGTATTTTTTTCCCTTGAGTAACTAAGCTACCCGCTCCAATTATAGTGTATTCACCTATTTCAGCTCCATTTAGTATAGTACTACCCATACCAATTAAAGTATAATTTGAAATCTTACAACCATGTATTATAGCATTATGCCCTACAGTTACATAATCACCAATATACACAGGAAAGTCTTTATCATTATGCACGGTGCAATTATCTTGAATATTTGTGTAATCCCCTATGGATATATAATCCATGTCACCTCTTAATACAGCTCCAAACCAAATATTACTGTACTCACCTATAGTTACATTGCCTATAACATCTGCACTAATTGCAATAAAAGAATGTTTCTGTACTTTAGGCCTTTTTCCATCAAATTGATGCACCATAAATTTCTCTTCACCTCTTTTCGAATAGTAATTAAATTACTTCTCTTAAAAATAATAATATATTTATTATAGTGCATTATTATGTACATATGGTTGTTATTATATAAATATAGTTTTTATTCGTCATTCCTTTGGGTAATAGTTCATGTTGATTTTTAGACTATTTTATTATATAATTGCATTTGATTTTATACTATTTTATAGTATAATACCAAATTATTTTTAATCCACTTCAAAATAATTTAATAATTGATTTATAATATATTTTAATATATAATACCATATATAGTGATAATTCACTTTGTGTTTACTACATGTAGTATGCCATACTGTTTTATTACATAATATTAAGTTAAACAACTAAGAGTGCTTTCTAGCATAGTAATATCAAACGTGCAAGAATTCATTTTACATAATCCAACTTTAATTTTAATTGTTGGATAAATAATAGGAGGTGAATATACTAGCTTTATTAGGCTAGTATACTTATGGCGGAGATAAAAAGTTTAATTAAAAGATTTTATACAAGTGCATTAGAAAAAGATAAAACTATTACAGTTTATGATTTATTTAAGTGGAAAAAGGTAGATGTTTTTCTAAAAGACCATAAAACCAATAAAGTTCTTTTGGAGATGAAAGATTTAGAATTTCCAGAACATTACTCACAAAATTCCTGTGATATAATTGCTTCAAAATATTTCAGAAAATCTGGTGTTCCCGGCAAGCAAGGCTATGAAAATAGTATGAAAATGGTAGCTCATAGGCTTGTTAATTTTTGGTGTGAATCCTTAATTTCCGAGACAGTTATTAAAACCGATGAGGAAAAAAACATTCTTTACGATGAATTAGTATATACATTTTTAAATCAAATGTTTGCTCCAAATTCTCCTCAATGGTTTAATACTGGCCTTAACCTATCTTATGGTATAAAAGGTGGCTCCTTAGATAGTTTTTATTATGATGAAAAAGAGAAAAAGATTGTTAAAAGTGAAGATGCTTATACAAGAACTCAAGCTTCAGCTTGTTTCATTCTCTCAATTCAAGATAAACTACTCGGAAATCACTCAATATCTGAACAATATGTAACAGAAACCAAATTGTTTAAAGGCGGTTCTGGTACAGGCACTAACTTTTCTAGCATAAGAGCTCGCGGTGAAAAATTATCTAGTGGTGGAGTTTCTTCAGGCCTTATGAGTTTTTTAAGAGGGCTTGATAGAAATGCAGGAGCAATAAAGTCTGGTGGAACTACAAGACGAGCTGCTAAGATGCTTTGCCTCGATATTAACCATCCCGAAATAATGGAGTTTATGACTTGGAAAGCTAAAGAAGAAGATAAAGTACGTGCTCTAACTAAAATGGGATATGATGGTAGTTTTGAAGGTGAAGCTTATGAAACTGTATCGGGTCAAAATGGAAACAACTCCATAAGATTCTCAGATGAGTTCATGATGAAGGTGGATAACCTTTCAAAAAATCCTAAACAGACTATTACTCTTAAAGGAAGAGCTGACTGCTCAGTTAATAAAGATATAAGTGTTAAGCAGCTATGGGATACCTTTAACAAAGCTGCTTGGCAATGTGCAGACCCCGCTCCTCAGTTTGATGATACCTTTAATGCATGGCACACTTGTCCAGCTGGAGAAGACGGGATAGTTAATGCTAAATACAATAGAATTAATTCAACCAATCCTTGCGGAGAATATGCATTTTTAGATGATACTTCATGTAATTTAGCATCTATTAATATTTATAAATTCTATGATAATAAAACTAAGAAATTAGATATAGAGGGCTATGTTCATTTAATCGGACTTACTCAATTAGTTCTTGAAGCTTCAATACATTGGGGACAGTTTCCAACTGAGGATATAGCAAGAAAAACTTATTTATTTAGAAGTACAGGCCTTGGAATTTCAAACTTATCTTCACTATTAATGGTGATGGGTTATGCATATGATTCAGAAAATGCTAGAAATTTGGCTTCTTCACTATCTGGAATAATGACTGGACAATCTTATTATGTTTCTTCACTACTAGCAAAAGAACTAGCTCCTTTTGAAAAATATGAAATCAACAAACCATATATGCAAATAGTTATAAGGAATCATGCAAGAGCCGCTGGTGCCCTAAATACTGAATATGAAAACCTTAATTATGAGCCTATAGAAGTTAATCACGATCTTTTAAAAAAGAGCTCTCTAGGGTATATAAGTGAAACCTTAAAAAGCTGCTTCACAAAAGCATTAAATAGTGGTGAAAAACACGGTTTTAGAAATGCTCAAGTTACAGTTATAGCTCCTACTGGTACTATTTCCTTCGCTATGGATTGTGGTGCAACCTCTATAGAACCATATTTCAGCCATTTTATTTATAAAAAATTATCCGGTGGCGGTTATATGACCATGGTTAATCCCGTAATCAAAGATTCCTTAAATAACCTAGGATACTCAGAAATTGAAACAAATGATATTCTTGATTACATTCTAAGAAAAGAAAAAGTTAATGAAAATGGATTTGAATATGAAAAACTTATTGATGGAAAAATTGAGGGTGCTCCACACTTAAAACCAGAACATTTACCTATATTTGATACGGCAAACAAGTGCGGTAGCGGAAAAAGGTATATTGCATCTATGGGACATGTTCTAATGATGGCAGCAATAACTCCTATGATATCTGGTTCTATATCAAAAACTGTAAATTTACCTAAAAATGCTACTATAGATGACTTTGAAGAAGTTATACTTAATTCTTGGAAATTAGGAGTAAAAGGTATAGCCTTGTATAGAGATGGTTCAAAGGCAAGTCAGCCTCTAAATACTACTTTATCTGAAGATAAAGAAATATCACTTGAGGATTTATCCTATGCGGATCTTTTAAAGAAAGCAAAAGAAGAGCGAGAAATATCCAATCATTCAACAAGAGAAAAACCAATTGGGATACGCTATGGCACTACTCATCCTGCTCAAATTGATGATGTAAAAGTCTATACTACAGTAAATAGGCGATCAGATGGAGAAATCTCTGAAATATATATAACTACAGATAGAGAAGGCACAATTATTACTGGACTACTTAATTCTCTTTCAAAATCAATCTCTGTAATGCTTCAGTATCATGTTCCTGCAGAAGATATCTCTAAAATGCTTAGAGGACAAAAATTTGAGCCTTACGGTTTTGTACAAAAACATCCTTACATTAAATCTGTTTCTTCTATATCTGATTTGATCAGCAAAATTATCGATATAGAACTAGGTGACTATACAAGGTGTCAAATTAAGCCTGAAAATTATTGTGACAGTAATGCACCTAAAAACCCACTAATGCCTGATGAGAGTGAAATTTCAGCTAGCATAGTGGATGTTGAGAATGTACCTTCCCCTATGAATATAAGTAAGGATAAAATTCAAGGAGAAAGATTATACTCTGAAACCTGCTCACATTGCTCTAGTACTAGACTAGTTAGAAACGGTAATTGCAAGGTTTGCCAGGACTGCGGAACAACCACTGGGTGCAGTTAATCTATCAAACTAGAAAAGATCCCAAAGTTAAAGTACAACTTTGAGCTTTACTATAACAACTTTGAGGTTTACTACAAAATGAATATTTATTCACAAGTAATTAAACAAAAATAAAAATCACTATTTATAATTAAATTATAAATAGTGATTTTTCTTATATTTTGAAACATAAATATTAAGTACAGACCCCTGATATATTTTCGATTCACTGATTACTTAAAAGGAACAAAGGATATTTTGTTATTTCCAAGAGATACTACTCCCTTATTATATAACTTTACTAATTTCCCTTGATAGCTAGTTTGAATTCCAGAATTTATTTCTTTTATAGAACCTTTTAGCGGATTATTTTGATATATTTTACCATTATCTGATACAATTAAATCTTCTTTCACGCAAGGTATTTCTAATTCCATGGTTTTCCATTCACTAGTATTTTGTGATATCTTACCATAATAAACTTTACTTATTAAATCATCTTTTAACTCTACAAGATATATATTATCATCATCATCAGCACCAATTAAGCTAAGTTTATCAACATCTCCCACACTTATAGCATTGCTTTTACTAGTAACATATGTTTTGTTATAAACTGAGCCTTCATAGAACAATTTATCTTCATGGCGAATCAATAAGATATTGCCCACCAGGTTAGGTATTGTATCAATTCTTGACAGATCTGGATTTCTATCGATTCTATAAATGCTGCTATTATTAGCATTGTTTGATACTTTAACATAAGTAACTCCTGTTAATGGTGCTGTTTGAACATCTTCTACTTTAGGATTAATGACATCACACTCAATTTTTATATTTTTTACTTTTTCATCTTTTACTGCATCGTAAGAATATAATAGTAAATTACTAGATTCTCCATCACTTTCTTTTTCTACTAAAATCATTCTATTTCTACCTGGGACCCACGAAACAAAAGAAACGTTACATCCATCCTCAGGTTCTATGTTTTTAGTTTTACCAGTCAAACAATTAACAATCACCAATTTTTCAGTATCATAATAAGATATATATTTAGCATCATAAGATACTAATATATTTTCTGCGTTTGTTGGTATAGTAATATCAACATTTTTAGCTTCGGTGCTTACCTCTTTCACAACTTTTTTGGAAACTACCTTTGAATCGGTAGCTAAAAAATAATGATCAATATAAAAGAGCCCTAAACATTGTAGTGATAAAGATACTACTATCCATATGCTTATTCTTTTCATCCAGCTCATATTTTTTTCTCCTTTAACTTCAAATATTCCATAATATACTTCAGGCTATTTTGTACTTTCTATATACATAATTGAAGATACTGACCTTTCTCCCAAACTATCTGATGGACTGTTTATAACTTCATCATCATAAAATAATGTAGAAGAAGAACCTCCATCTAAATTAGTAGCATTAATAGCTCCATAATCATATAATACATCCTGTGCTTCTTTTAACGTAGCTCCTAAACTTCCCAGCTTCCTACCGTCAATTACTAAAAACATTATCGCTCCATCACCTCTTTGCGCTACACATGTTCTAGGTGCAATACCCCAACCACCATCACCTTTAGTAATAGTTTTTTGTCCACTAACTATAAGTGCTGGTCCAAAAGATATTGCCTCAGTTACTCCATCCGTTTTCATCTCAGAAAGACTATGAGGACCAACTAATAATTTACCTGAGCTAGTCATTGCTACAACTTCTGTTTTTTTATTTTCATCAGTTATATCATTCGCAACAATTTTTCCATTAGCCATTATAATTCCGGCTGGATTTGCTCCTGTCCCTGTGTATTTTGTTCCATTGTCTTCATCTTTAAATCCACCACCATTGATTGCCGCAATTGCATTATTATCCTTTGCAATATCACTAGTTAGTTGTCCTTCTTTATGAAGCAAACTAGTGTAACCTACTTTTAACCTAGTTGGGTCATTAATTATTAATATGTAACCATTAAATTTATTTCCGTTTACATCATATCTTTCTATAGTATCATCATTTTTATTTTCTACTTTTACACCGTCTAAGTTAGTTTGTACTAATGCATCTACTGTTTGCGTACTCATAATTTTTGCTATTGCCTCTTTAGACAAAAATGTCGTTGCAAGCCATTGAAGTGAATACGTAGTCATTGCCGCACCTACCATTGTCGTCTTCACATTTTTAAAAGGACCATAGTAAATCATAAATGGACCAGTAATTGCAGTAAAAATAGTTTCAAAAATTATAAAGCTTATAACAAGTTTTATTTTTATTGTTTGTTTATTTTTATTTTTTTTCATATTTACCATCCCTTTAGTTTTGTCAGCAACATAGGTGTTCTAAGGTGAACCATTGCTAATTAATTCGCATTAGAAAATATATCAAAATATTAGCTTTTTAAGGTAACACCATAAAAGTAGATCCTACTTCTCTTTCACCTTTACTGCCAGGATCATCAATCATCTTATCTCCACTTTCAATTAGTTTTCCGCACGGAGTATTAATTACTTTACCGTTATAGTACATAGTTGTTGAGCTTCCTCCATCAAGATTAGATGCGTTTACAGCCCCATACTGTAAAAGTATATTTTGTACATCTAGTAATGTAGCTCCTATAGACTTAACACTTCTACCATCAATGGTTAATAAAATTACTGAACCATCTTTTTTCTGACCTATAGCTGTTCTTGGAGCTATACCCCAACCACCCTCGCCTTGTGTAATTGTAGGTTTACCATTGACGATAAGTGCAGGTCCAAAACTAACAGCTTCCGCTACATTAAGCTTATTTAATTCATTCAAGGAATATTTACCAACTAGAAGGATACCTTTATTTGTAAAAGCGACTATATCGCTTTTACTCGTATTGTCTTTTAAATCATTGAAAATAACCTTTCCATCGTGCATTATGAGCCCTAATGGAGATAATGTTTCGCTTGAACTTTCAGCAAACCCTGTAAACCCTCCAGCATTAATAGCGCATATTGCATTACTTTCTTTTGCTATTTGACTTGTTGTTTTTGTAATTTTTGAAATATCTTTGTTAAAACCAACAACAATTTTCTTATCACCTGGTATTATTAACATTGTACCTTTAAAATGTTTGCCTGTAATATCATATTGTGTAATAGAATTTGTTTTATTATCATTATTTAAAGTTGTAATAGATTTTGAGGCCTGTTCGTATTTATTATCCGCAAGCACTGGTTTATTTTTAGCATTAGTAAGCATTACTCCGCCCAATACAGTTAATGTTACAATAGGTACAATCGACCACTTATAAGAATTTTTCTTAAATAAAGAAATCATAGTAATTCTCCTTTTAATTTGAGATTTGTCACTTATAATGGATGACATCCCATAAACCTTCGGAGTCTTTTTATAACTTTCTAACAACTTTATAATAGTTTTACCATAATTTATGTAATCATCGCATTTAACATGAGATAATACTAATGCATCACAAGCGAGTTCCTTATCATTACGCATCCTATAAAATGAATACCATATGATAGGATTAAACCAATGTATTATTTGGAGTATTCCTGATAAGCAACTTACTATTATATCGAGACGTTTTACATGGGCTAATTCATGTAAAATTATATATTCTAACTCATTTTTATTCACATAATTTTCAATACCAATAGGTAGTAATAATTTAGGGCTTATAAACCCATAAATACATGGTGTTTTAATTCCATTAGTATAGATGATTTTTATATTAGATTTTATGTTTAATTTGTTTTTGCACTGTAGTAAAAGCAGTAAAACGTCCTCATTATCACATACCTTACCACTCTTTACCTTGACCTTTAATTTCATGGTCATTACAATTGTATAAGAAGCGATTATAATAACCACCAGTAACCAAAGACAACTTATCAATTGTAAATACACTTGGCTCTGATTAGTATCGGATTTATTGGTTTGTAAATTCGTCGCCGCAATATCTGGAGCTGCATTTGTATTGCTCTCTTTATTATTAGAAATTTCGATTGCCTTGTTATTTATTGAATAAGGTACTTGTACAACAGTTGTACTTTTGAAGTTTATAATATTAAATATACTTAATGAGCTTTGTATCCCGTATGGTATTAATAATCTAATTATAACAATAAGCCAAATAGCATAGTGCCACCTGACACCTAACTTGTCTTTAATAAAAAACTTGAAGGCAAGAATTATTAAGCTTAAAATACTTGCTAAAGCGGTTGAATATAATACCCATTTAAAAATAGATATTAGTAGTATCATAAATACACCTATTTAACCTTTCTTCTTATCAAGAATGTTTTTAAGTTCTTTAATTTCCTCATCAGATAATTTTGAGTCAATTAAAAAGTTTGCAATCATACCATTTAACGAGCCATTAAACACTCGATTTATAAAGGATTCACTCTCTGCTTTTATGCATTCATTCTCTAGTAATAAAGGGAAGTAATAGTATGTTTTTTTATTGTTTTTATCTATTGTATAACCTAGTACTTCTTTTTTTACTAAACGATTTATTAAAGTTCTAATAGTATTTGCTTTCCAATCAGTATTTTTACTTAAAGCATCTACGATTTCATTAGCAGTGCAGGTATCATTTCCCCAAACACATTTCATAACTTCCCATTCTGAATTTGATATTTTAGGTGCGTTAATCATTTCATCATCCCTTTTTAAATAAATTATATTTTACAATTTATAACTTTATAATACATATTACACATGTAATATGTATTTGTCAAATGCAATATATATTTGTGAATATAAGTTATATACATATTTTCAAACTCTACTTTTGGGATTTTATGATTTTAAAAATATATGAGAAAAAATTTTTGATTAATTAGGACAATTTATTGGGTAATCCAACATTTTAATATAAATCCAGAAGAAACATATTATATTAGAGACGTGTAGATTGTAAAAAGAAATAGCAGATAAATTTTTTCCTATAATGTATATAACACAAAAGGAGTATGAATTTCTCAATGAAATTCATACTCCTTTTTTAATTATTTGTTATCATTAATATTGTTTTTAATTCTATTTGGTTTAACCTTAGGCCTCATTACAATATCGTTCTTCTTATCTTTTTTAGAAGAAGCTATGCCTGAATAATTTGTTTTAGGAATATTTTTCTTTTTGATAAATCCTGATAAATCCATAAACCATAAAAATAAAAAAACAAATGTTCCTGGTATTATGTAGTTAGCTACATATTTGGGCATAGTTGGCCATGCTAACGTAGGCACTATAAATAATACCATAGCGAGTGCAAGTATTATCCATTTATTAACTTTTACCTTATATAATACATAAGATTTTAAAACATTATATATCACAAGAATAATAATTGATAATACAACGATGCTAAGTATTGTCATAAAGGTACTCATTTTATCCCCTCTTTTCTATAATCGGCATTAAAATAGCCTATACTATATATTATCAGACATAAACTAATATATATCAATAGTTTATGCTTTAATTTATATAATTATATTTGTATTCAAAAATAATTTATGCTAAAATATTTTATGGGTAGTATCTGAAAAGAACTGCACCGAATTGTTTAACATATTATTTATAATTTTTCTGCTCATATCTTTATGAATGAGACAGCTATACAGGAGTCTCCCACCCTCAGACATTGAGGTCTTTTTTATACTGTATTGCATTGGAGGCGATATTATGGTTATCGGCTTTATTGGATGTGGAAAGGTAGGTTTTTCTCTTGGAAAATATTTTTCATCCAAAGGAATAAGTTTATCTGGATACTATAGTAAATTTTACGAAGATGCTATAGATGCATCTGTGTTTACTAATTCAAGAGCTTATGAAAACATTGATGATTTAACACGGGATAGTTCACTAATTTTTATTACTACTCCTGATGATTTCATTCATGACGTACTGCAGAGATTAGCAAATTTAGATTTAACTAATAAAATAATATGTCATACTAGTGGTTCCTTAACTTCTAGCAATTTTTTAGATATAAACAATTCGGATGCATTCGCATATTCAATTCACCCTATTTTCGCATTTTCTGATAAATATAACTCCTATAAAAGTATGCAAAACGCTTATTTCTCTATTGAAGGACCAGACATACATATACATGAGCTTAAAGATTTCATTAACTCTTTAGGTAATAAATCACTTGTTATTAACAAAGATAATAAAGTGCTTTACCACTTGGCTAGTGTCACAGTATCTAATTTAGTTTTATCTTTAATTAATACCGGTTGTAGTTACCTAAGTCAATGTGGACTTAGTGAAAATGATGCTCTAGAGGCATTATTGCCATTAATCCAAAATAACATTGATAATATAAAAGAAAATGGCTTTATTAGTGCTTTAACTGGTCCCGTTGAAAGAAATGATTTAGAAACAGTGAAGCATCATATAGATTCTATTCCTAAATATGATGCCCCCATGTATAAAAATTTATCACTAAACCTACTACACTTATCAGAAAAAAAACATAGCGAAAGAGATTATAACAAGCTTGAAGAATATTTAAAAATGCAGGAGGAGTAACAATTGAAAAATTCTATTTTAACCTTTATATCTGCAAAAAAATCAGGCAAAAAATTAACAATGCTTACAGCCTATGATTACTCCATGGCGAAACTCATTGATGAATGTGGTGTTAATGGCATTTTAGTAGGAGACTCCCTAGGCATGGTTTGCCTTGGCTACAAGGACACCTTAAGTGTAACAATGGATGATATGATACATCATACTAAAGCCGTTGCTAGAGGTACTACAAATGCCCTTGTAATTGGTGATATGCCTTTTATGTCTTATCAAACCTCACTATATGATGCAGTGAAAAATGCTGGAAGATTTGTACAAGAAGCTGGAGCTCAGGCAGTAAAACTCGAAGGTGGCGCCATAGTTTGCCCACAAATTCAAGCTATAGTGGATGCTCAAATACCTGTAATGGGTCATAT
The DNA here is from genome assembly GCF_018861315.1 of Clostridium bowmanii. Classification (GTDB taxonomy): domain Bacteria; phylum Bacillota; class Clostridia; order Clostridiales; family Clostridiaceae; genus Clostridium_AD; species Clostridium_AD bowmanii. The sequence goes on along the minus strand of NZ_JAHLDL010000020.1, from coordinate 52,122 downwards.
TGGTTTAACTCCTCAATCTGTTAATATGTTTGGCGGCTTTAAAGTTCAAGGTAAGGATATGATCCATGCTAAAAAACTTATAGAGGATGCTAAAAAAATAGAAGCTGCAGGTGCCTTTGCTATTGTACTCGAATGTATACCCTCTAAACTGGCTGATATTATATCAAAGGAAATATCTATACCAACTATTGGAATAGGTGCTGGTGGTGGCTGTGATGGACAAATTTTAGTGTATCAAGATATGCTTAATATGTTCTCAGACCTCAAACCTAAGTTTGCAAAAAACTTTGCAAATGTTGGAGACCTTATGAGAGATGGATTTAAATCATATGTTAAAGAAGTAACTGAAGGAACTTTCCCAAGCATAGAACACTGTTTTAAAATAGACGATGAAATTTTAAACAAATTATATTAGAAAAGGAAGTGAACGTGGCATTAATAGTGTATATATAATTACATCTTAAAATGCCCCCAAAAATGAATATTGCAAAAACTATTGAAGAAGTTAGAAGTCAGGTAAACTCTTGGAAAAAAGAAGGGTATAGCATTGCCTTAGTTCCTACTATGGGATATTTACATGAAGGACACGTTAGTCTTATAAAACGTGCTGCAAATGAAAATCAAAAAGTTGTGGTAAGTATATTTGTAAATCCTATACAATTCGGTCCTAGTGAAGATTTAGCATCTTACCCAAGAGATTTAGATAGAGATAAAATTCTATGTGAAGGTGCAGGCGCCAATTTAATCTTTGCTCCAGAAGCCTCAGAAATGTATTATGTGGATGCTCAAACAAATGTCAGTGTAAATGGGCTCACAAACGGCTTATGTGGTGCTAAAAGACCTGGTCATTTTAACGGTGTATGCACTGTAGTTTCAAAACTTTTTAATATAGTTTGCGCTGATAAAGCTTATTTTGGAGAAAAAGATGCGCAGCAGTTAGCTGTAATAAAACGAATGGTTAGAGATTTAAATTTTCCTATAGAAATTATAGGTTGCCCTATTGTACGAGAAGCTGATGGACTTGCAAAAAGTTCACGTAATAATTATTTATCAACGGATGAAAGAACCGCGGCATTAATTCTAAACAAAAGCTTAAATAGTGCTAAAGAACTTTTATTGACCCATGAAAAATCTGCTGAGAATTTAACGGAAACCATAAAAAAACAAATTCAAAGTGAAGTTTTAGCTAAAATTGATTATATAGAAGTTGTAGATGCCCTATCACTTACCGCTATAGACCTTATTGATAAACCTGTCCTTGTTGCTATCGCAGTTTATATTGGCAAAACAAGATTAATAGATAATTTTATATGGCAATCAAAATAAAAAAATCAGGGGTACATAACAGTTAATAACTGTTATGTACCCCTGAGGAATACAGGAGGGTCAACAATTGATAATAACTATGTTAAAATCTAAAATACACAGAGCCACTATTACAGAAGCAAAATTAAACTATGTAGGAAGCATAACTATCGATAAATCACTAATGGACAATGCACACATCCTAGAATATGAAAAGGTTCAAATAGTTGATATCGACAACGGAGAAAGATTTGAGACCTATGCCATTGCCGGAGAATCTGATAGTGGAGTTATGTGTATAAATGGTGCCGCTGCAAGATGTGTGCAACCTGGAGATAAAATAATAATTATGACTTATTGCCAAATTCATGAAGAAGAAGCTAGAAAATTTAAGCCTACAGTAGTATTTGTTGATGAAACCAATAATGTAGAAGAAATAACCCACTACGAAATACATGGAGAAATTAAATAATTTCCTAGATATTTTTCATATTATTTCGTGGTTTATTAAATTTTTTAATAATTAATTAATTTTTTTAATAATATAGTAATAATTTCTCGAAAATTGCAAACAATAATACTGAAAACTTATTAAAAAGGAGATGTATACGTTGAAAGCATTAGATATTACTGCACTAGTATTAGTTATTATTGGAGCAATAAATTGGGGATTAATTGGATTTTTCCGATTTGACCTAGTATCAAGCTTATTTGGTACTGGCACAGCATTTACTAGAATCATATTTGCTCTAGTAGGCATTTGTGGTCTATATTCACTATCTTTTTTAGGAAGAGATAGGGGTACAGACAGAGATACAACTGAGGTTAGATAATTTCAATATAAATGTGCAAAGCACAATAAAAAGAAGCTGAGATTTCAAATTCAGCTTCTTTTTATTAGTTACGAAACAGCTTGCATAAAATAATGTGAATAACTTTCTTATAGTGTAAATTAAAATATAAATCTTTTTATACGCAAAAAAAAGTATATATTACGTATAATACATTTGAGCAAGCTTCAGAACTTCTTATTTTATTTTTAATTAAATCTTAACTGAACCAAAGCAGTTTTATCTGTAACCCTTATTACAATTAAACTGTAGGTATCTTTTTGGTCTATATCTTGTATGATCTTCGAAAATTTTTCATCTAACATCCTTAGAACACTACCTGATTTAGTTTGAATTTCATACCCTTTAGAGTTTTTTATTATAAATAGATTTTCCCACTGGTGAGGAGTATATTTATTAAAAATCATTTCAAAAATTATTCCCTGTTCATGAAGTAATCTTATTAGACTATTATACTCATCACATAACACATCGTTCTCACACTTCAAGTTTTGCATAGCATAATTATTATGTTCTAATAAATTGTTTTGCTGCATTATTTCTACTTCATACTGACTCTTTTTTTGATCCAGCTTAATAGTTTTATTTTTAATTTTCTCTAAATAATAGTCATTACCACTTTTATCCATTAACTTTACCTTGCCTTTCCTAGTATTCATTAGGTAGAATATAATCGAGGTGATTATATGAATAAGTTTATAGACTGGATTATTTCCAGTTTAAAATATATGTGTAAAAAAAACAAATCATATCTAATTGAATTTTATAATGATACAAAGTTTTTGATCAATAAGCATTCTACATTAAACAAATTATATAACCCAATTATCAGTGAAAAAATTGACATAAACAAGTCTTTACAAGAAACTTTAAAAATTTTAAAAAATAAAAACAGTGAATCCAAAAGTAATATATTAAAACTAGAAAGTAAAAATAAAGTAATTCAGTCTAAAATATCTATAATTCAAGAACTCTTAACTAAAAGACACGATTAATTATTTCCATAGATGATATATAACTAATATAATCAATAATATATTTATCTTTCGTCAATACTATAATGAGGTACAAACAAATAAATAGCAAGTTTATGCTTGTTATTCATTTCATCCTACCTAGCATACAATTTTAAAGCGAGGTGTTTTATATTGTTCCATAGTATGTGCGAAGATAAAATATACAAAAATTTATTTAATGGAGATTGGGTTGCATCAACTAATACTATAGATGTTTTTTCTCCAGTTGACAACAATTTAGTAGGCACCATCCCTGCTATGAGTAAAGATGAGGCTAATTTAGTTATTGCAAATTCAAAAGCTTCTCAAAAGGATTGGGCAAACATGGCAATTAGCTCTCGTGCGTCGATTTTGCATAAATGTGCTGCACTACTTGATGAAAATGTTGATTACTTATCAGTCATCATGCAAAATGAAATTGCAAAAGATAAACACTCCTGCGATGCTGAGATAAAAAGAACCGCAGACTTTATTAGATTTACTGCAGATGCTGGAAAAAATTTAGAAGGTGAAACTATAGGTGCAGATAATTTCCCTGGTTTTAAGAAAAACAAAATATCCTTTGTCACCAAAGTACCAGTAGGCATTGTTCTAGCAATTTCGCCTTTTAACTATCCCATTAATCTTTCTGCCTCTAAAATAGCCCCAGCCCTTATTGGTGGGAATAGTGTAATTTTAAAGCCCTCTACTCAAGGAGCTATCAGTGCACTCCATCTGGCTGCAATTTTTCATGAAGCCGGTGTTCCACATGGAGTTTTAAACACAATAACAGGTAGAGGCTCTGAAATAGGTGATTATTTAGTAACCCACAAGGATATTAATTTTATTAACTTTACTGGAAGTACGGAAGTAGGAAAACATATTGCTGTAATTGCCGGTATGGTACCTATGATTATGGAGCTTGGTGGCAAAGATGCTGCTATAGTCCTCTGTGATGCTGATATTGAAAGTGCTGGAAAAGATATTGTTGCTGGTGCCTTTAGCTATTCTGGGCAAAGATGCACCGCAGTTAAAAGAATTCTAGTTATTAATGATGTTGCAGACAGCCTCATTATTGAATTAATGAAAAATATAAAATTATTAAAGGTAGGTGCCCCACAAGATGATTGCGAAGTAACTCCACTTATAGATAATAGTGCTGCAGACTATGTTCAAGAACTCATAGATGATGCCTTGCATCATGGTGCCACACTATTATGTGGAAATAAACGAATCAATAATCTAATATACCCTACCTTATTTGATAATGTAACTACAGACATGCGGCTAGCCTGGGAGGAACCCTTTGGACCAGTACTCCCAATAATTAGAGTTAAAAATATTGAGGAGGCTATAATCATTGCTAACAGATCTGAATACGGTCTTCAAACTTCTGTATATACTAAAAATATAGATGATGCCTTCAATATTGCTAATCAATTAGATGTAGGAACCGTTCAAATTAACAATAAACCTGAAAGGGGCCCTGACCATTTTCCTTTCTCTGGAACAAAATCTTCTGGTATGGGTACTCAAGGTATAAAATATAGTATTGAAGCTATGACTAGATCAAAAGCCACAGTCTTACTAATAAATCCATAGCATAATTAAAGGGGCAGTTAAATCATCACCTCGGTGTTGCTTTAACTGCCCCTTTAATTATTTATTTACTTATTTTCATTTTCTTTATCTAAATTTGTCTGGATTATATTTCTTACCATTTCTGATACTTCCGCTTTTTCTTCCTTTGACATGTTATTCATATATATAGGTTTATCAATTATAAGCTTAGCATTTGCCTTTCTAATCTTTCCATTATTACCCTCCATTGCTTTATGAGTATCATAAAATGTTATAGGTACAATTGGCACTCCTGCCTTTATTGCTAGTCTCATACTACCTTTTTTAAATTCTCCCATATTATTACTTCTGCTTCTAGTACCTTCTGGAAAAATAATCATAGAATAACCATTCTTTAAATTTTCAACCCCTTCAGCAATTGCTTTCAAGGCCTCTCTTGGATTTTCTCTGTCCATAAATACAGAATGAATTTGCCTCATCCAATAGCTCATAATTGGTATTTTTTTCATTTCTTTTTTAGCAACAGCCCCTGTGAGTCTATTTGTATTAGCTAATATAGACGGTATATCAAAATTACTTTGGTGGTTTCCCACAAACAAACAAGGTTCATTTGGTATATTTTCTCTTCCTGTCACTGTTAAATTTAAATCTGCAATCATAAGTACGAAATTAGCCCATTTATCAGCTACCTGAGCCACATACTCTTCTGCCTCTTCCACTGTTTTATGCTTTTTTAAACTATTTAGCTTTATTTCCTTAAAGCCCGTCCCGATTAAATTAATAATAAGACGAAAATAAAAATATACGGTTTTCATATATATACCTATTCCTTTCTCATATATCATTTTAAAATTAAATCATTAGAATTTATTATACTAGTTAATAAGCCCTATTACAAATCTTTCCTTAAGATAATAGAAAACTAAAATAAGAGGCACCTATTTTTTCTTAAAAATTGATTTTAATTTACATAACTGGTTAAAATCACTTATATATTTCAAATATTCTTTAGGAGATTAATCATATGCCAAAGAAAACCTGGATAACATATACCACAATTTGCATTTTCTTAGCTTTTGTAACTATAGTTGTAGGTATAATTGTAATCTATAAATCTAGTATAAAAACTAATATAAACCTAGAAAATAATATGGTCACTCATTTTATTGATGTAGGACAGGGTGATTGTATCCTTATTCAAGTAAATAATAAAAATTTATTGATTGATAGCGGTACCAGCGATTCAAAATCAAAAGTAATTCGGTATTTAAAAAGCAATAATATTACTAAACTTGACTATGTAATTGCAACTCATCCCCATGACGATCACATAGGTGGTATGGCTAGTGTAATTAACACCTTCAAAGTAGATAAGTTCTTCGCACCCAAAATTACCGCCACCACTCAATCCTTTGAAGAGATGATCATAGCTTTAAAAAGTAAAGACCTAAAAATAAATATATGTAAACCTAATATAACTTTAGATTTAGGCCCCAATACCACCTGTATTATGTTATCACCTAATAAAACGAGCTACAAAGATACTAATAATTACTCTTGCACAATAAGAGTATCTTATAAGAATTCAACCTACCTATTTACAGGTGATATACAAAAACTAAGTGAGGATGAAATTTCAGCTAAACATTACGATATAAGTGCTGATGTGCTTAAAGTTGCACATCACGGCAGCAATACGTCAACCTCACAGGATTTTTTAAATAATGTCTCCCCAAAAATCGCAATAATATCCTGCGGAGCCTATAATAGTTATGGTCACCCCAATAGAGAAACTTTAGATGGACTTAAAGAATTAAATTGTATCATCTATAGAACAGATTTAGATAAAGACATTATCCTAATAAGCGATGGTACAAATATAACTAAGTATGAAAAAAAACAAAAAAACTAGTTACCTAGTTTTATCATTCAAGCTCCTTTTACATCCATAAACATAATTTATACATAAAGGGCATGTAGGACTGTGTCAGATAGTATATAATGAGTCTTCCAGTCTTCTAGTTTATATAATGAAAATCTTCTGTAGGCTCCGAAGTGACTTGCAATAAGAAACGACAAAACTATTGAAATTGCATTTACAAATTCTTCTTTTTCGAATATAAAATTCTCGTAAGCCTGTCAGGACGGCGAGTGTAAGCGATAGAGAATTTCATATTCGCAAAAGATTAGAATTTGTTAATGCAATTTCAAGTTTTTAGTTCGTTTGCAAGGCACGCAGGTGCCTTAGAAAAATTTTATGAATACTTATTTTATTTCCAATCTTTATCAATTATGTCCCATACCATCTTTCCCACTCTAGATATGGTGGTAATTCCATAAACATTGTTAGGTAAATTGCTGGCCATTACTGTAAAAATAAAATTCCCCTTTGGAATCATAATTAAAGCTGCATCATTTTCAACATTTTCAAGACTACCACCTTTGTTTGCAATACTCTCTTGAATATTCCTGGGAATGTAAAAAGGTATCTTATTTGTAGTCTGTTGTTTTTTTAATATATTTAGAATCAAATTACTATTTTCTTCGTTTAAATATTGCTTTAGATATAATAACTTAAAGCACTTGCTTAAATCAGAAGTAGAAGTAGTATTTTCTAATTCCTCCTGTTCTAATTTAATCTCAGTTGTAATCCTTTTCAAATTTGTGCTCTTAAGTCCCATCTCTTTGAACAATTCATCTATTCTCTTAAGACTTAAAATATTAATAATTTTATTTGCTGCAGTATTATCACTTTGTATAAGCATTGCTATTAACAAATCGCGAATCGAATATTCGCTTGCTGAAAATTCATGTATTATTCCATTTGAACCCTGGGTCTTATCCCCTGCTTCTATTTTAATTTTTGATTGTAATTCTATTTTTCCATTTTCCACTTCTTTAAGTAGCGCAATGGCTAGTGGCAATTTTATGCATCCAGCTGATAGCATTTCTTTGTTTTCATTAACACCATAAAGATACCCACTATTTATTTCTTCAAAGTAAAAACTGTAGTTGCCTTCTCTTGTCTCTAAATATTTTTTTATTACTTTCATAATATCCTCCTGGTATTCTTATTAGGTAGATAACAACCTTCAATGGCTTAATCGCTATCTACCATATTATAATGTTATGCTAAAGCAGTCTATTAATCGCCAAATGATATTCCAATAGCTCTAGCTACTTTAACTAATTCTCCGTTAGGGTTTACATTTTTAGTATCGCCTATAACATTTTCTAAGTGTGCATAAGATATCTTATTTCCTGTAAGACAAACCATATTTCCAAATTTCCCTGCATCAATCAAATCAACAGCCGCCACACCATACCTAGTAGAAAGCATTCTATCAAAAGATGATGTGATACCCCCTCTTTGAATATGACCAAGGACTGTACATCTAATCTCGTGATTCTCTACCAGCCCTTCTAAATCGTAAGCTAATTTGTTGCCTATTCCACCTAGTCTTATTGGGTCTGGACTGTCTGTTACTATTTTACTAACTACAACATCTCCACCTACTGGTTTGGCACCCTCTGCAACAACAATAATACTAAATAATTTACCTTCTCTTTCACGTTGTTCTATTTTTTCAACAATCTTATTAATATCAAACTCTATTTCTGGTATTAAAATTACATCAGCAGATCCTGAAACTCCAGATTCTAGTGCTATCCAACCTGCATTTCTTCCCATTACTTCTAGTATCATTATCCTATGGTGTGACTCAGCTGTGGTATGAAGTCTATCAAGAGCCTCTGTTGCTACTCCTACTGCAGTATTAAATCCAAAAGTAAAATCTGTAGATGCTAAATCATTGTCTATAGTTTTTGGAACTCCTATTACCTTAACACCTTTTCTACCAAAATCCCTAGCACTTGTAAGTGTACCGTCACCACCAATAACAATTAGCGCATCCACGCCTTCTTTTCTCATGTTTTCAATTGCTACATCTGATACATCCCTTTTAACTTCAATACCATTTTCTTCAACAGTGTAATCAAATAAATTGTCTTTATTAGAAGAATATAATATAGTTCCACCTTTATGTTGAATTCCTGATACCGTTTCCAATGTTAATGGCATTGTTTCATTCTTATATAGCCCTCTATATCCAAATCTATAACCAATTACTTCATAACCATAATTTAAAATTGCATTACGGGTAACTGCCCTAATTACTGCGTTAAGGCCTGGACAATCTCCCCCACCAGTTAATACTCCTATTTTTTTAATTTGATGTGCCATATACATTCCCCCAAACTCTATTTGACTTATTATACACCCTAAAGTGGTAAATATAAATGATGCGCTCCTATTAATGAAATATTCTCAACTTTTCACAAATAGCATAGCATAAATAAAAAAGATATCATAATATAGAATATTATAAGCTATAAAAGAGCCATTTATTACATATATCTAATATGTTGTATATCACATTAACGATTAATACAACATATTAGCTCACATTATACATAATATCAAAATAAACAATGTTTATATCGAAATATTAGCAAATTTAATTAAAACCAACAATACTATACCCACACTTATTCTATAAATAGCAAAAATCTTCATAGGTTTATTTTTTAGATAATCAACAAATTTTTCAACCACAACTAATGCAACTAAGAAGGCCGTTATAAACCCAATAATCAAAGTAAGAATTTCTCCACTACTAAAACTCATACCACTTTTAAATAGTGTTAAGGCTGTAGCCCCAACCATAGTAGGTATTGCTAAAAAGAATGAAAACTCCGTTGCAGCAACTGTAGAAACGCCACTAATCCAGCCTCCCATTATAGTAGATGCTGACCTAGACATTCCTGGCCATAGTGCAAAGCATTGAAAAATTCCTATTTTCAATGATTGTTTAATAGTTATTTGTTCTACATTTTTTGTTTTATCCAAATGCCTAAATTTCTTTTCTATAATAAGCATAAGAACTCCACCAACTACTAAAGCCAAAGCTACGGCACCTGGATTAAAAAGATACTCATCAATTTTATCACTTAGAAGAAACCCTAATACAGCAGCTGGTATAAATGCCACTATAATATTAGTCCAAAACTTAATCCCTGATGGTTTTGCGTGAAAAAATTCCACAACTGAACCCCATATTTTATTCCAATATAAAACTATAATTGCAAGAATAGCGCCTAATTGAATGACTACTTCAAAACTATTTGCAAATGCACCTTTAAAATCAATAGCATTTCCCACAATGATCATATGTCCAGTGGAGGAAATCGGAATAAACTCTGTTACTCCTTCTACTATAGCTATTATTATAGCTTTAAGCACTAGTATAATGTTCAAATCCATGTAATATCCGCTCCTTATAACAATAATTTATAAAATCTTTTTTCATTATACTATATTAAAGAATGAATATAATTAGAATTATAACTTATTGTTAAAATGTTTATTTTTCTATTATCACTTCCCTATCTAAGGTTTTACCATCTTGTGATAATTTAATAGAGTTTGTCCCACTAATAATTTGTAAATCAAAATATGTGTCTACCTTTATATAGTCCCCTCCATTAACCTTTATAAAATAATTTGAGAGCATATAGCTATTCATAAATGCCCCAACTGTAAAGTTTTGTATTTCTTTTGTGTCATTTTTTAAGTCTCTCTTTGCAAATATTAAAGTGGGAACTTTCTCAGTGCCGTTATTTACATATTGTTTTTTCGGTGATTCCTTAAATACTTGCGGATTATTAACAAATATTGTAGGTTGAATAAACCCCTCTTTTGTTTCTATTATAGGAAGCTTTTTATTTTTCAAAAATGTAAGTTTTGAATTACTTTTTAACTCCCCATATTTATTATTATCCACAGATATACTATAGCTTTCATAGTAACTTGACATATTTTTAATATATTTACTACTACTTTTCACATCGATAATCTTAACCGCTTCTATTCCCTTGTCTACTATTTCAACTGTACCTAAGGGAATACCACTATCGGTCATGTAACATCCATTGACGCCATCTATCATTACCCACTTATTATATTTATCACTCCATATTTCACATACATTAAAGTAGGATTTTCCACTAGTTTTTTTATCATTACTTCGAAGTACTCCTCGACGTACATTGATTCCAATAGCAGCTAAACACTCCTCATACATAATTGCATAATCACTATCCGATATCTTAGTTCCTCCAAAAGCTACTTCCATTATTTCCAAAGCATTTTTATCACTAGTCATAGACGTACTTCCAGCTTTTACTTTTCCATTAAGATATTTCATGATTCTTATTGAGTTATCGAGTTCATCAGCTTTTGGCTCTATAACTTTCTGGAGTTTATAGGTTGCTTTAATTTTTAATAGATTTTCATTCTGAGGGCTTAAATAATAAAAATGAATATTATCTCCAGTATAAAAATTTTCCCACTTAGTAATTTTAAGGCCTTCTTCTCCAGTATTAAAACCAGATTTAGCTTTTAAGCTCAAAAAAGTTAAGGCTAATGTTATAATAACAAAAAATAAAATTCTATATTGAATGCTAATTTTTTTCATACTTCCTCCTCGTTTGTACCTTTTGTATCGCTTAGTTAGACAATTGTTATTAACCACTATACACCCTATAGTAAATATGCATTTATTTAATGAGTATATCATATTTAAAGTAAAATTTACATAAAAATGCTCCCCTTTCCAGTAATAGATTCTTATTATTAAATCTGTTTACTCTAAGGCGAGCCTATAAATTTTTAGCCATCACTTTATTAAATTAACTACATAAAGGGCCAGCCATTTTTACACATTCTGAAACTCCTTTAAATTTACTGAAGTTTGCATGAAATTTAGCAGCTAATTCTTTAGCTTTTAAATTATACTTTTCTTTATCTTCCCATGTGTTTTCTGGATTTAATATCTCAGAGGGAACATTTGGCACTGCCACCGGAATCGCCACTTTAAATATTGGATGCTGTGTATATTTAATACCCTTAAGCTTACCTTCAAGAGCACCTTTTACCATAGCTCTCGTATAAGAAAGTTTCATTCTTGAACCTACACCATATCCACCACCACTCCAACCTGTGTTTACCAAAAACACCTCAGTATCATGTTTATCTATTCTCTCACCTAAAAGTTTTGCATAAACTGATGGCCTCATCATCATAAAAGGTTCTCCAAAACAAGCTGAAAATGTAGCTACCGGTTCTGTAATTCCACGTTCTGTACCCGCAAGCTTACTTGTATATCCTGACATAAAATGATACATGGCAGCTTCCTTAGATAACTTTGATATTGGCGGAATAACTCCAAAAGCATCTGCGGTTAAAAATATTATAGTACTTGGGTTCCCACCCTTTCCACTTAACTGCGCATTTGGAATATATTCTAGTGGATATGCCCCTCTTGTATTTTCTGTTAAGCTGCCATCATCATAGTCAGGCCTCTTATCATCATCAAGTACAACGTTTTCAAGCAGTGCTCCAAATTTTAAGGCGGAGTAGATTTCACTTTCTTTATCTTTATCTAGCTTTATAGTTTTAGCATAACATCCACCTTCAAAATTAAACACTCCACTATCACACCAACCATGTTCATCATCACCAATAAGCTTTCTCTCTGGATCTGCTGACAATGTAGTCTTCCCTGTACCTGAAAGGCCAAAGAATACCGCTGTCTCACCATTTTCGCCAATATTTGCAGAACAATGCATTGGGAATACACCTTTTAGAGGAAGCAAAAAATTCATTATTGAAAAAATAGATTTTTTAATTTCTCCACCATATTGAGTTCCACCTATTAACACAATTTTCTTATCAAAATTTATTATAATAAAAGCTTCAGAATTCACTCCGTCAATTTCTCCTTTTGCCTTAAACCCTGGAGCTGCAATTACTGTAAACTCAACATTATGGTCCTCTGCCGTAGGTTTATCTGTTCTTCTTAATAATTGATTAGAAAGTAGTGCCTCTGAAGCAAGCTCATTTACTACTCTAACGGGAAGGCTATACTCTTCCATAGCACCAACATAACCATCAAACACAAATATATCTTTATCACTTAAATATTTACATACCTTACTATATAAATTATCAAATATTTTTTCTTCAATAGGTAAATTTATTTCTCCCCAATTTATGGAATTCACAATACTTTCTTGTGAAACAATAAATCTATCCTTAGGAGACCTTCCTGTATATTTACCAGTATTTACAGCCAGTGCTCCTGATTCTGTTAGTGTGCCTTCTTCCTTTTTCAAAGCAAAGCTTACTAGGTCAGATACAGGTAAATTCCTGTATATTTTCTTTGATGTTTTAATATTTAAATAATTTAAATTCTGTAAATATTCCACAATATTACCCCCGATTACTATGTTATTGTTGCACCATCATAACTAAATTCATTTATTTTGTTACTATACTAATATATTACAACATTTTAGCAATAATGCAAGAAAGAAATTATGCAAAACACTATTTAATGTTTTTATGAATATATACCTTCATTATGTTGCATTTACCTTGTTATAGAATATGCTTTTACCCTATGTGTTACACTAATGGCTTTGATAATTTCCGAGTTAACTATTAATGCTCTGTGTCCTGTGATACCAAGTATATTATCGGTAAATATAATCTTACAAACTTTTGTTTTCAAGTTATTTTCAAATTCAAATATTTATTTCATTTTTTTTAAAATGAATGTTGTGAATCTTTTAAATTCACAACAAAAAAATATATATCATACCAAACGAATTTGATTTAATATATACTTCATTAAAAATTATATTTATTTCTATTACAAGATTAAATCATTTTCTTATACTGTATATTGCGTATATTACCAAACAGGTTCCAATTATTTGCATATTCCCAATTCTTTCATGTAAAATAAAAAATGATACAAGCATCGCCGTTGGTATTTCAAGATTTCCTATTATTGATACCTTTAGTGACCCTATCTGCTTTATGGCTGCATATAATAGTGTTAAAGGGATTATTTCGCAAAATAGTGCAAGTATAGCCGTATATCCAAATAACCTTGCAGTTACCTGACCTCTAAAAACAAATAGGGGGAACTTATAAATCATAAGGCATAATAATGAAAAAAGAGTAGAATAAGCATTAATAGTTAGTGGTGCCAGTCCTTGTAATTTTTCTTCACTATAAATATTCATAAAGGCATAAAACATTGCACAAATCAGGGCAAATATTACTCCCTTAAGGGAATATTTAAAGTTTCCAAATAATATATCCAAAGTTAAAATACAACCGAAAAATGCTAAAAATACAGCAAATACTTTTCTATAACTTAGGGATTCACTTTTAAACACAGCTGAGTATATAAATACCATTAAGGGATAAGTGTATAGTAATATAGCTACCATTTGAATTGGCAAATAGTTAAAAGATATATAATAGAACACTGTCATAAATGTATTTCCAATGGCGCCCAGCACCGCCAATCTTAATAGTTGAACTTTTGTCACCGTAAATGCTTCTTTTTTAAAGAGATACATAAATACAAACATTAATGGTACGGCAATAATATATTGTAAGGTTAATAAACTTATAGAATCAATTCCCCCCACAAAAGCTAGTTTTACAAAAAGCCCTGCACTTCCAAATAATACAGCAGAAAGAATTGAATAAATATATCCTTTTTTCAAAATAACACACCTTTCTGTCCTCTAATAAAATAGTATAAACATCATAAGAGCCATTTAAACTAATTTTACCAAATACATAGGTAAAAAGCTAGGGTATTTAATCTATAGTTCAATTAATATGTTAGACATTTACGCAACTATGATATAAAATTATATTGACCTAAATATAAAATTATTTTAACTTAAATATAAAAATTTTTTTTATTTAAAGTATGGTAGAGGGGGGTATTGTTTTGAAAAGGTCACGTTTTAGAATAATTAACAGAAAAAAAGCGATAAAAAACATATCTTTACTGGTATTTTGTTGTATAATTTTAACCACAGTTGCCGTTAAAGCTGTTTCATATTCATTAAAAAAGTTTAATGAATATACTATATCTAAAGAAGCAAAATCTACGACTTTGAAAGATCCTTCTAGCAATACAGATGAGCCTTATAACTCTCCAGTAGTAGATAACTCTAAGCCAGTAGAGACATCTACTGCGGTAAAAAGCACAGAGGTACTTCTATCAGCTGTGGGCGACTGTACTATAGGAACTGATAGTAAATTCGACTATGCTACTAGCCTTCCGGAAGTGGTATCAAATTCTAACAAGGATTTTTCTTATTATTTTGAAAATGTATATAGCATATTTGAAAGTGATGACGTTACAATTGCAAATTTAGAAACAACCTTTACAGATTCAACTGATAAAGCAGAAAAACAGTTTAACTTCAAGGCTAGCAGTGATTTTGCTAAGAGTTTAACTCTAGGCTCAATTGAGGGAGTGAATCTTTCTAATAACCATATTTATGACTATAAGGAAAAGGGGTTTAAAGATACTAAACTTGCCCTCCAAAAGGAAAAGGTTAACTACTTTGGAGAAGGCTCAAAGTGGACTCCCAAAATTAAGGGTCAGTCCTTTGGCTTTTTAGGCTATAGAGGTTGGTCCACAGAACAAAGTTTTCTTAATGGTGTAAAGAAAGATATTGCAGAACTCAAAAAGACTAACTCAGTTGTGATTATAAATTTTCACTGGGGGAACGAAAGTCAGTATTATCCTATAGATGCTCAAACACAACTGGCGCGCTTTGCTATTGATAATGGTGCAGATATAATTCTCGGACACCACCCACATGTAATTCAAGGCATTGAACAATATAAAAATAGGATTATCGCCTATAGTTTAGGTAATTTCTGCTTTGGTGGAAATTCTAATCCAAAGGATAAAACAACTTTTATTTTTCAAAGTAATTTGAAATTCACGAGTAATAAGTTAACTGCTATAGGTGTAAGGGTTATCCCTTGCAGTATCTCTTCCGTAGATTATAAAAATGACTATCGCCCAACCCCTCTTAAGGGTGATGCTAAGATAACCACACTAAGTAGTTTAAATACACTCTCACAAAATTCAGGTTTTAAAATAAGTGATAAGTTTTTCTATATAAATGTCAATAATTAACTATAACAATTAAATAATAATAATTAATATTAATGTTAATATTAATTATTATTATTATTATTATTATTATTATTATTATTATTATTATTATTATTATTATTATTATTATTTAGAACAATTAAACAATAATAGGTAAATGTAATATTACAAATTAATAATACTCATATATGCCTAAGTACAATTAAAGGATGTGTTGGAAATTAAAATTCAGTCATTGCTCAGTATACTCGTATCGAAGTTTATTATGAAATTATCAAAGGTATTATTTAAAGGTGGCACCAATTTTCCCGGCAAAATTGCCTTAAAGCTTGATAGAGATATTTTGAAAACCATAGCTAATAATTATGATGTCATACTTATAACCGGTACAAATGGTAAAACCACCACAACAAGCATGATTTATAGCATTATAAAAGCTAGTAACAAACCAGTAATTACAAATAATACTGGTGCAAATATGTATACAGGAATAGTTGCCTGTTTTATTTCAAATTATTCTTTTAAAAAATCTAATGAGAGAAAAGTTGCTGTTATAGAAATAGACGAAGCCAATGTTAAGTTTGTAACTGATTATATAGCTCCAAAAATCATTACTATTACCAATCTGTTTAGAGACCAGCTAGACAGATACGGTGAAGTATACACAACTCTTAAGAAGATAATAGAGGGTGTAGAAAAGATTCCTTCCTCTACTCTAATTCTTAACGGTGACGAATCACTACTTGGAAACTTAAACCTTCCAAATCCTATAATATACTATGGATTTGGTACTAAAGTTAATGACAACAAAATTGTAGACATAAATGCAGATGCTAAGTTTTGTACAATCTGCAAAGCTCCTTATGAATATAATTTTATTACCTATAATCATCTAGGTGATTTCTACTGCAGCAAATGTGGATATAAAAGGCCAGCTCTTACATATTCTATAGATAAAGTTGTTGAACTTTCCACCAGTGGTTCCACAGTTCATATTAATAATAAGGAGTACTACATAAACCAGCCAGGCACTTACAATATTTACAATGCCCTCTGTGCATATTCTGTAGCTAAGGTACTAGGTATTTCAGACAATACTATAGAAACCTCTCTTAAAACCGTTGCTAGTAGCTTTGGTAGACAAGAGACATTAAATATTGAAGGCATCGAGGTTAAAATAATATTAGTTAAAAATCCTGCTGGATATGATGAAGCTGTAAATACTATACATTTGGACAAAAGAAAAATAAATTTATCTCTTCTTTTAAATGATAATTATGCAGATGGAAAGGATGTTTCTTGGATTTGGGATGTGAATTTTGAACGTTTAACTTCTCTTAATATTAACAAGATTATGATCTCTGGAATACGCTTGTACGATATGGCAATACGACTTAAAGTAGCAGGCTTACCAGCAGAAGCCTTCCTTCTATGTAAAGACGATGGATCGCTTCTTGATGAAATTAAAGCTTGTGATGGAGAAGTAGTTTATGTACTAGCTACCTATACAGCCATGATAAACTTAAGAAAGTTTTTACATGCTAAAGGGTACATAGATAAAATTTGGTAATATGTCAAAATTAATAAAAATAAAATTAGAAGGTGAGTAATATGGAAATTAATATTTGTCATTTATATCCTGATCTACTTAATGTATATGGGGATGTAGGAAATATTTTAATATTGAAACACAGAGCTGAATCCCGAGATATAAAAGTAAACATCGTTAATGTATCCATGGGTGATATTTTTAATGAGGAAGATTATGATATTGTTTTCTTTGGTGGAGGACAAGATTATGAGCAGGCAATAGTTTCCCCAGACTTAATAAAATTTAAAAAATCTGCAATAGACAACTATATTCAAAGTGGAAAAGTATTTCTAGCCATTTGTGGAGGATATCAATTGCTTGGGAAATATTATACTACACCGGATGGCGAAAAGCTTGAGGGTCTTGGTATTCTAGATATTTACACGGAAGGTGGAGATAAACGCTTCATAGGCAACACAGTTATTCATAATGAAGCTTTTGATGAAACCTATGTAGGCTTTGAAAATCATTCCGGCAGGACTTATATAAATGGTTTAAAACCACTTGGCAAAGTTCTAGTTGGATATGGTAACAACGGAGAGGATGGTTATGAGGGTTGTGTTTATAAAAATACTTTTGGTACCTATTTTCATGGCTCTCTTTTATCTAAAAATCCTGAGCTTGCAGATAGGATACTCACACTAGCCTTAAACAATAAATATAATGAGGTAGCTTTAACAACCCTTGACGATAGTTTAGAAATCAAAGCCAAGGAATTTATAATTAATAGAGAGACTTCTAAATAAATTATATATAACATATTTACAAGTGAACTTGCCCCAAAATTAAAAAAGATGCAGGTTTAGGGAAATCCTAAACCTGCATCTTTTTTATTCTATCTAAATTTTTATATCTACATCCTTATTCTTCTAGCTACATTTTTTTCTCTAATTGTATAGCTAAACTGAAGTACTTTATAGATTCAGCAACACTACCAAGTTTATGATACATACTTCCCATCTCTAAGTAACGCATATATATATCTTGCTTCCCACCAAATTTGAGTAGTGAATCTAGTGATAAATTCATATACATCTCTGCGCTAGATGACTGTCCTTGCTTGTCTAGAATAATTGCTTTATAGTAATATCCTTTTTCAATGAATTTAATATCATCTAAGTTAATTGCATAGTTTAATACTTCATCTGAAATAGATTGTGCAAGCTCTAACACATCATTTTGAATAAGCTCATTAACACAATCCAGCATAAAGCTAACTAGTCCTACCTTATTATCCCTAGGATAGCTGCTTAACCCCTTATTTATGTATTTGATCGCCGTAGCTTTCATATTACAGTCAAACATTGTGGACCCATAATTATAAATAGCTACTGCCTTATTAGAGGCTTTATCTTTATAAAGCTCGTAGGATTTTTTTTCATATTCCTCAAACTTCCCATTGTTCATTCTTATAGATAACATTGCTAACATATGATATATCTCAGCAGCTTTAAATTCTGTATCCACATACTCTACCAAATCCAATAATCTGATACCTACGTCGTATGCTCTCTCATAATTTTTCAACATAATATTGCAAGCAGCCTCGTTATAAGTCACAATTATTAATTTTTTATAATTAGGAATTTCATTGTTTCTTAACCTATGCCTAACATTACAATAATAGCTAGATGCTTGAAGAAATTCTTCCTTTATATATAAGAGTCTTGCCATATCTATATAGTAAGTTACTTGGTTATCATCAATAGATGTTTTTAAATTCAAATCATAATACTGCGAAGTAATTGATTGAGTCTTCTCAAAGTCTCTTTTATCTAAATATAAATTAAACAACATGTGGATTAATTCAATAGCAAAGTCGTAGTAGTTATATTTTTCAGCAAACTCCAAATTATAAGATACTCTACCTTCAAAGTCATTATCCTTTAAATCTTTGTTATCCTTAGATTTGTTATCCTCTACTTCTTCTTTTAATACCACAATATTTGTGGCAACTTGTTCTTTTACATTTTCATTTAAATATCCAACATCTATGTCCAATTTTTTACTTATAAGTTCCAATACCCATGGTTCCGCCATGACTTTGTTATTTTCTATGCAACTCATCTTGGATACTGAGATTTTGTCATCACACATCTCTCTCAAGGTATACCCTTTATATATTCTAGTTCTTTTTATCTTTTCGCCCGTTGATAATATTTCCATTCTCATCACCTATCTATAGATTGGATAACTATCCAATGACGCACGCCATAAAATAGTTTTATTTAAATTACTTAATTATTCCAAGCTTGTTAAATAACTCTACACCCTCATTTAGATATCTAGCTGCCTGCTTATCTCTACCACCATCAATATAGAACTTTCCGATCATTATAGAAATCTCTGCCGCTGCCTTTGTTTGTTCTTGTTCTTTTACAAAACTCAGTGCTTGTAACAATGTGTTTTCTGCTTCATTCATATTACCTTCTAATAAATCAACCCTATATTTCAATAAATAATATTGGCGCAATGCTGTATGATTACCATCTTCCACATATTCCAAAATACGTTCTAAAGCTTCTTTAGCCTCACTTATATGTTTAAGTTTGACATAATTTTCACATATGTTAGCTAATGTGTCAATTAACTTTAAATCCTTAGTCTTTTGTCTTATTTCCTTAGCTTTATTTAAGTGAATAAAAGATTGTTCCATATTTTCAAACTCATAAAATAATCTTCCTAAATTATTCTCTATTTCAGAAACATAAGCTAAATTATTGATTTCATAAAATACCTTCAAAGTAATCTTTGAATATTTTATTGCATTTTTGATGTCACCTTTTTCATTATATTCATTTGCCAATAATAAAAGTGAATTAGCATACTCTTTTTTACTATCTATTTGCTTAAATTTTTCTTGAGCCAAATAGGAATATTTTATAGCTTTTTCCATGTCTTCTAACTTAAAATAAGTGTAGCCTATATAATAATATATTTCACCTAATAAAAAGTCATTACCCATTTCATTGTCTATAAAAACCTTTTCAGCTTGTTGGAAATAGCTTGAAGCTGACTGATATCCCTTAAGTTCAAGTGTTATTCTCCCAAGTTTTAGAAAAGTCTTTATTATTTCTTCATAAGAGTTATTCTTAATAAAGATAACATTTGAGGAAAGAAAAACCTGTTGGGCAGATGCAATCTCTTCCCTAGCCATGTATATATCCCCTCTTAATGATAAATTTCTGGCCTTCCTAAATTCCAATTTATATTTTTTAGAATAATATAGTGATTTTTCTAAATTTTGTTCAGCCTGTACTAGATCGCTATTTATAATAAGTGATTCAGCAACATTTTCATAAAACAAGCATATTTTTTCAGCTTGCGTTTCTTCTGACTCCATTAGATATTCAACCGTTGTATTTAAAGCATTTGCTAAATATTCTAGCAAATCCATGCTAGGATTAGATTTCCCAGATTCAACCAAGCTAATTTGTCCTGGAGTTATTCTCGCTCCTGCAAGGTCTTTTAATGTCATATTGAGTTCTTTTCTTTTTCTCTTGATTTTTTCACCTAAAGACAATATTTCCATAATCACTCTTCCTTCACTGCATGGTAATATATATAATATATATTATAATATTATTAATTTAAACAACCTTAGACAATTTATTCAATTATAACATAGTTTACATTTAAACTGCAAAATATTTGTATAAAATTTTAAATTTTAGGAGATATCATTAAAAAACTCCACACCATATTGTTATTATATGGTGTGGAGTTTTTTAACGATATCTATAAAATATAGTCCTTCATGCTATCAAACACATCTTCTGCCATGTTTTTTACGATTTTACCAGTTTTCCTAACTCTTCTTTTTGTACTTCTATTCATATTAGGCATTAACATCGCACTTGCAACTACTCCAATTATAGCACCTGTTGTAATTGTTGATATAAATTTACCACCCATAAGTCACACTTCCTTTCTTTGTTTATTCTTTATATCATGTGCATTTTTTAAAATAATTAGTCTATTTTTTTAAAAATTCTGAATTTCCACCAGCGATTTCCACATTACACTCTAATAAATACTTAATAAAATTTGTTTTCTCTTTGTTACTTAAATTATCTATTAATATATTTGCTGCTCCTGGATCTGTATTATATTCATTAATAATATCATTAAAGCCATATACCCTAATTTCTTCTTTATCCTTTTTATTCACATTATTATCTTTTTTATCCACATCATTATCCACAGAATTCACAACAATAATATTATTTCCATCCTTAGGCGCTAATTTAAAAATTTCTTCTTTTACATCAAGATTAGCTACATTTATAATATTTTTCTGCAACCATTTTTCAACGACCTTATCTGACTTTATCCCTAATTTTTCTTTGCATTTTTCATCAACAAGCTCATTAAACAAATCTCCCGTGTGACTATCCACCTTAACAAATAAAATTTCTAGTCCGCTCTTCATGAGTTCTTGCATTTTCTTATAATATTCCTTTGATGATTCTTCACGTCTTTCCCAAAAACCTGTAGCATGGTAACAAATTCCTACATAATCATGAAAAATCAATACTTTCTTTTCACCTCTGCCCAATGCATACTGAGCCCCTTTTACTGCACCTTCTAATTCCCCTGCTATTTGTCTTATGTTTTTTTCAGATTCACTTTTTCCAGTTCCACTCTCTATATGTAGAACTACTTCATTTTGCACAGCCACCATTCCATAAGAATACTCTTCTGTGGAAGAATTATAACTACCATCCACATAAATATGAAGGCAATCTTTCGGATAATTATTATCTGCTTTTGTAAGTGTATTTCCTGCATCATTTAGGAACTTTTTAGCTTCATTTATATCCTCAAAGCTCTTATATTTAGCTCCTTTTACACCTTTTACATATTTTAAGCACTCTGCCCAAGTGTTGACTATTTTATTTTCTATTTTTTGGTTAGTATTAGAATTGAAACCCTCTTTTATTGCGTAAACTTTCTTTCCCATATTATTTAGTCTCCTTAATGTATATGTATTTCATGCCTAAAAACTTTTTAATAATTCTGCCTCAAACTTAGAGGCATATGGAATACCTTTATATCTATCATAGATAAATTATACAACAAATTATAAATTTATCAATTGCATTTTTTACAATATTTACATTTCCAAATTCTATGAGTATCGTTGGACAAGGCCTTAAAAAGATATTATACTGTTCCTTGTAGTCCATATTACTTTAATAGGATTTTAATACCCTCCCCATTACTTTAATGTCATTTTGGTATGGTTTGTATGGTTTATAAACTATCACCTTTCACAAATATAATAGTACTTGTAGAAAAGAGAAAAAATAAAATATAAAAGGATGGTGAACGAGGCGACTTGGCAACTATATTAAAGCTATAGTGCTTTTATCGCTTTGAGCTTATGAATAAAATTAAAAACAAGTATATTTTACTTCCTGTTATAACTGCAATTTTTTCATTAGTATTCCTCATCTTTGTGAGTAATACTTTTAAAATATCTACGGATAAATTATATATAGATTTTCTAAAAGATGCCTCTTCTAAAAACATATCCACTGTATATGTAACTACCTCTCCTAAAATTCAAGTTAAACTTAAGGATGGTAGTATTTATGAAACAGATAATCCAAGAACAAATAATTTCAAGGAAAATTTGTTAAAAGATGGTATAAACGTTTCTGAGCAAACACTAACAAATCCTGCTGAAGTAGCTTCAATTGCAGGCTTTATCATATCACTTGTAGTGCTTGGAATTATGGCCTTTAAGTCATCAAAGATAAAAACAAAAAGTATGTTTTCAGCTACAAATCTTGATGTAGCTTGCGTAGAGGATATAGGTTTTAACTTTGATAATGTAGCAGGTAACGAAGAAGCTAAAGATAGTGTACAAGATATAGTAGATTTCCTTAAAAATCCTGATAAATACTCAGCTTATGGTGCTAGAATGCCAAAAGGACTGATTTTATATGGTGATCCCGGAACTGGTAAAACCTTACTAGCAAAAGCCGTGGCTGGCGAAGCGAACGTACCTTTTTATGCTGTATCTGGTTCAGATTTTGTTCAGATATATGTAGGGGTTGGAGCTGGAAGGATTAGAAGTTTATTTAAGAAAGCAAGAAGTCATGGCAAAGCAGTTATCTTTATCGATGAGATTGATGCTATTGGTAAGAAAAGAGATAATGGAAGTGGTGGTGGTTCTGACGAAAAAGATCAGACACTTAACGCGCTACTCACAGAAATGTCTGGTTTTAATGAAACAGAAGGAATAATTATAATTGCAGCAACCAATAGACTTGATATGCTAGATCCCGCTCTACTGCGTCCCGGCCGTTTTGATAGACATATTGAAGTAACATTACCTGATGTATCCGCCAGAGAGAAAATTTTAAAACTTCATCTTAAAAATAAACCTATAAAGGATATAGATTATTCGGAATGGGCACATAAAACTACATCTTTTTCAGGTGCAAAACTAGAAAACTTAGCCAATGAAGCAGCGATTATTGCCTGTAAAGATAATTCTTGTTTCATTGAAAATGAGCATTTAGATAAAGCTTATTCAATAATGCTAGCTGGTTATGAAAAAGTTGATAGAGGTTACATTAAAGATAATGATAGAAAAATTACCGCCTTCCACGAAGCAGGACATGCTTTGATTTCACTTAAGGTGTTGCCAAATGATAAAGTATCAAAAGTAACTATAATTCCAACTACCAAAGGTGCCGGAGGTTATACACTAAGTATCCCCGAAGAGACCTTGTATCATAACAAGGAACATTTAAAGAAAAAAATAATGGTTCTTTTAGGTGGTAGAGCTGCTGAAGAAATCATTTTCGGACAAGATCATGTAACCACAGGTGCTTATAATGACCTACAAAGAAGTACACAGCTAGTAACAAGCATGGTAACCGAATACGGTATGGGTGAATCACTCGGACTACTTACTATGGGCAAACTAAGTGATTCAGGGCTTGCAAATCAAGAAGCGGTGTTTTCAGAATGTAAAGACCTAATCTCTGAATTATATGAAGAGGTTAAAAATATCCTTACAGATGGAAAAGAAGTTTTAGAATCTATGACAGATTTATTAATCCAAAAGGAAACCATATGTTACGAAGATTTAATTAATATTGTCGGCGAAAAAAGCAATATTGTTGCATAAAGCGTATATTTTTAGTATAATTTGGTTTACAAAGCGAAATATGACTATATATGGAGGTGCTTATAATGTTACAATTAATTGGTGCAGTAGTTGTTATCATTATTTTGTTGAAATTTTTCGGAATTTGGTAAACATAAATTTAAAAGAGTAACAAGCTAATATACTAGCTTGTTACTCTTTTATTTGTGGTTTATTAAACTTCAGCCTTAAAACTAACTAAAAAGGCTATAAGCATTCCTCCAAGAAGTCCACCCATATGGGCAAAATTATCGATATTAGGAAGAGTTGCTCCAATAAATATATTTATAAATATCACTGATAAAATACTTCTTATAAATCCACTACCAGTTTTGCCCTTAGCCTTAACTGCAAAAATAAGTACTGCTCCAAGTAGTCCAAAGATTGCGCCAGATGCTCCAATAGAAACACTAGTTGAAAAAATATAACTGAATATAGATGCAACTATTCCAGAAACAAAATAAATAGCAATATATTTTGCCTTGCCATAAACCCTCTCAACCATTGGCCCAATAGCATAAAGCGAATACATATTAACACCTAAATGCACAATTCCACCATGTAAAAACATACAAGAAATAAGCCTGTAATACTGCCCCTTTTGGATTAACTCATTGACTTTAGCTCCAAGCAAAATTAGAACATTAGTATCACTACTAAATATACTACCTCTTGCATAAACAAAACTTAAATAAGCTGTAATTATATACATAATAACATTTATACTTATAATTCCTATAGTAATCCAAGGTTTATCCTCTAAATTTATTTTTTCCTTACTACTTTTCAAATTGTTATTGCTCATTACAGAAGCTAGCTCCTGTACTACTTGCAAATTTACATTTTGAGAATAGTTTACCTTCTTATCTTTTAGTTCTACTCTAATCGTTGGTTTTTCTGATATATTATTCATTGAAAGAGCTTGATTATCTTTTTCCAAACTGAGTTCATCATCAGAGAATAGTATATATATATTATTTTTGTCCTCTGGAATGTGGTATTCTTTTAACTTATCTAGACTCTGGGAGTTCATAAATATTAGTCTATACTGCACTGCACTTATATCTTTACTCACTGTCCATAGCTCAGAATTGCTATCCACACTTCTTATATTCTCTAATAAATATCCATATTGCCTCGTAAGACCATTCATAACTATTTCTATATTTTTTTCTCTCATATTTTACTCCTATAGGGTGCCTCCCACGTGGCAAGTGGATGGCACCGTTTTATATTATTGACTTAATTGCAACATTAGGGAATTCTAATAGATCTATTTCATAAAATTTAATAGGTTTTCTAGTTTTGTGTTCATAAAGCACTCTTACTATAGGCCTATCGGGGAAATTTTTATTTTGTTTAATTACATAGCCCTCCACTCCGTTGGACAGCTTTAAACAAACACCTAATGGAAATACTGAAAATGTTTCTTTAAATCTTTGTACTATCTCCTCGTCAAAGGCATTTCCACAGCCTGCTAAAATTAGTTCATAAGCATCGCTAGGGTTAAATTTCTCTCTATAAGTTCTATCATTACTTACAGCATCATAAACATCACAAACACAAATTATTTTTGCAAACTTAGGAATTTCATTGCCTATAAGTCCAAAAGGATAGCCGTTACCATCAACTCTTTCATGATGAAGTTCCACAGCTTTTAAAACTTCCAAAGATATAGAAAAATTCTTTTCCAATATATTCCTTCCATAAGTAGGATGCTTCTTGATTTCTTCAAATTCTTCAACTGTTAGTTTTCCCTGTTTTGTTATGATTTCTAGAGGAATTTTAGTCTTACCTATATCATGTAGTATTGCTCCAATACTTAGCTCTTTTAAATCACTTTGATTAAGGTTCATTGAAAGTCCAAGGAAAATCGCCATAATCCCAGTATCTATAGAATGAAGGTAGGTATAGTTGTCATAAGTTTGAATGTCGTACAAACTTTTAGTTACATCACCCATCTCGATAATATAATCAACTAATTCTTCCACAACTGCTAATGAATCTTTTGTGCCTTTTTTGTCTCCAAAGGTTACATTTTTCATTATCTTAGACATGTTTTTCATAGTTGCTGCTTTTAAATCACTTAACTTTTCATCTTCTATTGATATATCTTCTAGTCTAATATCTTCTACATAAACATAAAAAACACCTAATTCTTTTAGCTTTACAATATATTGCCCCGTCAATTTAACTCCTGCTCGCAGCAAAACACTTCCGTCACTAGTATATATATTTCGTCCTAAAATCTCGTCAACTTCTACTCTATTAATAAATTCAAGTCTCATGTTTACTCCTAAAAACTTCTTTCTTAATTATATATTTTTTATAAATGGCCAATATTTTTTATAAATTGCCAATATTTTTTTATAAATCGTCAATATTTTTTTATAAATCGTCAATATTTTTTATAAATCGTCAATATTTTTTGTACTATTTATATTCTTCTTCTTTTCCCTTGATATTTTCAAAAGCTTCCCTAAGTTCTTGCTTTATTAACTCACATATTTCAATTATAGCATCGGAAACAACATTATGGTCTTTAGAGTATTCAAACTTAACTAGCCAAGTTGGGTTATATTCATCATCTACAACTTCAATAGAATAACCTTTAGACGTAAAAGCTTCTTCATTAAAATAATCATAAATTGCTGTATATTGCCACTCTTCCACATCCACTTGAGTATCAAAGTACAAGTTTATTGATTCCCCATAATAATTTAACTTTGTAACAAATTGTGCCCCTTCAGAAGCTTCAAAGCTTCCAAGTTCTTTAACAAATTGATTAGTTTCTTTATCTACTTCCATTAGTACCAATGAAGAAAATTGCATAAAAACCATCCTCTCTTATTTTTTACATTTATTGCAGTCACTACATTCATTGCATTCTTTACAAATGCCCTTTAAATACACATGACTTTCTGTAAGTGTTATTCCTGTCTTTGCTTTTATTTGTTCTTCTATCTGAGGTATAGGGCAATCTATAACCATATCCTTATGACATAAATCACATTGAATTATATGTTTATGTGCATTTTTAATTACAGTATAGTTATACATATTGTTTCCCAAATCAAATTTGTTTAAAATCTTTTTACTCTCCAATAAATCTAATGTTCTATATACCGTGGATAAGTCTATTTTTATGTTATCTTTTTTTAGCAATGAATATATAAGATTTGCATTTATAGCATCTTCACTAGAAAGTATAATTTCTAGTATACTCTTCCTTGCTTTAGTAACCTTAATATTATTCTCTTTTAAGTACAAAATTATATCCATTTACATCACCTTACTAAATTATTATAACAATTATAATAATTATAATATACCTCAATCCTGTCGTGAATACAAGCATTGCATTGAATAATGCATTAAAGATATGTCTTTTTTTTTCATATTACAAAAAGGCTTCTACAAAAGTAAAAGCCTTTCAGAACCCACTAAAATGGATTAATACATTACCATTGATTAATTATTTTATTTCCTTCAATATTGCTACCAAAAAAGTAAACATTCTGTCTGTTGATGATATACTTAAATGTTCTTTAGGTGTGTGTACATCATAAACATTAGGTCCGAACGATATTTGATCAAGTTCGCCTTCAAATTTTTCACTAAATAATGCGCACTCAAGACCAGCATGTATAGCTGCTATTTCAGGCATCTTACCAAATGTATCATTATATGTCTTTTGAAGTACTGCTCTTATCTCAGAGTTTGGATTATATGCCCATTCTGGATAATCGGATTCAAATTCAATAGTTGCTCCTACCATTTCTGCAAGTACTATAGTTTCATCGCATATTGCTTGCTTTAAAGTCTTTACTGAACTTCTTATTGCAGAGTCAAATTCTACATTATCCTCATGGGTAATAAGAACTCCTATGTTTGTAGAACTTTGAACAAGGCCTTCAATTTCCATACTCATACTTTTAACTCCATTAGGAATAAGAAAAAGTACTTGAAGTGCTTTTGTAGCAGTGTCAGCTGAAAAATTTCTTTCAACTTTTTTGTCTAGTATTTCCATAGCCAAATTAACTTCTGGATCAACTGTTTTCAATTCATTTTTCAGTGTAGAATTCCACTGTGCTAATTTTTCAATAACGAGTGTCTTATCATTTTCTCTAAACAATATAATAGCATCGGCTTCGCGTGGTATTGCATTATTTTTAGCTCCGCCATTTATTGAATTTATTTTGAAATCTATAACTGATTTTAAATCCATTAAGAAACGTCCCATAATCTTGTTAGCATTTCCTCTTTCTTTGTTAATTTCCATTCCAGAGTGTCCGCCGTTTAAGCCTCTTAGTCTTATTGCACAGTTTATAAAGCTTTTATCTGCTTTTTCCCAATCTACTTTCAGCTTTATTTTTTCTCTTACTCCACCGGCGCAACTTACTAAAAGTTTTCCTTCTTCTTCTGAATCTATATTTATTAATATTTTTCCATCTAAATTTTTACGATCTAGCGCTTTAGCACCACCCATACCTGTTTCTTCTTCAGTAGTTATTAATAACTCTATTGCTGGATGAGCTATCTCAGTAGACGCAAGAACAGCAAGACCAAATGCTACTGCAATTCCATCATCAGCACCTAAAGTAGTTCCATTAGCTCTTAAAAAATCCCCTTCTACAATGAACTCAATAGGATCTTTTTCAAAATCATGAACTATTTCTAAGTTTTTTTCACAAACCATGTCCATATGGCCTTGAAGTATTATAACTGGAGCCTTCTCATAACCTTTTGTTGCAGGTTTTTTAATAATAACATTAAATGCACTATCTTGTATAACCTTCAAATTATGTTCCTTTGCAAATTTTACAAACCAATCACTTACTGCTTTCTCATTTCCAGAACCTCTTGGAATCTGATTCATTTCTTTAAAATATTTAAATGCCTCATACGAACTTAAACCTTTTAATTTTTCTAACATGTTTATCATCCTTTCGTTTAAAAAAACATCATTTTTAACCCAAAAACTATTAAAATTATTCCCCCAATATAGTCCGCATATTTCGCTACAACTTCTATCTTCTTTAAATATTTAGAAATCATAAAGGCCAATGCTGACATTACCAGAGTTATACCACCAATAAATAAGGTATCTTTAAATAATATAGCCACTGTTATATCATTTAATACTGTGAAACCTACCACCATAGCATCTATGCTAACAGACACCCCTAAAATAAAATACATTTTAGGTTTAAGTAGTGGACACTTACCTTGATTTTCAAGGCCTTCACTAATCATAAGCACTCCAACGAAAGATATGAGCATACCACCAATTATGCTTGGCATGGCCGCTACATATGTGTTGAAAAGAAAACCAAAATAAGCCCCTATGCATGAAAATGAAAATTGAAAAAAACCAAAAGAAATAATAAAACCTATCTTATTTGTGAGTCTAGTTTGACTATTTAATCCTATACATAAAGCCACCCCAAAAGCATCTAAAGATAATGCTAAAGCAATTGTAAAAAGTGAGTATAAATCCATGAATTTTCCTCCCCAAATAATACTCTACAATATATTTAGTATAATTTCTTTATTATTATTCCAATTTTCTGATTCATCATGTATAGCATTTCATATATCATTATCGATTATTCCAAGTATTTTGTCAACTGCATGTTAAAAATCATTAAATTAATTTTAGTTGTCTATACCCTCTTCTTTGGATTATAATATAAAGTGAATATACAAGGAGGTGTTATATTGATTTCAATATATAGCAGTGCAGAAAATAAGCAGCTAACCAAGCTGGAAAATATAGAGGCAGGTTGCTGGATTAATATGATAGATCCTTCTGATGAGGAACTAATATTTGTATCGAAAAAGACAAATGTTCCTATGGATTTTTTAAAGGCTGCCTTAGATGAGGAGGAAACTTCCCGAATAGATATAGATGCTTGCACCTTAATTATTCTAGATATTCCCTTTACAGATATGGATGATAATTCACTAACCTATGATACTTACCCACTGTCTATGATACATACTGATAAAGTTATAATCACTGTATGTTTAAAAAACAGCAAAATATTAGCAGATTTTACTACAGGAAAGGTTGGCTCCTTTTTTACATTTAAGCGTTCAAGATTTATGTTACAAATCTTATATAGAATTGCTAACTTTTATCTGATATATTTAAGACAAATTGATAAGAAAAGCTATATGGTAGAAAAACAATTACATAAATCCATGAAAAATAAAGAACTTCTTCAATTATTGGCACTGGAAAAGTCTCTTGTTTATTTTTCTACTTCCTTAAAAGCAAATGAACTCACCTTAGAAAAAATGCTTAAACTAGACATCCTAGAAAAGTATGAAGACGATAATGACGTATTAGAGGATGTTATTATTGAAAACAGACAGGCTATAGAGATGTGCACTATTTATAGTAACATCTTAAGTGGAACTATGGGTGCTTATGCTTCTGTTATATCCAATAACCTTAACATAGTAATGAAATTACTAGCTGCTATTACTATAGTTATGGCTATACCTAATATGATTTCTGGGCTATTTGGTATGAATGTTACTGGAGTACCTTTTGGTACTACTGGTGTAGGCATGGGCTTTTGGTATGTAGTTGCAATCGTTGGTGTTATAGGCATATTGGTTATTTATTACCTGAACAAGAAGGATATGTTTTAAAAAGACCCTAAATACTATTTTTTAACTTTTCATTGCTGGCAATTAATATTTTGTAAAAGAGCCGTGATAGAATTCACATTTTGAATTCTATCATGGCTTTTTTGTAGTACATTAAAGCCGAAAATAAATTTCCGGCTTCTTTTTTATGCTACTTCCAGTATAAAAATGTTATTTTTGTACATTTTAGGTAATACTAAAAGTATAAAGCAATTTTTTTTATATTTGTATGCTTCATTACATTATTATTACTATATTGTATATTATATACAATATAGTAATGTATCTTAAATAAGAATCCACCAACATATATTTTAGTAATCTAAAAGGGGGTATAAAAATTGAAAAAAGCTTGTGGTATTATCATTATAATAAGTTTACTAATTTCCTCTTTTTTTATCGTGGAAATTAAGATATTGCATAAACCATTAAGTGTTTTTCATCCACAGGCAACAAACTACACTTCAATAGATGCTCTTGCACCCAAAAATGAAACATTATATCAGCAGGATAATCAAATGTCTCAATCATCCTATACTATGTATAACAAATCACTACTTTTATTACAACAAGAACGTATGTCAAAGGGTGGAGTAATTGGTACAGCTGGAAAAGGAGTAGTTGCATTAAGATTTGATGATTACCAAGATGCATTTGGAGAAAAAATATATCCACTGTTAATTGCTCGTGGTCTCCCCTGTAGTATGGCTTTAATATCGCGATTTAACAAGGCGCAGAGCTGGGGCAAAGGTACAACCTGGGATGAAGTAAGGAATTGGAATAGAAATGGTGTTGAAATATGGAGTCATGGGACAGATCATAAGGACTATAGCAAAAAAGGCTTCGCAGGATTGTATAGTCAAATAGTGACTTCAAAAAAAGAAATTGAAGCACAAAATATAAAAGTAGTTGGTTGGGCACTTCCAGGAGTTCGTCCTAGCACAAAAAATTTACCTTATAATGGGTTAACAAAGCCAAGTGATTACAACGGAACGGTAGGAAGATTGCTAATGGAAACTTATGCTATAACAGAAGCCTATGCATATCTTCCTCCAAGAACATTACCAACAAATATATATCATGGATTAAGTCATTATACTGTTTCTGATAGTTTTGGGTCATTGGCAACTTCAGAAGCCAATATCGCTTTAGCTATTAAAAATAAGTCTGGTATTGAATTAATGTGCCACCCAGGTAATTTAGGGAAACCTGGACGTATGACACTTGATCAGTTTACTACCTTGCTTGATTATATCAAAACACAATGGGATAACGGTTCAATAGAGGTTTTAACACCTTCGGGACTTTTCTTTGCAGATCCTTATAGTAGCACTAGACTTAAACTAAATGCTGATGATAGTTTTGAATATTTGACAGTAGATAATCCAGGATCATGGATTGGCACAGGTAAATGGCCCGAAAACACCATTGAAACAAGTGGAGGGAGAACAGGAACTAATTTTTTACGTATAAATGACAGTATCCCTAATTCAGGTGTATTACAAAATATTATCTCCTTAGACAAATTAGGAGTTTCAGGAGAAGAATTCCTATTTGAGGGCTGGATTAGACCATATGGCATGGGAACTACTACAGGTACGGTAAAAATAAACGATTATGATAATCCTAAAGAACTCAATATAATAAAGAAAATAGTAAGTAGTAGTTCATCTTGGACAAAGGTAAACTTTATATTTTGCATACCGCCCAATACCAAAACTATAACATTATCCCTTTATAGGAGTAACGGAGCCCCTATGGATTGGGACGATGTAAGTATAAAAAAAATATAGTTTGCTGGGTGCCTGACCCCTGGGATTTACTGGGGTGCCTGACCCCTGGGATTTTTTTACACAAATAAAGCTCCAATAGCATAATTGCGATTGGAGCTTTTTATTTTATTATTCTATTTAATAGATCGTATTTGACTAATAAAATTTTCATGTTGTTCAACTTCTTCAGTTAATTTTGTAACTTTTCCTTGTATATCCGACAGTATGTACATCATTTTATCCTGCTCTGCTCTTGTTACTTTAGCATTTTCTTCTAATCCTCTTTGCATTATGTACATTTCATCTTGTCTTTTATCCATACCATCTAGCTTTTTGTTCATACCATCTTGTCTTTTGTCCATACCATCTAGCTTTTTGTCCATACCATCTTGTCTTTTGTCCATACCATCTAGCTTTTTGTCCATACCATCTTGTCTTTTGTCCATACCATCTAACTTGGTCAATATTAATTCAAACATATTTTTTGTATCTAAATCCATTTTAACACCGCCACTTATATTATTTTCATATTGCAATCAAATTATATCATTCTAAATTTGTTTTATCAACATGCAAATACTAACACATTATTCTATTTACCCCCGGGGGCTCGGGCGAAAAGAAACCCCCGGGGGTCTATCTTAATCTATTAATCTATTGTATAGTTTATATCTTTAAAGTAAGCATCAAAAGAATAATTCATAACTTTTTTACCAACTACCTTATAATCCTCGTAATTATTGTAATTGTAACTTTGAAGCATTATTGATGATAAATAAGTTTGACTACCAGTTTCATCATATAAGTATTGAGCCAATTCAATATTATCAACATAATAAACTATTTTATTGTCACCATTACACTTTATTTTAAGTGTATGCCAACCTTTTGATGGAGCTGCTACTTTTTCATTTATGGAATTTGTCCATAATCCTTGACCATTACTATTCCACCATCTCCAAATGGGTGCTTTATTTGTTGAGTCATATTTATTATCTTTATCCACATTTCCAATACCTATAATTGGGTATGAATTAACAGCATCTCCCGTAGGATTCTTTGTGCCTAACCATAATTCGGCACGGAAAGGTTTAACGCCTGCCATCATTTCATCTGAAATATAAACTTTAGATTCTACTTGCCAAGAAGTACTTTTACTAGAGTTCTCAACTTCATAACTCTTACCTTGGGTATTATAAAAATTACTTGTATAACTACTTCCTCGTACAATTGAACTTCCCTTACTATCAATGCCTAATTTATAAGCATCTAGTTTATCAAGGTCCTCTCCGAAAGTAAATGAGGCAGGTTCATACCTGTCTTTTACCCAACCATCTACTTTATCAACTACATAAGAAACAACAGGCTTTCCAGTTATTGAGCAATCTGAATTGTTGAATCCAGAACTAAATTTATATGAACTAATAGAATCTATATTAGTATTATAAATAAGATTAACATTTTCGAAGTCTATGTGTGTTCCTGCTGATGAGTATCTAAACGAAATCCCACTGTTATTGATTGCAACATTCTTCATAACATGATTTCCTGGGGAATTATAGTATATTGAGCCTCCCCATTGTTTAGCAAATTCCTTATCTTCATCTTTTGTTATATTATCGTATATAGATTCATCAATCATTGTATTAGGTTTAATAATACAATCTTCAATATCAGAGTTAGCTCCTGCTACTTCAATAATTTTATTACCATCCACCTTATTCATTAATGTTAAACCTGAAATTTTAACATTATCACCGAATATAGTTATTAGGTTTTGGGTTGACCAATTACCATTTGCAGTATATTCATTACCAAATAGAGTTGGATTGCCAATTCCTTTTATTGTGATATTATCGGCTGTTATAGGGAAATACCAACCTGTTTGATTTTCACTACTTGCACTATAGTCCTTAATAGGTTTTAGACCGTAATTGCCAGCATTTATTATCCAAGTTTGACCATCAACTTGCTTTATAATTGCCTCATTTAAATCTGCGATAGCGCCAATAACTATTAAATTGTCGTAAGTTCCTACTGGAATTGTATAATTTAGAGTTGTAGCAGTATACCCAGTAGCATTAACAACCAATGCATTTTCTGCACTTGTAATGCTTGGAACTGTAATTGTCTCTAACTTTGTTGCTGAATTATAAGAAGCTGCTATTGTGGCTTTTCCATTCCAAGTTACAGTTGTTGGAGCAACATCACAGCTAAAAGTAACAGTAGTTGCATTAATAGCACTTGTACCTGAAACCGTTGGTGTAAGCGGTGTAGGTGTTTCTCCTCCTTCAGGTACACTTTTTATAACAGTACTATTAGTACTATCTTTTGTAGTGCCATTAACCAAAGCAGAAACACCTGCAGTTACTGATGTATTCGCTGGTGTAATTGCAATAGTAGTACCATTTGCTCCTATATTTGCATTAGTTATTGACCCAGTCCCACTAACTGTAACTGCTGCATTAACATTCAAATTAAATACAGTTGAATTAGTATCTACATCTACAATAGTCTTACTTGATTTAGCATTTACGTAAAATGTAGCAATTGAAGCACTTACTACTTTTACATTAGAACCTTGTCCATTAACTTGAACAGTTTCAAATCCGCCCTTTAAAACAACAGATGAATTGTTATCAACTGTAATACTACCTTTCTTAGATGCTGATGCCTGGTCAACAATACCATTTGCAGATACCAATACCGTATCTATACTAGATGTAGCATCTGTAACTACTCTAACACTTTCACCAGTAGCCTTATCCAGTTCCACTGACTTACTGTGCATGTTGTGCAATTTAACACTATTTAAACCGCCACCGTTAATTATAATCTTACCTGCTACGATAACATTATCTAAATCAACACTGCCTTCTCCTACAGTTGAAGCTATTAATAAATCACCTGATATAGTTGTATTTTTTAAATTTACTCCCGCTGCACTTATTATTACAGAGCCACTTATATCTCCATCAGAGTATGTTCCTTCTGATGAATAATTCTTAGCAACCGCTATAGTAGCTTTATCATCTATAGCAGATTTTACTATTGAATCTGATATAATAGCTTGACCACCTAAAGCTAATATTTTAGTACTTAGGTTTTCTTTAGAAGCTAAATAGTGAGCTGTATTTGTATTCATACTGCTTCCTGCTAAAATCATTGGTGAACTAGTCTTAGAAGCTAATGCCGCACCTGCTAATGCATCGGCGAAATTATTACCTGTAGCTATAAAAACATTGTCATAACTAAATGTACTTTCAAACGCTTTTAAAACTGCTAAGTTTGTTTCATATCTATTTACACCTGCAAGTCTTACTGGACCAGTTACTTGTTTTTCAATAGCTGGTGATAATACTCCTGTTCCACCTACAAGATATGCTTTTTTTATTTCATTATTTGCAATGTACTTTTTGGCACTGTCCGATAACCCAGACTTTTCAGATAATATAATTGAATATCCCAATTTTGAAGCTATTGGAGAAACCGATAGAGCATCTGGAAAATCTTGTCCTGGTACTATCACTACTGCACTAGGCTTATTAAGTCTAGCAGCTACCAATGTGGATGTCTCATACCTATTAAGTCCACCAATACGAGTTATATCGAATAATCCAGCTTTGGTTAACTGAGCAGCTACCCCTGAAGATACAGCTCCTTCTCTACCTATTATTATGATATTCTTAGCCTGTAGCCTTCCTATCTCAGCAATTGTCCCTGCATTTATGCTAGCTTTTGAAGTCAGCAAAATTGGGGCATCGTATTTCTTTGCAAGTGGCCCAGATGTTAACGCATCTGCATAATCTTCTCCACTTGCAAGTATAACGGTGTCTGAAGCTTCCCATCCCTTTTGTGATATAGCAACTGCAGTAGCATAGCGATCGATGCCTGCTAGTCTATGTGATGCTGATCCACTTTGAGATGCCTGAGCTTCCACTGTGCTTGTACCTTTTGTGACTGCGAATACAGGTATAGCACTGGCCATGCCTGTTGTTAATGTTACTGTTAGTGCTAAAATACAACTAATCATTTTTTTTCTTTCGTTCATTAGTAAGAGCCTCCTAGACTTTGTTAACCAATTACGGTCTATATAATATAAGTAGAATACGAACTATGTCAGCGAAATAAGCTACTTATCGCATCTTTCTTAACTATAACTTCCGCTATGATTTTACCGACTGTTTCTTTCAGCCTATTGGCTTAGTACAAATGCTGGACTTAAGAAAAACTACCAAAATCTAAATTTTGATAGTCCCCTTCTATGGCTGTCGCCATTTTTTTTGTTCTGTAAAACCAACATCGCTTTATGCTATGCTTTAAAATGTACTTTGCAGCTATTTATGTCATAATCCTTATTATCAATATAATCTTCTGTTATAACAAGTTCATAAATTTTAGCTTTATGTGGGTTTACATTTACATTTTGAGTTTCAAATATGCCCTTAGCTACTATCTCGCCTTGTAAATCTTCTATTAATATTGGTAATTTCTCTAAGTTTATAACTTTATCACAGCCATTACGGATTAGTACGACTATAGAAATAGAGTTATCCATGCGCTTTTCTGTTTTAAATACATCAACATTAACATCTCCAGCTTTTATATATGGTAACATATCTAAGAATTTTATGAAGTTATTTTTTAAATCATGGTCCATACTTTCTGGCATGTCTTCAAACTCAATCTTTACAGTATTTATAGCACTAACAGAATTTTCGAATTGTATTTTCCAATCATCCATTGGAATTGTATCAACAAATACGTTTTCCTTATCAAAATAAAATTTATGTGCTCTTGCAGAATAAGAAGGTAATATACCAAACTCCTGCATGTGCATAGTTTGTTTAGCAAGTATGTCACCATTTTTATTTACAATTACTAATGGTACTTTGTCAAAATTAATTTGATTTGACAATCCATTTCTTAAATAAGCACTAACCTCAATTTTATCTCCCATATCAAAGGTATATATACCATTAATGGATACTTGTCCCTCTTCTAAAGGTGGGAGTTGCGCCAACTCTTCATTCAAAAATTGCTTTTGAAAGTCAGACATAACCCCTTTATCATATTCATTAAGATGCAGTTCTATGTCTAATGATTCTTTTTCTGATGTTATTGCAGTATCATTTTCTTTCATACTAAATTCCTCCTAATAGGCTTTATCCTAATATTAATCGTAACTAATTACAGTTTATTTCATCAAATTATAGTTTATTATATCATATGCTTTTAAATCGAATAATAAATTTTCATTTTAATTACCCATTATAAGTTACGTTAAAACTCGTAAATAGTTGCACTTGATTTTTAAGGATTGATTTCAAAGGTAAAATACCAACCATTTGTGATGCAATCACCGTTCATACTTAGAACTTTGTTACTAATGTAAACAGCATATTGTTCACCAAGTTCAAATTTACTAATTGGTGATATACTTATAATTTCCCCATTAGAAGATGCCTTGAAATTAACCAATTGTCCTTTAGAGTTTTTCATTGAAATATTATCAGTATTAACTGTTTTTTCATCAATTAATTGAGAAAATGTTATATTCCAAACCTTTGCAACATCTTTACTTTGTAGAAATGGGAAATCTGATAAATCTTTAAATTTACTATTTATTTTTTTATCTTGAATTTTAGTAGCTACTATTGACAGTCTATCTCTTAGTCTATTTGGTGCTTTTCCAAAATCAGAATCACTTAATGTTGACATCAAGTATATTGCTGAATCATAGGTACTGTAGCTTGTTTGCAATTCCGCTCTTTTAATAGCAACAAGAATTTTACCCAATTCTTTCATATTTTCATCTTTTGGATTTTTAGTTACTAAATTGTCTAATATAATATCTAGCTTTTCTAATAATGATTTTTTTTCTGTCACTGAATCATCCAACTTATAAACTAAGTTCATTGCTTTTTTATAATTATCTAATGTAAGATTATTATCTACATTTTCTATAGCAGATTTGGCTGTATCAATTGTATTAATAACTGCATCATCTACTAAATACAACGTTGAATTGGAATTAGTGCTCATGGTAGGTCTGCTAACTGTTCCACGGTTATAATTTGATGTAACAATTGCACTTCTAAACGACACACCAGTTTCGTAACTAGTGGCAATGTGTTCTGATGGTATAAGGGCTTTAGCAAAATATTGCATTAAAATATTATCTGATACTGTTTTAATTACTACACCATTATTAGCAAATACTTCAGTAGGTTCAGTTATAACCCATCCATAACTTGGCAAGTATATTTCGGGCCACATATGACTTGAACCTGTTAAATCAATAGAATTTTTATATGTCATATCCTCAGTATTCCTAAATCCAATTACCGTTCTAGCAGGTATTCCACTTGCTCTACATAAAGCAACAAATAGCTGTGCATAATCTTGACATACACCTTCTTTATAAATTAGTGCACTTAAAGCGCCTTTGTTTGCAAATTTTGAATCTAGGCTATACGTCATATTTGTGTTCACAAATCTAAATATTGCAAAAGCTTTATCATAAGGATTAACAATATTTTCAGTTAGCGATTTAGCCTTTGCCTGTATTGATGCATTATTTACTTCTACACCTACCTCTTCTTTTAAATAATCCATATAATTATCTAATTGACTATAATTAGATGTAACTTTAGACTTATCTATATTATAATCAATAGTCCCTGTTGTAAAAGTTCTTTCAATAGATATAGAATGTGAGGTATTTGGAGCTGTGCGGTCCATTATAGCCGTCAACACATAAATACCATTCGCCTCTTTAGTTATTGTTCCTTCAGATGATTTGAAATCACCTACATTTGTAATATAAGGAGAATTTAAATCAGTTCCTAAAGTTATAGAGGCTTTCGTATTGAGCAAATCTCCACTATCTCCATTTTTAGTATTGCTAATTGTATAAGTATCAACTAACTTGTACATTTTTAGAAAATCTAATGTTGGATTTGTTATACCAAAGGTTGTAGATTGTCTGACCATTATTAAAATTAATGTTATAGTTAACATTAATACTATTTTTGATATTTTTGCTAACTTTGATACATTCTTACTTATTTTCACCATCTCCAATAATTTTTTACAACAAGTTAATTTATAATGTTTATTATCTATGATTTAAGGTGTTTTTCGGTGATATCATTGCTTATTTCCAGGCAAAATTACTATAGTTCCTGAACTAAGCCCACTTCTAATTTCTACAATATAACCATTACTTGCTCCAACCTTAACTTCCTTTTCTACTACATTTTCGATGCCTTCTTTAACCTTTACTATTGATTTGCCTCCAACCTTTGTTATTGCCGCTTTGGGAAGATACAATACATTAGTTGTGCTTTTTGTTTCTATATCAGCACTTAAGTTCATTCCACCTTTAAGCATGCTCTGTATACCCTTAGCCTTAATAGTTACTACAAAGTTTGTTACACCATTTTTAGAAATCCCATCAAGGGCTATTTTTACAACCTCGCCCTCTATAGGTTTTGTTATTGTCTCAGGAATAGCATCCACAGTAAGTTTTGCCTTTTGTCCTATAGCAACTTTAGCTATTTCTAGCTCGTCTATATCTACATCAACTTGTACTACATTTGTTTCTTCTATAGTAGTTACTGCCTGTGCCATGATTATACTATCACCTTTGTTTATTTTCTGCTGCGCTATTATACCATCTATAGGTGCATATATTTTATAGTCTCCAAGTTGACTCTGCGTTGATGCTATTTGGATTTGAGAATCAGTAATCCTAGAAACACCTATTTCTTTATTTAATGTAACATCATCATTTTTGATTTTAATAACTTCGCTGCCAGAATCAATTTGTTGATTTTTCTTCATGGAAATATAATTTACTGTGCCACCGGTTTCACTTATAACGGTGGTCTTATTTATATATTCTAAAGCTTCGGTATTTGTACTAGATATACTTCCGCTTGATGTCTCTATAGATGCACTAGCTTTCATACCTTCTGAAAGAGCCCCTGGATTATTTATTGTTATTTCTACAGTATACAACTTACCTCCAGCGCTTGTAGATATTGCTTTATCACTTTTATAGATGACTTTGCCCTTAACAGATTGCATAAAAGAGGTTATATTTATATCAACGGATTGATTTACAGATATCTTATTTATATCAGCTGCATTAAATTCAACTGCCAACTTTAGTTTTGAAGTATCAGCAATAGTGAATAATTCTCCTCCTTTTTGAACTACATCACCCTGTTTTACTACAATATTCGTGATTTGACCCGAAAAAGGTGTCACAATATTGAGCTTGTTTACAAGTGTTGCATTTGCATCATTGGATAATTGATTTGTAACTAAAGCATTCTTGCTTTGACTGGCAATTAATTTAGCACCAGAATCATCAAATTCGCAAATCAAGTCGCCTGCTTTAACCCTGTCACCCTCTTTAAAATAAATGTTTGTTACTTTACTATTTACCTTTGAAGATATAGATGCAGTTTTCCCATAATAGACTGCTCCAGTACCTGACACCAAAAACTTTATATCCCCCTTCTTTACTATAGCAGTTTTGTCTACAACTACTTTGGCTGCAAGTTTATTTTGAACTATAGGTGACTTGTATAAAAGCACTGATACAATTACTATTATAACAATCCCTACGGTATATTTTAAGATTTTCTTTGAAAATATTTTTTTCATTCTAACTTATTCCCCCCTTAATTTTACTAAATTCAGTATTTGAATGTCAAATCATCATTATCATCATCTATACAACTACTCTATTGAAAGCTATTATTTTGTTAACATGAGCTACTCTACACTTTTCAAAGCCCCAAGCATATCGATTTGCTTTAGTTTTTTACTAAGAAGAATATTAACAAAAACCGAAAACATAAAGGTTAAACCTGCTGCATATAGGAATGTAACACCCTTAATATATGGACTAAATGTCATGTCTTCCTGTGCTGAGGCAGTCATTATAAATGTTGTGAGTCCTATGCCCATTGGCATTCCAATAATAATGCCAATAATAGTGAAAATTGTGTTCTCTCTTAAAACCAATGTCTTTATTTCATTATTCATAAACCCTAGTACCTTTAAAGTTGCAAGCTCTCTCATTCGTTCATAAAAATTTAAAATCCCCAAGTTATACAAAACTACTAAGGCAAGAACTCCACCAAAAACAATTAGTATGAAAGCAATTGTGTTCATTGCACTCATCTGGCTATTTATAGAATCTACTAGTTCACTTTTTTGTTTTACAGCAAGGATAAAGTCATATTCTTTTGTATTTTCTATAAAACTAGTTGGATCCTTTGTATTTATATATACAAAAGAAGGTATATATTCTTCGCCAATTTTTCTCCATAGGGATCTGCTTACATAGCAACCTGTTATGTTGTCTCTAATGGCAACTACTTTTACTTTTCTTATATCATTTTCTCCCGAAACTACAATATCAATAATATCTCCCTCATGAATATTTAACTTTTTCGCAAGAAAAGTTGATGCTATAACTCCGCCTTGCGGCATAACCATACTATCCATGGCTTCCATGGTAGGTACCATCAGCGATATTGTATCCTCCATTACACTAATTGTACTACTTTCACTTTTAGAACCTTTAGATACTTTAATGACTCCACTCATTACACTTTCAGCTTTATCTACACTAGCAAGTTTTTTTATTCTCTCAGTTTCTAATATTGATGTATCATTTTTAAATATTACC
Organism: Clostridium bowmanii; assembly: GCF_018861315.1. Taxonomy (GTDB): domain Bacteria; phylum Bacillota; class Clostridia; order Clostridiales; family Clostridiaceae; genus Clostridium_AD; species Clostridium_AD bowmanii. Next base: position 9,424 of record NZ_JAHLDL010000020.1, on the reverse strand, counting down.
TGAATATCATATTTATACATATTAGAAAACATGTTAACCATTAGCTTTCCAGTAGTATCTCGAAATCCAAAAGCTGTGATTATAATTGCCATACAACCTGACACACCCAAAACACACATGATTAATCTCATTTTATTTCTGAAGATATTCCTTGCAATAGTCTTCTGCTCAAAGTTCATCTTTGCCCATAAAAACTTAATTCTTTCAATAAGATTTTCGCGGCCAACCTTCGGCGACTTTGGTCTCATACATTCTGCTGGGGAATATCTTATCTCACGGGCACATATAAACGCGGCTGTACCAGCACAAATAATAGTTGTAATAATCACTGATCTTATAATTGATAAAACATCAAAACTAACTATAAGTTTTGGCATAGTCATAGTACCCGTTGCCATATCTAACATTGCGCTTGTTATTAAGCTTGACAACAGGGTTCCCACAAGATTACCCAAAATAACCACTATAAAGGCATAAGAGAAAAAATAATTGAAAATAACTATTTTACTATAGCCAAATGCCTTTAATGTTCCTATCATCATTCTATTGTTTTCTACAACCCTTGACATAGTAGTAAACATAATAAATGCTGCAATCAGAAAGAATATCATAGGTAGTATACTGGCAATTGCTTTTGTATTTTTAACTTCACTTATTATAATGGAGGCCTTTTGATTATCATCAAAACTTAAAAGCTGATTTAACTTTGTTCCAAGGATTTTCTCGAGATCCACTTTAAGTTTATTTTTATCTGTATTATCCACAACTTTTAAAGTAATTTTATTATAGGACATGATCTCTTTCATCTCGCCTAGTGCATCTTCTTTTACATATGCAAACCCATGTTTATAACTATTAGGGATAAGGTCCATACCTCCAACATTATATACATTTTCTGGGCTATCAATTAGTGCACAAACGGTGAACGTTAGCTTTTTTTCCATTTCTTTAATTCGGAGCTCAATTTTATCATCAAGATTGATATTATGAGCTTTCGCATAGGAAGCATCTAGCATACATTCCCTGTTACTCTCAAAGATTCTTCCCGATATAATATAAGGTTTGTTAATATTAAAATCCCCTGATACACCACTCAGGTCAATGCTAATGTTTTCATCTCCATAATCTTCTGTTGGTATACTAATTTCTGACTGTATACTTTCCACAGAGTCAAGCTTTGCAATTTGCTTTTCATCTAATTTAGTAAACTGACTTCCATATATCCAATAATCAGCAACATTCTGACTTTTATAATAACTATTAGCTACTTTGGTAAGGTTATAACCATATCCACTCATACCAACATAAATCATTACTCCAAGGGCCGTAATAATTATTACAGCAAGAAGTCTTGGTAGTGTAGAAAATATATCTCTAAAAAAGTTACGAATTAACATCTATATCACCACTCAATCCTCTCCACAGGTATAGGTGAGGGATTCTCTTCAATGCTGACTACCTGCCCACTTTTCATTCTGATAACCATATCTCCTATGGGTGCAATTGCAAGGTTATGCGTTACAATTATGACAATTTTATTACTCTCACGGCATATTTTATGTAAAAGTGAAAGTACACTTTTGCCTGTTATATAATCTAATGCCCCAGTGGGTTCATCACATAATAATAGATCTGGATTTTTAGCAAGAGCTCTAGCTATAGCAACCCTTTGCTGTTCTCCACCGGATATTTGTGAAGGGAAATTTCTTTCTCTGTCTGATAATCCAACCAATCTTAAGCTTTCCCTTGCACTAATGGGATTTTTGCATATATGACTTGCCAGCTCTACATTTTCTAGGACATTTAGATTTGGCATAAGGTTATAAAACTGAAAAACAAAGCCAATACTGTTTCTTCTATATAATGTGAGTTTTAAATCATTATACTTTGTTATTTCTTGTCCATAAACATCAACACTTCCAGACGTCGCTGTATCCATTCCACCTAAAATATTTAAAACTGTAGATTTGCCAGCACCACTTGCTCCAATCAAAACAACCAAAGATCCCGCTTTTATGGAAAAGCTTACATCATCTACAGCAATAATTTTTGTTTCACCCATCTGATAAGACTTCACTAAATTTTTTACAACAATTGCTTCACTCAATCAATTTCCCCCCTCTACTATTCCTTTATTGGCAAGCGAAATAGCAAGATACCCCCATTTTCATATAATACGTATTTAATTAACAATTAAGTTAAATTTTAATTCAATACCCTATAGATGTCAATACATTATTTGTTTACATTATTACCCAGGGGTCTGGCCCCATAGCGCTTTCTACAAATTTTTTATATAATCCTTTTTCTTTAAAATATGAAAGTACTCTTTTTGATGTTATTAGTTTCTCATCTTTTTCTCCTGTGTACATAGTGTAGCTACTCCATCGATAATCCTCAGGTTTTTCAACCATTTTAGCCCTTACTGGATTAAGATGCACATATCTACTAACTTCTAGCATATAATTTTCGTCTCCAATTAACTCTGAGTTATATCTACCCTGGAATAAATGTCCTGTGCAATCATATTTTTTATTAAAATTCTCTGCATATCTACCATGTACTCTTTTTATAAAATCGGATATGTCACAATCTGTTGTTTCAATTACAAGATGTACATGATTTGTCATTAAAACATATGCAATTATATAATGTTTATTATCATAATATTCTATAGCCTCTTTTACGTAATATAAATATAATTTATAATCTGTTTCATCTTTAAAAATATTACTTTTATGATTTCCTCTTGCTGTAACATGCAACATAGCACCAATATACCATTTGTGTTTTTTTCTAGGCATACATATCTCCTTTTGATTTTTTTATTAATCTTTTATTTTAGCATTTATAATTATTATCTATTTGCTTTTATTTTAAACAAAAGAAGAGAACCGCCATCGAAATGACGATTCTCCTTTATGTTTTTTTACTTTCAATACTCCATATTTAATATTTACATATTTACCCAGGGGCCTGACCCCTAGTAAATATCGACAATCTTTCCATCCACACCCAAAATTAAAGTTTTAAAATCTTTAACATTAACATTAGTTAAGAAGTTTCCAATATCACCATCATAATTATTAAGTCTAGCTCTATTGAAATATTTACCGAATGTATAATTTGTATTATTAATTGTGAGTCCAGTTGGATTAAGCATATCTCCTGTAAATTCTGTAATAGTTCCAATTACAACCTTATCATTTACGTAAATAAAGGTATTCTTATTCCAAATATCTGATACAAAATAAACTACATCATAAGCATTTAATTGAGATTCCTGAATATTGGCACCTCTGTAAATATAAGAATATTTTGTATTCCTAAGCTGATCTAGAAGTGCGGCATTATCATTTTTATATACCTGTGGTTTCCCAAAATTAGCATCAACAATAATCCCATAGTCATAACCTGACTTATCACTCTTATTGGTTAGAATAATAGAGGAATAAGCTCTCACTGCTTTTACTGCAACTTCATAGTCTACGTATGCTCCATGATAGTAATATAGTGAAGCTTTTGGTAGCGACATAGTATGAGCCACATCATTGTCATCTTTATAAGCTATTAATGAAGAAGTTACACTTGTTACAGCATAGTTTTCTGTGGAATTTTCTTTTACACTTACTTTAGTAATAGTGCTTCCATCAATATAAAGTTTATATTTTACTCCAAGTTCAATTTCCCCAGCATTACTATTAACTGTGTATTTTGTTAAACTAGTTAACCCTTGGCCTGCAAGGTAAACTTGATTATCTAAAAGATCATCTGAAGTTTTTGAATTTCCAACCACTGTAACTTCTTTTAAGCTGCCTGTAATTTCAGTGTTTAAATATTCATCTTCAAAATATTTGTCAGAGAAATATTCAGTTTGAGAGCCCTTAATTAAGGTACTAAAAAGCCTGTCAAACAAAACTGCTGCTACTTTATAAGTTAACTTATCACTTTTCTTCGCTGTTATATCAGTAGTTAATCCTAATTTATAAGCCTGTTGAATATAATTATTAGGCCATGATAATTTTGAAAGGTCTGGGTCTGTATCTGTATATCCAAGCAGCCTCACCATAATTGTATCCATCTCTGCCATAGTAACGTACTGTTCAGGATGAAATAAACCGTCTGGTGTTCCAAACATTAAACCTACCCCTACCACACCGTTAACATATCCGCTAATATCACTATTAGCTTTAATATCCGGAAAAATTGTTGTGCCATTTAAGTTTGAAGATGTGGAAGATAATCCATCAGCTATTGCTATGGCTTTTGCTAATTGGCCTCTAGTTACTAGTCCATCCTCACCTTTAGTAGCCTTATCTATAACCTTTAGTTGTTGCATTTTTTCCATTGAACCTGCGTAGCTTAGAGGGCTTGAAATTGCAAAAACTTGAGAGGAACCTACAGTAGAAAGTATCATTACGCCTGCTAACATTAAACTTAAACCTACTTTTTTAAATTTCATTTTTTACACCATCCTTTTTATATCTCTTTCCTTTAACACGGTACATTTATATACTTTCTAATTTATTCATATGCTAACGCATCTATTGGATTTAAATTTGCTGCTTTGTTGGCTGGATACATTCCAAAAACCACTCCTATTAAAAGTGAGATACCAAAAGAAAGTAAAATCCATGGAATCGAATATACCTCGGGAACGATTTTAAGACCACCTATAACAAAATGTATTGTGCCGACACCAATAAGTACACCTATGATTCCTCCAAGACCAGTAACTACTAAGGCTTCAATTAAAAATTGTGTAAGTATGTTTCCTTTTTTCGCGCCAATAGCCTTTCTAATTCCTATTTCCCTTGTTCGCTCTGTTACTGATACTAGCATTATGTTCATAATTCCTATACCACCTACTACAAGTGATATCCCCGATATTCCTGCAAGTACAACTGTAAGTGTTGATGTAATTGAATCTAGTGCTGTCAGCATTGCTGCCATATTTGTAACTCTAAATGCTTTATCATCCTTATATATTTTAGTCAAAAATGTAGTTAAGATTTTAACTGATTGATCTACAGTATCAGCAGTTGTAGCCTGAGCTTGAAAGTTTTTTATTATTGCTGATTTACTAAGCCTTGTTGCAACACTTATTGGTATAATGACTCTATCATCTGTGGATGCATCCACTCCATCTGCCGTCTGCGTAAGAACTCCAACAACCTTGAACTGCTGACCAGTTATTTTCATAGTCTTACCTATTGGACTTTGTCCTTTAAATATATCATTAGCAACTGCAGTTCCTATAACTGCTATCTTTTGATTATAATCAAGATCTAATTGAATTAAAAATCTACCCTCTTGTACTGTAATACTACCGATGTCTGCATACTCAGGACTTGTACCCAGTATTGTAGTACCACGACTTAAACTCCCTACTTTTACTGTAGAATTACTTGAAGCCTGAGGAGCAATCTTAGAAATTATAGAACTATTCTTGCCCTGAAATTTTATTAGCTCATCATAGGTAACATTTCTATTACTACCTCTTCCGGTTATATTTATATATATCATGTTTGTACCAAGACCAGAAAGTGAATTAGTAATACTAGCAGTACTTCCTTGTGCAACTCCAACGGCAATAATTACTGATCCTACACCAATGATGACTCCTAGCATAGTGAGAAAAGACCTTACCTTGTTTGCGACTATACTCTTTATTGCCATTTTATAAGCCTGAATAAATTTCACTGTGCCATCTCCTTATCCTCGGTGATTTCACCATCTGAAATTCTTATAATACGCTTTGCCTCCGCTGCAAGATCATTATCATGAGTTATTAGAATTATTGTATGCCCATTTGAATTAAGTTCTTTCAAAATGCCCATAACTTCTATTCCTGTTTTACTGTCTAGAGCCCCAGTAGGCTCATCTGCAAGAAGTACAGGTGGTCTTGTAACTAATGCTCTAGCAATAGCTACTCTTTGCTGCTGACCTCCTGAGAGTTCACTAGGCCTGTGATGCATTCTTTCTTTAAGGCTAACAGTTGTTAATGCTTCTATTGCTCTTCGTTTAGCTTCTCTACTGTGGACGCCCTTATAAACCAGCGGAAGTTCCACATGTCCAGTCCGTCCGCCCATTGCACCATTTCCACCAACGCCTGCTATAGGTCCAGAACCAGCTTTACTAACATAGACAAAACTTTTTCCATCAGTTGTAGTTATAGCTTCTATAGGTAAATTCAAAACATTTTCTTTATTAGATACTAATATTTCACCATTTGCATTCATTCCACCCTTAAGCTTATCTAAATTATCGTTAACTTTAACCGTTACTACAAAAGTTGTTACTCCACTTTCTGAGGTTCCAGTTACTGCAATCTTTGAAACCGCTCCTTTAACTGGAGTTTCTGTAGTTGCTGGTAGTGCATCTACGGTAATACTTGTATCTTGTCCAACTTTAAGTTTTGCTATAGCCAGTTCATCTACAGGTATATCAAACTCCATTTGCGTTGGATCTGAAACATCAGAAAGCTCATCTCCAGCCTTTATAGTATCGCCCACTTTATTAGTCATTTTTGTTATTACTCCATTAATAGGGGCTATTATTTTATAATAATCAAGTTGTTTTGTTTTTAAGGCCATCTGCGACTGTGCACTTTCCAGTTGTAAGTCTGAGTTTTCTTTAGCTCGTGCAATCTCATCACTGCTCATTTTTATAAGCGCTTGCCCTGAACTAACCTTTTGGTTTTGTTTAATTGAGATACTTTCTACTGTTCCACCTGTTGAACTAGTAACTAGCTGTTTTTTTATATAATTAAGTTCAGCGGTGCCAGTGCTTGATATTACACCACCAGTGGCTGAAATATCTGCACTTGCAGTCATTCCCTCAACGACAGCTCCTGGATTATTAATTTGAATTTCCACTGTATATAACTTTCCACCTGCACTAGTTGCAGTTGTCTGATTACTTATATAGGTTACATTTCCGCTTACAGACTGCATAAGTGAAGTTAAATATACATTTGCAGTTTGTCCTATTGCTATTTTACCAGCAGATGAAGCATTATAGGTTAACAATACCTTAAGCTTTGTGGTATCCGCTATGGTAAAAACTGTACCTCCCTTTGAAACTGTATCGCCCTGTTTTACTAAAATATCGCTAACAAGGCCTGTAAAAGGTGCTTTAATTGATAAATCGCTTACTGCGTCATTGCTTGTACTCGCTGAAATTTGATTTTGCTTAAAACTATTAGAGTCTGAATTCAGTGCAGTCTGTGCATCAGTATCGTCTAGTTCATATATTATATCCCCAGCTTTTACACTATCTCCTTCTTTGTAATTAACCTTTGTAACTGTAGCACCAATTTTCGAATAAATTATACTTGAGTTTGTAAAGTATATAGGACCTGAACCTGATACTATAACCTTTAGATTTCCTTTTTCTGCAATAGTTGTATTTTGCTTTATTGCGACCTTTTTCGCAAAGAATTTATTTTGTATAAAACTACTTTTGAATCCAGAAACCGAAGCAATCACAACGAGTACAACAATAATTACCTTTTTAACATTTGATTATGTCAATAATTCTTTAAACTTAAACGCTTTAAACTTTTCTTTTAAATTTGATTTCAATATTTTTCACCTTCCATTCATGTTCATTATAGTTAGATATATAATATTAATTTATATTATGTTTTTGCATCCTATAAATCAATGCTGATCTTGTAATACCCAGGAGTCCTAGAATTTCTATTGGAAGTTCTGCTGCTTTAATATATGACTCCTTTGCTAATATAACAATTCTTTCTATGGCATTTTCAAGTTCACGTATATTACCTGGCCAATTATAATTTTTAAGAAGCTTCATAGCCTCAAGTGTAAATCCTTTTATTTTTCTATAAGTATCATATTTTTTAATAAATAGATCTAAAAGATCACCTACGTCTTCTTTTCTATGCCTGAGAGGTGGAATTTCAATGGGCACAACATTTAATTTATAATAAAAACCCTCTCTAAAAGTCCCATTTAAAATAGCCTCTGTTAGGTCTTTATTTGTAGAAGCTATAACTCTCACATCAATTTTTAAATTTCCCCTACTCAGATCAGAAGCTCTTTGAATTTCCTTATCTTCAAGTGCTCTTAAAAACTTAACCTGCATATTCGAGCTCATTTCTCCTACAACATCAAAGCTTTGCTATGTACTTCAAGTATTCCTGCCTTTCCATCTAGTGTTACATAAACCTGATTATCAGTGTTTTCAAAGGCCTTTTGGATAATCCATCCTATATATTCTTCATCGTCAATCACTAAAATTCTACCCACTATTCTCCCCCTCCTCACTGCAGCTAGGTATCTTTATAATAACAATCTATGTTCATTAGCAATATATTCATTAATTAACACAATTTACTTAATATTGTAATTATACAATAAAAAAATGTATGAAAGCAAACAATATTTGTCTGTTTTCATACATTTTGCATAATCATTTACATTGTCTAAAGTTCAAAAATTTCTTTCAGATTTATTTTAAGTTCTTTGAACATAGCTGATTCAAATTCTTCACCATTTTTATAAACTCCAAATTGTTCATAGAAACCCTTATCATTAATTTTATATAATTATACTGTCTTAATTTTAGGATTTACTATCCAATATTCATTTACTCCAAAGTGTTGATATAAATTCATCTTTGTAACTAAATCATGAGACTCATTTGACGGACTTAATATTTCTACAATTAATGTAGGTACCCCGGTATAGTTCCCATTTTCTATAAGCCTTTGATATACTGCACCAATGCTCCAATAATCTGGCACATTATATTTACAATCATTTACATTGTCAAAAAAACCTTTTTCTATTCTATAATCTTCTATACATCTATCCGCTACAGCTGCTATTTGTTCAGAATGAAATACATCCGCATATTCAAATATATGTCTAATAGCTTCTTCGCCTAAAAGGTTTACTATATCATAACGTTTATTTTTGGTTTCACGTCCAATAAATTCTATTAAGCTACATACATAGTATAAATTATTGCTTATTTTTGATTTCATCTTAAATTATAGCTCCTTTCATAAGTTAAACATGCTAAAGCTCTTGCTGTATGAAAGCTTATTTGATGTGTTGGATATCTAAACTTTGCTAATTCCCAGAATGCATTTCTAGATATATTACCTTCAACAAAATCCTGTACATAGTTATAAATAGTATCGTCTGCCATAGGTCTCTCTACTGAAGGACTACTTCCATAATAGCCCAGGGGTCAGGCCCCATAGCCATCAACCTAAGGCAAATTAATTTCTGCCTTAGGTATTTTTTTGCATTTTTTTCTTACTGGAAATTATATTTGAAATAAAATGAGGAATAGAGTCTACTTCTGTTTCAAAACACTAATATTTAAACACACTAATTGATCATGCGATTTTAACCGCATGATTATTCCAATAGTATAATTTTTTTAC
>NZ_JAHLDL010000019.1 GCF_018861315.1 Clostridium bowmanii | reverse complement strand
ATTATGGTGAGTGATTTAGATAATAATTACCCAGATACACAAAGGAATCAATTCTCTTACCATTTTAAAACACTCACCATAATGGCGAAAAAGGTGAGGGTGTATATCTATGCCTGTTTTCTCTTTAAGCCTCTTAAATAATGAACTCACTTCAAAATAACTCATAGGCTTACCTTTATTTTCACCTTTTAATTTTAAAAACACAAAATTAGTATCTATTTCTAACTCGTCTAAAATCTCATACTCATAGTCATCAAACGAGTTCATTAATTCCTGAGATATATGTATCTCTCTTTCACCAGTTTTTAGTTTAGCCCCATTAACTAATTCGCCTCTATCAACTAACCTTATTTTATGACCTCTATTATAATCACATATAAAATCTTCAATGTAGAGTGATAAGACTTCACCGATTCGGAGACCTGTTTCAAATAGAAGTCTTATTAAAAATTTATCTCTAATATTGCTCGTTGCATTATATATTTTTTCAACTTCTTCTTTACTAATAACTTTTAGTTTTTTTCGTGGTTCCTTAATTTTCAATATGTTTCTATTTGAAGGTTTATCTTTATTTACATGATATAAAAAATCCTTATATGCTCTATGACCACCTGTATATACTTGTTTCATTAATTTATCAATCACATCATTATCAATTTCTTCTGACCTAAATAAATAATCATAGAAATTAGTTACAGCCGAAATGTATAAGTTTACTGTTTTTTCTGTTCGCTTCGATTTAGTTGCCTTTAATATAAGAACCTTACTACTCTCATATGGATTTCTTAACCAACCAACGAAATCTGATAAATTATTTATATTTACATTTTTATAATCTTTATCAATCTCTTCTAAATATTGAAAATATAATTTAAGAGCGTAGCTATATGTCTTTTGAGTATTAAAGCTCTTCCCCGTATTATCTATGTGCTTTAAGTATTTGGCTACTGAAATAATAGGTGCTCCTTTACTATTTAACAATAAGTATCTCTTTTTATTATCATCCAATATCACTTCTTGAACTTTCATTTTCTATCCACCTTTCTTTCCTTTATCATGTGTTAATCTAAACTATTTATACTAACAATTTATTATTGTTTTAATAATTATAGGTAAAACAAAAATATACCGAGTAGATAGTTATTTTAAACTATCTACTCGGTATTTATAATACTCTATTTAAGCAAAAACCTGCTTTTTCTTTATGCTCAGGGTTCTTATTTTTGGGTATTTATGGTATAATAAGGTATCGAAAAAAGGATGTGAATGTGAAATGAAATATCATGAAACACTAGATTATTCATTTCTTCTAGATCAAAATCATTACATATATGATCATATAGAAGACCAGAAAACATTGCATATATATATAAAATCTAAACCACATAGTTGCAATTGTCCTAAATGTGGTGTAGAAAGTAATGCTAAGCACGCAACATATCAACGAACTATACAAGATACCCCTATTCACTGTAAGCTGACTTTCCTACACGCTAACGTATACAAATATGATTGTGAGAACCCTGACTGCAACTGTAAAGTATTTATGGAAGATCTACCTTTTGCAAAAGCTTCACAGGTACGTACAGACTCTTTGAATTCTCTTATACTTGGTGTATCTATGTTCTTAAGCAATGAGGGCGCTAGTAAAGTTTTATCATTTCTAGGTGTCCAAATAAGCAACGATTCCATCCAACGTTTGTATGATTATATTGAATTTGTAGATGACCATGATGTAGATGCTGTTGGCATTGACGACGTAGCTATTCGAAAAGGACAGTCATATGCAACTGCTATCTATGATTTAAAGGATCATCATCTTATAGCGCTTCTTAATGGTAGGGATGCAAACACTTTGAAAGAATGGTTGAAAGATCACAAAAGAATACGACTGGTAGCTAGAGATCGTGCTAGTGCCTATGCTACCGCAATCAATGAAATTCTACCCGAATGCGTTCAAGTAGCAGACCGTTTTCATATTCTACAAAACCTCCTTGGCTATTTGAAAGATATTTTCAAAGAAGAGATGCCACCTAGTGTTTATATTTGTGATGGTAAAATATTAGATAATGCTCCTAAGAAAGTACTAATAGAAAAGAAACCTAACGAGGAATATATTAATTCATTACAATATGACAATACACCTCCAAAGAATCCAGATGATTCGGAGCATATATATGATAATAAAAAGCATTTACTTACAACTAAACAATACGTTGCTCAGGCTGAAGGCAGAAAAAAAAACAGCAATTAATCCGTGAAATACAAGACTATTGGAATGGTTTAGAAAATAAAAGTGTAAAGATCATATCAGAAAAATTTCAAATAGCACTACCTACAGCAAAAAAATATGTTGAAATATCAGAATTGGAGATTAATAGTCTGGATTCGCCAACAAACTATAAAAAGCGAGAATCGCCCATGAATGACTGGTTGATTATCATTTTTAAAATGATGGATGATGGTCATAGCAGTGAGACGATATACTTTTATATCCTGCGGCAGCCTAGTTTTTGTGAAAGTAAACATAAACTTGCGGATTATATTTACATCATAGGAAAAAACAACTTCCCATATCGAGCACCATTCTCCGCGAAGTATCTTATGGAAAGGGTTATTCCTTTAGATGTCATCGTTTTAAAGCGAACAGAAATATTAAAATATTTATTTACCTGTAATCCTAAAGTCAAAAAAGATGAAAAAGTAGGCATGTATATTGATTTAATAAAAGAAAAATATCCAGTAGCCGCTCGGGTGGAATTTATTTTCAAAGAATTTCATGGCACTATAATGGGTACTGATCCAGATAAGTTGGAAGAATTTTTAAAAGAATTTGAAGACAGTGAAATAAAGTCGTTTTGTAATGGAATAAAAAAGGATATTGATCCCGTCAAGAATGCAATATCCTACACTATAAGCTCTGGATTTGTTGAAGGAAACAACAACAAATTCAAACTTCTTAAACGTATTGTATACGGAAGAAGTGGATTAGTCAATCTCACAAAGAAATGTAAACTTGCATTTCTTCCTAAAGATAAAGAATTTAGTTTATCTGCTTTAATATAAAAATGAGCAGATAGTGTATAAACTACCTGCTCATTCTTAATATTAGGAAACACCCAAAGCTCAGTAAGAACCTTAAAATGCAGTCTCGCTCTTTTTTTTAAAAATTCGATAAAGTTTTCAAGTTTTATGCCGATAATAGATATAAAGGCAGGGTGCCTGTTTATAATTTATAGTAAATGTGGTTGGAGGATAAAATGAAGGATGTTTTAGAGTTAATAGATGTGGTGGAGGAAAATATAGTTGAATATGATATGAAAAAATTTAAGGAGACAGTGGCTGTATTAGTGGAAAAAATATTCTATATTCTACCTAAATTAGACGAGAAATACATAAAGCATATAAACATTATATTTCAAAATATAAATGTTGCATTGAATAATAAAGACTATTTACTTTATCAGGATATTTTAGAGTTTGAGTTAAAACCAATATTGAAAAATGCAAGAATGAGTTAGGAGAAAGCATTTATGGAAATGTATGAAAAAAATTTAAGGTTTTTTAAAGAAAATTTAAGTGTAGTTTATGAAGATATTATGAGAGAACAATATAAGTATAATTCATTAATTTATAAGGTAGGAAACGGAAAAAATTTATTAGTAGAACATAATGGTAGAAAATGTTATATTCATAGCATTTATGATACTAATAGAGAAGTAGATATAATGTTTAAAGGCATAGATCGGAATACTAAGAATCTTTTGATTTTTGGTATTGGATGCGGATATGCAGTTGATTATATAGTGAGTAATTTTAAAAAGCTTGAAAAGGTAATTATAGTAGAACCGGACTTAAATCTTTTCATAACATTATTAAATTTTATTGATGTACAGGGGTTACTACTCAAACTGAAACATATCACTTTTATTATTAATAAAACATATATAGAAGCAACAAGTATTATTTGGAGTTGTTTAAGTGCTGGGATGAAAGATGGTGTGTCTATAGTTTATAATATTTCCTATAGGACGCTTTATCCTGGATATTTAGAGTCAGTTATGGGAAAATGGAGTAAGTATTTAAATGGTACTAAAGTAAATATAGCTACAAATGATTCTTTTTTATACACTTGGCCAGTAAATATTTTTAGAAATATAAAGCAAGAGGCACTTCCTATAGAAGAATTAATTGATAAATTTGGAGATATACCAATAATATTGGTTTCAGCTGGTCCGTCACTTAATAAGAATATGCATCTTTTGAAGAAAATTAAAAATAAAGCTATAATTGTAGCAGTGGGTTCTGCAATTAAAATATTGGATAGTAATGGTATTAATCCTCATTATAGATTTGCAATTGATGGCGGTGACGAAGAAGAAAATATATTTAAAAATATCGATACTTATAGTTCAACATTGGTATTTAGCGATGAATTCTACTATAAAATATTACCTAAATATAAGGGCAAAAAAGTAAGAATGGTGTTAGACACCACACATTTACTTCGGTACATGCAAAAAGATATATTCAAGTCTAAATTTACAATTAAAAGTGGATTTTCAGTAGCCAATGTTGCTTTAGATGCGTTTATTAAATTGGGTTTCAAAAAAATTATTTTTATAGGTCAAGATTTATGCTATACAGAAGATAGTCTATATGCAAAGGGTTCATGGACTAGTGAAAAAATAGATGTTTCTATGGAGAAGTATATTAAGACAAAAGATGTTTTTAACAAAAGGGTTTATACTGATAGTTCATTTATGGGAATGAAATCGTTGTTTGAAGATATGATAGAGATGAACTCAGAGATAGAATATATAAATTCAACCGAAGGTGGATTATATATTGAGGGAACTTCAAATAAGACGTTTGAGCATGTTATGCGGGAAGATTTATTAAAAGAATACGATATAGAAAAAATTATTACTGATATTTATGAGGAATACAACTTTTCACAGAATAGCGACAAAATATATAACACTGTAATTAATGTTGATTTGGAAATTAATGAATTATTAATTGAAAATGAGAAACGCATTAAGATTCTCAAAAAAATTAATAGGTATAAGGAAAAAAAAATGGGAGTTAATAGATTAATTTCTGAATTAGATTATGTTAAATCTTTTGAAGATATTCTAGAAAAAAATTCTTTTTATAAAGTTAGTTTGAAAAATGCTCTAGCTTCCAAGTTTAGTGCTATTTATGCAAATTTTTATTATAGTGGAACTAATAAAATAGAAGAATTAAATTCAAGGCTAAACATTGAGTTTGGGAAAGCCCTAGAATTAGAGAAGTATTTAAAGCTGCTAAAATCCTTAATTGAAGAGTTTAAAACTAGTGATGTATAAAATGATTACAAATATTCTAATATTCTAAGGAATGATGATGGATGAATAATAATGTTGAGCAATTATTAATTAAAAAAAACTGTACTATTAAAGATGCACTGGGGGTAATTGATAATGGGGCTAAGGGAATTATATTAGTTGTTGATGGAGATAATAAACTAATTGGGACAATAACTGATGGTGATATAAGGAGAGCTTTGTTGAAAGGGCTAAAACTTGAGGAAAGTCTACAGGATTTTATTCATTATAATCCTGTAGTTGCCTATAATGATATGGGTAGGGAAGAAATAAAGGATATATTTATTAAAAAAGCTGTGAAACAAGTTCCAATTTTAAATAGAGAGGGTAAGGTCGAAAGACTATTAGATATAAATGATTTGCTACTCCCAGAAGGAAAGGAAAACTTTGTAATAATAATGGCTGGAGGACTAGGGACAAGGCTTAAAGGACTAACAGAAGAATTGCCAAAATCTATGCTAAAAATAGGACAAGACCCTATTCTTCAACACATAATAAATAATTACAAGCAATACGGATATAATAAAATATTACTTTCTGTTAATTATAAGGCGGAGATTATACAAAATTATTTCCAATCAGGGTATGCGTATGGTGTTAAAATTGATTATGTAAAAGAAACTAAAAGGCTAGGGACAGGTGGTGGAATTAGGTTAGCTAGAGGATATATAGACAAGCCTTTTTTTGTAATTAATGGTGATATATTTACTAATTTAAATGTAGAGAATATGATGGACTTTCATATCAATAATAAATATGATTTGACTGTAGGTGTTAGAAAACATGGTTTTACTATTCCTTATGGTATAATAAATTCAGAAAAATGTATTATTAAGAGCATTGAAGAAAAACCTACTAAAGAATATTTAATAAATGCTGGCATCTATTGCATAAATCCAGATGTTATTGATTATATTCCTAAGGATGAATATTATGAAATAACTGAATTAATAAATAAATGTATAAAGCAAGGCAAAAGAGTGGGTAGTTATGAAATAAAAGAATATTGGATGGATATAGGTAAAATAGAGGATTATTATAAAGTGAATGAAGATGTTTCTGAGCTACTCTGTTTAGACAAAGAAGGTGAAAAAAATAATGATTAATGAGGATATTCTTGCAATAATTCCTGCAAGGGGCGGCTCTAAAGGTATACTAAGAAAAAATATTAAGATTTTGAATGGTAAACCTTTGATAGCTTACACCATAGAAGAAGCATTGAAGAGTAAGTATATTAAAAGAGTAATAGTATCTACAGAAGATGAGGAAATTGCTAGTATAAGTAAGGCTTATGGTTCAGAAGTTCCTTTTTTAAGACCTAAGGAGTTAGCGAATGACGATACGGCAACTATAGATTGCATTTTACATATGTTAGATTCACTGAGGGAAAAGGAAAGGTATATTCCTAAATATGTATGCTTATTGCAGTGTACGTCGCCGCTTAGAACTGTTGAAGATATTGATGGCACAATTGAAAAACTTCTTAAAACTGGTATAGATGGATCTGTATCTGTTTGTGAGGCAGAAGTGAACCCCTATTGGACCAATATATTTGATGGTGATAAATTAAAATATTTTATAGAAGAAGGCAGACAAATAGTGAGAAGACAGGATTTACCTAAAATTTATAGAGTAAATGGTGCAGTTTATGTAATAAAAATGAATGTTTTAATGCATAAAAAAACATTTGAAACAGAAAACATAACAGGGTATGTTATGAATAATGAAAAATCATTAGATATAGACAATGAAATAGATTTTAAATTTGCTGAATTACTTATGAAGGAATGTGAAAATCATGCGTAAAATTGCAGTAGTAACTGGAACAAGAGCAGAGTATGGACTACTTAAAAATACATTAAATAAAATAAAAGAAAATAGTAACTTAGAGCTTCAATTAATAGTAACTGGTACACACTTATCAGATAACTTTGGGTATACTATAAATGAGATTTTAGAAGATGGATTTAAAGTAGATGAAACACTACCTATTATAATGGAAACTAGCAGTAAAGGCACTATGGCTAAAGAAATGGGATTATTAATGATTCAACTTTCTCAGGCTTTTGAAAGGCTGAAACCAGATATATTGCTTGTTTTAGGTGATAGATATGAATTATTTGCGGCAGTGTCAACTGCAATGACCATGAACATACCAATTGCGCATATATCGGGTGGAGAAATTACAGAAGGCGCTATCGATGGACAGATTAGGAATGCTATAACTAAAATGGCTCATATTCATTTTCCGGGTGCAAAGGTATATTCTGAAAATATAATTAGTATGGGTGAAGAGGCATGGAGAGTTTTTGATATAGGCGACCCTGGAATTGAAAATATTAAGTTAACAAATTTTTTAAGTAGAGAAGAACTAAAAAGACAATTAAACGTTATTATAGATAAGGATACTATACTTGTTACATATCATCCTGTTACTCTTGAAATGGATGATCTTTCATATCAAATTGAAAGTTTAATTAAGGCTTTAAATATTGTAAATAAGAAAATGATAATCACATACCCTAATGCAGACAATGGTGGCAACTATATAATAAAAAAACTTGAAGAATTTGCAAAGCTAAATTCTAATGTTCACTTATTTAAAAGCTTGGGAGTTTTAAGGTACTTAAGTATTATGAAATTATGTTGTACAGTAATTGGTAATTCGTCTAGTGCTTTAGTTGAGGCACCTTATCTAAAGATTCCTGTTGTCAACATTGGTAATAGGCAAAAGGGAAGGCTTATGGCTGACAACATTATTAGTTGTAGTAATAATTATGAAGATATAATAAAAGCTATTACTAAATCTTTAAGCTATGAATTTAAAGAAAAAGTACAGTTTACAAAAAGTCTTTACGGAGATGGGGATACAAGTGGAAAAATAGTTTCAGTGATTGAAAATATCGAAATTGATGATAAATTAATAAAAAAGAAGCTTATTTGGAGTTGATGTTATGTCAGTATTTGTAATTGCAGAAGCAGGGGTAAATCATAATGGAAACATAAAAACAGCCAAAGAACTTGTAGACATGGCTGTAGAATGTGGAGCAGATGCTATAAAGTTCCAAACATTTAGGGCAGAAGAGAGTACTGGAGTATTTGCAGATAAAGCACAATATCAAAAGGAAAATGATCCAATAAAAGAAAGTCAACTTGAAATGATAAAAAAACTAGAATTGCCTTTTGAACAGTTTAGAGAAATTCAGAATTATTGTAACGAAAAGAAAATTATTTTTATTTCTACACCTGATGGGGTAGATAGTTTAAATTATTTGGATAGTTTAAATGTCCCGTTAATAAAAATAGGTTCTACCGAAGTTACAAATTATGAATTCCTTAAGCAAATAGGAGAAACAGGAAAACCTATAATTCTATCTACAGGTATGAGTACGTTAGGTGAGGTGGAAAAGGCAGTTGATGTTATATATTCGACAGGGAACAAAGATGTGAAATTAATGCATTGTATAACAGATTATCCTACTGCTATAGAGGATGTTAACTTGAATGCTATGGTTACATTAAGAAATGCTTTTAAAATACCAGTTGGATTTTCTGATCATACATTAGGCAATGAATCGGCGGTTGCAGCGGTAGCTTTAGGTGCAGAATTTATAGAAAAACATATAACTTTAGATAGAGGTATGGGTGGTCCTGACCATAAAGCATCAATGGACCCAAATGGATTTAAGGAGTATGTTGAATATATAAGAAATACAGAGAAGTTATTAGGTAGCGGAATAAAAAGTCCAACCGACAGAGAACTTGCTATAATGAAAGATATAAGAAGAAGTATAGTATCATCCTGCGATTTGAAAAAGGGAACTATATTGAAAAAACATATGTTAGCGTATAAGAGACCTGGTAATGGAATAAAGCCAGAGATGGCTGACGTCTTAATTGGAAGAGGACTTAAAAGAGATATGAAAAAAGACGAGGTTATTGAATGGAAAGACATTTAAAACCAATAGGTGGTGAATTTTGGATTGATAGTAGTGTGCTGGATATTACCCAAAATGATTTTCGGGATTTAAAAGCAGTATTTTTAAATGGGGGCCAAAGTGCAATTCGATTTATAATCGAGGATAGTAACTTTAAAGAGGATGAATATATACTTATGCCTGCTTATTTGTGTCCTACAATTTTATATAGTTTTGAAAGAAAAAGTATTCATTTTGTTTTTTACGAAGTAAATGAAGATTTATCTATCAATTTGAATGATATTAAAAATAAATTAGACCAATATAAGGTAAAAGGTATATTTTTTATAGACTACTTTGGGTTTTATCATAGTGACCAAACAATTCAATTTCTTAAATCAATTCAGCAAACTGGAATAATATTAATTGAAGATGCAGTACAAATGTTTTGGTTCTCTAAAAAAGAAAAGTTTATAGGTGATTATAT
This sequence comes from Clostridium bowmanii, assembly GCF_018861315.1. GTDB lineage: Bacteria > Bacillota > Clostridia > Clostridiales > Clostridiaceae > Clostridium_AD > Clostridium_AD bowmanii. Next base: position 88,589 of record NZ_JAHLDL010000019.1, on the reverse strand, counting down.
ATTTAATAGCTATAGAAAATTTTTACCCATTGACGGAAGTTTGGTTTTATGCAATAAATCTGTTGATTTTGATACAATTAAAGACAAGTATTATAAACTAATTAATGAGGCGAGATTAAACAAAACTGAGTATGTAAAATTACATAGTGGAAATGAAGAAGAGTTTTTGAAATTATTTAATCAAGCTGATAAAGCTTATTATAAAAGAGAAAATGTAAATGGTATGGATAATGAATCAAAAGAGTCTTTAAATAAAACAAATTATGAATTAATAAAGAAACTTAGAACAGATAATTATAATTATTTATATGAAATACTAACGAAATTTAGTAATATAAAAATTTTATTCAATAAGGAACTAATAGAAGATAATGTGCCTTTAGCATTCCCTATATTAATTAATAATAGGGACTTTATTAGAAAAGAGTTGAGAATACATTCGATTTATTGCCCAATACACTGGGATATTAGAAATGAAAATTTGATAAATAAATTTGAAAAAAGTATATACATATCTAATAAAATATTAACTATACCTATTGATAATAGATATAATTTTCAAGATATGGATAGAGTAGTTAATGCAATTATAAATTTAATAGAAAGTGGTGAGCATTTAAATGAAAACATTTGATGATATGTGGGAAGTAATACATCAAGAACAGGAGTGGGGAAAGTATCCTTCAGAGGAAGTAATTAGATTTGTAGCAAGAAATTTTTATAAGCTTGACAGAAAAAAAATAAGAGTATTAGATTTTGGATGTGGTACTGGTGCAGTAACTTGGTATATAGCAAAAGAAGGATTTGATGCATATGGTTTCGATGGTTCTGAGACAGCAATAAAAAAAGCTATAATGAGAATTGAACAAGAAGGCTTAAAAGCAAATTTATTGGTAGCTGATGCTGGTAATCTTTCTTATGAAGATAACCATTTTGATGCTATTGTGGATTCAGCTGTAATATGTGGAAATAAGCTATATGATGTAAAAAATATATTAACTGAAGCAAAAAGAGTGTTAAAAGAGGGGGGCAAAATATTTTCTACCGGATTATTTAATTGTAAAACTACAGGATATGGAACAGGTGAAAAACTGGAGGAAGGTACTTATAGAGAAATGACCGAAGGTGCACTTGCACATAGAGGAACTGTACATTTTTTTACAGTAAATGAAATAAAAAGTACTTGGGAAGAAGCAGGATTTAAAAATGTTAAAATTGACTCAGTAGAAAGAACAGATATGGGCGGGGAATACACTATAGGTTTTTTTATTGTAGAGGCAGAAAAATAAAATATCTTAATGGAACAAACAGTATAAAGGAGTTCTTAGATGTATAGGGTATTTAATAGTTGTGATGATGAATGGAATTTGTATTTGAATAAGTTACCTACTTATGTTCAAGATATTTATTATACAAGTGAATATTATAAAATGTATGAATTGAATGGTGACGGTAAAGGAAAACTATTTATTTACTATGACATATATGGTAATATAGCATTTTATCCGTTTGTGTTAAGAGAAATAGAAGGATATAAGCTAGATGATAAATATTATGATATTGAAACAGCATATGGATATGGTGGACCTATTTTAAATTGTAGTGATGGAGAATTTATGAAAGACTTAGAAGAATGTTTCATAGATTATTGTAAAAAAAATAATATCGTAGCTGAGTTTGTAAGATTTCATCCTCTAATAAAAAATGAAAAGTTATTGAATAATAATATAGATATAATACATAATAGAACTACAGTATGGTTGGATTTAACAAAGAGGCTAGAAGAAATTTGGGATCAAGATATAATAAGTAAAAATAGAAATATGATAAGAAAAGCTGAAAAAAATGGTCTGCATGTAGAAGAGAGTAAAGATTTTGAAACTTTTAATAAAATATATAATTCAACAATGAATAAAGTACATGCAGATAGTTATTATTATTTTAATGATAGTTATTACGAAACTATTAAAGATAATAATAATTATATATTACTTAATGTAAAAAAGGATAATCTAGTTATTGCATCAGCGATATTTATGGGGTATGGAGATTACTTTCATTATCATTTAGCTGGTAGCTTAAAAGAATATTTAAAATTTGCGCCTAATAATCTGTTACTATGGGAAGCTATAAAATATGCACAGAAAAAAGGTTATAAGAAAATGCATTTTGGAGGAGGTCTTACAAATAGCATTGAGGATAATCTTTTTAAATTTAAAAGTAGTTTTTCAAAAGAATGTGCTGATTTTTATATAGGGAAAAGGATACATAATCAAGAGGTTTATGATTATCTTATAAGAAAATGGGAAGAAAAAAACAATGAAAAAGCTAAGATATTACTTCAGTATAGAGCAAAGTAGGGTTAATTAGAGATAGTATAAGGATGTGAAATAATGAACTTAAAAGGCAAAAAAGTACTTGTAACTGGTTCAGAAGGCTTTATAGGAAGTCATCTAACAGAAAGGCTTGTTGAAATTGGAGCAGATGTAACAGCTCTTGTCCAATACAATTCATTTAATAACTGGGGTTGGATAGATAGCTTTGATAAAAGAATAAAAGATAATATTCAGGTTGTAACTAGCGACATTAGAGAATATGATGGAATGAAAAGTATTGTTAAAGGGCAAGATGTTGTGTTTCATCTTGCAGCACTAATAGCCATACCATACTCGTACCTATCGCCTATGGCCTATATACGTACGAATATTGAAGGAACTGCAAATGTTCTTGAAGCCTGTAGGGATTATGATATACAGAAAATAATACATACATCAACTTCAGAAACTTATGGAACCGCATTATATGTTCCTATTGATGAAAAACATCCTATGCAAGGTCAATCTCCTTATTCTGCATCTAAAATAGGTGCAGACAAGATTGCAGAAAGTTATTATAGAAGTTTTAGCACCCCAATTGCAACGATAAGACCATTTAACACTTATGGACCTAGGCAATCGGCAAGGGCAATAATCCCAACTGTTATTTCACAGATTTTAGCAGGAAAAACTGAAATTAAACTTGGAAGTCTTACACCAACCAGAGACTTTAACTATGTAAAAGATACAGTAGAAGCATTTATAAAGATATCAGAAAGTGATAAGACTATTGGGGAAGTTATAAATGCTGGGTCAAATCATGAAATTAGCATAGGTGATTTAGTTAATAAAATAATTAAGTTGTCCAATAGAAATGCAAGTATTGTGTGTGATGTAGATAGATTAAGACCAGAAAAAAGCGAAGTTAGCAGGTTATTGGCAGATAATAACAAAATCAAACAATTAACACACTGGAAGCCACTTTATAGTTTAGATGAGGGTCTGTTAGAAACTATATCTTGGATAGAAAAAAACATGCATTATTTTAAAACAAATGTCTATAATGTTTAGAAAATATATGTATATAATTACTACATAGTAACTTAGAGTTATTCTAGAAATAAGAGGAGTGAATAAAATGTCACCCAATGAAATATTTAGTGGAATAGAAGGTAAAGTTATAGAGTTAATAGAGAATAAAGAATTTCAAGAAGTACATACATTAATCAGAAACTTTCAAATTGGATTATATTCAATGGAAACAGTTGTATTGATAAATGAAAAAAAATATTATGAAGCAGAAGAACTATTAAATACAACGTTGGGAAAAGTGGGACAAACATTTGATTTGTTATATAATTTAGGATATATATATGAAATAACTGGTAGATTTAATCAAGCCCTTGATAAGTATAATGACTGCTTGAATTATTGTGAGGATGAAAAATCAAAGAAAGATATTGAAGAAATCATAGTTAAATTAGTAAATGAACATACGAATGAACCATTAGTTAGTGTATGCATGCCAATTTATAATGATGAAAAGGACATTATTAAAGCAGTAAACAGTGTTTTAAATCAAACATATAAGAATTTTGAAATAATTATTTGTGATAATAATTCTGAGGATAAAACTTTCCAATTATTAAAAAGCATAAAAGACATAAGAATTAGATTGATTAGGAATAAAGAAAATATAGGATGGCTATTAAATTCTAATAAAGTAATGAAGTTAGCCGTTGGAGAATATGTAACAACTTTACATGGTGATGATTATTTTAAAAATACTTATATTGAAAGTGTTGTTAATATTTTTAACTATAACGAAAATGTAGGTGTACTACATTTTATTGATAAAAATATGAAAAAACATTATTTCGATGATCAATCCTATTTTAATAGTGAAAATTATTATTCTAAAATTGCAAGTTTAAATTGTATGCCATCACCAACTCAGACTGCATTTAGAAGAAAAGCTTTATGTGGAACAAATTATTATGGAAAGGATTACTGGACTGTAGAAGCAAGATTATCCATGGAGATTGCTGAACAAGGGTTTGATGCATACATTGAAGGAAGGTATTTATTTGAAAGATATGGAGGAACAGAAAAGGATAGTAGTCAAATAGACAAACAAATTTTAAGGTTTAATCATTTATTTAAATTCTATGAAGACTATAAAAATGATATTAGAATTAATAAAATTGACTTATGTGATTTGAAAAATAATGTATGTCAAAGCTTTTTAAATATATATAAACTTAGCAATATAGATGAAGTAACTAAGAAATTATTTAAACAGAGTAAAGAAAATTTAAAAACAGATTTAGAATTATTTGAAACAGTATTTGACTATATATTTGATGAAAATTAAGATAATATTAAATTTTAAGGAGGGTTGGTTAATATGAAAGTAGTGATACTAGCAGGAGGTTTCGGAACTAGATTAAGTGAAGAGACAGAATTAAAACCAAAACCAATGGTTGAAATAGGTGGTAAACCGATACTTTGGCATATAATGAAGTTATATTCTAGTTATGGTTACAATGAATTTATAATTTGCTGTGGTTACAAAGGATATATTATAAAAGAATACTTCGCTAATTATTATATGCATATGAGTGATTTAACAGTTGATTTACATTCAGGAGACATAAAATACTATAATAGTAAAGCGGAACCTTGGAAAATCACTCTTATTGATACAGGTATGAATACGATGACTGGAGGAAGATTAAAAAGGATAGAAGAGTATATTGAAAATGAAACGTTTATGATGACTTATGGCGATGGGATAGCAGATGTTAATATTAACAAGATTTTAGAGTTCCATAAAAATCATAAATATATTGCTACGGTTACAGCAGTACAACCATCAGGAAGATTTGGAGCATTAAATATTAATAGTGATAGTTCTGTTAAAACATTTACGGAAAAGCCAAGTGGGGATAATGCTTGGATAAATGGAGGTTTTTTTGTATTAGAACCTAAAGTGTTTGATTATATTCAAGATGATAATACTGTATTTGAAAAAGAACCACTTGAACATCTTGCAAAAGATGATGAGTTAAGTGCATATAAACATGAAGGATTTTGGAGACCAATGGACACATTAAGGGATAAAAGCTTGCTAGAAGAAATATGGGAAAGTGGTGAGGCTCCATGGGCAGTGTGGAAATAGTAAAGACTGAACTTGAAGGCGTATATGTTGTGAAAAATCCAGTTTTTAGTGATTCAAGAGGAATATTCACTAAAATCTACAATGAAGAGTTATTTAATCGATTTGGTATTTGTACTGATTTCAAAGAATCTTATTATACAAATTCAAAAAAAAATGTTATTAGGGGAATGCACTTTCAAAAGCCACCATATGACCAAAATAAATTGGTATATGTTCCTAAGGGTAAAATTACTGATGTGATATTAGATTTAAGACAAAGTTCTAGAACTTATAAAAAATTTATTACTATAGAAGTATCAGATAGCAATAGTCATTCGATATATATTCCGAAAGGATTAGCACATGGATTTAGATCGTTAATGGATGATACTATCGTTGTTTATCAAGTATCTACAGTTTATAATTTAGAAAATGATAGCGGAATTAGATGGGATAGTTGTGGAATCGAATGGGGTATACTTAATCCTATTATTTCAGTTAGAGATAAATCATTTAGTAAATTAGATGATTTTAACACATTATGGTAGATTTTAAATAATATATGTCGGAGGAATTATATGAAAATCCTGATAACTGGCGCATGTGGATATTTAGGTAGTTATTGTACAGAATTATTAAACAGAGAAAATGATATTGAGATAACAATGTTGTGTAGGAAAATACCTAACTATATGTTGGAATGGTCAAAAGAATATAAAGTTATATATGATGATGTATGCAATATAAAAATTGCTGATTCCATAACAGAAAAATATGACTATGTAATACATATGGCGGCTGCTAATGAAAATATATGTAAAGAAAACCCAAGTTATGCTATCAACACTAATGTTTTTGGGACGAGAAATATGCTAGAATTTTGTAGGAAAAATAAAATTGAAAATTTTATATACATATCAACTTTTCATGTTTATGGTTCAAATGATAATGGAAACATTATATCTGAAGATTCTAAGATAAATCCATTAAATGATTATGGAAGTACACATTATTTTGCTGAACTTTATTGCAAACAATATTCTGACTACTATGGAATGAATTGTATGATATTAAGACCTTCAAATTTTCTCACAGCTCCATTATTTAAAAAAATAAATAGGTGGACGATAGTACCAAATAATTTTTGTAAACAAATAGTAGAGAATCAAAAACTAATTTTAAGATCTAAAGGAAATCAAATGAGAAATTTTATTTCTGTATTGGATTTATCAAATTCAATACTAAGATTAATAAATAATAAAATAAAAGGTTATCAAGTTTTCAATTTAGGTAGTGATAATTATTATAGCATATATCAGTTGGCATGTATTACCAAAGAGATATACGAATATGGTGATGGATGTAAAAGTATAGATATTACATATGGATTTGATAACGATATAAATTCATATGAGGGTGATTCAAAATTTATATATGATACTTCTAAACTTAGAAGTTTGGGTTATAATCCTCAAAAGGGAGTTGGTTCAGAAATAAAAAAAACTATATTATATTTGAATAATAGTTATTATTCAAATAATGATGGAATGGTTGAAATAAATAGGTTCGACATTTAATATTAAAAATAATTGTTTTAAGTTTGAAAATGAATCAATTGTAAAACTAAGGCTATATTAAGCGGATGATTTACTAGGAGCATACGACGGTATAAAACAAATTTGGAGGAACTACTATGAGTGTATTTAATGATAAGTATAGAGGAAAAAAAGTCCTTATAACGGGGCATACTGGATTTAAAGGTTCGTGGCTTTCTATTTGGCTTAAAAATCTAGGCGCAGAGGTTATTGGATATTCTTTAGAAACTCCTACTGAACCATCACTTTTTAAAACATGTAAATTAGATGAAAAGATTACAAGTATAGTTGGTGATGTAAGAGATGAAGAAAAATTAGATGATATTTTCCATAAATACAAACCAGAAATAGTATTTCATCTTGCAGCTCAGCCACTAGTAAGGCTATCTTATATTGAGCCGCGAATGACGTATGAAACTAATGTGATGGGAGCTGTAAATGTATTAGAAGTAGCTAGAAAGAGTGACAGTGTTAAGGCTGTAATTGTAGTAACTACAGATAAATGCTATGAAAATAAAGAATGGGTATATGGATATAGAGAAACTGATTCTTTGGGTGGACATGACCCATATAGTTCTAGTAAGGGTTGTGTAGAACTAATTACGACGTCATATATAAACAGTTTTTATAAGGAAAAAGGTATCGCATTAGCATCAGTTAGAGCAGGAAATGTAATTGGTGGAGGGGACTGGGCAGAGGACAGATTGATTCCAGACTTTGTAAGATCAGTTTCAGAAAAAAAATCAATAGTTATAAGGAATCCTTTAGCTACAAGACCATGGCAACATGTATTAGAACCACTATCAGGTTATTTATGGCTTGGGGTATTAATGCTTAGTGACAAAGAAAAATACAGTAGTGGTTGGAACTTTGGTCCAAGAGACACAGATATTTTGAATGTTGATGAAATTTTAAATTTAGCTATTAAAAGTTGGGGGAAAGGTATCATAGAGATTGATAAAAGTGAACAACCCCATGAAGCTAATTTATTAAAACTTGATATAAGCAAGGTAAAGGCTCACTTAAAATGGTACCCTGTTTATGAAGTGAATATGGCAGTGGATAAAACTATACAGTGGTACAAAACTTATTATGAGAATAATAATTCGAATATGTATAGATATACTTTAAAACAAATTGATGAATATGAAAAACAAGCTAAAATACAGAATTTGATATGGAGTGAATAAAATGAGCGATATAAATTTTAATGAAGGGTTTGCGAGATTAGAAATACTTCAAAAAGTGAAAGATTTCTATAAAGAGAAAAGCTTGGGAAAAAAATTTATACCTGGAGAAACATACATACCAGCAGCCGGTAAGGTAGTCGATGAAGACGATTTATCTAATTTAATTGATGCTTCTTTAGATATGTGGCTTACATCAGGTAGATATGGAAATGAATTCGAAAAAGAGTTTCCCAAATTTTTGGGAGTAAAATATTGTTCGCTCGTAAATTCGGGGTCTTCAGCTAATCTTGTTGCAGTTACTGCTCTAACTTCTCCTAAATTAGGTGAAAGAAGATTAAAACAGGGAGATGAGGTTATAACAGTGGCTGCCGGGTTTCCTACTACAGTATCGCCTATAATTCAAAATGGATTAATACCTGTATTTGTAGATGTAGAGATAGGAACATACAATATAGATTCTAATAAAGTAGAAGAAGCAATTACAGATAAAACAAGAGCAATAATTTTAGCGCATACTTTAGGAAATCCATTTAATTTATGTAAAATAATGGAGTTATCTAAAAAACATAACTTATGGGTTATAGAAGACAATTGCGATGCATTAGGTTCAAAGTATGATGGTAAATATACGGGTACTTTTGGTGATATATCTACTTTTAGTTTCTATCCCGCACATCATATAACTATGGGTGAAGGAGGAGCAGTAATTACTAGTGACTCTAAGTTGCATAATATTATACGCTCACTAAGAGATTGGGGAAGGGATTGCTGTTGTCCTCCTGGAAGTGATAATCTTTGTGGAAAGAGGTTTACACAACAACATGGAGAATTGCCAATAGGATATGATCATAAATATGTATATTCAAATTTGGGATATAATCTTAAAGTAACTGATATGCAAGCAGCATTAGGGGTATCACAACTTAAAAAATTACCTGTTTTTATAGAAAAAAGAAGAGAAAACTACAAAAGAATATATGATGGATTAAAACAATTTCAGGAATATTTAATTCTTCCCGAACCAACAGGAAAGAGTGAGCCAAGTTGGTTCGGATTTATTTTAACAATGAAGGATAAAACTAAGTATGATAGAAATAGTCTTGTTAAGTTTTTAGAAGAAAGAAAAGTTGGAACAAGGTTGCTATTTGCAGGAAATATAGTCAAACAACCGTTGTTCCTAGAAAATAGTATAAATTATAGGGTTAGTGGAAAGTTGGAAAATACTGATATAGTAATGAATAATACATTTTGGATTGGTGTTTGGCCAGGGATAGATGATGAACAAATAGAATACATTATTAGTCAATTCAAAAACTATTTTAAAATATAGATTGCTTGGAATTATAGGAGAAAAAATGGAAAATGGAATTGTAATATTAGGAAGCGGTATTGCTGGAATATCAGCGGGATATCATTTAGGTAAGAACCAATCCATAATTTATGAAAAGTGTGATACATATGGAGGACTTTGTAATAGTTTTTTAGTGAATGGTTTTTTGTTTGATACTGCTATTCATATGAGTTTTACTAACATAGAAAATTGTAGGGAAGTTTTTGATAAAACAGAGAACTTTGTTCAAAAGCCGGAGCCATATAATTACTACTATGGATACTGGCTAAAACATCCAATACAAAACAATTTATACAATTTACCAATTGACGATAAGGTAAGGGCTATAATAGATTTTGTAAATAAACCAGATCAAAAGAACAATTTCATTAACTATGAGGAATGGCTTATTAGCAATTATGGGAGTTATATTGCGGAAAATTTTCCGGTAATATACACTAAAAAATATTGGACAATCGAAGCTAAGCGATTGGGTACGAGTTGGATTGATAAAAGAATGTATAAACCTACTTTAGAAGAGATACTACATGGTGCTTTTGAAAAAATAACTACTAATGTATATTATGCAAAAGAAATGAGGTATCCACAAAAAGGCGGTTTTAAGGAGTTTTTAAAACCGATGACATCTAATTTGAAAATGGAATTTCATAAGGAAGCTATTACTATTGATGTTAAGAAAAAAAGTGTTGAATTTAGTGATTCAACCCAAATTTATTATAATTCATTAATTAGTAGCATTCCTTTACCAGAAATAATTAAAATTATAAAAGATGTACCATTAAATGTTAGAAATGCGGCTAATAAACTTTTATCAACTTCAGTTGCTTTAATTTCGGTGGGTTTTAATAAAATAATAGATGCTAAAAGTACCTGGATATATATATATGATGAGAATATTGTTGCAGCTAGAGCATATTTTCCTCATTTAAAGTCAATAAACAATGTTCCCAGTGGGTGTAGTTCAATTCAATTTGAAGTTTACTATTCTAAACATAATCCATTGGATATTAGTGATGATTTGCTTAAAGAAAATATTATTAAGGATATAGTAAAAATGAAATTGGCAAATGTAAATGATATTATATTTATTCATGCTAAGAGAGAAAAATATGCTAATGTGGTATTTGAAACTGATATATATATAAATAGAGAGATAGTTATTAATTATTTAAGAAAAATGGGGATAATTACTACTGGTAGGTTTGGAGAATGGGATTATTTGTGGAGCGATCAAAGTTTCATGAGTGGAATGAGAGCTGCTAACGAAATTAGTAATTCATATAGATAGTGAGATTACTGTTAATAACAAGGAGGAGTATGTATGGATCTAAAAGGTAGAATAGCTCAATATAATGTAATAGATAAAAATTTAATACCACCTTTCCCTAGGAATATGCTTATTGAGTTAACAAATTTATGCAATCATAATTGCTTATTTTGTGCTAATTCAAAAATGACAAGAAAAAAAGGTGAAATTAATGAAGAATTTTTATTTCGCATATTAAAAGAAGCCTTTGAAGAAGGAACGGAAGAAGTTGGATTTTATGCCACAGGTGAACCATTTGTCTCTAAAAATTTGGCCTTATATGTAGCTAAGGCTAAAGAAATAGGATATAAATATGTTTATATAACAACAAATGGTGCTTTAGCAACACCGAAACGTTCTATAGCAGTCATAGAGGCAGGTGTTGATAGTATTAAGTTTTCAATTAATGCTGGAACCAAGGAGACGTATAAAATTATTCATGGTAAAGATGAATTTAATATTGTATTGGATAACCTAAAATATATATCTGATTACAGAAAGAAAAACAATAAAAATTTTAAAATATTTGTATCATCTATAGTAACAAAGTATAGTGAAGATGAAGAAGAAGCATTAGAGGAGAAACTTAAAAATATATGCGATGAAGTGGTGTTTTTAAATGTTGCAAATCAAGGTGGAATGATGTACGAAATAAATGAAAAACTAGCTCTTGAAGATGATAAATATTCAATAAAAAAAATGCCATGCTCATTACCTTTTAATTCATTACATGTAACTTATGAAGGATATTTAACAGCATGTTGTATTGATTTTCAAAATTACTTGACTGTAGCAGATTTAAATAAGGTTTCTATAAAGGAAGCTTGGAATGGTAAAAAACTTATTGAACTTAGGAGAAAGCATTTAGAAGATTCTATTGAAGGTACTTTATGTTATAATTGCATTTACAATAAAAATGAATATGTTGAACCTTTATTACCTGAGCATGCTACTTATTATGATGTAGATAATTTTAGTAATGAAGAAGACATAAAATATAGATTGAAAAACAGAATATAGTTTATTACAGTTAGAAACTTGCAAGGAGTATGGAGTTGATAAAATCGCTGAAAATTGCAAAACTATTAATAAGGAAATAAATGTAAGATTTAACCATGAAATAAGTTCAGGATTTAGTTGAAAAAATAATATGCGATGTGGATAGATTAAAATCAGAAAATAGTGAAGTAAATAGGCTTTGGGAGATAATACTAAAATTAAGGAAACCACAGAATGGTTTCCTAAATATTCATTTGATGAAGGATTGTTAGAAATTATTCAATGGATACAAAGTAATATGAAATATTTTAAAACTGATATTTATAATGTGTAGAAAATTGTTGAGAGGTGTAATTAAATGAAAAGAATTAATCCATTCAAGAGTGTATATGATATATGTGATAATGGAGATATTGAATACAAAGCTAATAATGTACCAGTATTTGCAAGGTATATAGATATTGAGGTTACAAATAATTGCAATTATAAATGTTTAATGTGTCCTGTTGGAACTGGCTCAATAAATAGGAAACAAGGATTTATGAATGAATATGTATATGATAAGATATTAAATGAAATAAAAGAATATAAAACACCATTAAGATTTATTCGGTGGGGAGAGCCAACATTACATATGAACTTTATAGAGTATATTAAAATTGCAAAGGACTTAGGAATAATATGTCATTTTAATACTAATGGGAGCTTGTTTTCAAAAAAACAATTTAATGAGATTGTTGATATTGAGTTGGATAGTATAAAATTCTCATTTCAGGGGGTAGACAAAAAAAGTTATTCGGAAATGAGAAATACTGATTACTTTAGTGAACTATTAGATAAAATAAAAATGCTTTATGATATAAGGGGAGATAAAGCATATCCTTATATTCATGTAAGTACTACTATAACTTATGAAACAGAAGAACAAGTGAAAAAATTTAAAAAGGAAGTAGAAAAATATGCCGATTTAGTTACTGTTGGTAGAACCATATTAGATTATATTGATTTAAATAGGGTGAAACTAGAAGAAAAAGATAAGAATATGATTATAAGATTAAAGGGTGAAGAGTCCGTTATAAAACAACATCCTAAATGTTGTCCAGAAGTTTTTGATAAATTATCAATTAATTGGGATGGAAGTGTTTCAGCATGTTGTGGAGATTATGATAATAAGATGATTATTGGAAATATAAAAGATAACACTTTATTAGAAATTTGGAATTCTAATAAAATGAACAGTTATAGAAAAATATTAAGTGAAAAAAGATATGATGAATTGGAATTATGCAAAGTTTGTTATGATTATATGGAATTACAGGCATCGGGATTGCAAAATGTTTAAAATAAATAAATTGGTATTTATGCAATTTCCATTTAAATTTTAAAATAATAAATAATGTACTAAAATATAGCTAAAAAATATGAATATGAATTGAGGCGTTAAAAATGATACCATTATGTATACCAGAAGTTAGAGGAAATGAATGGAAATATATTAAAGATTGTTTAGATACCAACTGGGTATCCTCAGTTGGTTCCTACGTTGATAAATTCGAGGATGATTTTGCAAACTACTTAGAGGCTAAAGCTGCAGTTGTAACTATGAATGGAACAGCAGCTCTGGAGCTTGCGTTAAGAACATTAGGTATTGGTAAAGGAGATGAAGTTATTGTTTCATCATTAACTTTTATATCTCCAGTTAATACAATAAGGTATGTAGGGGCTGAACCAGTTTTTGTTGATGTATGCAAAGATACATGGGTTATGGATGAAAGTAAAATTGAAGAATTGATAACATCAAAAACAAAAGCTATACTGCCAGTACATATATATGGGAATCTAGTAAATATGGACAAGGTAATGGATATTGCAAGAAAACATGATTTATTTGTAATTGAAGATGCTACAGAAAGTTTGGGTGCTATTTATAAAGGGAAGAAAGCAGGTAACATCGGAGATATTGGATGTTTTTCATTTAATGGAAATAAATTAATAACTACTGGGGCAGGTGGAATGTTAGTAACAAATAAAGAAGATTTAGCTAAACGGGCTAAGTATCTTTCAACTCAAACTAAATCAGTGTTAGAAAACGGTGCTTTTTATCATGAAGAATTAGGGTATAATTTTAGAATGCCCAATATTCTTGCTGCAATGGGCTGTGCTCAGCTTGAAATGGTTGAAGAGTATGTTAATGCTAAATTAGGACATGCAAAGGAGTATAATAACTTATTGGAAAACGTTATAGGAATAAAAATTCCAACAGAAAAGGATGATACTACTAATGTTAATTGGTTATATTCTATTTTAGTTCAAGATGAGTTCCCTTTAACTCGAGATGAATTATTAAATAAACTTAAAGATAATGGAATTCAATCTAGATCCTTTTTTATGCCTGTTCATAATATGCCGCCATATATAAATTGTAAACATGGTGATATGAGTATCACAAATTCTATATCGTTTAAGGGAATAAATTTACCTAGTTCTGTTGAACTCAAGAAAGAAGAAATAGAAAAAATATGTAAGGTGATTAAGGAATGTTGACCTTGTGTATGATAGTTAAAAATGAAGAAAATAATTTAAAAAAATGTTTATTAAGTATTGCGACTTTTGTAGATGAAATTGTTATAGTGGACACAGGTTCTACAGATAATACAAAAATAATTGCATCAGAGTACACAGATAAAATTTATGACTATATCTGGTGCAACGATTTTTCTAAAGCTAGGAATTTTTCTATATCTAAAGCATCAAATGATTGGGTACTAATTTTGGATGCCGATGAAATTATAGAATTATTTGATAGGGGAAATATTTTAATGTTTACAACCAAAGGTAAAAATAAGATAGGAAGAATAGAAAGACTTAATATAATGGAAACACCTAATGGTATTAATAAGCAACAAGAGAGAATAAATAGGTTGTTTAATAAAGATTGGTACCAGTATGAGGGGATAATTCACGAGCAAGTTGTAAGTATAGATAATTGTTTGATAGAGACAGAGGATATCGCTATAAGAGTAGAACATATTGGGTATACAATATCGGAATTAAGTAGGACAAATAAACTATCCAGAAATGTAAGTTTGTTAAATGAAGCTATTTTAGGTGATCCTAATGATCCTTATTTATATTACCAACTCGGTAAGTCTTATTATGTCTACAAAGAATATGAAAGAGCAAGTTTGTTTTTCGAGAAAGCATTATCTTATAAAATTGATTATAATCTTGAGTATGTAGGGAATCTTATAGAAACCTATGGATATTCTATGGTGAATAATGGTAAATATAAAAAAGCATTAGTGTTAGAAGAATATGAGAAATATTATAACAATGCTGATTTCTATTTTTTAATGGGTCACATATATATGAATAATTCTAAGTTTGAGATAGCTGTAGAAAATTTTTTGAAATGCACAAAGTTTGAATTTTCAAAGGTACAAGGAGTTAATACTTATCTAGCCTTTTATAATATAGGTGTAATTTATGATGTGCTTGGTTTTATGGAAAAGGCTATTGAGTATTATAGAATGTGTGGTAAGTATAACCCTGCACTAATTAGACTGAGGCAACAATTAAATTAAGAGTATGACAAGTACCACAGGTGTGAGAATTTGGTAAATATAAAAATAAATAGTAAGTCAAATGAATGAGCCATTTTGATTTTTTAGGGCAAATTAGAGCAATAAAAAGTACAAATTAAAATGAGAAAGTTATTAGTAATTCTCTTAAATTTAACTTGCGATTGATATATTCAGTTTAGTTGCTTTTTTATAAGCTATTTCAAACTAATCACGTTACATATAGTTGCAATGGCTGTGAATTAATTCTTACTGTATTATAAAATGCTTCAATGTATTCAAATACAAGAGCATATGCATGGTTATAATTTTTAATTTTAAAACGATTTATCCACTCACGTTTGATAATTGCATGAAAAGATTCAATACATGCATTATCCCAAGGAAAGGCTTTCTTTGAATAACTAGCTGTCATGTTGGCAGTTGCCTTTTTATATTCATTAGAGACATACAAGGTGCCCCTATCACTGTGTATAATGATTGCATTAACCCTATCCCTGTTATCCTTCGCCTTATTAATTGTATCAATAACACAGGATTCTTTAAGTGTATCTATAAGTGTCCAAGCTATAATTTTTCGAGAGTACAAATCCATAATGCTAGTAAGATATATAAAACCTGTATTTGCCCAAATATATGTGATATCTGTGCACCAAACCGTATTTGGAACAGCTGGATTAAATTGCTCATTGAGTATATTTTCAAGTTTGCTGCTGAAATCAGAATGCTTTGTAGTGACGGTATATGGCTTTATATACTGGGCTTTTATTCCGAGTTCTCTCATATATTTTCCAACAGTACGCTCTGATATTTTTTCAACATATTTTTGTATCTTTTTGTGATTTTAGGAATACCATAATTTTGGTATGATTGATCATAAATTTTCTGAAATCTTTCCTTTACTGACTGTATCCTTTTTTGCTGATTTGAAGGAAGGCGATGCATCCATGCGTTATATCCAGATCGTGAAACACCTAATATATTAAGCACTTTGCTGACAGAAACCCGGCGTTTATCCTTGAGGTAATCACATTCGTTTTGTACTTCAAGATAGATTGCTTCTGTTAATTTCCCAGAATGCTTATTGCTTTTTTTAATATGTCAATCTCGTTCTTTTTATTACGAAGTTCACGTTTTAATAGTACAATCTCCTTTTGTTCATCACTTCCATAATTACCAGAACCACGGACTTGGATTCCATTTTTTTATTAGATTCTCTTAGCTATTTGGACAAAGTACTACCTCCTATGCCAAGATTTTTGGAACAGCCTGTTAATGCAAGTTCCTTATGATCTACATAATATTTGACAGCATCTTATCTAAATTGTTTATCGTGCTGTTTTCTCATGATTAAGTCCCTCCATCTATTATCTTTATTCTAATACTTATCTGGAACTTTCTCAATTTCTATTGCACTATTTCTATTCTAGCACCAACTAATAATATGGGTGTAGAAAATAGACATAGAGGCACTAGCAACGGTGATGAGTCAATCAACAAAACAACAATCAGATGGAATAGTGGTAGATGAAAAGATTTATATTATAAAAGGTGGTAAGATATTGGAGCGAGCATCAGTAGCTAGAGTGATAACTGCTGGTGCTTTATTATTTTCCATGTTATTTCACAGGATTTTTTAAGGATAAATGATAAATGAAAGAATTAAATTAGATAATAATCTATATTTAGTAAAGTTATGGGAAATATAGCCGATAATAGATTGATTACATAATTACTTTTACATATTTTGATGGGAGTGTTTCCTTTGATAATAAATCATAATTTAAATGCAATAACTGCTTATAATAAAATAATTGCTGCAGGAAAAGTAAAATCTAATGCAATGGAAAAGCTTTCCTCAGGAATTAGAATAAATAGTGCTGCTGATGATGCAGCTGGTTTAGCTATAGATCAAAAAATGAAAGCACAAATTAGAGGTCTTGAACAGGCGGGGAGAAATATTCAAGATGGTGTTTCTCTTGTTCAAACAGCGGAAGCGGGACTTGGTTCAATACAAAATCCTAATCTTTTAAGAATGAGAGAACTTATAGTACAAGCACTTAATGGAACTTTAAATCAAGCGGATAGAATGCAAATCCAAAATGAACTTCAAAATGTTAAATCCTCAATTAATGATATCGCTAATAATACTGAATTTAATACAATAAAGGTTTTATCACCACCAATACATGAAACTCCGTTATCACCTTTGGAAGGAAAAGTAGACATTGTATTTGTAGTTGATAATACAGGGAGTATGAGCAGTATTCAAACTAATGTTGCAAATAATATAGATGGATTTATTAATTATATTAATTCTCAAGGTGTAAGTGACATACGAATGGGGATAGTTGAGTATAGAGATTTAACTATAAAAAAATATGATTTTTCAGGCAATAAATGGACGAATAGTAGTAGTGATATTTCAAGCACTTTAACGTATTTAGCTGCGACAAATAGTGGTGGAACAGAGTATGCTATGGCGGCATTGGCTACAGTGGCAGACTATTATGACTTCAGACAAAATGAAAATGGGGCTCAAACAAAAAATGTAATATTAGTAACGGATGAGGATGCCGATGATGATACTATTTCAAAGGTGGCTTCTACACTAAATGAACTTAAAAGTAAAGGAATTAGATTATACGGAGTATATAATACAAATAATTCAGATGTAACAGAATTCGATAATATAGTTCAAGCAACAGGAGGTGAAAAAGTAAATCTTCAATCCTCAGATTGGGGAAATCAGTTAGCAAACGTTATAGGAAATAAGATTGGATCTTCAGGAAATATTACTAGTCAGGATGATGAAATGCCCACACTAGAACTTCAAGTAGGGTCAAATTCAGTTGAAAAATTTCAAGTACAACTTTTTGATGCTAGAACAGTAAATTTAGGAATAGATGATGTAACAGTTGATACTATTGAAAATGGGGAAAATTCACTCGAAAAAATTGATGAAGCCATAGCAACAGTTTCAGCACAGAGAGGTAGATTTGGTTCATACCAAAATGCTTTAGAACATATATATAACAATGTGGGTAACTATGGCGATAATTTAACAAGTGCAGATGCTAGAATAAGTGATGTAGACATGGCAAAAGAAGTTATGGAAATGGCTAAAAGTAGTATACTTGAAGAAGCAGCACAATCAATGTTGAAACAGGCTGATGAAATGCAGAAGAGTGTATTAAATCTTATGACTAAGTGGCAAGGGGATGCGCAATAGTTAGCAAGCGCGTTTTCAGCTTTTAACTAAGGTAATTATGAATTGGTGGAAATATTAAAATGAGTATCAATGGCTAAAATAATACCTACTGGGTTCATTTTGTTGAAGGCTTATCAACAAATTAGAAAAATATGGTTAAATAGCAAGCCCTCGCAAGCGCCCCAGTGGTGTAAAATATGGAATTTAAATTGAATACAAAATTAAAGAATAATCTATTTCTATTTTTTAGATCAAACGGGAGGTGATAAAATGGATATAGGGTGCGAGCTGCGAAGCAGCACGCAAATGCGTGATGTTTCCTCTTGAAAATGGAGGAAACTCTATTTTCATTAGTAAGTTATTAACATATAGTAGGAAAATCCTATCAGGAAAGGTCTAACCAACTACCTGTACCTAGTTCCTTGAAGTTCGTCGGCAAACCTCCTCACTAGGGTGGCAGGCACTTGTAAAAGAATGTAAAAATAAAAGTATTAAAATAGTAAAGCCTGTCAATAATATAAATAATAAAAATTGACTGGAGAATTTTTGAAATGGAAAGAAAAAAGCTAGAATGGTATCCTGGAGATGTGTATCATGTAACTGCTAGAGGTAACCGTAGAAATGATATATTCAAAGAAGAAATTGATTTTAAATTTTATTTAAAATGCATGGAAGAGGCGCTAAGTTAGCTACTGATGCTCATTTTGTTGTAGTATGCTTCTATATTTTAATAGCAGAAGTTCCATAAGATATGGAAACCATAAGGGAATTAACAGATTTTCAAGATGCTTTGCCAAGGTATGTTGAGCGAGTAATGAGCTACACTAGATGCATTAGTTGTATATGGATATAATACTATACAGAGATATATGGAAGATATTGGAAGCTTGGAGGTAGATGTTAGAGTTGAGTTTTTCATAATATAAATGCACTGAGTGCTTATAATAAATCTAATGCTGCAGGAAAAGTGAAAGCTAGTGCTATGGAAAAGCTTTCTTCAGGACTTCGAATAAATAGTGCTGCCGATGATGCAGCTGGCTCTGCTATAGATCAAAAAATGAAGGCACAAATAAGAGGACTTGAACAGGCAGAAAGAAATATTCAAGATGGTGTTTCTCTTGTTCAGACAGCGGAAGCCGGACTTGGTTCTATACAAAACCCTAATCTTTTAAGGATGAGGGATATTATTGTGCAATCGCTAAATGGAACCTTAAATGGAGCTGATAGGATGAGCATTCAAAATGAGCTTGAGAGTGTAAAAGCTTCCATTAACGATATAGCTAATAGTACTGAATTTAACACAATAAAGGTTTTATCACCACCAACAAATGAAATGCAGTTACCGTCTTTAGAGGGAAAAGTAGATATTGTATTTGTAGTTGATAATACAGCTAGTATGAGTGGTATTCAAGCTAATGTTGCAAATAATATAACAAAGTTCATTGATTATATTAATTCACAAGGGGTAAGTGATATACGAATGGGGATTGTTGAATATAAAGATTCAACGATAAATAAATTTCAGTTTTCAGGAAATATATGGACAAATAGCAGTAGCGATATTTCAACCGCATTATCACAATTAGTAAATAATGGTGGGACAGAGAATGCCATGACGGTATTATCTGAAGTTGCTGATGATTATGATTTCAGAGAAAATGAAAGTGGAACAGCAGTGCGCCAAGATTAGTAAGCACCATAATATGAAGTTCGGGAAAAAGACCTGACTATGTAATCTACTATCTAGTGGATTATGTCGAAAGACAAAGATGAAATATTTTACTATATATAAATGATTATATCAACGATAAAAGGATATTTTTTTAACGAAAATAAGAGACACCTTTGGAGAAAAAAGAAAAATTAAAACACTTGCGAAAATTCTGTTTCACGATCTGCTGATTTATATTTTGTTTTAGCATGTAGAAGCTATGGGAAATTACAAGTATAGTAGGTATTTTGTCTTAATAGGTAATTTAAAATGATTTTTATAGAATACAATTTATATTTCAACCACAGTTGAAATATGCTATAATAAAATAAAAAGATCTAGGTGGTGAATTTATGGATAAGGAAATATTAGATATTCTAAAGGAAATGCAATGTGACATGAAATCAATGCAAGGTGACATGAAATCAATGCAAGGTGACATAAAATCAATGAAAGGTGATATAACATCAATGAAGGGTGATATAACATTAATGAAGGGTGATATAACATCAATGAAGGGTGATATAACATCAATTAAAACCACACAGGAAGAACATACTCAAATATTGAGAGCTTTGGAGCATAAAACAGATGTTATTTCAGCTGAGCAAGAAAACTTGAAATATGAAGTTGCAGAAATTAAAGGTGAAGTTAAGAGTATGAGAAAAGATATGAGTAGTGTAGAAATTATTACAGCAAATAATTGGTCAGATATTGCAAAGCTAAAGGCTATAAAATAATGGGTGGAGAGAGAAGGAAAAATGAAATATAGAATAATGTTTAAATAAGCATCGGCAGCTAAAGTAGTAGCTACTGGTGCTTATTTTACTGTAACAGGTTTGAACTTTATAAAAATCATATAAAGTTATTAAGCTTTTAAACGAAATAATAAGAGGATGATAAATAAATTTAATATCTGTTAATGACATTATAAATCAAGAAAGGCGATTATATATGAATAGCAAAAATGTAGTTTCACTTGAAATAGAAGAAGTACAAAAAATTATTAAAGGACTAAATGAAATAAGTCTTCTATGTTCTGAACCTAATATAAAAATGAAGATTGAGGGAGTTCAAAAGTTTGTTTCTGGTTTTCTTGATTCAGGCAGTAAACTTTCAGTTGAAGATGAGATATTTGAAAAAATGGTAGAGGTCAAGCATGTGAATCCAGATCTCCACTTAAAGTTATATATATTATATAGAAATTTAGTGAGCGGTAGGATATCAGGGGTAGATGCAATAGCTTCCTATGAAAGTTGCTTAAAATTAGCAAGTTCGTCGGCAAACCTCCTCACTAGGGTGACAGGCACTTGTAAAAGAATGTAAAAATAAAAGTATTAACTATAAATGAGCAAATTTCATAACATATTTTGGAATTAAAAAAAATGATAACAAAAATAGGCATTTTAGCCATACTAAGGTATTATATTACTGTGAAGAAATATAACTAAAGGATGGATAAAAATGCCTACAGAAAATAATATACCATATGCTAAATCAATTAACAACTTTATTATAGAAATTAGAATAGCCCTTTATTTAACATTGCCACAATTCAAGCATATTTGTGCTTTTGTATTTGGGGCCGTAGGCCGTGGTTGCAATGGTAAAGTTAGTCGTATAACTGAAAACTGTTATAGTTCAAGACATAGAACTTCCGTAGGAAATTTTTTATCTAACAGTCCATGGAATGAAGATTATGTTTTACGAGCATTACAAAAATTTGCAATAAAAAAGATATGGCAGTTATCAAAAGATACTAGCAAGTTCGTCGGCAAACCTCCTCACTAGGGTGACAGGCACTTGTAAAATAATGCAAATAAATATAGCAAGCTCAGGCAAGCCCTCACAAGCACCCAGGGGTGTAAAATAAGATGAATATTGGAGGAATAACTATGGATATTGGAGCACTATCAATAGTGATGAGTCAATCAAGAGTACAAGAATCAGCTGGTATAGCAGTAATGAAGATGGCTATGGATACAGGAAAAGAAACTGCTACACAGATGACAGAAATAATGAAGAATGTTGCAGTGGACACTAATGTAGGACAACATTTGGATACAAGAGCATAGCATGGATGAAAAAGAAGTACTAAAGCGACAGCTGCAGCAAGAGTTGCAGTGGGTGCAATGTAGACAAAATATGCTAAGCATCATGGAGGCAAAGCTACAGCAAATGAAACAGTTAGCTGAGCTAGCTAAACAGGGGAATCTTACTGGATTAGAACTAGAAGAATTAAACATTAAGCTAAACAATTTAGTAGCACAGGTAAATGCACAAGATGAAGAAAGTAGAAATATAGAAAATGAAGGAATAGTTGAATGAGGAGCAAGTTCGTCGGCAAACCTCCTTACTAGGGTGACAGGCACTTGTAAAAGAATGTAAAAATAAAAGTGTTAAAATAGTAAAGCCTGTTAATAATATAAATAATAAAAATTGACAGGAGAAATTTTGAAATGGGAAGAAAAAAGCTAGAATGGTATCCTGGAGCTGTGTATCATGTAACTGCTAGAGGTAACCGTAGAAATGATAGACTCAAAGAAAAAATTGATTTTAAATTTTATTTAAAATGTATGGAAGAGTCACTAAGTTAGCTACTGATGCTCATTTTGTTGTAGTATGCTTCTATATTTTAATAGCAGAAGTTCCATAAGACATGGAAAACATGAGGGAATTAACAAATTTTCAAGATACTTTGCCAAAGTATCTTGAGCAAGCAAGTTCGTCGGCAAACCTCCTCACAAAGGTGACAGGCACTTGTAAAACAATGTAAAAATAAAGGCTTTAAAAAATTAAAAACTGTCAACAATAATATAGATAATAAAAATTGACAGGAGAATGTATAAATGGGAAGAAAGAAGTTAGAATGGTATCCAGGAGCTATATATCATGTTACAGCAAGAGGCAATCGAAGAAGTGATTTATTTAAAGAAGAAATTGATTTTGAATTCTATTTAAGATGTATGGAAGAGGCACTATGTTATTACAAAGATTGTTATAGAATTATAAGTTACTGTTTGATGACAAACCATGTACATATACAAATAGAAGCAAAAGAAAAGCCTATAAATTTTTATATTGGTAGGATAAATAATTTTTATGCTAAAAATTTTAATAAGAAATATAATTTTATAGGTCATTTGTTCCAATCAAGATATAATGCTGAAATAATAGAGAAAGATGGATATGTATTAGAAGTAAGCAGGTATATACACTTAAACCCTATGAGAGCAAAAATGGTTAAAAAGCCTGAGGATTTGATGGTTAGTAACCAATAAACGTATTTATTGGAATGGGTTAGCCACTGATGCTTATTTCTATTATTTGCCTGTAAAATAGACCTATAGGATTAATCTCCTATAGGTCTATTTTTTTCCTAGCTCTATTTTAAATTACAAATTATAACCTGAAATTGCTCATTAAACTTTGTAGTTCAACGGCCATTTCAGTTAAATTTTCAGCAGCATTAGCTACTTCTTTCATTAGTGCTGTCTGCTCCTGCGATGCTGCTACTACGTTCTCAGCATTTCCTGACGATTCAGTTGAAATCTTAGCAACATTCTCAATTGCTCCTAGCATATTGTGTGTCCCTGCACTTATTTCTTCTGTGACTGAGGAAACATCTTCCATTTGGGTAGCAATGTAATTTATATCCTCTAATAGATCTCCAAATGATTTGCCTGCCTGATTCACCATGTTTATGCCATCGTTAACTGCAATACTACCATTATCCATAGCCTTGACAGCATTTACTATTTCCTTTTGAATTTCATTTATTAAACTTGATATATTCTTAGCTGCTGATGCGGATTGTTCTGCTAATTTTCTAACCTCATCAGCTACTACTGCAAATCCTTTTCCTTGTTCACCAGCTCTAGCGGCTTCAATAGCTGCATTTAGTGCTAATAAATTTGTCTGCCCAGCAATAGAAGTTATTAATGATACTATACTTCCAATCTCTTTTGATTTATCTCCAAGTATTGACACTGAGTGTGATGACACTGTTACTTTGTCCCTAATATTATTCATTTGCCCTATAGCAGAGGATACTACATTATTACCTTTTTCGGCTCTTTTAGAAGCTTCTAAAGAAGTATTTGTTACAGCTTGAATATTATTTGATATCTGTTCCATACCTGTAAATATTTCTTCTGCAATCTTCGTTGTATCATTAGCTATTGTAACCTGCTCTCCACTACCAATAGCTACCTGTTGAATAGCTAGAGAAACCTGTTCTGCGGATTGCTGCGTTTGGTCTGAGCTTGCTGTAAGTTCCTCTGATGTTGCTACCACCTGTTCTAAACTTCCAGCAACTTTTTCAACTAATATTCTTAAGTTATTGGCCATTTTGTTTAAATTGTTACCCATTGACCCTAGTTCATTATTACTTCTAACCTTTATTATATGAGTCAAATCTCCTTCTGCAATGGCATGCGAAAGGTCATTTACTTCCTGAATATTCTTAGTAATATAATTACTGAACATAACAATTGCCAATGTCACTAATAAACAAGCGATTAGACTTAGTATAATTATATTAATCAACAATTTATTTATTGGGGCATAAAGTTCCTTTTGTGGAATTGAAAGAACTATATTCCAGGCTAGGTCTGGTATCTGTTTATAATATACAAGATTTTTGCCGTTATCATCTTCAAAAGAAGATATTCCTTCTTTAGTTTGTAAAATTTCTTGCCCTAGCTTTGCTATGCTTGTATTTTTATCTCCTGTGATTTTGGTTTTTATAGCTAATTTTTCAGAAACACCTGCCAAATATGTTCCGTCCTTTCCCAGTAGCATTGCTTTTCCTGTTTGTCCTACTTTAATATTTTTAATATTTTCTTGTATAGTCTGTAAACTCATGTCAGCAGTTACCACACCTAAAAAACTTTTGTTTTCATCATATATTGGCGCAGTGGCGGTTAGCATAGTCATCTTTAAAGTATCATCATAGTAAGGGTCCTGCCAAGCAATATTTTTATCAGTATTTTTACCTATAGTATACCAAGATTGCTCAGGATAATTATATGCCTGTGTAGCGTAATCCTCAGTAATCTTTGAACTTCCACCGTCTTTGTATGCATAAGGTCCAAAGAATTTTAAATCTTTCTTATATTTATATGGTTCAAACCAAACTCCCACTCCTAATGTGTCTTTATTAGTAGAGAGTACTTCTTCTTGAGATTTTAAAATTGCTGCCTTGCTTAATACCAATCTACTAGCTCCAGTGAATTTTCCTAAATCAACGGCTATCTGAGCATGCTTTTCCATATCTCTATCTATTAAATTAATAGTTTCTTGTAACTGATGTTTCATCCTATTTTCAATTTCAGCAGTTATAAGTTTCTTAGAGATATAATTTGAAAAAACACCCATTGTCAATAAAGATATTAATACTACTGGTAAAATGGAAATAAAAATTATGGTCTTAATACTTTTAAATTTACTAACATTTACATTTTGTTTTGCTTTAATTTTAAACATATCATCACCTCTTGTGTTATATTTTTTGTTGTGTTTAATACCGTTTATATGTATATTATCGATTAAATTTGAAATATCTTTAGGGGTCAGACCCCTAGTATAAAATTTAAACGTAGTTAAATAACAATTTATATTCCTAAAGTAAAATTCAATATATCCGATATACTATATATAGATAGTAAATAAAAAACTTTAATGGAGTTGATTTTATGAGAATAAATAAAAATATTGCCTCTTTAAATATATATAAAGCCTACAGTAAGAATCTTAATAAGCAAAGTGTGTCCTTAGGGAGAATATCCTCGGGTATTAAAATAAATAGTTCTAAAGAAGATCCTAATGCAATTGCTCAAAGTGAGAGATTTAGAATGCAGATAAGAGGGCTTCAAATGGCATCGAGAAATACTCAAGATGGAATTAGTATGCTACAAACTGCAGAAGGTGGCCTAGAGGGTATAACAAGTAGTTTGCAGAGGGTTAGAGAACTATTGGTACAAGCTGGAGGAACTACAACTCCTGAGGATAAAGAAATAATTCAAAAGGAAATAAACCAGATGTTAGATGGCGCAGATGACATGGCAAATAATACTGAATTTAATGGGGTTAAACTTTTAGCTGGGGGTAATAATAATGGCACCGATGTTATAGAAATGGTTACAGGTGCTAATGTAGGAGAAAAAATTGATATACCGAGATATAATTTAACTACAGAGGGCCTCGCTCTTAAGAATGGAACTCTAGTCAATGTGGATGTGAATGACATAGATGGATCGCTAGCACTTGTAGACACTGCTCTTGATACTATCATCGGTGCCAGAAGTAAATTTGGAGCCCTAGAGAACAGATTTGAAAGCACCTATGATTCTACCATTGAAATATCAGACAAAATGCAATCTGCAGAAAGTAGTATAAGAGATACCGATATAGCTGAGGAAATGATGCAATTCTCTAAGTATAATATTCTTATAGAAGCTGGGAATGCTATGATGGCTCAATCAAACAAATTACCTCAAGATGCACTAAGAATATTAGAAAACGTTAGATCTAGATAAAGATAGGCATAGAAAAGGAGACTTGATAATTTTAATCAAGTCTCCTTTTCTATAGGGTAGAATAATTATAAGCTAGATAACATATTAAAATTTCTAACCTATAAATTATTTTTAATGAATTTTTTATTTTATTTGTATTATTTAGTTAATTTAATAGACAAATTACAACAATAATGTATAATATAAATGTGGATTGTAAAGAAAGTGTAAACTCCATAAAAATTTCTAAAAAAGAAACATAACTAATCAAATAGACATTATAACAATGAAATATAGCAGTTTAAATTTTATAATTAATTAAATTCATAAAAATTAACGAAAAAATGCTCACGGAGATAACTAAATAGTATATAATGGAATTAATAAAGTGGGATATATTAGGTCTAATGAAAAGATTTAGTTATTTATAGTAATATATAAGATATAAAGAAGGATTTTCAAAGTATATGTCTAATTCTAAATTAAGGGAGATGATTATTGTGGGTATAAGCGGGAGTCCTCTAGGTGGAAATACATATAACTTGTTGAAAAAAAGTATGGATGCTTCTGCAGTTAGAAGTAAAGTTATTGCAAATAATGTTGCTAATATTAATACAAAAAATTACAAGAAATTCTATGTTTCATTTGAAGACACATTAAATGACAGCATGGGTGAAAATACAATGAAAACCAGTAATGATAAACATATGCAAAACGGTGGTAGTAATGGAGAAATTACAGTAAAAAGAGAAGAAAACACTAGCATGAGGCAAGATGGTAATAATGTTGATATAGATTTAGAAATGACTAATCAAGCAGCGAATACCTTAATGTTTAATGCACTAGTTACTCAAGTTAATAGTAAAATTTCACTTACAAATTATGTTATATCGGGAGGGAAATAAAAAATAATGAATGATGTTTTTAGGGGAATGAGAATAAGTTCTAGTGGACTCACTGCAGAAAGACTAAGGATGGATACCATAGCTTCTAACATAGCCAATGCAACTACAACTAGGGGAGAAAATGGACAACCATATGTAAGGAAAATAGCTGTATTTCAAGAAAATTTACAGCAAGAATTGGATAAGACAACTGGTTTATATAAAGATAGCTTTAAAGGGGTATCGGCTGTTGGTATTGAAAATGATACTTCACCTTTAAGAAAAGTCTATGACCCATCGCATCCAGATGCCGACAAAGAGGGATATGTTACAATGCCTAACGTAAATATTTTAAATGAAATGGCAGATATGATTGCATCTACAAGAGCATATGAGGCAAATGTAAATTCAATGACTGCTATAAAGAACATGTTCTCTAAGGCTTTAGAAATCGGTAAATAGGAGAGTGCACAATGAATATTAATGCTTATGTCAATAATACAAAAATATCAAATGAACTACAAAAGAATTCTGTAGAAGTAGAGAATAAAGGCACTAATTTTTTAGATACTTTAAAAGAAAAATTAGATGACGTTAATGATAAACAAATAGAAGCAGATAACCTTACTGATCAGTTTGTAAAAGGTGAAGAAGAGGATGTACATAAAGTTATGCTATCTACACAAGAAGCTAAACTGTCACTGGAACTTGCAGTGCAAATTAGAAATAAAATTGTAGAGGCTTATCAGGAATTCAATAGAATGCAGATATAGTAAGGGGTGCTGGTGATGAGTAAGCTACTCGAGATGAAGAATAAGGCCTCGCAAGGCTTTGGTAATTTAAGTAAAAGTAAAAAAATAGCTTATAGTTTACTTGCGGTGGTAATTATAGTGGCCCTTAGTTCATTTATAATACTAGCATCGAAAGTTAAATATGATGTTTTATTTTCAAATATGACATCAGAGGATTCAGGTGCTATTCTTACAAAATTAGATGAGAAAAAAGTTGCATACAAGGTAACAGGCACTTCTATACTAGTACCTAAGGCAGATATCGATAGCCTTAGAATGCAGCTTATGTCTGAAGTTACTATTAAAGAAGGAAGCCAAGGATTCGAACTTTTTGATAATGGTAAAATGGCACCTACGGATACAGAAACTAAAATCATGTACCAAAGGGCTCTAGCTGGAGAGATTGAAAGAGCGATAAAGTCTTTTCCGGAAATTGAAGGAGCGAAGGTTAATTTGGTTTTACCAGAAAACACGGCTTTTGTTCGTGAGACCGAGCCAGCTAGTGCTTCTGTTGTAATAAAACTTAAATCAGGTACTAAGCTTGATAATGCTCAGGTAAAGGCAATAGTCGTATTGCTAACTGGAGCTGTAGAAAATCTTCCAAAGGAAAATGTCAGTATAGTATCTGATAAGTTTCTTCTATTAACTGAGGGTTTATATGATAAAGATGCAGATACATTAACGGGTTCCACAGATAAACAGCAAGAAGTAAAAGCAGAAGTTGAAAAAAAATTGGAAGCAAAAATAATGAAGGTATTAGAGCCTATATATAAAAGCGGAGTAAGAGTTTCAGTTAATACGGATCTTAATTTTGATGCAATTGAAAAGAAAAGTGTTAAATATGATACAAAGGGAGCTGTAGTAAGTTCTAATGATAAACAAACTATAAATGACAGTACTACTACTGATTTAACAACTAGTCCTGTAGATGAGGCTGCAAAGAACTCTACGGCTACAACTCCTAAAAATGGTAATGTTGTCAATAAAGAATCAACAAAAAACTATGATAACTCAAAAGTAGAGGAAAATACAGTAACTGCACCTGGTGGAATTACTAAAATTACAACTTCAGTTGTATTAGATGGTAATTTGGATGCAGCTACTAAGGCATCAGTAAACAATTTGGTTGCAGAAGCTATAGGATTCTCTGGAACCCGTGGTGACACTATAAGCATAGAAGGCTTGTATTTTAATAGTGATAGTAAAAAAGCTGCTGAAAAAGCATTATTAGATATTGAAAATGTAAATAAAGCAGCTAGTAAAGCAGCCTTATACAAACAAATCGGATTTGGTGTTCTTGCTTTTATAGTACTTCTTATATTGTTTCTTGCAATTCGTAAGTCCAGTAAAAAGAAAGAAACAACTTCTGAAGGCATTGATATGGTAATTGGAGATAATATTGCTCCAAAGCAGCAAGAATTATTTGATCCTATTGAATTTGATAGTAACGATAAGAAACATAATATGGAAAAGCAGGTTAAAAAATATGCTGCTGAAAAACCAGAACAAGTTGCAGATATAATTAAGTCTTGGCTGACGGAAGATGAGAGGTGATAATTGGTGGCTAAAAGTGAAAAACTTACAGGAATTCAAAAGGCGGCTATATTATTTATAACCTTAGGTCCCGATGCCTCCTCTGGTATAATCAAAAAATTGCCAGAAAAGGATATACAAAAGATAACCTATGAAATTGCTAATATAGTATCAGTAAAGTCTGAGCAAAGACAGATGATCCTGGATGAATTTATGGAAATGAATAAAGCAAAGGATTTTCTGCTAGAAGGTGGAGTTGAATATGCAAGAAACTTGCTTTCAAAAGCACTTGGTACGACGAGAGCAAAAGAGATATTAGATAAGGTTATGGAAGAAACACAGCAATATAGACCCTTTTCTATTGCAAGGAAAGCGGATGCACATCAACTTTTGAATGTTATATCTAATGAACACCCGCAAACCATAGCACTTATTATGTGTTATATGCAGTCTGATAAGGCTGCGCAGATAATGGCAGCTCTACCACTAGATTTGCAAAGTGAAGTATCATTTAGAATTGCCACTATGAGTGGTATTTCACCAATGGTTATTAAAGAAATTGAAAAAGTTTTGAATGGAAAATTATCTTCTGTTATTAGAACAGACAGCGCTGTAGTTGGCGGAATCGAATCCTTAGTTGATATTTTAAATCAAGTAGATAGAACTACTGAGAAGAATATTACTGAGGGACTGGAAAGAGAAGATGCTGAACTTGCAGAAAAGATTAAGGAATCTATGTTTGTATTCGAAGATATTATTACCTTGGGTGATGTTTCAATACAAAGAATCTTAAGAGAAGTAGATACTAAGGACTTATCTCTTGCATTAAAAGGGTGTTCAGAAGAAGTGGCAAACTGTATATTCAAAAATCAATCTAAGAGAGCGGCAGCATCACTGAAAGAAGATATGGAATTCCTTGGACCAGTTAGACTTATGGATGTTGAAAAAGCACAACAAAAGATTGTTGGCATTTTGAGGCGCCTTGATGAAGCTGGAGAAATTGTACTTTCAAGGGGTGGAGAAGATGCAATCATCAATTAATGTAATAAAAAATTCCAGAGTGGTTAAGCAAGGCCATAGGGAAATAAACACCCAATTAAAAGAAGTTACTAAAGATGGACTTATGGTTGAAAATAATGGAACTAAAAGAGACATTATGGAAAGCTATGAAAACATAGCAAGCAATATAATAGCTAGTGCACGACTTGAAAGCGAAAAAATTATTTCTAAAGCTTTTGTGGAAGCAGCAGAGGCAAAAACGGAGGCATATAAAGAGGGCTTAGAAGAAGGACATAAAAAAGGCTATGAAAATGGATACAACGAAGCTATGGAAACTTCTAGGTCAGATGCGCAAATTGTAAAAACTATGGCAGATGATTTGCTAGCATCAGCAAAAGATGAATATAATCAGTATTTAACAGATAAGGAGCAACAGATAAAGGCACTAGTTGTAAGTATAGTTGAGAATATACTTAAAAGAGAGATAGTGGAGAAAAATGCATTGAATGAAATGATCTTCAATACTCTAAAATCTGAAAGAAATATAAAATCTTATATTATAAAAAGTAACAGTTGTCATTTTGATTCTATAAAGAAGCAAATTGAGGAGTGGAAACGTAAGCTTGCTTTTCAAGGTGATATATTTGTAATAGAGGACAATTTTTTAGATGATGGAACTGCTGTTATTGAAAAAGACACAGGCAAAAATATTGTAAGTATAGCTTATGGTTTAGAAAAGATAGTACAAGTTTTACGAGAAGAGCAAATATAGGTTTAGAAAGGCGACAACTATTATGATAAATCTAAATTTTGATTATTTAATGAATAAAATTCCTGATATTAATTACACCTACTCCGAAGGTGTGGTAGTGAATGTTATAGGACTTACTATTGAAGTTCAAGGAATAACGGCTTTTGTTGGTGAAGTGTGTAATATTTATAATATTTCAAATGAGGAAATCTCATGTGAAGTTGTTGGGTTTAGAGATAAAAATGTAATATTAATGCCACTTGGGGAACTAATAGGTATATCACCGGGATGCAGGGTAGTACCAACGGGAAATCCTTTAACCGTCAAATGTTCTGATGAATTGTTTGGAAAGGTGCTAGATGGATTAGGTAATCCATTAGCAGGACCTGAAATTGCGAGGTATACAGTGTATTCACTAAATGCATCTCCGCCAGATCCATTAAAAAGACGTAGAATAACGGAAATTTTACCTACTGGAGTTCGAGCAATTGATGGATTTTTAACTTGTGGTGAAGGCCAAAGGATTGGTATCTTTGCTGGTAGTGGAGTAGGCAAAAGTACAACCCTTGGAATGATAGCAAGGCAGGCAAAAGCTGAGGTAAATGTTATTGCACTTATTGGAGAAAGAGGAAGAGAAGTGCTGGATTTTATTGAAAAAGATTTAGGCGTGGAGGGAATGAAAAAATCAATTATCGTATGTGCAACTTCTGATAAATCGCCCCTAGTAAGACTCAAGGGAGCTTTTACAGCTACAGCAATTGCAGAATACTTTAGAGATCAAGGTAAAAAAGTAATTTTAATGATGGATTCAGTAACAAGATTCGCCATGGCACAAAGAGAAATTGGACTAGCTATCGGTGAACCTCCAGCTACCAAGGGATATACTCCATCCGTATTTGCAATGTTACCTAAATTAATGGAACGTAGTGGAATGTCACTTAAGGGATCTATTACAGCTTTTTATACAGTACTTGTTGATGGCGATGATTTTAATGAACCTATAGCAGATGCAACTCGAGGAATACTTGATGGGCATATAGTTTTATCTAGAGCCTTAGCTGCAAAAAATCATTATCCAGCTATTGATGTCTTGGCTAGTGTAAGTAGGTTAATGTCCGAAATTGCTACAACAGAACATAAACAGGAGGCCTCCATGGCAAGGGAGCTTATGGCAACTTATAAAGACTCCGAAGATTTAATAAATATTGGGGCCTATGTAAAAGGCAGCAGTACAAAAATTGATAATGCAATTAAATATAATGATAGTATAGAGGCTTTTTTAAAGCAGGGTATAAATGAAATTACAGAATTTGATCAAAGTCTAAATATGCTAAAAAATATATTTAATTAAAGTATCAATGAAAAGTTAATAGAGATGGTCTTAAGGATGTTAATAGAAAGTTTTTTAGAGAGGAGTTTTTATATTGGCAGATATATATAAATTTAGACTGCAAAAGCTTCTTGATATTAGAAAAGATAATGAGGATAAAAGTAAATTAATATTTAAAGAAGCACAAAGGGATAGAAATATAGTGCAAGAAGAACTAAGTAATCTAAAAGTAAATTATAAAAATCATAGAAATATAGATGCACATCAATCTATTATTCAGCAAAAGATGAAACAAAATTACTTAAATGCACTAAATTTAGCTATTGATAAAACCACGGTGATTTTAGAGGATAAAGAAGAGATACTAGAGCAAAAAAGATGTGAATTAAAACAATGCCAAGTTGAAAAAAAGACAGTTGAAATTTTGAAGGAAAAT
Source organism: Clostridium bowmanii (assembly GCF_018861315.1). Lineage (GTDB taxonomy): Bacteria > Bacillota > Clostridia > Clostridiales > Clostridiaceae > Clostridium_AD > Clostridium_AD bowmanii. Next base: position 54,928 of record NZ_JAHLDL010000019.1, on the reverse strand, counting down.
CAGAAGTGTGCCTTTATAAAGGAGCAAAATTTAATTGAGCAGAAAACCAATGATGAGTTTGCGTTATATGCTTATATTAGAAATAACCACAGGGAGAGGAGGTGAAAACAGTGAACGTAAATATGAATGTTAATGTGAATACTTATGCTTCTTCTAAAAAGCAGGAGCTTTCAAATGGAAATAAAAGTGAAGAATTTAAAAAGGTTTTAGATAATCATGAATTGAACTCTAAGAATTCTTCAAAGAAAAATGTGCAGAAAGAGCAAAGTAAAGACCAAAATTTGAATGAAGCAGATAATGAAAATAAGAGTGCAAATGTTAAGAACAAGGACATTGAAAACAGTGATGTTGACAAAACAGCAGTTGAGGTTGCTCCCGTAAAAGATTTAGACAACTCTGAAGATAATAAAGAGTTAAAAACAAAGGTAATTAATTTTATAAAAGAAGCTATAGATAAACTTAAAAAGACCGTGGAAGATGCATCGAAAGAATTGGATGGTACAGATAAATCAGGACCTCAAATGGATCAAATCCAGCAGTTACTTCAGTTATTGAATTCTATGCTTCAAAACGACCCTAAATCTTCAACAACTATACAACCGGAAAGTGAACTTAATTCTAATAATCTAGATAGTTTAAAGGTCGGCGATAAATTAATTAGCGCAGAACAATTAATTGTGGGAGAGCAATTAAAAGGCAATGAACAATTAAATGGCGAAGAACAATTAATGTCCAATCCAAAGAATAATTTAATAAAAAACACTCTTAGTGAAATAGTTGCAATGATGGAGCAATCAAAAGTAAATAACATCAAACCTTCTGAAATGACTGATGTTATACAAAAATTAACTACAGTAGTCAATGACTTAAAGGAAAATCTGAGCTTATTAAAAGTTCCTAGTTTGCAAGTTCTTAGCGGAAATAGTAAGGACAGTCTAACAAAAGATAATTTGATGAATAAGGTAATGGAACTTTGTACAAAGACTACGTCTGAAACCCTTGCTAAAAGCCAAATACAAAGCTCAAATGATTCTTCTAAGGAAAATAAATCCTCAGGGAATAGTTCCTCCGAAGAAAAATTTCTTAAAAACTTGCTTAGTGGAGATAAGGACGAAAGTAAAATATCAAAAGCAGTTAATTTTATGAATCAATTTGAAGCTACAAAGACTATAGATACTTCTAAGGTTCAAACTACAAATTTAGTAATTGATAAAAATGATTTCACGCTAGATGTAATTAAAAATATAAAGTTTATGGAAATTAATAACCTTAAGGATTTGACAGTAAAAATGAATCCTAAGGAGCTTGGAGAAATAACTATAAAGCTTACTATGGAAAGTGGGATAATGAAGGCTAGTATATCGGCTCAAAACAAAGAAACTTTTAATTTATTAAACCAAAACTTTCAAGATATAAGTGATAGACTTAAAAGTATGGATATAAAAATTCAAAGCTTAGATATAAACATTTATGAGGATTCCACATTTTTCAACAAAGATTCTAATGGAAAAAATAGCAACGAAGGAAAAGACAATAACAGTGATACAAAAATGGTTTTAGAAGATGGAAATGATGATATGTCTGTAATAAGTAACTATGCTATACAAGAAAACCAGGTAAACAAATTTGTTTAAAAATAATTTAATACTTTGTACAATAAAAATGTTAGGGAGTGATAAATATGGCTATAGATGGACCAATAATAGCACCACAAATTGTACCTAGCAGATCAGTTACTACTAATAAACAAGAAAAGACAACGGATAATGGTACTGCAATTAGTCAATTAGCAAATGACGCGGCTAAATCATCAAGAGCAACTGACAGAGGAACTCCAATTGTAAAAAAAGGCGAAGAAATGGACCAGAATTCTTTCTTTAAAATTCTTTCTGCAGAGCTTTCAAACCAAGACCCAACAGCAGCTAAGGATGGTACAGAGTTTGTAGCTCAAATGGCCCAGTTTGCGTCATTACAACAAATGGCCAATATGAATAGTACTATGGCTTTTCAAACATCATCTGCACTCGTGGGTAAGATTGTAGCTTTTAGTAGTTATGATGCAAATGGAATGCAATATGGAGGCACTGTTAAGGCAGTTTATAAAGAAGCAGGTGCAACCTATATGGCAGTACAAATGTCTGATGGCACTATAAAGGATTTCCCCGCTGACACTTTATCAGATGTTATAGATGTTCCAGATACTACATTAGATAATTTAAATGGCAATGCAGGATTCTCCGCTGCTATAAGTTTAATGGGTAAACAAGTTGAGACTGCAGCAACAGATACTGAAAAAGCATATTCAGGGATAGTTAAAAGTGTTTCTAGAGATGCAAAGGGTATTAATTTAACTATAAGTTATGTGGAAAATGGTGTGGAACTTACTAAGGATATAAGTTATGATGACATCTCAAAAGTAAAATAAGTAAACAATTAATTGTGATAGTAAGGTGATGGTAAGATATGTCTTTTAGAGTGGTAAATGGAAAACTGTATTCAACGGTGGACTTTACGGAGTATTCAGCTGTAGGACTCCAAAATAAAAATACTAAAGTTAACAAAAACGAAGATATTTTAAACAAAGAAAAAAGTACATTTAATAAAATTTTGGACAAACAAATAAAAAAAGAAGAATGTTTCACAATATCTGCTCATGCAGCACAAAGGCTAGATAGTAGAAATATTAATTTTAATGATGCTGATTTGAAGAAAATTAACGAAGGAATAAATATGGCAGATAGTAAAGGTGCGAAACAATCCTTAATCTTATATAAGGATATGGCTCTTATAACAAGTATTAAAAATAGAACTGTAATTACCGCTTTAGACAAAAATCAGAGCCAGGCAAGTGTAGTAACCAATATAGATAGTGTAGTTATGATATAAGCTGGACCTTTTAGGAGGCTTAACTTTGTGGAAATACAGAAGCAAAGGGAATAAGAAAAATCAAAATTACATTATAACTCTATTGGAATTCAACTAAAAAAATGGAGGTAATATTATGTTAAGATCATTATATGCTGGAGTAAGTGCTATGAAAGCAAATCAAGTTAAATTAGATGTTATAGGAAATAACATAGCTAACGTTGGGACTACTGCTTTTAAAAGTTCAAGAGTTAGATTTCAAGATATGGTAAGTCAAAGTATGTCTGATGCATCTGCACCAGCAACCAATCAAGGTGGAGTTAACCCAAAGCAAGTAGGACTAGGAGTACAAGTTGCGGGAATAGATACTATGGTAGGTCAAGGAATGATGCAGCCAACATCTAGAAATCTAGACGTTGCTATGGATGGAGAAGGTTATTTGATAGTTGCTACTGGACCTATTATTGGGGAGATAACAGTTACTGCAGGCCATGATATGGTTGCTTCGACTGATGTTACTAAAACATTAACTTCATCATATACAAGAGATGGAGCTTTAACACTAGATCATGAAGGTCATTTATTAACATCAGATGGGTTTAGGGTTATGGGTTACTCTAATCAAACAAGCTATGACAGTACGGGTATCCCTACCGTATCATTTATTGGCGCAAACGATGCTGCTGTTGCAGATACTATTTTACTTAAACCATTGTCTATACCTGATAAGGTAGGGACAGCGAAGGTGAAATCTTTTTCTATAGAAAAAGATGGAACTATTAAAGCCATTTTAGATAATGAAAAGGTAGCTATAATTGGACAGATTGCTATGGCATCCTTTAATAATCCAGCAGGGCTAAGTAAGAGTGGTAAAAATTTATACACACAAACTTCTAACTCAGGGGAACCAGTTGTTAGATCAGGAATTAAAGATGCTGCTGATAACAGCAAAGCTTACGGCAATATGCTTTCAGGAATGCTTGAAATGTCAAATGTAGATCTAGCTGAGCAATTTACAGATATGATAGTTACAACAAGAGCCTTCCAAGCAGCAGGTAAGACAATAACTACAGGCGATGAAATATTACAGGAAATAATAGGTCTAAAGAGGTAGTATAAATCATTATATTTTAAAGTGAATTTGTAGCAAGTCTCAAATACCATATATATTTGAGACTTACCAAATTCTTTTCAATTTCATTATTCTAAAAAAATAGACCAACATATTGAATGAATAATTTCCCATCAATACATAATAAATCGTAAATTTTAGGAGGGCCCATGATAAAACTTACAGGCTTAAATAAAGAGGAATTCATCTTAAATGCAGAGGTAATAGAAAAAATGGAAACAATGCCGGAAACTTTAATAACTTTAGTAAACGGTAAAAGGTACATTGTGCTTGAGAGCACTGATTTAGTAATTGAGAAAATAATAAAGTATAAAAGAAAGATTTACACTGGGGAGCTATAGGAGGCATCGGGATGAAAAAACATGATTTTTTAACCACTATTGGAATTGTAACAGGGTTTGGGCTAACGTTTTGGGGGATGTCAGCTGGTGGAACTAGTTTATTAGTATTTTATGACCCTGCGTCAATAGCAATTACAGTAGGGGGTTCCTTTGCTGCACTACTTATAGCTTACCCTGTTGCGGCTATGAAAAAAGTGCTTAAGGTTATTGTACAATCTTTTAAAGAAAGTACATCTTCTAGTTCAGAGATTATTAATAGTTTTACAGCACTGTCTAAAAAAGCAAGAAGAGAGGGCCTTTTATCTCTTGAGGATGAGATGGCACAACTCACAAATGAATTTCTTAAAAAAGGACTTCAAATGGTTGTAGATGGCTTAGAGCCCGAAACAATAAAGGAAATTATGGAACTTGAAATAGGAGAGATGGAAAGACGTCATAATGATGGAGCAAACATGTTAAAAGCTTGGGCAGCTTATGCACCAGCCTTTGGTATGCTTGGTACATTGATAGGACTTATACAAATGCTAGCAAATTTAAGTGACTCTTCGGCACTAGCTTCTGGTATGGGAAAAGCATTAATAACTACCTTTTATGGAGCTTTACTAGCAAACTTAATATTAGTGCCTATGGCACAGAATTTAAATTATAAATCTAGTATTGAGACAAATAATCGTGAAATGATGCTAGAAGGAATCCTTGCAATTCAATCTGGAGTAAATCCAAGAATTGTTGAAGAAAAATTGACCTCTTATTTATCACCTGTGGACAGAGCTAAATATCTTGCAGATGAAGCTGAAAAAGCTGGGGTGACAGATAATGTCTAGGAAAAAAAATGGTGGAGAAGAAATGCGAACAGATGCCTGGATGGCTACGTTTTGCGATACAATGACACTTCTTCTTACTTTTTTTGTTTTATTATATTCTTTTTCCACAGTTGATGCAGCAAAGTTTAAACAAATTGCATCTTCTCTTCAATCAGTACTCACAGGCGAAACTGGAACTAGTATTTTAGATTTTAACGTAAAAAGTGGAGAAGTTCCATTAGTTGGAGAACCTGTACCAACTACAACACCTAGTAATAGTTCTGAGGATGTGTACCAAAAGGTCCAAAGTTTCATAAAAACGAAAAAACTAGAAAACACAGTAGTGATAAAATCTGATAGTAGGGGAGTTATCATTCAACTCAAAGCAAATATTCTATTCCAAAGTGGAAAAGCAGAAATTATAAATAAGAGTAAACCAGTGTTAGATTCAATAAATGCCCTAGTAGCTACTCTGCCTAATGAAGTTGTAATAGAGGGACATACAGATAATATGCCCATTAATAATTTTGAATACACAAATAATTGGCAATTATCTTCTGCTAGAGCTTTAAAAGTACTTGAATATTTTGTAAATATTAAGGGGCAGAAGCTTCCAAGACGATTTACATCAGTGGCTTGCGGTGAATACCAACCTATTGCACCTAACAATAACGAAACTAACAGAGCATTAAATAGGAGAGTAAATATTTTAATCGTTGCAAGTGATAAGGAGGCTGTTAAAAAATGAGTGAGAAAACAAAAGGTGGAAAAGGTTCTAAAATAGTCATTATACTTCTATTAGTATTAATTGTAGTTGGCGGTGCAGCCTTTGGTGGTATGTATTTCTTTGGGAAAAAGGCTGCGGGTACAACGGCTACTTCGACCAAAGCTGTGGAAAGTAATGAGGTAACTTATTCTTTAGATGAATTCTTAGTAAATCTAACAGATGAAGATGGAAGGCGTTATTTAAAGGTTACTGTTTTTATAGGATATGAGGAGAATGCAGATTTAACTGCAGAATTGGATACAAAAAAGCCAATTATTAGAGATGCAGTCATTGCAACTCTTAGAGCAAAAAAAACTACAGATTTTAGTGGAACAGGCATTGATGTTATAAAGAATGAGTTAATTTCTAAAGTTAATCCAACTTTAACAAAAGGCAAAATATCTCACATATATTTTAATGAAATATTAGTACAGTAGGTGGTAATGTAATGGACTTAGATTTCTGGACACTACTTTTTAAAATTATAATATTTTTACCATTTATATTACTTTTATTATATTTATCCTTAAAGTATGGTGGAAATAAGCTTCAAAAATTACAAAATGGCAGATATATGAAAGTTCTAGATAGGATAGCGCTATCTAAAGAAAATAGTATTATAGTTGTAAAAATCGGTGAAAAAGCGTATGCCATTTCTTCCAGTTTAAAGGGAATTAATATTTTATTTGAATTACCTAAAGAAGAAATTAGCAGTATTGAAAGTATTAAGGAGATACCGCAATATGAAGATATGAAAGAGCTATTCAAAAAACATATTATTAACAGTGAACTTGCGGATACATTCAAAAAACGCATTATGAAAAAGGGTGCTAAAGATGAAAAGAAAGAATAAAAATTTGCTTATTTTTGCTTTGATTATGTTGGTAATGGGAATTGTATCTATAAAAGTTGTAAATGCGGTTCCGCAAACACTACCAATACCTAAAATTAATCTTTCAATTGATAAAGCAACTACTCCTGCTGATTATGTGGATAATATTAAGTTGCTTGTTGTGCTTACTATACTTACATTACTTCCTTCATTTATTATAATGACTACAAGTTTTGTAAGAATAATTATAGTTCTATCACTATTCAAAAGCGCAATTGGTGTTCAACAAGCAATACCTAAAGAGGTTTTACTTGGACTTGCACTATTTTTAACTTTTTTTACCATGGCCCCAACATTTACGAAAATAAATAATGATGCCATAACTCCATACTTGAATAGTACAATAACTCAATCCGTAGCCTTTGATAAAGGTTCTAAGCCCCTGAGGGATTTTATGTTAAAACAGACCAGAGCTAAGGACCTAAAACTTTTTTTAGAAGTGGGCAAATTAGAAGATACAGTTAAAAATGAAGTTGATGCAAAAGGTAAGGTAGTAATGACTAATGGAAAGCCTAAACTTTCCTATGATAAAGTACCTTTATATGCAGTGGTTCCTTCTTTTATGATAAGTGAATTAAGGAGAGCTTTTGAAATGGGATTTTTATTATTTATACCTTTTATTATAATAGATATTGTTACGGGTAGTATTCTTATGGCTATGGGAATGATGATGCTGCCACCAGTTATGATTTCACTGCCATTTAAATTATTGTTATTTATTATGGTGGATGGTTGGAATCTATTGGTAAAGTCACTTATTATGAGTTTTAGTTGAGGTGAATTAAATGACCGAAGATATTGTATTATCTGTAATAAAAGATGCTATTCAAACGGCAATAATGGTATCGGCTCCCATACTACTTACAGCTACAGTGGTAGGGCTACTAATAAGTATATTTCAAGCTACTACTCAAATACAGGAGCAAACATTAACATTTGTTCCAAAGTTACTTGCAGCAGCACTAATGGGCTTACTAATGGGAAGCTGGATGCTTCACATTTTAGTTGATTTTACAACTAGAATTTTTGAACTTATTGCCAATATGGGAGGTTAGGTGGAGTTAATTTGATTAATACAGCTTATTATTTAGGCTTTATAATGGTGCTGCTGAGAATATCAGCATTATTTATGAGTGTGCCAATTTTCTTTCCTAAGGGGACTCCTCCCACAGCAAAGGTTGGATTTTGTGTTGTTTTTACTTTTTTAATTCTGCCAGGTGTTAATTATGAAAGTGTAAGCGCAATTACTAGTAACGCAGCTCTTATTAAGTTTTGTTTAGATGAGGTTATCACTGGACTAGCCTTAGGGTACATTACAAAATTTTGTTTTTTCTCAGCACAGATGGCTGGGCAGCTTATGGATTTCCAAGTTGGGTTTTCCATGATGAGCCTCTTTGATCCCGTATCTAATGAGAATGTTACACTGCTTGGAAGATTACTTTACTGGGTAAGTATGGTAATGTTTTTTGTTGTAGATGGCCATCATATGTTAATTAGGGCTGTCATTGATTCTTTCAACTCTGTAAAGCTTGGTAAGTTTATACTATCACAAGCAACATCTATGATGATGGTGAAAATATTTATTCAATTTTTCACACTGGCATTAAAAATAGCAATACCTATTATTTTAATAATTATCATAACAGATTTGTGTCTTGGTTTAATATCAAGAACAGTACCACAATTAAATGTTATGATTTTAGGTATGCCAATAAAAATACTAGTGGGACTCAGTTGCTTTGCACTAGTGCTTCCAGCTGCTTTAAAGTTAATAGTGAATTCTTTTTATACTATTCCAGATATAATCAAAGCTTTTTATAAGGTGATACCATTACTCATTATTATATCATCGGATAGTGGTGAAAAAACTGAAGATGCTACTCCAAAAAAGAAAAGTGATGCAAAGAAAAAGGGTCAAGTAGCAAAAAGTAAAGAATTATCTTCTACTATCACACTTTTAACCACAACATTTTTGCTTATTACCTTGGGTTCATATTTGTTAGACACTTTAAAAGGCACATTAAGTGTTTTTTTAAACAACTATTTAACTCTCAGTGTAAATGAATATACGTTTAGAAGTCTGCTCCTTTTATCTACAGTGAAATTTGGACTTCTTGTTTTACCAATTATGGTGCCCATAATGATAATGGGTGTTGTTGCTAGCTTAATGCAATCTGGTTTTATATTAACAGGTGAACCACTTAAACCTGATCTTAAAAAATTAAGTATTATAAGTGGCTTTAAGAAAATTTTTTCTATGAGGTCCGTGGTGGATTTATTGAAGAACTTAGCTATAGTAACCACAATCGGAATTGTAGCTTATAATTTTATTAATAATAATTATATGCAAATAATGAATTATGGAAGTCTTAAAATAGAAGCTATTTTAGGTGTTTTTGGGGAGCTGGTAATAGATATATTTTTAAAAATAAGCATGATTATGCTGATAATATCAGTAATTGATTTTGCTTATCAAAAATACAAACATAACAAAGAGTTAAAAATGAGTATGCAGGAAATTAAAGAAGAATATAAACAACAAGAGGGAGACCCTCAGATTAAGTCGAAAATTAGGCAAAAGCAAAGAGAAATGGCATCAAGTAGAATGATGCAAGCGGTACCTGATGCCACTGTGGTCATCACTAATCCAACTCATCTAGCTATTGCTATTAAATATGAGCAGGGAGGGGATGGTGCACCTATAGTTGTAGCAAAAGGTGCAGATAATGTGGCTATAAAAATAAAAGAGATTGCAAGTGAAAATGATATTCCAATAATTGAAAATAAACCGCTAGCTAGGTTAATATATAAGGAGTTAGATGTAGGCTCTGAAATCCCAGCTGATATGTATCAAGCGGTGGCAGAGATATTGGCATTGGTATATAAATTAAAGAAATGAAAGTAATGGAGGGTAATTGTGGCTGAAAAAACAGGATTTAAAATTAAGAATAATCTAGATGTTTTGGTTGCATTTGGTGTAATAGGAATAGTTTTAATGATTATTATTCCATTACCACCAAAGCTTCTTGATGTAATAATTGCTGTTAATATTACACTAGCAGTTATAATTTTACTACTAACCATGTTTACAACAGAAGTTTTGCAATTTTCAGTTTTTCCAACATTATTGCTGATTACAACTCTTTTAAGATTAGCACTTAATATTTCATCTACCAGGCTAGTACTAACAGAAGCTTATGCAGGTGACATAATTGAGGCTTTTGGTGAGTTTGTTGTTGGAGGTAATTATGTTGTTGGAATAATTATTTTCTTAATAATAATAGTTATACAGTTTATAGTTATTACAGCCGGTGCTGGTAGAGTTTCTGAAGTTTCTGCTAGATTTACACTGGATGCTATGCCCGGCAAGCAGATGAGCATTGATGCTGATTTGAATGCTGGGGTTATAAATGAAGAACAAGCAAGAGAGCGAAGAACAAAGCTTCAGGATGAAGCCAGCTTTTTCGGGGCTATGGACGGAGCTTCCAAATTTGTAAAGGGAGATGCAATAGCTGGTATAATTATTACAATAATTAATATTTTTGGTGGAATAGTTATAGGTGTAGTAATGCTTGGTATGCCAATCGCAACAGCTGCAACCACGTATGTGCGCCTTACCGTAGGGGATGGTCTTGTAAGCCAAATTCCAGCACTTTTAATATCAGTTGCTTCTGGTATTCTAGTTACTAGATCCGGTAGTACAACAAATTTAGGAACTCAAGTAACATCACAGCTTTTTGCATTTCCAAAGGTTATTGCCATAACTTCAGTGGTGCTACTTGTTTTAGCTGCAATACCAGGTATGCCTACATTTGTTTTCATAATTCTTGCTGTTGGTACGGCAACCAGTGCATATTTTTTACATAAGGACGAAAAAGACCAAAAGATTATAAAAATAGAAAATGAAGAACAGGAAAATATTGATACTGAAAGTCGCGAACCGGAAAATGTTATGAATTTGATCTCTGTGGAGCCTATGGAAATAGAGATAGGATATGGACTAATACCACTGGCAGACGAAGCTACTGGAGGAGATCTACTTCAAAGAATTGCCTCAGTAAGAAGGCAATGTGCATTAGAAATGGGAATTGTTGTTCAACCTATTAGAATTAAAGATAATTTGCAACTTAAAACAAATGAATACGTAGTTAAGATAAGGGGTACTGTAATAATTAAAGGTAGTTTAATGCCAAGCATGCTACTTTGTATTGACCCAAGTTCTGAAGACGTTAATATACAGGGTATTAATACTATTGAACCAACCTTTGGACTGCCTGCAGTTTGGATAAATAATGATCAAAGAGAAGATGCAGAAATAAAGGGGCTTACTGTAGTAGATCCAACGACTGTAATGGTAACCCACTTAACAGAAACCATTAAAACCCATGCCTTCGAACTTCTAGGTAGGCAGGAAACAAAATTATTAATTGATTCTGTTAAAGAAAAATATAATACTGTAGTTGAAGAATTAATACCAGATCTTATGACTATTGGTGAAGTGCAAAAGGTGCTTCAAAGTTTGTTAAAGGAAAAAGTAGCTATAAAAGATATGGTTACAATCCTAGAGTCCTTAGCTGATAATTCTAGAATAACCAAGGATATAGAAGTACTAACAGAGTATGTACGTTTTTCACTTGGAAGAAGTATTTGTAATGGGCTAATTGATGACAATGGAAGTATAACAATTATAACTCTCGCACCTGAAGTTGAAAATATTGTGGCAAGTAATATTCAAAAATCAATTCAGGGCTCTTTTCCAGCAGTAGATCCTGAGACCACAGGTAAAATACTAAATTCTATTAAGGAAAATATCAATACAATTTATTTTCACAATAATCAACCAGTAATACTAGTATCGCCTAAGATAAGGCCAGCCTTTAGAAGACTTATTGAAATGGTATTTCCAAGTATTTCTGTGCTTTCTCTAAATGAGATACCAAATGAAGTTGAGATCAAAACTGAAGGAGTTGTGACTCTATAATGATTATAAAACGATATGTTGTGAGTAGCATGAACGAAGCCATGACGAGGATAAGATATGAATTAGGCTTAGAAGCTGTAATTATAAGTCAGAGAAAAATAAGAAAACCAGGAATAAAAGGTTTATTTTCAAACAAAATTATTGAAGTCACTGCTGCAGTTGAAAATGAAATAAATCCACAAGATGATAATATCAAAGAAAGCATAGAGGCTCTTACAAAAGTTGTGCAGCAGCAAGACGCAATTAAACCTTACCCTAGGGAATCTCAAAAGCAAGAAAAGGAAGTACATAGCCTGCAGGATTCTCAAAAGCAAAATAAGGTAGTACATAGTGAGAAGGCGTATACGAGCAGTGACAATAATAATTACCCAGTAGATTTAATAACTGAAATGAAAGAAATGAAAATCATGATAAATGAACTCTCCACTCACAATAGGGGTGGCAATAATAGTAATAATGATAATAATAGTAAAAGTAATATAGAAAAATTATTAGAAGACAATGATGTTGATAGTGAAAATATTCATAATATAATGGTGAAAATGAAAAATTACTCCCTGGGAAATAATGAAGTCCAAGCTACTGAAGAGCAAGATAAGGATAGAGATGTTAATGAAATTGATGCCTCAGAATATGAGAAATTGAAAATTGTATTGAATGAAATGATGCCTGTGACTATTCCCAATTTGAAAGGGAGAATAGTTTTAGTGGGTCCAACGGGTGTAGGAAAAACTACTACCATAGCAAAACTTGCAGGAAGGCTCGCTCTAATCGAAAGAAAAAGTGTAGGCTTAATTACAGTAGATACTTATAGAATTGGAGCAGTTGAGCAGCTTAAAACTTACGCAGATATTATGAACATACCTTTTAAAGTAGTATACAATATGAAGGATATGGATGAGGCTATACAATGCATGAGTGAGTGTGAGGTGGTACTTATTGATACCACGGGAAGAAGTAGTAAAAATAAAATGCAAATCTCAGAACTCCGAACCTTTGTGGAAAAGGCAGATACAAAAAACATCAATTTAGTACTAAGTTCTACAACAAAGAATAAAGATATTAAATCTATTATTGAAGGATATCAGATTTTGCATTATAATAGTATAATAGTAACTAAATTAGACGAAACTTCCACTTATGGGTCTATTCTTAATATATTAGAAACTGCTAAGATACCCCTAAGTTTTGTAACAACTGGCCAAAATGTACCTGATGATCTTAAAGAGTTATCTAAGGATCAACTTGTTAGCCTTATATTAGGAGAGGATACCATATGCTAGATCAAGCGCAAAGGCTAAGGCAGATGGCCCTGAAAAGTGTTGATAATGAAGTACAGAGCATACCTAGGATTATAACGGTTACATCTGGTAAAGGTGGAGTTGGAAAAAGTAATATAGTGGTAAATTTATCTATAGCACTTCAAAAGATGGGTAGAAAAGTTATGATTTTTGATGCGGATATAGGAATGGGAAATGATGATATTATAATGGGCTGCTCTTCCAGGTATAGTGTATTTGATGTTATAAGTAATGGAAAAGAGATTGAAGAAGTTGTAATAAATGGACCTTTTGGAGTGAAACTTCTTCCAGGTGGCTCAGCCCTTACAAAAGTTGAAGATTTAACTCAAACTCAAAGAGATAATTTTTTAAATAAGCTTACGGCATTAACAGGGCTAGATTACATAATAATGGATACTGGGGCTGGTGTAAATAAAAGTGTTTTGGGATTTATTGCTTGTTGTGAAGATCTAATAATAGTAACAACACCAGAACCAACTTCACTAACGGATGCCTATAGTCTGCTTAAGGCTGTTAAACATTTTAATATAAAAAATTCTGCAAAGGTAATAGTAAATAGGTCATTAGATAATAATGAAGCTAATATGACCTTTAAAAAATTTAATAATGCTAATATTAAATTTCTTGGGATGGAACTAGAATACTTAGGCAATATTGGTGAAGATAAAAAATTATCCTATGCAGTAAGAGCTCAGAAGCCAGTAATTATAAGTTATCCAAGTTCAGAGGCAGCCCAAGATATTATAAGTATTGCAAGAAAAATTGAGGGCATGAATGATAAAAAGAGTGGGATGGGAATAGAAGGATTATTTAAGAAAATATTTAGTATTTTTTCATAAGGGGTTGGGGTAATGGTCAAAGTCGATTTTGCCATAAATAAAAAATTGGAAATATTAGTTGATGAAAAATATTATAATACAAACATTCAGGATTTAACAGAGGAATATATAGCAATTAGTATACCAATTAATGCAGGCCAGTATGTTCCATTATCAAAGGGAACAATTATGGATATAATTTATTATGAAGAAGAAAATCTTTATAAATTTAAGTCTTCAGTTATAGGACGTAAATTTGAAAATATACCTATCTTACTTATCTCAAAACCCAAGGAAATAATAAAGATTCAGAGAAGAAAATATGTTAGAGTACCACTTTTAAAAGCTACTAAATATAAGAATCTTAAGAATCAACCAAATATTAATCCAAAGACTATAGAAAAGAGTGAATTTTTAAGGGCAGTATTAGTTGATTTAAGTGGTGGTGGAATGAAGGTCAGAGTTTCAGAAGAAATTAAAATGAATGATTTTATTTTGCTGGATTTAGTGGTTAATGAGGAAGATATAATTATAGTGGGACAAGCTAAGAGAATTCAAAAGGATGACGAAGGTAGATTTGTTTGCGGACTTAGCTTTGAATTCGTAGATAGCCCAACAAGAGAAAGAATTATTAAATATACATTTCAACTTATGAGAGAACAGATGAAAAAAATTTAGGGAGGCGGTTATATGTCCATAGCCAGTGTGGTTGATGTGAGAGAGCAAATTGTTAAAAGCAATATACCCTTAGTCAAATATATTGCATCTAGAGTAATAATTGGAAAAACAAAATATGTTCAATATGAAGATTTGATTAGTTATGGCATGCTAGGCCTTATGGATGCACTAGGAAAATTTGATGAAACAAAAGGTATGAAGTTTTCAAGTTATGCGTCTATAAGAATAAAAGGGGCCATGATTGATGAGCTTCGTAAGAACAGTCCCATCTCTAAAGGTGCTATGGACAAGCTTAATAGTTACAATGCAGCTATTGAAAGGTTACAGAAACTTCTCTATAGAGAGCCTACAAACCATGAGATTGCAAAGGAATTAGGTATTACTATTAATGAGGTAGCTGACATTGAGAACAATATAAATTACATATCTGTAGTTTCCATGGAAGATTTAATATTTTCTGAAGAAGATGAAATGCCACTTAGTGGTACCATTAAAGATGATAAGAGTCCAAGCCCCGAAAAAGCATTGGAAGAAAAAGAACAAATTGAATATTTATCACTAGGACTTGAGAATCTCAAGGATAAGGATAAAATGGTTTTAACACTATATTATTATGAAGGTCTTACATTAAAGGAAATAGGAAGTATTTTGAATGTATCTGAATCCAGGGTTTGTCAGCTTCATAGCCGAGCACTTGTAAATCTAAGAAAAGCCCTAGTAAAATTGAAATATGAAATATGAAATATAAAATTTGGAGTGGGTTATATGACTGGGTTATTAATTTTTGTTGGATTAATTCTTATAATTTTAAATGTCTTATCTATAAAAAAGCAGAGCAAGTCCTTTAAGGGAGTGCTGGGAGATGCCTTAGAAGATACTACGGAGTATGACATAAAAATAGGAGAACTCAAAAGAGAGTTTTCTGAAAGTATTTTAGAGCTTCAAAGTGAATTAGTTGAGATTAAAGAAATTATAAATAAAAATAATAGTTTAAATAAAGTGAATGATGCCCTAAAGGGTGGGGAAATTAAAAAAATCACTTCATATTTACAGAAAGCAAACGATATAGAAGATAGCGACAAATTTCATGATGAAAATAAAGAACAATTTATTATAGAGGAAGTATACGACAACAACACCACCACCGATAATAATAAAAACAATAGTGAAAAGGTTGATG
Organism: Clostridium bowmanii; assembly: GCF_018861315.1. Lineage (GTDB taxonomy): Bacteria > Bacillota > Clostridia > Clostridiales > Clostridiaceae > Clostridium_AD > Clostridium_AD bowmanii. Next base: position 39,171 of record NZ_JAHLDL010000019.1, on the reverse strand, counting down.
AAATAAAAAGATTATTTAGTGAGGGGTCATCAGTAGATGAAATATCAAAAATAATGCATTTAGGTAAGGGGGAGGTACTATTAATAAAGGACTTATACATAAGATAAAAAATTTAATAGACTTTCTAAGTGATAGAAAACTTTTGATTGGAATAGGGATAGGCCTAATTTTATCTTGTATTCTATTAACTGGTACCAAGATTAATTATGAAATGAGTAAAGGCAAGGTTGAAATAAAGGCTAGAGGATATGGTATGCGTTACCCTGATGAAATGCCAATTATTAATAATAAGGAAGTGGGAAAATGATTAGAGGTCTTTACACAGCAGTTACAGGACTCATAACTGGTGAAGCTAAACAAAGCATGGTCAGCAATAATTTAGCAAATGCTAGTACTATTGGATTTAAAAGTGATAGTCTTTCTATTAAAAAATTTGATGATGTTTTGATACAAAACTACGACAAAATGGTAAATGGAGTAAATACTAAAAATGTTATTGGTTCCTTGAGTATGGGAAGTCAAATTGATGATTTAAACACATACTTTTCTGAGGGAGTTCTTCAAACTACGGATAAAGCCACAGATTTTGCAATTGAAGGAAAGGGATTTTTTACAGTGCAAAGGGATAATGGTATTGATAATAAAAATTATTATACCAGAAGTGGTAACTATCATGTTGACGGACAGGGTTATTTAGTAACAGACAGCGGAGATAAGGTGTTATGTAAAAATAAGGGAACAAATGCCATTGAACCTCTTTTTGTAGGTGATGGTAAACTTCAAGTTGATAAAAGTGGAAATATCTCAGTTAATGGTGATAATACACATAAATTTAATACCGTGGACTTTGCAGATTACAAGACACTTAAAAAGGTTGGAGACAATTTGTTTGAAGCAGCAAATCCAATCCAAAATCAGAATATTACTGTTAAACAAAACACACTAGAAAAGTCTAATGTTAATGTTGCAAATGAAATGGTAGAGATGATGACAATTATGAGGAATTTTGAAAGTAATCAAAAGGTACTACAGGCCATGGATGAAACCTTAGGAAAAGCTGTTAATGAAGTTGGTACAGTAAGATAGTTGTAATGAGGGAGGGGTAGCTAGAATGTTAAGACTTATATGGAATAGTAAAAGCTCTATGATGGCGCAGCAAGAAAAATTAGATGCTATATCCAATAATATAGCAAATGTAAATACCAATGGGTATAAAAAAGTTAGTACGAATTTCAAAGATTTACTTTATGAGTCACTTGATAGAAAGGGATATCCAGTATCTGAAGGTATTACTGGTAAAGCAGTACTACAAAATGGTACTGGAGTAAGGGTTGGAGAATGGACAAGAGACAATATGCAAGGCGACCTTGTATCTACAAACCTTTTAACAGATTTAGCTATAGATGGTACAGGCTATTTTGAGGTTACTCAGCCAGATAATAGCAAGGCTTATACAAGAGCTGGTAATTTTCTCACAGATTCAAGTGGCACTATAGTTGACCAAAAGGGAAATAGGTTATCTATAGTTGATAATCAAGGAAAGAATATTAATACAGTAAATGGGAGTTATAAATTTAATAGAAATAATTTCACTATAGATGAAAGTGGCATAGTAACTTTTAAACAAAATAATGTAGAACAGCAGGTGGGAAAAGTTAAAATTGCAAATGTTATAGGTGATAATTCAATGATTTCTGTTGGCGACAGTTTGTACATGCCAAAACCTGGTGTTCAGGTTATAGATAGCACTGATTATTCTATTAAACAGGGATTTTTAGAACAATCCAATGTTGATATTGCCTCAGAAATGACAGATATGATTATAACCCAAAGAGCTTTTCAACTTAGTTCATCTACTCTTAAAACTGCTGATGAAATGTGGCAAATGGCTAATAATTTGCGCAAATAAATAGATTTTCAGGAAAGATATTGAAATTACACTTGCCACGTGGGGATGGCACTACTGATTCTTTTATACGCGTAAAAAGAGTATATATTACGTATAATGCATTTGAATAAGCTTTAGAACTTCTTATTTTATTTTAAATTGTGCTGCGTTAAGAAAAACATATGTTTGAGCAAAGCGAGTTTATGTTTTTTAGCAGCATAATTTAAAATAAAATTAGCAGTTCTTAGCGAAATGAATGCATTAGTAGTAATATATACTCTTTTTTTTATTGTGTTTAAATTAAAATTGAAAAACAGTTTTAATTAGAGAGTACTTCTCATATATTATTATTAAAGTGCGTAATAATATGAACTAGGAGGGGGTCAATTACCCACCACCTAAGAGGTGGGGGCTTGTAACTCTACTACACATGGTACTAACGACTAGCATTAATTCTCCCATCTCAAACGTAGGTTACGATACGGTGATTGACACCACCGTAATATAGCAAGTTTACTCACTATACTCTTTGGGATTCAATATATTCTATACCTTTATTCCAAAGATTTATTGCACCGATTCTATCATCATTAGATTGATAGTTGCAATTTTTACACTTAAAGATATGGTTCTTTTTATCTCTATTAGCTTTCTCTATATGCCCACATTTAGGACAAGTTTGGCTTGTATATGCGGGATTAACTACTATAACTAGTGAGTTGTTAATTTTAGCTTTATATTCAAGTAATTGTCTAAAATGATAGAAGGTCCAAGATACAGAAACATACCTGTTATTAATATTTACTTTTTCGGTAGCAGTTCTAACGTTAGTTAAATCTTCAAGTACAAACAATGTATTTGCTCCGTACTTGTCAACGAGTGCCTTAGTGATAGAGTGATTTATGTCACTCATCCAACGGTTTTCTCTTGAACCAGTAGATTTAATTCTACGTTTTGCAGATTTACTACCACATTCTTGTAGTTGTTTTCTTAAAATTTTGTAATGACCTCTTTTAGCTTTTATGTGTCTACCATTGTAAAATACAGTTTTACCATAACTATCATAAGTAGTTGCTAAAAAGTTTATACCGAGGTCGATACCTACAATTTTATTAACTTCAAAAGGAGTGGTTTGAATGTAATCTTTAGTCATTGGAATATGCAAGAAATATTTATTAAATTTATATATCAATTTAGCAGTACCAAAACTATAAGAACCATCAAAATACTTTTCCATACTTTTAGTTTGGTAAGATATTTTAAGTCTACCTTCAAGGCTGTTAATAGAGAATAAGTCTTTATTTAAAGAATAATCTCTATTCCAAACAAGGTCATATTCTAATTTTTTAAACTGTACTAAATTAAAATCATGTCTATTGGATTTATTGGTTTTGTATTTAGCAATAACAGTTTTCATACAACTTTGAGACATTTGAGATTTTAAACCATATGTTTCTCTTAGATAATAATAAGTATCAGTATTAATTTTACTTTGATTAAGACAGTTATTACCAAAGGCATATTTAGAAATGTAATTTAATGCTTTTTTTATTTGAAACATGGTAGAATTTAAAATTTCTATCTGTTCATTTGTTGGATATATTTGAATTTTAGATGTTATAGTAATATCTATAATATCAACTCCATTCACTAATAAATATAATTATATAATATTAGTGAAACAATAGCAATATATATCAGTAAAATAATTATAATAAGAAAGCGAGGTGTGAAAGTGGCAAGAGAGTGTTGTCTAACGAAAAGTGGCAATTCCTCCCCCACTTATAGAAGTGGAAGTATCCTTGCCACAAAAGGATGAAAATAGGGATAGGGTATGTGTTTGGATGTTTATTTAGTATATTACTTTGGAAATTAGATAGGCAAAGGGTATTGAATTTTGTTAATTTAAAATTAAATAAAAAAATCAAAAACGTTTATATACTACAATTTTTATATTTTTCTGTTGTAATTCTTATATATATTGGGCTTTCTTTTATGTCTAATCATTTTATCGTAAAAAGCAATGAAGTGTACAATGCCATAGCGGCTTTCATTGTAATAGATATAAGTAATACAGAAAGAAAAAATTTAAATCATACTGAAAAAAAATATTTTTATGACACAATTTCCACTATATCCAGAGCGCTTATATGTGGATTTATTGCTCCACTATTTTATATTATGATACTAGGAAATGCGGCTGCTATTATATTTACATTGCTTTATAACTTAAGCCTTAATGAGGATCTGAACATAATAGGTACACTTATAGCTATATTTTGTATAGTTCCATCATTGATAGGAGAATTATTTTTATACGCAATTTATGCTTTCAAGAATAAAAATTTCAAGATAAATTTTAAAGGTGATTACCTTAGCAATCTGTTAAAAACACCTCTTCTAAACGTTGATATTTTAGCTGCCTATATAGAATCGGTTAATTTTTACTTCCATTACAATGGAAACAATATGCATTATCTAAAAAGTTATGGTGAATATAATAATAAGATTGATGATGCTTGCATAAAGGACTATTTAAGCATAAGTTATTTTATATGTTTTATACTTTTTATTGCAATTCTTCTTATGCGACTATTGTAGTTTTAAAGAAAAAACAAAGCATTTCAAAAGGAATGCTTTGCTTTTTTTTCATTATATAGGAAACAGCTTGCGGAAAATAATGTGGATAACTTTTTATAGATGAAATTCAATATTTCTATCAAATGTTTTTAGCCGCAAAAAAAAGTATATATTACGTATAATGCATTGAAGCGAGCTCTAGAACTACAATTTTATTTTTAATTAATATGCGCCCAGAAAAATATATGTTTGAGCGAAAGCGAGTTTATATTTTTTAGCAAATTAATTAAAAATAAAATTAGTAGTTCTTAGCGAAGGTGAATGCACTACGAGTAATATATACTTTTTAAAATTATTTTATTTGATTAATGGCAGCAGCAATAGGTGGTATAACTTGTTTTTTTCTTGATACGATACCAGGTATATATACACCATTATCAGTAAGAGTAATATTAAAAGCTTTGGAAACAACATCTTTATGTTGTCCTGCAGCTATTAATACAGAACCACCATTTAATATGTCGGTTAACATTAGCAAAATAATGTCATAACTACTTTCCTTTGCTTTTTTGTTCATTAGACTTATTATGTCCTCTTTTAATGGGTCAAAGCCATCAATATACATTGTACCAATTTGTGATACTCCCACTTTATAATTATTAAGGGAAAAGGTCTTAAAGTCTTGGTAAAAAATTTCTTGGGCAGTTTTGCCCTCAAGGGAAGTACCAGCTTTAAACATTTCTTTAGCAAAATCTTCTATGTTTAAATTAGCTATTTGAGCTAATCTTTTTAATACAATTTCATCTACTATAGTAGAGGTAGGAGATTTTAAAAGTAAGGTATCTGAAATTATTGCTGCACATAGAAGGCCAGCAGCACTTTTTGAAGGCCTAATTCCATTTTCAAAGAATATGGAGGCTACTATAGTTGAAGTACTTCCTACAGGCTCGTTTCTAAAGTATATAGGAAAGCCGGTTTGAACATCTGCAATTCTATGATGGTCTATTATTTCTAGTACCTCAGCATCCTCAAGCCCGTTTACAGATTGAGTTCTTTCATTATGATCCATAAGGATTACCTTTTTCTTGTTTTGTGATATTAGATGGAATCTAGATACACTACCAATAACTTTATTAGTTTCATCAATTACTGGATAACTCCTGTACCTAGTTTCAAGCATAATATATTTTATGTCCTCAATAAAATCATCTGTATTAAAGCTCAATACATCTTTTTTTGTCATAACATAACTTATAGGGATACTTTGAGTTATTAATCTAGAAGCCGTAAAAGTATCATAAGGGGTCAATATAATTGTACAACCAGTATCTTTTGCAAGTTCTATAACTTTATCTGTTGGAGGATGGTTTCCTGTAATAATTAAAAGGCAAGCTTTAGAACTAATTATTAAGCTCTGTGAATCTTCTCTATCGCCACATATGGCAACATCACCAACCTCAATTACAGTTTTCGTGCTTTCTGGATTCATAGCAGCTACAATAATTTTACCGGTTATTTTAAATTCCTGTTCTGGGCTAAATATGCATTTAGCTGATAGAGTATCTAAAATATTTTCAAGTGTGGTATTACTTTTGGCAAGAATAGAATTGTCCCATATATCTAAATAGCTTGCTGCAAGATTTGAAACTGAAGCCACACCAGCTAGCCTATCATTTTCGTCTATAACAGGTAGAGTTTTAATATTATTTTTTTTCATAATGGACCAGGCCATTTTTAAAGAAATTTCTGGTGAAATAGGGGCTATAATGTCTATATCTAAGTCGGAAATTTGTGTTTTAACGGTAGTTATAAGCTCAGGTTCCGCTACGTTAAAGTATTTAAGGATAAATTGTGTTTCCAGATTTGTAGCACCGAGTCTTATGGCAACTGCAGGAATTTTTCCTGTTTTATTTTTAAACTCTGCATATGCAATAGCAGAGCAAATAGAATCAGTATCTGGATTTTTATGACCAGTAACATAAATAATGTTTTTCACGTATGAACCTCCTTGTTATCTTTCTTATGGTTTAATTAATAATCATTGTCCTTACTATTTTATCTTTAAATTCCCATATTGTAAAGAAAAAACAATCATAACTAAAATAATGTACCATATTTTTTTCATATGTAAGTAGATTAACACATATATTAGAAGATAATGAAAACATAGTAATTCTTAGAGTATAAAATAAGAGTTTTATTTAAGGTAGAGAAGGGGGCATGCATATGATTAACGAACAACTGTCAAAGGATAGGGAGAAAAATAAGCTGAGGAGCTCTGTTTATGACAGCAAAACCACTTTAAGGGGCCTTACCTGCGAAGAGGCTGAAAACAGACTTAAAGAATATGGATATAACAAATTAGAGAGTAAGAAAAAGGTATCTGCCGCTCAAATATTCTTTTCACAATTTAATGATTTTATTACATGGGTATTAATAGCAGCAACCGTTATTTCTGGGCTTATGGGGGAGAAGGCAGATGCAATAACTATTTTTATTATAGTTATAATGAATGGAATACTGGGATTTATTCAAGAATATAAAACTGAGCGTTCACTGGAGGCACTAAGTCAGCTGGCGGCTCCGACTGCTAAAGTGGTTAGAAATGGAAGTATAACAGTAATAAATGCAATATTTTTAGTGCCAGGTGATTTAGTGATTTTAGAAAGTGGAGATAGAGTTCCGGCGGATTGTATTTTGGTCCAGGATAATAACGCAATGTTAGATGAATCACTTCTCACTGGAGAGTCAGCGGGAGTAAATAAAAGTGTGGATTCTAATGATAGTAATATTTATATGGGAACCATACTTCTTACAGGAAAAGCTAAAGCAAAGGTTGTAGAAACGGGAATGACAACAGAAATGGGGAAAATTGCGGATATGCTTCATAGTATTGAAAGTGAGAGGTCTCCACTTAAAGAAAGATTGGCACATCTTGGGAAAATATTAGTTGCACTTTGTATAATAATTTGCGTAGTTGTAACTCTCATGGGCATTTGGCGTGGACAAGATAAGTATGCAATGTTTTTACTAGGGGTAAGTCTCGCAGTAGCTGCAATACCGGAGGGGCTCACAGCTATTGTTACGGTGGCTTTGGCCCTTGGGGTATCTAGAATGCTTAAAAGGAAGGCTCTAGTTAGAAAATTACCAGCAGTGGAAACCCTGGGTTGTACTTCTGTAATATGTACAGACAAAACAGGAACTTTAACTGAAAATAATATGACGGTGAAGGCAATGTATTTTAATGGACATGTTTATGATGTTGATAAAGACAAAATCCCATTAAATCTAATTATGAAAAAAGCCTATACATACTGTAATGACTGTAATTATGATTTCAATGGGAAAACTTTCGAAAAAAGCCTCTTTGGTGATCCTACGGAAACTGCGTTAATCAAAGGATTTTTTAAAGGCTCCGCGGAAGTAAAAGAATTTTTAAGCAGAGCTAAACGTGTTTATGAGATACCATTTAACTCTACAAGAAAAATTATGTCCGTCATTGTGAAAGAAGAGGATAGGGAAGTTTGTTATGTAAAGGGTGCTCCAGAAAGAGTTATAGAAAAATGTAATTATATATACCTCAATGGGAGTATAGAACCCATGCTTCCCATTTATAAAAACTCACTATTAAGGGCTGTAGATTCTATGTCCTATAAGGCTTTAAGATGTATCGCCTGTGCCTATAAGGTATCAGGTATTGTTAAAAATGATAATTTAGAGTCTAATCTGATTTTTATTGGTGTTGCAGGTATAATTGATCCTCCAAGAAAAGAGGTAAAAGAGGCAGTTATTAAGTGTAAGATTGCGGGTATAAAACCTGTAATGATAACAGGAGACCACAAAAATACAGCTTATGCTATTGGGAAAGATTTAGATATTTGCAGCGAGCCTAGTGAGGTTATAACTGGAGATGAATTAGATAGATTAAATGATGTGGAATTAGAAAAAAATATAAACAAATTTAAAATATTTGCTCGGGTAACTCCAAAGCATAAGCTAAGAATTGTAAGAGCATTTAAACATAACAACCAAATTGTTGCTATGACTGGGGATGGTGTAAATGATGCTCCTGCTATAAAAGAAGCAGATATTGGTATAGCCATGGGAATATCCGGAACAGATGTAACTAAAGAAGCGGCTTCTATGATTCTTTTAGATGATAATTTTGCCACTATAGTTGCAGCAGTTGAAGAAGGCCGTGTAATATACAATAATATAAGAAAATTTATAAGGTATTTATTATCTTGCAATTTAGGGGAAGTGCTTACCATGTTTTTGGCTTCCTTATTCTATCTCGAAAATCCGCTACTTCCAATACAAATTCTATTTGTAAATTTAGTTACAGATGGACTTCCTGCTATTGCACTTGGAGTTGATCCTGCTGATGGTGATATTATGCTTGAAAAGCCTAGAGAAAAGAATGAAAGTGTATTTTCAAGAGGACTTACAGAAAAGATTCTAATTCGGGGAGTCCTTATAGGTGTATGTACAATATTGTCATTTATCTGTGGTAAATATTATGGTATGAGTCTTGACACTTGTAGAACCTTGGCCCTTGGAACACTAGTTTTATCTCAACTAATTCATGTATTTGAATGTAGATCAGAAAAGCTTTCACTATTCGAAATTAATCCCTTTACAAATTTGTACTTAATTGGAGCGGTGGGTATATCTGTACTTATGTTACTTAGCATAGTATATATCCCATTATTACAGAGAGTATTTCATACAATACCACTGAATTTAGGTCAATGGTTAATCATTTTATTTTTCTCTGGTATTATATCCTTCATAAATAGTTTGTACTTATATTTAAAGCACAATCATTAATAATTGAGAGGTTTAGAAATTCTCATTTATTATAAAATGTTTTTAGTCGCAAAAAAAAGTATATATTACGTATAATGCATTTGAATAAGCTTTAGAACTTCTTATTTTATTTTTAATTAATCTACGCTCAGAAAAACATATGTTTGAGCGAAAGCGAGTTTATGTTTTTTAGCAGCTTAATTAAAAATAAAATTAGTAGTTCTTAGCGAAATGAATGCAGTAGTCGTATTGCAATACGCGTAATATATACTTTTTTCCTATTTATTTAAAACGTTTATCAGCTCTTACTCTTTGCACTTTTGGAGCAGTGCCTTGCATTGGAACTAAGTCTTTCTTGGTAGTCATATTTCTAATATTCACGATTGAAATTTGCTCTCTTTTTTCTTTTCCTTTTTTGCCTTTCATTCCTTGAATTACAACAGAATGACCTTGTAGCACAGAAATAAACTTGATTTTTTTGAACCAACGTTTTTTATTGTATACGCACTTAGCAATAGATTTACTTCCATCAGCTTTTACTAAGATTGTAACAGTCAATTTATAAAATATTCTAAAGTATTCTAAAAACTCATAGAAACGATTTTTTTCTTCTACTTTTATGGATAGAACCCTACCTTGTGCTTGAGTAAGTCTATCACCATATCTTTTTAAATAGGCCTGCGTGTAGCTATTAGTTAATTTGTCTTTAAACCCCATCAATATTACTCCTTCACAAAAAAATTATAAAAAATAAAAAATGTCAATAACTCATTACAGTATATCTTAAGTTGTAATTTAACTCAAGTATTAAAAAAGTGTATTATAATATTTTTAATAAAAATTAATATTAAAAAAGTAAATATATACTTAAATTAATAAAATATTATTATTTCTTAATGATAATATTTGTTCCTAAATTGGTAATTTAAGAATATTAATATAATAAAGGATTGAAGGGAGGCGGAATATGAATAGGGAATTAACTCCAAAAGACATTATATATGAATTTGATATTGAAGATATGAGTGCAAATGGCCCATTAGATTCACTGCCACAGTATTCTGAGGTAATAGAAAATATTAAAACGGCTTTAAGTATAGATAAAGAGGGCTTTAATATTTATTTAATAGACGATTTTTCAAAAGAGACTCTTAAAGACATTACTAAATATGTAAATGAAATTTTAAAAAGTAAAGGTAGGCCTAAAGATATATGCTATGTATCATATGAAGATGAGAAATCTCCTAAACCCATTTTTGTAAGTAATGGTGGAGGTAATAAGTTAAAAGACACGCTTGAAGATATGCAGAATGAATATTTAGAGTGCACATATCAGTTCTATAACGATTCTACAAATAAAGAGAAGGAAGATATTGAGGACAGTATTCAAAAAAAGAGAAGCGAACTAATTGCTAAACTAATAGATTTAGCAAAAGAAAAAGGCTTTGATATAAAATCCACTAATAATGGATTTACATTCATTCCTTTAAGCAGTGGAAAAGAAATGACTGAAAGTGAATATGACATCTTAGATAAAGAGAAAAAAGATAGCATTTTAGAGACAGTAATCATTTTAAAAGATAAAGCTAAGGAAATATTAGATGAATTAAAAGAAATTGAAGTAAGGGACCTAGATAAAATAAAAAAAATTATGGAAGTTTACTATAAGAATGAAATGACGGATTTAAAACAAGAATATAAAATTTTGTTTAATGAAGACGTGGATGTTCAAAAATATTTTGATATAGTATGCAATGATATTGAAAAAAAACTTATAGAGAATTATTCGATAAGCTATGAGGATGATGAGGAAAAAATAAACGAAATTATCTATAAATATGTTGTAAACGTAATGGTGGATAATAGTAAAAATGCAGTTCCACCTGTTATATTTGAACAAGATCCTAATTTAACAAATTTAATTGGAAATATAGAATATGAGAATCACAACGGTGTTTATTCTACAAATATAGATTTTATAAAAAGTGGTAGCATGTTAAAAGCAAACGAAGGGTGTTTGATAATTAGAACAAACAATTTGCTAAGTAATCCTTCTGCTTATTATCATTTAAAAAAATCACTATTAAAAGAAGAAGTAGATGTGACATGTAACAAAAGCTATTATGATCTGGTTTCCTTAAGTTCCTTAAAGCCTGAACCTATACCTATTAAAGAAAAGGTAATCCTTATTGGGGATTACGAGACTTATGACTTACTTTATAACTATGATGAAGATTTTAGAAAGATTTTCACTATAAAGGCAGAAGTGAGTCCCGTGCAAAATATAGACACTAATTTAAAAGTCTCATTGGTATCTGAGATAAATAAAATCTGTAGTGAAAATAATTATAAGTTCCTTACAAAAGGAGCTGTAAGAGAAGTAGCAAAAGTTTTATCAAGAAAAGCCCAGAGCAGGAACAAAGTATACTATGACAAATATGAAATAAGCAAGCTAATTACATTATCAGATAATAAGGTCAAAGCGGAAAATAAGGCCGAGATTAGTGAAGGCGATATAGTTAACATTGCTTATAAAAAAGATATTATGGAAGTGGAAATTTTAAAAAATTATACAGAAAAGAAAATGCTTATTGATGTGCAAAACAGTAAAATTGGTCAAATCAATGGATTATCAGTAATTGATACGGGCTATTTTAGTTTTGGCAAGCCAATTAAGATCACCTGTTGCTGTTATAAAGGCGAAGGAAATATTGTAGATGTTCAAAAGGATAGTAATTTAAGCGGAAATATTCATAGTAAATCTATTAATATTTTAAAGGGATATATAAGTGGTATTAATGGTGGATTTACTAAACTTCCAGTGGATTTTCATTTGAGCTTTGAACAAATATACGGCAAAATAGATGGGGATAGTGCTTCAGTGGCAGAAATAATATGTATGCTTTCAGCTTTAAGTAAAATACCTATAAAACAAAATATTGCCGTCACAGGCTCAGTAAACCAATTTGGTGATGTTCAACCTATAGGAGGAGTAAACGATAAAATAGAGGGCTTTTTTGGAGTATGCAAGGCTATAGATACAACAGTGGATAAAGGTGTACTTATACCATTGTCTAATGCGGATGACCTGGTATTAAGTGAAGAAGTTGAACGAGAAATTAAAAATGGGAATTTCCACATATATACTATGACATCTATAGAAGATGCTATGACTGTACTGATGGGTAATTCAGATACAGATACCCAAGGCATAATGACGGCCATTAGCAAAGAATTAAGAAAATATAGCATTAAAAAATAATTTAATAATTGCTAATAAAAAAACAGGACTTATTCACTTTTAAAAGTAATAGTCCTGCTCTTTTTTGTCTTATACGTTAAATCTGAAATTAACTACATCGCCATCTTGCATAATATATTCTTTTCCTTCAAGTCTATAAAGACCTTTTTCCTTAGCGGCTGCCTCACTTCCACATTCAATTAATTTGTCATAGGAAACTATTTCTGCTCTTATAAAGCCCCTTTCAATATCTGAATGGATTTTACCTGCAGCAGCGGGAGCTTTAGTGCCAATATGTATAGTCCAAGCTCTTATTTCTTGAACACCTGCAGTTAGAAAGCTCATTAAACCCAGTAGCTTATAACTTGCGTGAATAAGTTTATCAAGACCTGATTCCTCAAGACCATATTCATTTAAGAGTTCTATTTTTTCATCATCCTCTAGAGTGGAAAGTTCTTCTTCTAATCTTGCGCAAACTGTAATTACTTCTGAATTCTCATTTGCAGCAAATTCTTTAACTTTTTTAACCATATCATTTTCTGAATTACCAGAAACTAAATCCTCTTCGCTAATGTTTGCAGCATATAATACTGGTTTTGAGGTGATTAGGAAAAGACTGCTTACAAAAACAGATTCCTCTTCGTTAAATTCAAGGGTCCTTGCTGGAGAGTTTGCTTCAAGCTGCACCTTTATTCTTTCCATAATTTCGTATTCAGTTTTTGCTGTTTTATCACCAGAACGAACAAGTTTCACTGATTTTTCCATTCGCCTCTCTAAGACGTCAAGATCAGAAAAAATAAGCTCTAAATTAATAGTATCTATATCGCGTAGTGGATCAACATTGCCATCTACGTGAATAATATTGTCATCAGTAAAGCATCTTACTACATGAACTATAGATTCTACTTCTCTGATGTGAGATAGAAACTTGTTACCTAGACCTTCTCCTTTGCTTGCTCCTTTTACAAGGCCAGCTATATCATAAAATTCAATTGCAGTATGAACTACCTTCTTACTATTATAAAGTGCTTGAAGTACATCTAATCTTTTATCACGAACACTAACGACACCTACATTTGGCTCTATAGTACAAAATGGGTAGTTAGCAGATTCTGCTCCTGCCTTTGTTATTGCATTAAACAATGTGCTTTTTCCTACATTTGGTAAACCTACAATTCCTAGCTTCATATATATGTACATTCCTTTCTTACTTTTAAATTATTAACACTTTATAAATTATACTCTAGATTCTAATGCATTTCAAGAAAGTAAATTTGTAGAATGCTTTTTAGGTGGAGTGCAATAAGTATAATAATGTATTCAGAGTAAGTATATTATAAAAAAGGGATGCGAAAAAATATTTATTTTTATAAAATGATAATAGTTGTATAAAACAAGAAGGAATTTTCGTTTTTCTATAGAATAATACCTTAAAGTGGTTTAGAATGGGTTAAAGTGGTTTAAAGTGGAGTAAGTTTATAAATTGGGGGAATAAAATGTTTATTGGTGAATATCAACATGCCATTGATAATAAAAACAGAATAATTATTCCTACCAAATTTAGAGATGGACTTTCTAGTGAATTTATAATGACTAAAGGCCTAGATGGATGTTTGTATATATATACCATCAGCGAATGGACAATAATGGAGGAAAAGCTAAAGAAACTTCCACTAACCAGTAAGGATGCCAGAGCTTTTGTACGCTTTTTCTTCTCAGGCGCCAATGAAGTAACAATAGATAAGCAAGGAAGAACTTTAATACCACAAAATTTATGTGAATATGCTGGACTTCAAAAGGAAATAGTAAGTATAGGAGTATCAACTAGAATAGAAATATGGGCTAAGGACAAATGGGATGAATATAATGATTCGGATATAAACTTTGATGAAATAGCAGAAAAAATGATGGAACTCGGAATATAGGATGAAATAAACATATAGGATGAAATAAATATATAGGATGAAATAGTCAAAGAGGAGATTAATTATGGAATTTAAGCATTTACCAGTTTTACTCGAGGAGTGCCTTGATGCACTAGATATTAAAGAGGATGGAATTTATGTTGATTGTACACTTGGAGGAGCAGGGCACTCTTTAGAAATTTTAAAAAGACTATCCCCAAAGGGAAGACTAATTGGAATTGATCAAGACGAAGATGCATTAAAAGCGGCGAGAGAAAAAATTAAAGAGTATAACAATGTTACATATGTACACGATAATTTTCATAATATCGATGCCATACTAGAAAAGCTAGAAATAGATAAAGTAGATGGTATTCTTATGGATTTAGGAGTGTCTTCTTACCAATTAGATACTACAGAACGTGGATTTAGTTATATGAGAGATGCGAAACTTGATATGAGAATGGACAGAACTCAAAGTTTATCAGCCTTTGAGGTAGTGAATAGTTACAGTGAGCAGGAGCTAGGCGATATTTTAAGAAATTATGGAGAAGAAAAGTTTTCAAAAAGAATAGCTAATTTTATAGTAGATAGAAGAGCTGAAAAATCCATTGATACTACGCTTCAATTAGTGAATGTTATAGATGCAGCTATTCCAGCCAAATATAAGAGAGATGGGGGTCATCCCGCTAAAAGAACATTCCAAGGTATAAGAATTGAGGTTAATGGTGAACTGCGAATATTAAACAGTGCTATAGAAAATGGAATACATAGACTTAAAAGCGGTGGAAGAATGGCAGTTATTACTTTCCATTCACTTGAAGACAGAATTGTTAAAAATGCATTTAAAGAATTACAAGATCCCTGTAAATGTCCCAAAGAGTTACCTATGTGTGTATGTGGGAAAACACCAATTGTAAAACTTATAAGTAGAAAACCTATAAGGGCTACAGAAGAGGAATTAGAAATCAATGTAAGAAGCAGAAGTGCAAAACTAAGAGTAGCTGAAAAAATTTAGTTCTAAATTGTGGATGGGGTGAATAAAGTGATAGTAGCAAAAAACAAGTTTGAATTGGATGGTAATACGGTATTAGCACCAGATGAACAGGTTAGAAAGCGAAAATACGAGGAGTTAGAGAAATCACGACAACAAACTCAGCAGAGTAAGAAAAGAAAGGATATAAGAAACAAAAAAAGTATTATTAAAAATATCCTTTTAGGTTTTGTTATCGGAATTACTATTATTGCTAGATATTGTATGATTTATAATTACCAAGACACAACTTCAAAAGCTAAAGCTCAAATAGAAACATTGAATAAAGAAAATGATGCTTATAAGTTAGAGTTAATTAAGTTTAGAAATATAAGCCACATTGAACAGACGGCTACTACTAAACTTCACATGGTTAAACCTAGTATTAGCGATGTACAATACTGTAATTTGAGAAAAAATAATTTAGCAACTGTGGAAGAATCAGAAGTTAAAATAAGCAGTGATATAATAAGTAAAATAAAAAACATTATCTTTTAGAATATTATATTTTAGGTGACAAGCACTAATTTTATCTTTTCATTTTTACAAGCAATAATAAGGAGGAACTTAGTTGGCAAAAGGAGAGTATAGAGACAAAGTAATAGTTAAACGTAGAATGCTTACTGTCTTTTTAATACTTTTTCTTTTGCTTTTTCTATTAATTAGTAGGTTAAGCTACGTAATGATAGTTAAAGGCAAGGAATACAAAGAAAAAGCAATCCTACAGTGGACAAGCGACGTTCGTATTGCGCCACAGAGAGGACGAATTTTAGACAGAAATGAAAAAGAATTGGCTATAAGTGCAAATGTTTTTAGAGTAGACTTAGATCTTAATTCGCTTCGAGACACCACTGCGAAAAATAAATTAACTATGCAGGATATAGCGCCAGATCTGGCTAAAATACTTGGAATGGAATCAGAAAATGTCTTAAAGATTTTGACTCAGACTAATGCAAAGGGAAAAGTTATTGGAGCAGCAATGCTTAAGAGAAGAGTGGAGAAGGATGTAGCCGATAAAATCACTGACTTTTCTACGAAAAATAAGCTTCGCGGAATTGTCATTACTGGAGATACAAAAAGATATTATCCAAATAATAATTTTTTAGCAAATGTTTTAGGACATACCAACACTGATGGTAATGGATTAACAGGTGTGGAATTATATTACGATAAATATCTATCAGGTATACCTGGAATAAAAATTTCTGAAACTGATAGAAAAAGTGAAGATTTGCCTTATACAATATCAAATTATACAAAACCTATTAATGGAAAAGATGTAGTACTCACTATTGATCAGATGATTCAATATTTCTGTGAAAAAGCAGCTGATCAAGCCATGATTGATAATAAAGCAAATGCAGTTACTATAATTGCAATGAACCCTAAGAATGGAGAAATTTTGGGCATGGTCAATAAACCAGACTATAATCCAAATGACCCTTGGGACCTTACTAAAAGTTTTGATGAAAATCAAAAGGCTTGGAGAAATAGGTCAGTAAGCGATACATTTGAACCAGGGTCTATTTTTAAAGTGGTTACAGCTACGGCAGCTATGGAAGAAAAATTAGTTGATGATAAGGATAGATTTGTTTGTAATGGTAGCACTGTGGTTGGGGGCAGAACAATAAAGTGTTGGAAAACCACAGGACATGGAACTCAAAGCTTTGTGGATATATTGAAAAACTCTTGCAATGTTGGATTTATGGAGCTAGGTAGACGACTTGGCCCTGAAAAACTAAATAAATATGTTTATTTGTTTGGTTTTGGCAAAAAAACAGGTATTGATTTAAATGGAGAAGCTTTAGGGATAATCAGGCCAACCAAAAATATGACCGCTGTTGATGTTGCAACAACATCCTTTGGTCAAAGTAATACACTATCTGCTGTGCAGTACTTAACAGCTTTTAATGCTATTGCAAATGGGGGAAAGCTTATAACACCTCATGTTATGAAAGAAATAGTAGCTTATGATGATTTAAACAATAAAAGTGTTCTACAAGCATATTCAAATTTTAATGAAAGACAAATAATGGATGAGCCAATAGCAAAACAATTGAGAGGTTACCTAGAACAGGTTGTAGAAAATGGTGGTGGTAAGAAGGCATATATTGCAGGGTACCATATTGCTGGAAAAACTGGAACTGCTCAAAAGGTTATAAATGGTGTTTATGCGCCAGGCAAATATGTTGCATCCTTTGCTGGTATGGCGCCTGCCAATGACCCACAAATAACACTACTAGTTTCAATTGATGAACCAGACCCATCTTGGTATTATGGTGGGCAGATTGCAACTGTAGTTGCAAAACAAGCTTTTAATGATATCTTCAATTACTTAGCACTAAAATCTGATGCATCTAGTGCAGAAATTACTAAAAGCTTATTAAAGGATATTATTGTGCCTGAGGTAAGGGGTCTTAAAAGAGCAGAGGCTCAAAAAATTCTAAAAGATAATAATTTAAAGCTTAAATTAGCAACAGATGGAGAGATTATTACTGATATGACGCCTAAACCTGGTTATACAGTTAAAGAAGGAACAGAGATCATTTTACATACAGATACGAAAGTAGAGTATAGTAATATGGTGATGGTTCCGAGTATTCAAGGGTATAGTCCGGACAAAGCTAGTGAAATGTTGAATAGTCTTGGCTTAGAAGTTCAATTTGTTGGTAGTGGAATAGTTTCAGAACAAAGTGAAGAGAGTACAGAAGTAGAAAAAGGAACTACAATAACAGTACATCTAGATAGTATGGCAGATTAGTTAAATATAGTGTATAACTATATATAAGGCACATTAAAATAAATAACAAGTCATTATATTAGCACTTTTGACTTGTTATTTATCTTAATGTAACATAAGATAATAAAAGCCGACGGCACTCAGAACTTCTGAACTGTCGGATTTATTATTTGTTTTTATGTGCTTTGGTTTTATTTTTATAAAATAACGGTTATTTTGTATACTATTTTAGAAAATAGGTTAGTAATACACTTAAGGTGAAGATTTAAGGGAGTGATATAATATGAAATTAGGGAAAATTATGGAAAATATTAAATTTAATTTAGTCTTAGGTAATATTGATATGGATATAAGTGAAATTCAATATGATTCAAGAAAAATTAAAGATGGAGATGTATTTTTCTGTATAGAAGGATATAAAGTTGATGGACATAAATATATACAAAATGCAATTAACAATGGAGCTATTGCTATTGTATGCCAAAGAAAAATAGTAGAAGGATTAAACTGCACACTGCTTCAAGTAGAAGATAGTAGAAAGGCACTGGCTATGAGTGCATCTAATTACTATGGTAATCCTAGTAAAAGTATGAAGATGATAGGAATTACAGGCACTAATGGTAAAACAACTTCTGCTTTTATGATGAAGGCTATTTTAGAAGAGCAAGGGCATAAAGTTGGACTTATAGGAACTATAGCAAATTATATTGGACAGCAGAAAATTCATACAGAGAGAACTACTCCGGAATCATTAGAATTACATGAACTTTTTAAGAATATGGTAGATGCTGGGGTGGACTACTGCGTTATGGAAGTGTCTTCACATTCACTAAGTTTAGACAGGGTGTATGGAATAGAGTTTTGCGAGAGTATTTTTACTAATTTGACTCAAGATCATTTAGATTTTCATAAAACCTTTGAAAATTACTTTAAGGCAAAATTAAAATTATTTGAGTATAGTAAAAATTCTGTAATTAACATTGATGATACTTATGGTGAAAGTGCTTATAATTTGATTTCTAGTAGCAAACTTAGCTATGGATTAAATGCCAGCGCAGATGTTAGGGCTAGTAATATAAAAATGCATTCCAGGGGAAATGAATTCACTTTAGAGTATAAAAAAGCATCTTTTGAAATAGAATTAAATATACCAGGAAATTACAACGTTTATAATGCTTTGGGATGTATAGCAGTTTGTATGCATCTGGGAATAGACGTATCAGCAATTGTGCTGGGTCTACAAAAGGTACAGGTGCTTGGACGATGTGAACTTGTTGCAAACAATTATAATTTAGGATTTGAGATAATTTTAGATTATGCACATACACCTGATGCACTAGAAAACATACTAAAAACTGTGAGAGAATTTACAAAAGGTAAACTTATATGCGTTTTTGGTTGTGGTGGAGATAGAGATAAGACAAAAAGGCCTATCATGGGCAAAATCGGAACAGAGTTAAGCGACATTTCAATAATAACTTCCGACAATCCTAGAACTGAAGATCCAAATGTAATAATTAAGGACGTAGTATGTGGCATTGAAAAACAAGGGTTTGAGATTGTAGAGGATAGAACCACAGCTATAAAGAGAGCAATAGAAATTGCAAAACCAACCGACGTAATTGTTATTGCAGGAAAAGGCCACGAGGATTATCAGGTTTTAAAAGATAAAACTATACATTTTGATGAACGAGAAATTGTTTCAGAGATATTAAAGGAGCGTTTTTAGATGGAGTATATTAGTTATGACGAGATAATCGAGGCAACTGGGGGAGAAATAATAGTAAAAGGCGAAAGCGCTTTTGATAAAAGTGAAGTTGCATTGTATAACAATGTAAGTATAGATACAAGAGCCATAAAAGCTAATGATATTTTTATAGCCATAAGAGGCGAAAATTTTAATGCTAATGATTTCGCTGTGCAGGCTAGTAAAAAAGGAGCTTCAATTTGCATAGTTGATGAAATGAAATTTGAAAGTATAGAGTTTTCTAAGAATACATCTGTAATTAAAGTAGCGGACACCAAAAAAGCATTAAGGGATCTGGCAAAATTTTATATAAATAAACTAAATTTAAAAGTAGTGGGAATTACTGGTTCTACAGGTAAAACATCTACAAAAGACCTGGTGGCAGCTGTACTTTCCTCAAAATTCAAGGTTTTTAAAACCTTGGGCAATTTTAACAACGAAATAGGACTACCTCTTATGATATTTAAATTAGATAAAAGTTATGATATTGCAGTTCTTGAGATGGGTATGAGTGATTTTGGAGAAATTCATAATTTATGTGAGGTGGCAAGACCTGATATTGCTATTATTACTAACATTGGAATGTCTCACCTTGAAAATCTTAAAACAAGGGAAAATATTTTAAAGGCTAAAATGGAGATAACAGATTACTTTAGGTCGGACAATGTTTTAATTGTAAATTCAGACAATGATTTATTAGAACATATAAGTAATTTGAACTATAAAATTATAAAAACAGGAATTGATTCAGAGGCTGATTTTAAAGCATGTAATTTAAATGTTGAAGAAAATAAAATAACCTTTAGCTTGATGGACCAAGGAAAATTAATCCGTAATAGTTTTGTAGTGAATATTCCTGGAAGACATAATATTTTAAATTCCTCATTAGCAGTGGCCTGCGGAAGAACACTAGGTATGAGCTATGATGAAATTACTGAAGGTTTTAAAAATTTAGAAGCTACTTCTATGCGCTTAGATATAGTAAAAGGTGAAAAATTCACTGTAATAAACGACTGTTACAATGCTAGCCCAGATTCAATGCTGGCAGCTATAGATGTATTATGTGATGTTCATGGAAAATCTAAAATTGCAATACTTGGTACTATGAGGGAATTAGGCAGTGGAGCCTTTGAAGCACATAAACAAGTTGGAGAGTATGCAAAACGCAAAAATATAGATTTACTGATTACCTTAGGTGAATTTAATGAGGCATATAAAAAAGGATTTAATGATATAAATAAATATAAAAGTTTTGAAAATTATAAGGAAGTAGTTTCTTTTCTAGAGGGAATTATTGATGAAGATGCTATTGTTTTAGTTAAAGCCTCAAGATATATGAAATTTGAGGAAATAGTTAGTGAACTGATGAATATAAATTCATCAATGAATATAAATTCATCAATGAATATAAATTCATCAATGAATATAAATTCATCAATGAATATAAATTCCCTAGGAAATATAAATCATTTAGAAGAAAAAACTCCTATCAAAAAGACTGACGTAAAAGAGGTGATTGAAAGATGAGTTTAATTATATATTCAGTTTTAATTGCGTTTTTTTTATCAATTATCCAAGGACCCTTATTAATTCCCATGTTACATAAGCTTAAATTTGGCCAAAACATAAGAGAAGAGGGGCCTAAAAGTCATCTCAGAAAAGCGGGCACACCTACTATGGGTGGAGTAATATTCATGATCTCAACAATAATTACTATGTTAATAATTGTTAGACATACAAGCGATGAATCCATGATTGCACTTTATTGCTTTATTGCTTTTGGATTAATTGGACTTATTGATGATGTGTTAAAAATAAAACATAAGAAAAATGAAGGACTTTCATCTAAAAAAAAGATGCTACTTTTACTTATAGTATCAGGTTTTATTGGTTATTATGCTTCAATTAAAATAGGAACTGACATAAGGATACCGTTTATAGACAAAAGTATAGATTTGGGCTTTTGGTATGTACCTTTTATTATTTTTTATTTTGCAGCCACCACAAATGCTGTAAATTTAACAGATGGGTTAGATGGCTTAGCTACCTCTGTTACAATAGTGGTTATGACGTTTTTTGCATTAGTCAGTAATATGTTGTTTCATCCAACTCTTGCAATATTTTGTGCTGCGCTTGCTGGTGCATTATTAGGATTTTTAAAATTTAATTCTTATAAAGCTCAAATTTTTATGGGTGATATGGGGTCCCTTGCACTGGGGGGAGCGGTTGCTGCAGTAGGGATGATATTAAAATCTCCAATACTAGTTGCAATTGTGGGAGGTATATATGTTTTTGAAACACTGTCTGTTATTATTCAAGTTATAGGATTTAAAGCTACAGGTAAGAGAGTATTTAAGATGGCTCCAATTCACCATCACTTTGAATTGGGTGGATGGCAGGAAACTAAAATTGTTGCTGTATTCTCCATTGTAACAGTAATTTTATGTTTAATCGGATTTTTATCCTTTTCCTATTAGTAAGTAAGGAGGATATATTATGAAAAAGTCCAACGCTAAGATGGGACAAATAGATTTTGTATTATTTGCAATAATAATGCTTCTTGTGGTAATTGGAGTAGTAATGGTTTATAGTGCTAGCTCCTATGCCGCAGCTTTTAAAGTTAATGATCCAGAATTTTATTTAAAAAAACAGGCACTATGGGCATGTGTTGGTACTGTTTTTATGTTTGCAGCTATTAAAATTGATTATCATATAATAAAAAAATATACTGGCATTATTATGGTGGTAACTGTGATACTATTGGTTGCTGTATTTGGGTTTAGTGGCATTAATGGTGCTAAGAGATGGATTCCATTAGGGTTTTCATCTATTCAACCATCAGAAATTGCCAAATATGCAATAGTATTATATATGGCTAAAAGCTTAGATAGAAAGGGAGAAAAAGTTAAAGAGTTTTTTAACGGGGTACTTCCATACCTATTGGTTTCAGGATTTTTTGCAGGTTTAATTTTGCTTGAACCAAATTTAAGTATAGCAACTGTTATAATGATTGTTACTGTGATTATACTATTTGCAGTAGGGGCAAAATTTTTGCACCTTTTTGCTATAGGGGCAACGCTAGTTGCGGCAGTTGGTGTTTTAACAATTACTGCTTCATATAGAATGGCTAGACTTTTGAATTTTATGAATCCTTTTGAGCATAGTCAAGATGAGGGATATCAACTAGTTCAATCATTACTTGCACTTGGGTCTGGAGGAGTTACTGGTTCTGGAATCGGTCAATCAAGACAAAAATGCTTGTATATACCAGAACCACACACAGATTTTATTTTTGCAATAATCGGTGAAGAGTTAGGTTTAATTGGAGGAGCATTTATAATTCTGTTATTTGTGATTTTTGTATGGCGTGGTATTAAAACGGCAGTTACAGCTAAGGATATGTATGGTACTATTTTAGCTATTGGAATTACCTCTGTTATAGCTGTTCAAGCAATTATTAATATAGCGGTAGTTACTGGATCAATGCCTGTAACTGGTGTGCCACTTCCGTTTATAAGTTATGGTGGTTCAGCTCTTGTTTTTAATATGTTTGCTATGGGTATTATTCTAAATGTATCAAGGCAAACTGTAAATAAAAATTCAAATTAAAATGCAAGGCATGCCTTTATGCATGCCTTTTCTGTGCTTATATCTAAAATAACATTTTAAAACATAAACTTTTTTTAAAAATACTCAAAAATAGATTCAAATTGAGATGAAAATAGTTAAATAAAGTGGTATTATATATACATAAGTGAGTTATAAATTTAATTGAGATTTGATTCACAAACAATAAATTTATGGGTTAATATGAAATTATTAAAAATATTATTGTTGAATGCGGGGAAGTGAATGGGAAAGAATAGAGATAATCTTAAAAATGGAAATTATATTATAGAAAATAAAGAAAAATTATTATATAAAAGAAAAAACAAAAGAAAAATAAAACGTTTATTTTTTCTATCTATAATTATGATTTCTACATTAGTTACACTATGTCTTAAATTACCTTATTTTAATATTACAACTATTGAAATCTTAGGAAATAAAAATGCTTCTAAAGCTGAAATTAATAATGTGGCTAAAACTGAACTAGGAAGTAATATTTTTTATTCAAGTTTTACAGAGAGTAAAAAACAAATTATTAAAAACCCCTATATTTTAGGTGCAACTTTTAAGAAAGTTTTACCTAATAAGATTATAATAAATATAGAGGAAAGAGTAGCTGTATTTTATGGGAAAGTAAACAATACCTATTATATTTTAGACAACAAAGGTGTTTTGCTTCAAAAGAGATCGGATATTAAAGATATGGACTTAGTAAATTTAATTGGATTTGACTACGAAAAATGTGGAGTAGGAAATCTAATTGTATCGGAAGATAATAGGAAAATTAATATTGCTAATGATATAACAAATATTATTAAAGAGTATAAAATTACTAAGGGTGCTACTAAAATAACTATGGTAGATGTAAGTAATGTTTTAGATGTAAAAGTTTATGCTGGAGAAATGTGCATTAAATTTGGAACAACGGAAGATTTAAAAAATAAATTTAATAAGGCAATAAATATTATTTCGGAGCCAGCATATAAGAGTGCAAAGGGATATGTGGATGTGAGTTTTACAGGAAACCCAGTTGTTTTCATAGAACACAAGAAGTAGACAAACAATTATTATCTTCCCCAGAGAGTAGCAAGGAGGAAACCCATGAAGAAGTTTAAATCCCAAATGTCCATTGGTATAATATGTGTATTGTTAGGATTTATGATATCTTACCAATTTAAAATGATAAGCAAACAAAATTCAGTAGTTGATACAAAGAGTAATACACCAGAAATTATAACTGAAAATGAGCAACTAAAAAAGAGCAAGACGGAGCTTCAAAAGAAAATTGACGAGTTAGAAACTAAAACAGTTGAATACGAAACTGCTGCCAAGGGAAGAGATGAAGAAAGTGGAGTGTTATATAAACAATTAGAAGAAACAAGAATACTCACTGGAGGCACCGAAGTAACAGGCCAGGGTATAACAATATATATTACTCCCAAAAGTGATATTTTTGGTAGTAGCCCTGAGGACCAGCGTATAAATGATACAGATTTAGTTCTTATAGTAAATGAATTAAATGCAGCAGATGCTGAAGCAATTTCTATAAATGATATTAGGTTAACTGCTCGTAGTGGTATAAGAAACGCAGGAAATGCTATTATTATAAATGATGAAAGAATTTCTTATAGTAAAAGAGTTACAGTTAAAGTCATTGGGAAAAAGGACTTACTAGAAAGTGCTATTAGTTTTCCAGGAGCAATTCCACAAGCACTTAACGAGACTTGCACTATAACAATGGAAAAATCAGATAAAATTATAATTCCTAAATACAACAAAGCATATAAGTTTGATTTTGCTAAACCAATAGAAAAAAAATAGAGGTGATTAAATGGTTGCTTTTGTAGGATTGTTAATAGGTGTTATATTAGGAGTTGTATGGAATGTAGATATTCCAGTCAAATTTTCCCCATATATTTCTGTAGCAATTTTTGCATGTTTAGATTCTGTTTTTGGAGCGCTTCGAGGAACAATATCTCATAACTTCAGGGCAGATATTTTCGTATCAGGTTTTTTTGGAAATGCAGCACTGGCTGTAGCCATGGTTTATCTAGGAGATAAATTAGGAATCCCAATTTATTTGGCTGCAGTAATTGTATTCGGTGGAAGGATATTCGACAATTTTGCAATTATTAGACGTCTTTTAATAGATAAAGCTAAATCTCATTAATGAGGTGATTAAATGAAAAATAATGAAGCTACCATATTTGTTTTTATTGCTTCAATAATCGTAGGACTTCTTATAGCAATGAACATTGGATTTGAAGGAAAAAGTAATTTTTTAGATGTAAAACAGTATAATGAAGCTTATAATGAGAGAAGCAAATTATATTCTGATGTAAATAATTTGAAAGAACAATATTATAATGCATCTTCAAAGCTTCAAAAATATGATAGTGGTGATGTGAAGAAATTTAAGGTTTTGGAAGAAATACAAAAAGAAGTTAGTGATAATAATATTATTATAGGGAAGAGTGATGTTCAAGGTTCAGGGGTTAAAATAACATTAGATGATGGCAACACAAATATTGATGAGTTTAGTAGTAGACAGTTAATTCATGATGCTGATATTGCTGAAGTGATAAATGATCTGCGAAATGCAGGAGCAGAAGCAATTGCTGTGAATGGAGAAAGAATTATTTATAATAATTATGCCCTATGTTTTGGGGCTCCCATTAAGTTAAATGGAGTGAAGATCATACCTCCATTCAATATTAGTGCTATAGGTAATGAAGATGTACTATATAATTATTTAACACTAGAAGCGACGCATATAAAAGAATTAAAGGTAAGACAAGTTAAGATTAGTATTGTTAAGGCAGATGATGTACAAATATTAGCATATACAGGCGATTTCAAATATAAGTATATGAACAGTGCAAATGAAAAGAAATAATGGTATTATATTACATTAAAAATATAAAAACATAAAAATTATAGAAAAATGAAGGTTTTTTCTGTTAAATGAAGAATTTAACTTATAAGTGGAAATTGTACAAAATAGTTATAGTTATTTTGTATCAGGGAGAACGGCAAGGAGGCATAGGTACTTGGGTATTGGTGAAGTTTATTCTGAAATGAAAAAAGAAATTCCAAAAGATGTAACACTAGTATGCGTTTCTAAAACTAGAGAAATAAATGAAATAAAAGAAGCATATGCAGCTGGAGCTAGAGATTTTGGAGAGAATAAAGTACAAGAATTGATGGACAAATATGACAATGTGGGTCCGGGTGTTAGATGGCACTTTATAGGACATCTGCAGAGGAATAAGGTGAAATATCTTGTTGGTAAAGTTCATCTTATTCATTCTTTAGATAGTATACGTTTATTGAAGGAAATCGAAAAACAGTATGCTGCGCAAGATGAGATTGCCAGCCTTCTAATTCAAGTTAATATAGGAAATGAAGACAGCAAGACAGGTGTTGCTGTAGATGAGGTAAACGCTCTAATAAAAGCCTGTGAGGAATGTCAGTACATAAGAATTAAAGGGCTAATGGCTACAATACCAATTGGTGATTCGCAACATTGTAGTAAATACTTTGCAGAGATGAAAAGTATATTTGATAATCTAAAAAAGAATAAATATAAAAATGTTTCTATGGAGTTTTTATCATTAGGTATGAGTGGTGATTTTGAAATTGCACTAGCAGAGGGAGCTAACATGATAAGACTTGGAGCACGAATATTTGGAAAAAGAGATTATAAATAACTGGAGGGATAACAATGGCAAGTAAAGTAATAAATAAGGTTATGGGTTTTTTAGGAATGGCAGAGGATGATTATGATGAAGTTGAAGAAATAGAAGAAAATGAGGAGGATAATGTGGATATTGAATCACTTATGACTGCAAACAAAAAACAAAGTAAAGTAGTAAATATTCATACAACAGCAGCTACAAAAGTTGTTATTATAAAACCAGAAGATTTTGATGAAGCAACTACAATTAGTGACAACTTAAAATCTAGAAAAATAGTAGTAGTAAATACTACAGGACTTGAACCTAGAACTGGACAAAGATTATTAGACTTTATTGGAGGAGCATGCTATGCCCTAGGTGGAGAACTCCAACAAATAGAAAAAGGAGTCTACATAATATCACCTTCTAATGTAGAGGTTAATAATGAATTAAAAAGCGAGCTAAGTTCAAAAGGAATTTTTAATTGGAATAAATAAATTTAAATATTTTCAAGATAACAAGGAATAATTGTTATCTTGAAAATGGAAATATAGGAGGCTATAAATTTTGCTAACAATGCTTAGATTGATAAATATTATTTTTAACGTTTTAGAGTATGCAATATTAATTGAAGTTATTTTATCTTGGGTATATGTAGGACGTACAAATCAATATATAGAGATACTCCATAAAATTACTGGGCCTCTGCTGCAACCTGGTAGAAAAATTCAAGAAAGATATTTTTCAAACACTATGATAGATTTTTCACCAATAATCGCACTTGCTATTATAATGGTGGCAAAAAGAATTTTGGTTGCCATATTATAATACGTTAAAGGAAGACTTAAATGGATAAAAATTATTTTTTAAATAGTATAAATCACGATGATAAGAATTTAATTTCTAATATATATAATAAAATGAAAATAGCTGAAAAGACTAATAAAATTGTATTTATTAATGAATTTCTATCTCCATCTATATGGACTCAAATTTCAGATATCTGTGAGAACTATAAGTTAAAATCATTTACAAATGGTATATTTAAAGATGCAGATAGAAGAATATTATGTTTTTCTGCCTTTGATGAACCACTAATATATCCTATAAACTTATTGAAAATAAGTAATAATTCGAAGTTTGTCACACTTGCGCATAAGGATTATTTAGGTGCAATAATGTCACTAGGGATTAAAAGAGAAAAATTAGGTGACTTAATAATTAGCGATAGAGTATGTTATGCACCAGTGTGTAGTGACATTAGTAGTTATATAATTAGTAATTTGAATGATATAGGCAATTGTCATTGTCAGGTTAGTGATTATGATTATAAGATGCAGGAGCTACCAGAAAGAAAATTTGAAGAGAGTGTTATTATATCTACATCCCTTCGTCTTGATGGTATGGTTGCGGCGATTTGTAATGTTTCAAGAAGTAATTCGGTGGCATTAATAGCTTCAGGCAAAATATTAGTAAATTATTTACAATGCGTAAAAAAAGATAAAATTATCAAAACTAATGACACTTTAACAATTAGGGGATATGGAAAATTAAAGGTTGCAGATATTATAGGAACAACTCAAAAGGAACGTTTGAAAGTTGCAATATTGAGATATATTTAGGGGGGGGAAGAGAAATGAGAATGACAGCTATGGATATTAATAATAAAGAGTTTAAAAAGGGCTTAAGGGGATACAATGCTGATGAAGTTGATGAGTTTTTAGATAAGATATCTGAAGAATATGAAATTATGTACAAAGAAAATTCAACTTTAAGAGAAAGAGCAAGTTTTTTAGAAGAAAAATTAGATCATCATGTTAAAATAGAATCTACAATTCAAAACACTTTAGTACTCGCTCAAAATGCAGCAGAACAAGCAAAATTTTCTGCTCAAAAGGAATCAGAATTGATTATTAGAAGTGCTAATGACTCTTCACAAAGAATGGTAGATAAGGCTCATGATGAAGTACTTAAGATAAATGATGAGTATGAAAAAACTAAGCAAGAATTTGCAAAGTTTAGAACAAAATTCAGGGGTTTTATGAATTGTCAGGTTGAGATGTTTGAAGGATTAGAAAGTGATTATTTTAAAAACTATAATGTGGGTAATGAGACTCATGATGTGAGTAATGATAAAAAAATAGAAGAAAATGATATTATTGAATCAGAATATTCTAATTTAACACTGAAAAACATTGATGAAAAAGATTTTAATACCCAGGACATGGAAGAAATAAAAAGCTTTTTTGCAAAAGAGTAAAAACATAAAAAATCTCACTCATTGGGTGAGATTTTTTATGTAGAAAATGTGATATAATATACTAGGCACTTTTAATTTAATAATTGATATGTATTTTATAGTAGCAAAGGGAGGAATATACAAATGAATATAGGTATTATTGGAGCAATGAGTGAAGAAGTTGAATCCTTACTTAAAGATATGGATTTTAAGAAAAGTGAAGTTAAGGCTAAAATGAAATTTAGCTTAGGAACAATACATAATAAAGATGTAGTTATAGTTACTAGTGGCATTGGAAAAGTTAATGCTGCAGTTTGTACACAAATATTAATCGATGATTTTAATGTGGAATGCATTATAAATATTGGTATTGCAGGTGGAACTGTCGATAATATATATCCTGGAGATGTTGTAATAGGAGAAAATTTAGTGCAGCATGATATGGATACCACTGTGTTTGGTGATAAAATAGGGCAGATACCAAGACTGGATACTTTTGATTTTAAATGTGATAAGAAACTAATTGAAATTGCAACAAAGGCATGTGAGGATATAAAAGGACATAATCATTTTACAGGAAGAATTGTTTCAGGAGATCAATTTATTGGCAGTGTAGATAAAATAAATTGGTTGAATTCTGAGTTTAGATGTTTGGCATGTGAAATGGAAGGGGCAAGTATTGCTCAAGTGTGCTATTTAAATGAAGTCCCATTTATTGTTATTAGATCAATATCAGATAATGCAAATAATGGAGCCCATATGGATTATGAAAAATTCAAGGATATTGCTGTAGAAAATGCTACAAGCATTTTGAACAATATGTTAAAACTAATTTAGGAGTATTGTATATGAAAAAGTTATTGGTACATAAAAATAGTGGATTAGATATATTAGTAAAAGTTAAAAATATAGTTATTGGTGGAGAAGAAAAGGTAATAATATCAGGACCTTGTTCAGTTGAAAACTACGATAATATGCATGACATAGCAAGTGGACTAAAAGAAATAGGTGTACATATATTAAGGGGTGGAGCATTTAAACCAAGAACTTCACCCTATGATTTTCAAGGGTATAAGGAGGAAGGTCTAAAGATACTTAGAAGTGTCGGCGATGAGTTTGATATGCCAATAGTGACAGAAGTTATGGATTCTAAGGATATTGATCTAGTCCTTAGTTATGCAGATATGTTACAAATAGGGTCAAGAAACATGTATAACTACAGTTTACTGAAAGAGGTTGGAAAATTAAAAACACCTATTTTATTAAAAAGAGGAATGAGTGCAACCTTACACGAGTGGCTTTATGCAGCAGAATATATTATGGCCAGTGGTAATGAAAATGTTGTGCTTTGTGAGCGAGGCATTAGAACCTTTGAAACATACACAAGAAATACATTAGATTTAAGTGCTGTTGCTGCAATTAAACAGTGTTACCGTATTCCAGTAATTGTAGATCCAAGTCATGGCACAGGAAGACGAGAACTGGTATCAAAGATGTCTCTTGCTGCAATTGCTGCTGGTGCAGATGGTTTAATGATTGAGAGCCATATTAATCCTGACAACGCTATATCAGATGCTAAACAAACAGTTTCAATAGGCACAGTGGATGAAATAGTAAAAACTATAAGAAAATTTGAGAACATTTTTAGTAAATAATAATTCAAAAATAAAATAATTTTAAATATTATTAAATAAGTGTAATAAAATTTGCTCCATGTGAAAACATAACTCTATAATATATTAATAACTAGAGGAGCTGTTATCATGGATAAGGATAAATTGGAATATTTTAAAAATAAATTAATAAATGAACAGCAACGAGTTAACCAAATTATTGTTCAAATGAAGCAAAATGGGGTTGGAAATTCTAACAGTGAAATGGCAACGGAGCTATCATTTTCCGACAATCATCCCTCAGATACCGCTACTGAATTGTTTGACATGGAAAAAGGCTTAGCACTTAAGCAAAATGAATTTACAATTATGAGAAAAATTAGAGATGCGCTAAAGAGCATAGAAGATAATACTTACGGTAAATGTAAGTGTTGTGGCAAGGATATAATTGAGCCAAGATTAGAGTTTATCCCATACGCAGAAAACTGTGTGAGATGTGAAAATGATCTTAATGATAAAAAACCCGCACCGCAAAATGATAGATGTGTAGAAGAAGATGTATTGGGTATACCTTTTAGATATAGTAGTAGCGGTGCTGAAGTAGGTATAGAGGCTGAAGATACTTTTATGGTAGTAGACCGTTTTAATGAACTAGATGACATTATTGAGTATTATGATGATGACGACGAAGGCGGTTATGTAGAGTCAATAGAGAAAATAAGTAACCAGCAATATAAAAATCAGTTGCCAGATTAAAAAGAATTAAATTAATACACAGCGTTTTAAAAAAGCAGAGTAGAAAAAAAGTATATATTGCACAAAATCAGTTTGAAATTATTTAGTTAAAAAACTATTTGTAGCAATATATACTTTTTCGCTTTATTAATTAGGGGGTAGGGTATGGAAATAGTTATTATTTTTTTAGGATTACTATTTGACAGATTGGCTAAAATTTGGGCCCTTGGTTCTTTGAAAGACAATAATGGAATTATTTTAATTAATAATTTTTTCAAATTAGAATATTTGGAGAATAGAGGAGCAGCCTTTGGAATTTTACAAAATAAATTAATATTATTAGCTTTATTTACATTGCTGATTATATCAGGAATGATATATTATATTATTAAATACAAGCCAAAATCAAAATTCCTAAGAATAAGCTTAGCACTAATTATAAGTGGAGCTCTCGGAAATCTATATGATAGAGTATTTTATAAATACGTAGTAGACTTTATTTTAATCCATTATAAGGACATATATTATTTTCCGACTTTTAACGTAGCAGATATGTTAGTAGTTGTGGGTACTTTGATTTTGGCAATTTCTATAGTAAAGGAAGAGATATAGATGGAGAATTTCGATTTTAAAATTGAGGAAGATTCAGTTGGTACAAGATTAGATGTTTTTATATCTAGCAAATTTGAAAATAAGTCTAGGTCACATATTCAAGGGATAATTGAAGGGGAAAATGCACTTGTAAATGGTAAATGTAGAAAAAGTAATTATAAATTAAAACTTGACGAAACAGTTACATTAGCTATACCAGATCCAGTAGAGTTAAATGTGCAGGCAGAAGATATACCCCTAGATGTTTTATATGAAGATAGTGATGTAATAGTAATTAATAAACCACAGGACATGGTGGTTCACCCAGCACCAGGAAATTATAGTGGTACCCTAGTTAATGCACTCCTAAATCATTGCACAGATTTATCAGGCATCAATGGAGTGCTAAGACCTGGAATAGTGCACCGCATCGATAAGGACACATCTGGAGCCTTAGTGGTGGCAAAAAATGATAATGCACATAACTGCCTTGCAATGCAGCTTAAGGACCATTCAATGACAAGAAGTTATGTAGCTCTTGTAGAAGGTATAATTAAGCCTGATGAAGGCACTATTGATCAACCAATTGGAAGAAATCCTAATGACAGGATAAAGATGGGTGTTGTAGAAAACGGTAAAAAGGCTATTACCCACTATAAAGTAATAGAAAGATTTGAGAGTCATACCTTAGTAGAATGTAATTTGGAGACTGGTAGAACTCACCAAATAAGAGTACATATGGCTAAAATAGGACATCCTTTAGTTGGTGATTTGGTATATGGTTTTAAAAAGCAGAGGTTTAATCTAAAAGGTCAGGCTCTTCATGCAAAAAGGCTTGGGTTTATACACCCAAGTACTCATGAATACATGGAATTTAGTTCACCTCTTCCAGCTTATTTTGAAAAAATAATAACAAAACTAAGAAACGAGTTGAAATAGCGCAGAATATGTGGTATCATGTTCATAATATAATGTTTATGCCTTTAAATGTTCCAGAGAGATCATAAGGATAAAGTTAGCAATACTATTTTTAGTGTATAGTATGCCTTTACCCTTAGGGTAAAGGCTTTTTTAATATTATGAACATAAATAATACAGTTGGGTAGGGGGCCAGGTTATGGAATTTAAATCAGTTTTATTGGATGAAAAAGCTATAAAAAGAACATTAACAAGGGTAGCACATGAAATTATTGAAAAAAACAAGGGAATAGAAAACATCGTACTTATAGGAATAAAAAGACGAGGGGTACCACTTGCAGAAAGAATTGCTGATTTAATAGAGCAAATTGAAGGAAAGAAAGTTCTCGTAAGTAGTGTGGATATTACACTATATAGAGATGACCTTACATCAATAAACGAGCAACCAGTGTTAAATAATGCAGATTTAGGTATAGATGTAAAAGACAAAAAAATAATTTTAGTAGATGATGTATTATACACTGGAAGAACTGCTAGGGCTGCAATTGATGCAATAATAGCTAATGGTAGGCCTCAAATGATACAACTCGCTGTTTTAGTAGATAGAGGGCACAGAGAATTACCTATTAGAGCAGATTATGTAGGGAAAAATATACCTACTTCAGGTAAGGAAATGATTTCAGTTGAGCTTCTAGAAATTGACGGAGAAGATTCAGTTAGTATATTTGAACTTTAGCTTCAAGAAGATAAATAGCTTAAAAAAAGATAAATAGCTACGAAGAAGATAATAATCTTTTAAAATAGGACGGAGAGCCTAAAAGGAGGAACAAATGAAAAATTTTGTAGATGTTAATGAAAGATTACCTATAATAAAGACTATTCCCTTAAGTTTACAGCACTTGTTTGCTATGGTGGGTGCAACTATTCTTGTACCAATGCTCACAGGTCTTAGTCCGTCAATTGCACTGTTTTGTAGTGGGGTGGGAACATTACTATATATTTTATGTACAAAAGCCAAGCTTCCGGCATATGTAGGGTCGTCCTTTGCTTTTATAGGACCTATGGGTGTAGCTACAAAGGCATACGGACAAAGTTCAATGTTATCAGGAATTATTGCTGCAGGTCTTATGTATGTACTTGTAGCACTGATTATTAAGCTTGCAGGAACTAAATGGTTAGATAGAATGTTATCTCCAGTGGTGGTAGGTTCTGTTGTAATTGTAATAGGACTTAGTTTAGCTGGCACTGCAATAAATTGGGCGGGACTAAATTCATCTTTTACAACACCAGCTCTTGAAGGTGTATCTAGAGGAGTCTGGATACTAGTATCAATGGTAACTCTTGCAATTGCTATAATAGGTACTATGTATTTTAAAGGGTTTTTCGGAGTAGTACCGATTTTAATTGCAATGGTAGTTGGATATATACTTTCTATGGTACTTGGCATAATTCCAAAGGAAGTTCTAACAGAAATAGGCGCAGCAAAGTTATTTAAGCTACCAAGTTTTGTTTTGCCTACCTTTAACATAAATGCTATTATGCTTATGGCTCCAGTAGCTTTTGTAACTCTAGCGGAACATATTGGTCATGTATATGTTACAAGTAATGTTGTAGGAAAAGATTTTACAAAAGACCCAGGGCTTCATAGATCAATTCTAGGAGACGGAGTTGCTACAATGTTTGCAGGATTTGTAGGTGGACCTCCAAATACTACCTACGGTGAAAACATAGGAGTTATGGCAATTACAAAGGTATATAGTGTTTGGGTTATTGGAGGAGCTGCAACAATTGCCATTATATTATCCTTTCTTGGACCGGTTTCTGCAATAATAGGTAATATCCCATTGCCGGTAATTGGTGGAGTTAGTGTAATGTTATTTGGAATAATTGCATCTTCTGGTTTTAGAATTTTTGTGGAAGATAAGGTTGATTTTAGTAAAAAAAGAAATTTGATAATTGCTTCAGTGATAATAGTTTTAGGTATTGGAGGAGGTGGTATTAAGTTTCCATTCTTAGGAATAGAATTTGAACTTGCAGGGGTAGCACTAGCAACTCTAGTAGGAATAATATTAAACTTAGTTTTACCTGAGCATAGTAAGTCAGGAGATAATTAGTTAACTTCCTACTGTTTAATAACATAGTTGTTTGCTACTGGAATTTATAGAGTTTTTAAAATTAAGTGTCAGAGGAAATTCTGACACTTTTATTTATTATTCTAGGAAAAGTTTTTTTGAGGTTCGTAATTTTAAATTCCTAGACAACAATAACAAATAGAGATATTATAATATAAGTGATACTAACAAAAGGGATCTTAAAAAATAACTAGCATATGTACTGGTTATTTTTTAGACTTACCTAAGGAAAAGAAGAAATGGGAGAGATAATATATGATGTATACTTTAATTGCCACTACTACTTTTGGAATAGAAGCAGTTACAGCAAAGGAACTAAAAGCACTAGGATACGAAGATTTATTGGTTGAAAACGGAAGAGTAACTTTTGAAGGCGATGAAATGGATATCGCTATATGCAATACTTGGCTCAGAACAGCAGAAAGATTGTTTATAAAGATGGCTGAGTTTAAGGCCTTGTCTTTTGAAGACTTATTTCAAGGAACACTGGCAGTAGATTGGGGTAATTTAATACCTGAAGACGGTAATATGCATATCATAGGTAAATCTGTTAAATCACAGCTTCACAGTGTGCCAGATTGCCAAGGCATAGTAAAAAAAGCAGTAGTTGAGTCTATGAAGAAAAAATATGCTAGTGAGTGGTTTTCAGAAGAAGGTCCTGAATATAAGATAGAGGTTGCAATTTTAAGAGATATAGTGACACTATCCATAGATACTTCAGGTGTGGGCTTACATAAAAGAGGATATAGAGAATATGCTGGTGAGGCACCACTTAAAGAAACACTAGCTGCAGCCCTTGTGCTAATAAGCAATTGGGATACTTCAAGAGTTTTAGCTGATCCGCTTTGTGGTTCTGGGACTATAGCTATAGAAGCAGCGCTTATAGGGAAAAACATTGCACCAGGTATAAACAGAAAATTTGCCTGCGAAGATTGGCCAACTATGGATGCTGATATTTGGGAGCAAGTTAGAGAAGGCGCAAGAAAAACTGTAAATGGAGATCAAATCGAAATACTAGCTTCAGACATTGATGGAAGTTTACTAAGAACAGCAGGAGCTAATGCTGAAAAAGCAGGAGTTAAGGAATTTATAAAATTTCAAAAGATACCAATGCAGAGTTTTACTTCTAGGCAGAAATATGGTGTTATAATAACAAATCCACCTTATGGAGAGAGACTAGGAGAAGCAGCAGAAGTAAAAAAACTTCATATTGATTTTGGAGATATGTATAGAAATCTAAATGAATGGTCTTGCTACGTCATAACTGCTAATGGAGAGTTTCAGAAGGAATTTGGACAAAAGGCAGATAAAAACAGGAAATTATATAATGGAAGATTGTTATGTTATTATTACCAATATATAAAAGATATACCTAGACAAAAAAAGGTGGAGTAGAGTTCTCCGATGTGACTTGAAATAAGAGTTCGAAACGTGAAATTCAATTAACAAATTCTAATCTTTTTAAATATAAATTTCTCTATCCTCTGGGTAGTTCTCTGTGGGGACATAACAATTATTAATTGTTATGCACTCACATTCGCCTTCCTGGCTCAGGTTCGCTAGCCTGACGTCCTGGAAGGCTTACGAGAAATTTATATTAAAAAAGAAGAATTTGTAAATTGAACTTCAATGTTTCTTCGCTTCTTATTTCAAGTCACACAGGAGAAAGTTCATACTAATATGTGTACATTGCTGATAGGTTACGAGAAATTTATATTGTAAAATGAAGAATTTCTAAATGAAGATAAGACAAGGGATATATTATGCAATATCCCTTGTCTTATCTTTTGACTTATATTTCGCGCAATGAATTAGAAAACTAATTACATATTTTGAAAAAAACAAATCACCAATATTTACGGAAAAATGCTGCATTCTACGTCCAATATGGTTACAAAATACAGTATTGAATACTATTTTATGGTATTAGAAGGTATAATCTATCTATAAGTTGTTTCGCAGTCGTAAAAAACTACGAACTTAAAATTATTTATATTTAACTAAGGAGATGATTATATGTCTGAATTAATAGTTATGATGCTTATATTATTACCTGTAGGATTAGCTTTTATTTTTATAGGATGGCGTATTTGGAAAAAAGAACAGATAACACTAATACATGATTATCATTATACAAGGGTTGCTGAAAAAGATAAAAAAGCTTATACAGAAAAAATGGGTAAAGCATGTATTATAATGGGAATAGGAATGATACTGATGATGGGTATTATTAATATCACATCAAAGACAGCATATGGTGTGATATGCTTTGGGATATTCTTTGTATGGGGCTTGGTTATAATATTTATGGCACAGAAAAAATATAATGGTGGATTGTAATGAACATTTATGTTTTTTGTTTGATATTCATCTATCGTAAAACCACGCTTGATGAATAATTGTAATATATGACGGCATATTAAGGGGGTGTTACTATGAGTATAAGGTTTATATATGGTATTTTCCAAGTTGTAGTTGGAGTTATGGTATTGATTGAAGCCTACTTTGTTGCTAGAGATAAGATAAAATTAAGTAAAGTAACAATGGTACTTCACTGCATAATTATTGCAATTCTTCTTTTAGGTGGTGCTTTAAAGTATTTTTCAAACTGATATATGACGTAAAAGACACTATGCAAGGAGAAATATATAGTGTTTTCCTTTTGCACATAAAGGTGTCTTATTGGCAATTTCTATTTTAGTTCCACCATATAATAAGTTAGTTCGCATGTTTCATAAATTCTTCATCAATATTAGATTTACGATTGATGAAGGATAGTAAAATATCGGGCACTAATAGAGGTGGTATTATGATTAATATAATTATAAAAAGATTAAAAATGACCTTTAATAATTTAAAGATAACTATAAAAAAATTAAAAAAAGAAATAAAAGCTTTGTATTTGGCTTCTAAAAGACGCGATGTTCCTTGGTATGCTAAATTAGTAATACTATTAGTTGTTGGCTATGCTTTAAGCCCTATAGACTTAATACCTGATTTTATACCTTAATGGCTCAAGTATATTATGGACGTGGCTATGTTTATTCAATACAATATCATATTGTTTGGTGTGTTAAATATAGACATAAGATTTTAACTTCTAGTATAGAAACTAGATTAAAAGAAATTTTGCATAAAATTGCTGAAGATAACGGATTTACTATAATATTAATGAATGGAGATTTAGATCATATTCATTTATTAATAGAATGTACTCCACAACAATATATCCCAGATATAATGAAAGCATTAAAAGGAGTATCAGCTAGAATACTTATGAAAGAATATGGAATAATAATAAAAAAGAAACTATGGGGAGGGCATTTGTGGAATCCTTCGTATTTTGTAGCAACAGTAAGTGAAAATACAGAAGAACAAATTAAAATTTATATCAATAGTCAAAAGGAAAAATAAGAAGGTGAATTTGTCTATGATAAAAGGATTTAAATATCGTATTTATCCAACAGTGGAACAAGAAACACAATTAGCTAAGACATTTGGTTGTGTTAGGTTTATTTATAATCAAATATTAGCTAAAAAGATAGAATTATATGAAACTGTTAAAAAGAGTTTATCGAAAACGGACTGTAACAATTACTGTAATAGGGAATTAAAGAAAGAATACATTTGACTTAGGGCTCAAAGAATTTCTTATAGATACAAACAATAACCATATAGAAAGACCAAAATCATTATATAAATATGAGGATAAGTT
>NZ_JAHLDL010000018.1 GCF_018861315.1 Clostridium bowmanii | reverse complement strand
GTTAAAAGTTTGTAGTATTGTTGAAAATACAAGTAGAAAATACCCTAAAATTAAATATAGGGATTTTATAATATATTGTGCGGAGTATAAGATATAAGATAAATCTTATACTTTAAATTTAAAAGTAAAAAGGAGAAGGTCACCTAATGGCTAGGTGGCCTTCTTCTTTTAAAGCATTTTTTGACTTGCGTTTTATTTAACTCTTAGTACAAACACATGAGGTGTAAGTCTACCACTCTCAATTTTTATCTCTTGAAGAAGCTCAAGATCTTCATTATCTATTAGAACTTCTCTAAATAATTGCTTCTCTATTGTGTATACAAAGGCCATTCCACCTTTTATTACAAGGCTCGGAATTTTATTTACAAAGTCCCTATATAAGTCTGCATATTTATTATGGGTGGTGGACTTATTGTCAAAAGGCATATTTGTTATAAGTTCATCAAAAGGATGGCTAGTATAAAATTCAAATATATCTTCATCTATTAAATCGATGTCTAGATTAGCTAATTTAGAATTTACTTCAGCAGCTGATATAGCGCGTCTATATATATCAATACCTGTTAAACTTCCAACGGCTTTTAGTTTAGCTCTTTCAATAAGCATTGTTCCAGTGCCACAGAAGGGATCAATAACATTAGCACTAGTTTTCAACCATTTTTCTATAGACTTCATTACAATAGCTGCAGTTATAGGATTTATGGAGGTTGCTATTTCATTTTTCCTATAGTCAAATCTATTGTCAACATAGGAATATAGTTTTATAAATACACTACAGAGATCATTTTTCTCAAGTATTCGGATTTCAACTTCATAGGATGAGGGACTATTTTTCAAATTACCAGAGGAGAGGCTATCTAACTCCATAGATAAGTTTTTTACAAACTCAGATCTCTCTCTACTTGCATCCATGGTTTTAAATTCGACTCTATAACCAAAAGGCAAATTACTTTCGTTATCATGACACTGATTTAAAAAATCTACAATATTTGCATTTATAATTTCAGAAGCTATTATTTTATAATCAAATTGTAAGTCTTCACATTTATCTAAAGGGAACAGAAGCTCATAAAAGGTTCTGCATTTGTAAATCTTATCTAAATCATCCTCGTAAATAAGAATTCCTTCGTCTATAAGTCTACCGTTAATTGAGTTTTCTTCAAGCTCTTTTAAAGTTTGCTGATATTGATAATTCATAACTGTTAGAATCATAGGTACAGTTTCATCAAACCCTTTAAATTCATGATGTACAGGTGGTGACAATTTATCTATGGCTCTTGTAAGTGCTAGTTTTTCCTCATTAATATGTTTACTAGTTTCTATTAGTGAGTCATTTTCACTGCAAGCTTTTTCATTTGTTACTACATCTTCAAACATTTTTCTCAATTTTACTGCATCATCAACTGTGCCACAGTTTCCAATTGCAAGTACATAGGAATATCTTACAAATAATTTATCTTCAGAATTATATGCATTATATAAAGCCTCTAAATATGCAGGGTCACCTAGTTCACCAATAACACCGCATACATTCTTTCTTACTTTGGGATCTGAATGCGAAAGAAGAGCGCTTAACTTTTCCTTTGAATTTCCAATAGTTCTTTTGAACATTCCCTTTGGTTTTTCCTTTTTTAAAATATCTCTCATAACAGAAAGTATTGCCCTTGGGTCCTCATCTGTTATTATTTTTGACCATAACATTGGAATTGCATTATTATAATCTAGAGAAAGCTTATTTACTATAGCAGATCTCTGTTTATCATTTGCATTTTTTAGACTTTCTAATAGTGCTGCTACTGTATCATTTATTTCTATCATTCGTTACCCTCCTGTAGTTCGCTGGGGCACAAAACAATTATTAATTGTTTTGCCTCATATGTTTTAATTTAATAACTTTAATTATACCTTATATTTAGAGGAAATGGGGAGATATTAGTGTTTTATGTATTATATATGTACTATATGTACTATATATGTATTATCTGTAGGTTAACCATAAGCCATACCTATTTTATTATATATTTTTACTCCACAATTATTGACTAATATTTGGTATAGGTAAAGTGTCTTCTGCATAAGCTAGATTTGAAATTTAAAAGATACATGAAAAAAATATTATCATGGTATTACTTTGGTTACTATGAGTTTTTAAAGTGCGTACTTACATTAACAAAATATAGTGATACAATGATATATAGTGGAAATAAGATAACGGAGGAATTTCAATATGAATGAAACTTTGAAAAATATAAGAAATAGAAGAAGTACAAGGGCATTTTTACCAGAACAACTTAATGATACTGATGTGCAAGATATAATAGATGCAGGTATTTATGCACCAAGTGCTACAAATAAGCAACCTTGGCATTTTACAGTAATACAAAGAAAAGATATTATAGATAGATTAAATGATGATTTTAAAGAAGTTGCAAGTAAATCTGATAATGAATACGTTAGAAGATTTGCTGATAGTGAAAATTTTCATGTGTTTTATAATGCACCAACAATAGTATTGGTATCTGGAGACGAGAATAATGCTGCCGCTTCAGTTGATTGCGCTATAGCAGTAGAAAATATGCTTTTAGCAGCAGAATCATTAGAAATTGGTGGCTGCTTCATTGGTCTTATTGCATATTTATTAAATAGTGAAAATGGAGTGGAATGGCTTAAGGAGCTTGAAATACCAGAAGGATTTAAACAAATACACGCATTTTGTCTTGGATATAAAAAAATTCAGATAACTAATGCACCAAAAAGGAAAGAAGACACTGTAAATTACATAAAATAAAAATATATTCATAATATAAGATACAAATAAAAAATCCAATAGATTTAATTAAATCTGCTGGATTTTTTTGTGTAAATAGACATTTTATAAGGATAAGCAAAAATTATAATTTCTATTTATATAGTTATAGTGTTAGTATAAATATGAAAAACCAATATTGGGAGTTTGGGGATTTCAAAATTTTTAAATATACTTTTGGGGGGATTTTAAATGTACGATAAAGTTATGGAATCGGTAAATTATATAAAAAATAAGGTGAACAATAAACCTGTGGTTGCCGTAATTTTAGGCTCAGGCTTAGGAGATTTAGCAAGTTTAGTAGAAAATAGTGAGTACATTGAATATGCAGATGGGTAGTTAAAATTATTGAAGACTTCGACCGCACTCTCGTGTCTTAAGCCATGAGTTGGGTCGTCTTACATATGTTGGCAATAAAACAGTTATAGACCCTTAAAGGTATGGCTTAGCTTATTTGCCAACATAAGTGAGGCTAATAAATGAAAGTTTATCTATTCTTAATTGTTATATGTATTTACAAATGCGGAAAAGTAGAGTATACTAGATTTATTCCGTAATGTGCGTCACTAGCTCAGTTGGTAGAGCACCTGACTCTTAATCAGGTTGTCCAGGGTTCGATTCCCTGGTGTCGCACCAACATAAATAATAGATACCCCAATAATTATTGAGGTATCTATTATTTTTTGTGCTCTTCGTTGAGAAATACGAAAAGAAAGTGAGCATAGTGTTATCTAGGCTTTGTTTTTTTATAAAATATAGATAAATCGTTATAACAATCAATGAGTTTTTTTATGACTTACAGTGATTTTAATAATATAATAGCAAACAATATTTATATGCTGGCAACATCTTTACTATTTGTTCATGTTTTAATATATTTTTTAGACTTACCACAAAATCAAGTAAGTAAAAAATATAAATAAGTAAAAGTTATAATAGAGTAATATATGTGATATAATTAACTAATGACAAAATATATAAAACAGAACATAAATTGTAAGGGGGAATAATTATGGATTACACACTTTTGATTATACCAGGCATAGTGCTAGTAGCAATATTTTTAATTGCTTATGGTATAGGGTTTACAAGTATAGGCTCAGATGAAGTAGGCATTGTTGAGAAATGGTGGAGTATGGGTGGGTCAGTTCCTTCAGATGGACTTATAGCACTTAGAGGAGAAGCTGGTTATCAGCCAGAAGTACTAAGGGCTGGTGTTCACTTTAAAACTCCTTTTAAGTACAAGATAAAGAAAGTAAGGTTAGTAACCATACCACAAGGTCAAATAGCTTATGTATTTTCAAGGTCAGGGGAAAGTTTAGGAGATGGCCAAACACTAGGTAAGGTTATTCCAGAATGTAAATCTTTCCAAGATGTTGTAGCATTTTTGAATAATGATGGTCAAAAAGGACCACAAAGGCAGGTTCTTCGTGAGGGTACTTATGCATTTAATTTGGCACAATTTATTATAATCACCAAAGATAGGGTACATTCAATATTTACCTCAAAGGATGAGACAGCTCAAATAGAAACTATGCGAAGTGACTTAGCTAAAGTAGCTGGATTTAGCCCTGTACTTATATCGAGTTCAAAAGTTTCTGAACAATATACTCATCAGAATGACAGTAATGAAATGGAAGCTGGATTTGGTAAAGGAGTTAATAAGTACGATAGCAAAGATAGTCGCGATACTATAGGTATTGTAACTATTAATGAGGGGCCTACACCTGATAATGGAGCAATTATAGCGCCTATTGTTGGTGAAGGCGTAAATAATGAATTCTATCATAATAACTTTCAAGAGCCAGAAAAGTTTTTGGCTGCAGATGGAAGAAAAGGTAAGCAGATGCAAGTACTTACGGATGGAGTTTATTTCATTAATAGAATGTTTGCAAGTGTGGATATAGTACCTAAAAGTATAATAAATATTGGGTACGTAGGGGTTGTGGTAAGTTATTTCGGTGATAAAGGTGAGGATGTTTCAGGCACTGGGTACTCTCATGGAGAACTTGTGGAACAAGGTAAAAAGGGTATTTGGAGAGATTCTATGATGCCAGGAAAGTATGCGTTTAATACTTATGCTGGTAAAGTTGTGCCAGTTCCTACTACTAATGTAATACTAAAGTGGATTAGTGGCCAAACTGGAGTTCACAAATTAGATGATAATTTAAAAGAGATTAGTTTAATAACTAAGGATGCTTTTGAGCCCAATCTACCACTTACAGTAGTATTTAACATTGATTATAGAAAAGCTTCCTCAGTTATACAAAGGTTTGGGGATATTAAAATGCTTGTTGAACAATCTCTTGACCCAATGGTAGCTGGTTATTTTAAGAATATTGGGCAAACGAAAACTCTTATAGAACTTGTTCAAGATAGAAGTCAAATTCAGCAAGAAGCATCTGATGAAATGAAGCAGAAATTTAAATTATATGATTTAGAACTTCAAGAAGTATTAATTGGAACACCAGCAGCTTCGGCTAGTGATACAAGAATTGAAAAAATTCTTGCACAACTAAGAGATAGACAGGTAGCTATGGAAGAAATTAAGACCAATGAAGCTAAACAAAAATCTGCCGAAAAGCAAAGAGAATTAAATGAAGCTCAAGCGAAATCAATGGCGCAATCAGCTCTTACACAATCAAGTATTGATATTGAGGTAGCTGATAATAA
Organism: Clostridium bowmanii; assembly: GCF_018861315.1. Lineage (GTDB taxonomy): Bacteria > Bacillota > Clostridia > Clostridiales > Clostridiaceae > Clostridium_AD > Clostridium_AD bowmanii. The sequence continues at coordinate 93,699 of NZ_JAHLDL010000018.1, read as the reverse complement.
AGGTAAATCAGAATTAAGGCTTGCAGAGCAGTTAGCATTAAAAACTCAGAAACTTGCAGAAGCTGACAAATACAAGAGAACTCAAGAAGCGGATGCTGAGAGGTATACTAGAGAAGCACAAGCTGCGGCGCAAGCCAAAACTATAGAATTAACAGCAGCTGCTAATGCGAAACAAGTTGAATTACAGGCAGGTGCAGAGGCATTTAAGCTTGAAAAAGTAGGTAATGCAACAGCATTAAATATTAAAGTAGTTGCGGATGCTACTGCTGAGCAAGAAACAAAGGTAGGTATTGCAAAGGGAACAGCAGCAAAAGCTTTAGTTGATGCATACGGTGGACCAGAATTACAAGTACAGCAAAGTGTTATGATAGCATTTGCAGAGGCATTAAAGATAAGCAAGTCTCCACTTGTACCACAAACTGTAATAATGGGTGGTAGTGATGGAAAAACACCTAATGCAATGGAAGGAATAATGAGTATGGTACTAGCGAATATGGCAAGTGAAAAAAATTCAATTGTATCAAAACCTATAGAAAATATAGTGGTTAAAGAGGTAATAAAACCAGAAAGCAACTAGCAAAAAACTAATAAAAATTCAGTAGAATAGTATTCTGCTGAATTTTTTTTGTATAAATTGTTTGTACAACTTGCCACGTGGGTGGCACCAGTTTTTATGAAGTTATTATTGCAATATTCTAAAGATTAATATAGTATATAGTTATGATAAAAAGTTAACAATATTTACAGGAGGAATTATAATGAATAAGCAATTTGATTATAGTAAGTTAGATAGCATATTAAGCCAGCATGAATTTGAATCCTGCAATATTATTGCAATATTACAGGATACACAAGAAATTTATAGGTATTTACCTAAGGAAATATTTTCATATTTGTCAGACAAGCTTGGAATGAGTAGAGCTAAAATATATAGTGTGGCTACTTTTTATGATAATTTTTCATTAGAACCTAAGGGCAAGTATGTAATAAAAATATGTAATGGTACAGCCTGTCATGTAAGAAAGTCTATTCCAATATTAGACAAGCTGCGAACTGAATTAGGACTTTCAGAAGCTAAGATCACAACCGATGATTTAATGTTTACCTTGGAAACGGTATCATGTCTTGGTGCTTGTGGACTTGCACCTGTTTTAACTATTAACGAAAAAGTCTATGGTGCTATGACTCCAGAAAAAGCTGTGGGGCTTCTAAACACACTTAAGGAGGAGAATTAATATGCTTCATAATAGAAATGATTTAATTGATATTAGGAATGCTTATAAGGCTAGTCTGGGCATGCAAAAGAAGAAAATTCTTATATGTGCAGGTACTGGTTGCGTTGCAGGTGGTTCCCTAGATATTTATGATGAGCTTGTAAGATTAATGGTGGATAAAGGAATAAATTGTGAAATAAAACTTGAAGTGGAACCACATGATGAATCAGTTGGAATTAAAAAAAGTGGATGTCATGGATTCTGCGAAATGGGACCTCTTGTAAGAATTGAACCTTGGGGATATTTATATATAAAAGTAAAACCAGAAGATTGCGTAGAAATTATAGAGAAAACTATAATTAATAATGAGTGCGTAGAGAGACTCGCATATACCAAAGACGGGAAAATATATAAAAAACAAGAGGAAATTCCTTTTTATAAAAAGCAAACTAGGCTTGCACTTGAACATTGTGGACATATTGATGCAACTTCCATAGAAGAATATTTTGCTGTTGGAGGATATAGGGCACTTGAAAAAGCATTATTTGATATGAGTTCTGATGACATCATTAAGCAAATAGAGGAATCAACTTTAAGAGGACGTGGGGGCGGTGGGTTTCCTACAGGCCGTAAATGGTCACAAGTAAAACTTCAAAAAGAGACAACTAAATATATTGTGTGCAATGGGGACGAAGGTGACCCTGGTGCATTTATGGACAGGAGTTTAATGGAGGGTGACCCTCATAGAGTAATTCAAGGAATGATGATTGCGGCTATTGCCTGTGGAGCAAGGGAGGGTTATATTTATGTGAGAGCCGAGTATCCTCTTGCTGTAAGCAGACTTAAGAATGCTATTAGTCAAGCAAGAAGTTATGGAATTTTAGGTGAAAACATTCTTGGGACAAACTTTAGTTTTGATATTAAAATAAACAAAGGTGCAGGTGCTTTTGTATGCGGTGAGGGAAGTGCACTTACGGCTTCTATTGAAGGAAAAAGGGGGATGCCTAGGGTAAAACCTCCAAGAACAGTAGAACAAGGACTTTTTGGTAAACCAACAGTACTTAATAATGTTGAAACCTTTGGAAATGTACCATCAATTATTAATAGAGGGGTAGAGTGGTATAAATCTATTGGAACGGAAAAAAGCCCAGGAACGAAAGCCTTTGCATTAACAGGGAATATTGAAAATACAGGACTTATTGAGGTACCAATGGGTACAACATTAAGAGAAATAATATTCGATATAGGTGGAGGAATTAAAAATGGTAAAAAGTTTAAGGCTGTACAAATAGGTGGTCCCTCTGGCGGTTGTCTTGTAACCTCGAACCTTGATTTATTACTAGATTTTGATTCGTTAAAAAAAGTAGGTGCAATGATAGGTTCTGGTGGTCTGGTGGTTATGGATGAAGATACTTGTATGGTTGAGGTTGCAAAATTTTTCATGAGTTTTACTCAAAATGAATCTTGTGGTAAGTGTGTACCTTGTCGTGAGGGCACTAAAAGAATGCTTGAAATTCTTGAAAGAATTGTTGCAGGTAGTGGTGTGATAGAAGACATAGATACACTATTAGAACTTGCAGATACTATATCTCAAACAGCACTATGTGGCCTTGGTAAATCAGCTGCATTGCCAGTTATTAGTACTATTAAAAATTTCCGTGATGAGTATGAAACTCATATAATTCAGAAGAAATGTCCATCAAAAACCTGTGTAGGACTTAAGACAATATTTATTGAAGCTGAACTTTGCAAAGGATGTTCAAAGTGTGCGAGAATATGTCCAGTTCATGCAATTTCAGGCAAGATTAAAAGCCCATATATAATTGATAAAGATAGGTGCATTAAGTGTGGCGCTTGCATTGAAGCTTGTGCATTTAATGCTATAAGGGAGGATTAAAAAAATGAATGGACAGTTTATGCTTATAGATGATATTCCGGTAGAGATAAATGGTGAAAAAAACATTCTTGAATTAGTTAGAAAAGCTGGCATTGAATTACCTACCTTGTGTTATTATTCGGAGCTTTCGGTTTATGGGGCCTGTCGTATGTGTATGGTAGAGAACAAAAGAGGAGATATGGAGGCTTCTTGCTCCACTCCGCCAAGAAACGGAATGGAGATATATACCAACACACCAAGGCTTCGTAAATATAGAAAAATGATTCTTGAATTATTACTTTCAGATCATTGTAGAGATTGTACTACTTGTGAAAAAAATGGTCACTGCAAATTGCAAGAGTTATCACAGCGTTTTGGTATAAAGGAAATAAGATTTAAAAATACTTCTGAAAATAAGAAGATAGATAATTCATCTCTATGTATAGTAAGGGATAATAGTAAGTGTATTTTATGTGGAGATTGTGTTCGTGTATGTGATGAGGTACAAAATGTTGGAGCTATTGACTTTGTTAAAAGGGGTTCGAAAATGAGTGTAGGAACTGCTTTTGATGAAGCATTATCAGAATCTAATTGTGTGGGTTGTGGACAGTGTGCAGCTGTTTGTCCTACAGGTGCTATTGTAGTGAAAAACGATACAGCCAAGCTTTGGGAAGAACTTAGTGATAAGGATACAAAGGTTGTAGTTCAGATTGCTCCTGCAGTAAGAGTTGGAATTAGCCAGGAACTTGGACAAAAAGATGGAGAAAACGTAATGGGTAAAATAGTAAGTGCTCTTAGAAAAATGGGTTTTGATGAAGTTTTTGATACTTCTACTGGAGCGGATCTTACAGTACTTGAGGAAACCACAGAATTTCTCTCAAGAATTGAAAAAAATGAAAAATTACCATTATTTACATCTTGTTGCCCTGCATGGGTAAGCTATGTGGAAAATAATTATCCAAGTCTAATGAAAAATGTTTCTACTTGCCGTTCACCTATGCAAATGTTTTCTTCAGTGCTCAAGGAACACTACAAACATTCTAATAAGAGAATTGTATCTGTAGCAATTATGCCTTGTACAGCGAAAAAATCTGAAGCAAAAAGGGATGAATTCATGGAGGATGGGGTTTCTAGTGTAGATTATGTAATAACTACACAAGAGCTTATCCAAATGATAAAAGAATCGGGAATTGTATTCTCAGAGGTAGAACCTGAGGCAGTAGATATGCCATTTGGTGTTAGCAGTGGGGCTGGCATTATATTTGGAGTAACAGGAGGTGTTACTGAAGCTGTTATTCGTAGGGTTTTAGATGATAAATCAACTCCCACATTACGTTCCATTGCTTTTAATGGTGTACGTGGCATGGAGGGGGTTAAAGAAACTAGTATTACTGTAGATAATCGCATAATTAAGATTGCAGTGGTAAGTGGACTTAAAAACGCAGATGAGATTGTAAAAAAAATTCAGACGGGCGTTGCTCATTATGACTTTATTGAAGTTATGGCATGCCCAGGAGGCTGCATTTGTGGTGCAGGACAACCATTTGCAAAAACTGAAGGAAAACTAAAACGTAGTGCGGGATTATATGAAGCAGATAGAATGAGTAGCATAAAACGCTCCGAGGAAAATCCAGTGATGATGTCATTGTACCAGGGATTGTTAAAAGGAAAGGTTCATAAGCTATTACATGTAGAATATAAAGGGAAGGAGTGATTTTTGTGATAGACTTGAGTGTTTGTGTAGGAAGTGCATGCCATATTAAAGGATCTTATAATGTTATTAATAATTTTCAGCAAATTATTGAAGAATATAAGGTATCGGATAAGGTTCAGCTAAAAGCAATTTTTTGCTTAGGGCATTGCACAGAGGGAGTATCTGTAAAAATAGATGACAGTGAGGTTTATAGTGTTTCAGGATCTACATCTAGGAAGTTTTTTGATACTGAAGTAATGACAAGATTAAATTTGTAGAATTTTCATTTTTAGTTATGAATATGAATATGAATATGAATATAAAATAAAAACTCCAGTAGAATAAACTAATATTCTGCTGGAGTTTTATTTAAACATCTCTTAGTTATAATAGCTACTTGACAAGTGGGTAACAACTAATTATCTCTGATTATCCTATAAAGTTTTGTATAGCAAGATAAGCTTTAATATCTATCTTCTCATTTGAAGTAATCAAACTTTTAGCTTCAGCCTTTGATAATAGCATAATCTCAATATCTTCATCTGGTTCTAAATAAGCTTTTGATATTGAACCTTGGCAGGTGCAATATACTAAGGCTGCAGACTCATCTGTCATACCTGCTGATATATAGGCCTTAGCTTTGGTTTTTTTAAAATCAATTTTAAGTAAATCAAGTCCAGTCTCTTCTTTTAGTTCGCGTTTTACAGTAGTTTCAAAATCTTCGCCAGCATCTATAAGTCCAGCGGGAATTTCATAAACATAATCATTAAGCGGAACCCTAAATTGCTTTATAACAACTAATTTATTTTCTTCTGCAGGTGTAGCTTTATCTACGAACGTAGCTTTATCTATGTACATAGCTATTATAATAACAGCATCGATATCGCCTTCTGCGCCATTAAAATAATTGTCTTTCAATGTATTCAAATCTTTTCTAGAAGCTATGGACCAGTTTTTAGGGTTTCCATTTTTATTGATATATTCTGCATTATAAAGTTTTAAAAACTTTGTATCTGCTAGTGTTGTAATATTGGTTATTGACATTATTTCATCTCCAACTGTATTCCATTTTATACTACTTTTTTTTGAATGTTTTTAGTCGCAAAAGAAAGTATATATTACGTATAATGCATTGAATTGAGCTTTAGAACTTCTTATTTTATTTTTATTCGAAATCTTCTGGTTTTAAATTATTTACATACTCTAAAACTACATCTAGTGAAGCCGATGAGTACATAGCATCTGTACCACCTTTGTGATAATAAACCGAAAAACGATCATTTTTAAAATAGAATATGTGATAGCTTCTGCTACCTACTTGCCTATGACCTAAACAACTTTCATCTTCTAAGATAAGATCATTTAATATTTTATTTCCTACATCTATACCTTTTATAACTGCTAAACTCATATAACGAGGCTCAAAAGTAAATTCTTTCATTGTGTTCATTTTTATTCCCCTTTCATACAATATATATAATTTAATAATAACACTTTGCAAGCCTAAAAACAAATATTATATAGTAATATTTGCAACAATTGGGTTTAAGTATTAATAGAAAATAAATTCAATTTTTGATATACTAATAGTGAATTTTAAAAGCTGTTAAGAAATAAACATAAAGAAAGATAGAGTTAGTTTTGGAGGGGAAAAAAAATGTTCTATTTTGTTAAAGATGTAGAAGATAATGTTATGAATGTGAATTGTTTACAAGAGGTCCCGTTTTTGGACGAGGCAATATATAATATGTCATTAGAAAAAATGATGAAAGAGTATGAAAATATAAAAAAGTGGTTCATGATAAATAAAATGGCTAACAATTTTCAGCTTAAAGGTGCTGCAGGAGAAGAATTGAATTTTTTTCTTATAGATAAGATTCCCTACGATGATATGGATTATACCCATGATATTCTCCATAATAGAATTAAACAAAAGATGAAATGTAAATTTGAAAAATATGAATATGATTTGAGATTGAGATTAAGTAGAACATGCTCTGTAATTTTATTCAAAACTAAAATAAAAGCTATATTAGAGGAGTGGTCATAAATAGTTTTATGCAAATATTTAGTGTATTTTATAAAGATTAGATAAAAATAAGATATAACTAAATATAATGTGTAAAAGGAGCAGGAATTGTTGTGAGTAAAAAAGTTATAATTGTAGGAGCAGGTGTTGGCTGTGGCAAGTTTAAAATTAAAGTCACAAGCATAATGCAAATGAAAAGTGAATTTTTTTAGAAATTTGCATAAAGTTTTTATTCTAATGTACGATAATGATAATGTAGGGAAATAATTTATGTAAAATGGGTGATAATCATGGCATTATCTACAAATATAATTAACAATACCTTGTTAAATCAATATGCTTCGCAAATAAAAAATAATAATACAATTTCTGATGATAGCACAAAGGATTTTGAGAATGAAAAAAAAGCGCAAGAATTAGCTTTTAAAACAATGCTTATTCAAATGATGGATAGCTCAGGTAATTCTATGATGGCAGAGCTTATGTCAACTGCGTTATCAAAGGAAAATTCTTTTGATTTTGATGATTCACTGAGTTCTATGAGTAATTTTAATGCAAATATGAGGGGCGCGGCGCTATCATTAAATAATTATAGCCAAAGCACGGATAATAAATTAAGTGGCTTTGGGTCAACATCTGCTAAATATGAATCTAATGGAAATCCAGGTTCAATAAGTAATACACCAGGAGATTATGGTGGAAAGTCCTATGGTGCATGGCAATTTTCTTCTAAAACAGGCTCCTTAAATTCTTTTGTTAACTCACTACAAAAGAAAGATAACCAAATTTATTCAAAACTATCAGAAGCTAAAGCTAAAGATGGTAATAGATTTGGCACAAATTTCGATACGGCATGGACTAGTATTGCACTATCTGACAAGGATAATTTTTTAAAGCTGCAGCAAGGTTGTGTTAAAGAAAATTATTATGATACAGCAGCACAAGCATTAAAATCAAAATATGGTTTTGATATAAGCAAAAAAAGTAATGCTTTAAAGGAGAGTTTGTATTCTACAGTAGTTCAACATGGTGTAGGAGGAACTTTATCTGTATTCTCAAAACTTAATTTAAATAAAAGTGACGGTAATATCATAAATGACTTGTATAATGAGCGCCAAAAGGTTGATGTTTATTTTAGAAGTAGTTCTTCGGAGATAAAACAGAGTGTGTATAATAGATTTACTAATGAAAAGCAAGATATGCTTAAAATGCTAAATGGAGAAAATGTTTAATTAATTCGTAACTACAAAATGTGTAAAAAATCCGGTAGAAGGCCTATTCTACTGGATTTTTTTTCTTAAAATTGTATTAATAAGACACTTAAAATAGAGTGAATACTTCCATCAAAATAAAACATACTATTCATAACATGAAAAAAATTATGCTTTGAAAAATAATGTTTAAGGTGGAGTAAAATGAAAAAGTTCACAAAATTAACTTCTATATTATTAGTAACTGGATTATTGCTAAACAATTTCAGTTTCATTGCACAAGGTGCACAAGTTGAAAGAACTGCGCAAGGTAGAAAGCTACAACTATCCAATTATGTTTCCACTACAAGCCAGGTGAACGTCTTTAAAATAGGCGAGTGTATATCAGGATTTAATCTAGAATCTAAAAAATGGATTGAAGACATACATTCTACTGCCATGATATTTAAACATGACAAAAGCGGAGCTAAATTAATTTATTTGCAAAATGAGGATGAAAACAAAGTGTTTTCAATAAGTTTTCGCACACCAGTGCATGATAATACTGGTGTTAACCATATTATTGAACATTCGGTTTTGTGTGGTTCAGAGAAATATCCCGTTAAAGATCCATTTCTTATTATGACTAAACAATCATTGAGTACGTTTATAAATGCATTTACGGGTCCGGATTTTACAATGTATCCAGTAGCAAGTAAAAATGACAAGGATTTTCAAAATTTGATGAGTGTGTATTTGGATGCAGTGTTTTATCCTAATATTTCTAAAGACCCTAGAATACTTAAGCAGGAAGGTTGGCATTATGAAATTAATAAGGAAACAGGAGAATTAAATTATAATGGAATAGTATATAACGAAATGAAAGGGGCAACTTCTTCACCACAAGTAATACTAGCTAATACTATCAATAAGTCGCTTTTCAAGGGTAATTCATATAATTTTGAATCAGGTGGTAATCCGGAAAATATTCCTGAATTAAGTTATGATAAATTTCTAGAGACTTATAAAAAATATTATATTGCATCAAATAGTTCTTTATATCTGTATGGAAAATTAGATATTCAAAACACATTAAAATTTATAAATGACAATTATCTATGTAAACTTAAAAAAACATTTGTTGATAGTGAAATCAAATCACAAAAGGCTTATAAACCTGCCATAGAAAAAGTAGAAATATATCCTGTAGCAAAAGAGGCAAGTACTACAAATATGGCGTATTTATCATCTAACTATGCTATTGATAAAGGAACAGATGTTGAGAATATTTTAGCTTTTCAAATGTTGCAGGCAATTCTTTTGAATACTGATGCTTCACCTCTAAGAAAAGATTTATTGAAAAGCGGTATTGGAGGCAATGGGTATGCTAGTTTTAGTACATCAACAATACAACCAACTTTCAGTATAATTACCACAAATGCAAATGAGGCAGAAAAATATAAATTTAAAAATGTTGTTGAGACTTCACTAAAGCGAATAGTAAAAGAAGGGTTTGATAGTAAACTAGTAAATTCAGTATTCACTGCTGCGGAATTAAGTTTGCGCATAGAAAATTCTGATGCAAATAGGGGCATGAACTATATGTCCACTTCTATGGCCACTTGGAATTATGATATAGACCCTACAGAATATTTAGAGATTACTCCCGCACTTAAAAAAATAAAAGCAAAGATGTCTCATAGATATTTTGAAAAACTAATACAAAAATATCTGTTGGATAACAAACATAATTCATTAGTTGTTTTAATACCTTTTAATGGATTGAATGAAAAAAAAGAAGAAATGTTAAAAAGCAAGCTTGCGGCATATAAATTATCACTATCAGAAATTGAGTTAGCTAAAATAAAAAGTGACGCACAAGAGTTAAAAAGGTGGCAAGACACAGCAGACTCAAAAGAAAATTTATCCAAGGTCCCAACACTTTTGCGTGAAGATTTAAATTTAAAAGCAGAAGAAGTTCCAACGGTAGAAAAAGAAGAAAATGGTATAAAATTATTGTGTCATCCTATGGTTACTGATGGTGTAACATACACAAACTTATATTTTGATAGTTCAGTTGTTCCTCAGTATAAGATACTATATTTAAAACTACTTGCTAGTATTTTAGGAAATGTTAAAACTGAAAAATATAACCTTATACAGCTTTCAAATGAGATGAGAGAAGATACGGGTGGGATTAGCTTTAATTCAACGCAATTTAAAAATAATACTAATAGTAATGAATATTTTCCTAAAATAAGTGTTTCAATGAGTAGCCTCAATGGTAGATTGCCACAGGCTTTGGAACTTTTAGATGAAGTAATTAATCATAGTGTGTTTGATGATGAAGTACGCATAAAGGGATTAATTAAAATGCTAAGAGTAAATTATGAATCTATGATAGTTAATGGAGAGAATAGTTTCGCAATGGAGCGTACGTTATCCTATTTATCAGATAGTGGGAAGTATAATGATTTGGGGTATTTACCTTATTATAATTTTATTTGTGATTTAGACGATAACTTTGAAGCTAGATATAATGAAGTATTAAAAAATTTAAAGAGTATCAAAGAAATGGTATTTAACAAAAAAGGGTTAGTTGTAAGTTATACTGGTGATGAAAAATATTATGATGATTTTGTTCATAGCTTTAATTTATTTTCAGAAAAAATTATAGATGAGGAATATCCTACTCAGATATATAAATTTGATTATACGAAAAAGAATGAAGCTTTTGTTGTTCCATCTCAGGTACAATATGTTGTTAAAGCAGGAAGTTTTAAAAATGCAGGCTTTAATTATAATGGAAAAATGAAGGTTGTAGAAAATATTATAAATAGTGATTATTTATGGAAGGAACTTAGAGTTAAAGGTGGTGCATATGGCGGAGCTATGAGTTTTACAAAATATGAAGTATTATTTTATTCATACCGTGATCCAAACTTAAAGGAAACGCTAAATATCTTTGATGGAGCTGTAAAATTTTTAAAAAACTTTAAAGCAAGTGATAAAGAAATGACTAACTATATAATAGGAACAATAGGTGGTATGGATTATTTAAGAGGACCCTATTATAAGGGCTTAATAGCGGACAACATGTATTTTTCATGTACTACTCAATATGATCTTCAAAAGCTACGGGATGAAGTGTTATCTACAACTGTAGAGGATATAAGAAATTTTGCAGAGGTACTCGAGGCAGCAATAAAACAGAACACACATTGTGTTGTTGGTAGTGAGTCTAAAGTTAATGAAAATAGTGATTTGTTTGATAGTATTATAGTACCTATAAAAAACCCTAAATAGCAATAGTCATGAGAGCTATAAAGGAAACACACAATATATTTTAAAATTAATTATGGCACTATAGAATATGCAAATGATATGTTATAATGTAAATAACTAGATATTCGCATAAAGGAAGTGTTGTAAAATGAATTTAATTAACAATAGATATAGAGTAATTACAAAGTTGAGCCAAGATAGGATTAAATCTTCCTATCTTGTTTCTGATGTTATAAATAATTATGAAAAAATACAGTTAAATATTATTAATTCTGAATTCGCATCAGAAAATTTGATAGATTTTTATGCATCTGAGTTTGCAACACTTACAAGTATAGATCATGTAAATATAAGTAGTGTGTTTGACTTTGGAATAGTTCACACTATTGATAATAAAAAGACAAATAACAGTGAATACTTCTATACAAATGATTATATAGAGGATACTGTGGAGCTACATGAATTGACTTCTAATTTAAATGAAAATGAAATTTTGAATATATTTATGCAATTATGTTATGTGATAAATTATTTACATATTAGAGGCTTTGTTTATGGTGATTTAAATACTAACAATGTAATGATTAAACAGGTTGTCAATAAACACAAGGTTATTCTTGCAGATTTACCGACTATAGAAATTCAAAAGCAAGATTATAGTCGTAATATAGTAGGACAACTTAACTTTAAATCTCCTGAGCAAATAATTGATAATAAACCAACAATAGTTGCAGGTATATATTCATTGGGAATAGTTCTTCTTGCCCTTTGTAAAATTGATGTAAATCAAAAATTTAATATATATCAAAGTATTATGAAATTGGAGAGTAAAGTTGAAAATAAGTACAGTAAATGCCCTGAAACCTTGAGATTTTACAAGAATTTAATAATAATTATAAAAAAAATGACAGAACAAAATTCAAGGTTGCGTTATAGTAACATAAATGAAATAGTGGAACACATTAATGAACTTTTTAATACTAAATATAGTGCTTATAAAATTGAAGAAATTGAAAAGTTAAACTTTAATACAAAGATAGTGGGTAGAACTACTGAAATTACTGAAATAATAAGCGCTTATGAGAATATAATAGGTCCAAGTGCTTTAAATAAAATTATACTTGTTCATGGTGAGCAGGGAATTGGTAAAACCAGACTTTTAAAAGAAATTGAACATCTACTTTGTATTAAGAAAGCTAATGTATATTCAAGCTTTGCCATAGAAAACTTTCAGGGTAAAAGTAATAAGGCATTTGTAGATATATTAAAAAAGATGGTGTATATGTGTGATGAGGAAATAGTAAAAAGGTATCAGAGTGAATTAATAAAATTCATTCCAGAACTTGGCGAAGAAAATAATATTGTGGCTTCTGAGTCTTTAGTAGGTGAAAAAGAAAAGTATAGGCTAATTAGTAGAATATATAGCTTTATTGAAGAGGCAATGTATAATAAACCTACCATTTTTATTATTGATGATGCCCATTGCTTAGATGAATTTTCATTAGAACTTTTAGAATATATAAACGTGCAAAATCATAATGAGCAAAATATAATGATAGTTTTATCTTATAGTACTGGTGATTACATTGAAAACAATAAGCATCAGCAATTATTAAATAAAAACTCTAACAATCTCAATCTCTATTTAAATAATTTAAATAATGAAGAAACTGGTATTATGATTCAGGAAATACTTAGTATGCCTAGAGTTCCTAGTGAATTTGGAGAAAGAATTTATGCGAAAACTTATGGTAATCCTCTATTTATTGAAGAAACATTAAAAGACTTTATGGCTAAAAAAATTATGACTATAAATATAGATAATGGTAAGTGGTGTACACCTTTTGAAACCATTGATGAAATGCCTATTGCTGTAACAATGGAACAAGCATTATTGAATCAAATAAAGGAAATTAGCAAAGAAAGTTATGAGATTTTAAGTACTATAGCTATTTTTAATACTGCCATTTCAATTGAAGTTATTGAAAAAACTTTTATTGGCGCTGAAAAGAAAATAGACAATTATATTGAGAAACTATGTTCTAAAGGAATACTTATTAAAAAAATTGAAGATATGGGTTTTGTATTTGATTTTAATAATAAGGTGCTTAAAAATCTAATATATAACAGGCTAAGTGAAGAGCAGCGTAAGGTAAAACATGAAATTGCAGCTTCTGTGCTAGAAAGTTTATTTGAAAATGAAGGTAGGGAAAATAAAGAAGAGCTTATATATCATTTAGAAAAAGCTGAGGATAAACATAGAGTCGTAAAATACTGTATAGAAGTTGCAGAAAAAATGAAATCATTTAGAATAATGGATGAAGCCATTTCTAAGTATGAAAAAGCTTTTTCTATGTTATCTGATGATGATCATAATCAGAAGGTAGAGATTCTACTAAAGATAGGAGATGTTTATTCAGATTCGGGGAATCTATCAGGCGCACTAGAAACATATAAAAAAACATATATATATTCAAAAAAATTAGTAAAAGAAAAACTTCAAGTTGATTGTGCTAATAAAATAGCATATATTTGTATGATAAGAAATGAAGTAGAAAAAGCGCTTGAATATATAATAAAAGCTGAGGCTCTATTGTTAAATATGGAATATATGGAGGGCTACCTTGAAAATAAAAGGATTCTTGCCAACATATATACTGCAAAACAAGAGTATGATAAGGTTTATGAAATATGTACTAAATGTATAGAAGAATGTGGTAATGATTATATAAAGTATAAAGGATTAATGTACAATAATCTTGGGATTATGTATAAGGAAACTTCCAGAGTGAGTGAAGCCCTAGACTGCTATAGGAAAGGACTTGTGTATTTTGAAGAAATAAATTACCCCGAAGGCATGAGCCGTTGTTTAAATAATCTTGGAGTAATTTATGGAGATCATTATCAAGAAAATGAAACCGCTATTGGCTATTATAATAAACTATTAGTAATTTGCCAGGAAAATAATATTATGGACCTAGAGTTAATTGCTTTAGTTAATTTAGCAACTTGTTATTGTGATAAGTTTGATTATAATGCAGCACTAAAATATTTTAAAGATGTATTAGAAAAGTCAAAAAACATGGAATTTGAAAGTAATATATTTTATATCTACAATTATATTTCCTATGTTTCTTTAAAAATGGGAAATAACAAGGAGGCTCATGAATATTACCTATTAGCACAAAAGGAGTTAGAACAATATCCCATTCAAGGTAAAGATATTTCTATATATTATCAAATGGGAGCAGAACTTTATTATGGCATAGGAAACATTGAGCAGGCCTACGATTTAATTAAAAAAGCCCTAGATATATATAATAATAATGGTACAACACAAGATAATAATAGCAGATTATTATTCTTTATATTAGAGATTAATAGATTGGAAAGAGTAGAGGATGTAACTGAGAGTATCCAAAATATAAAGTTAGTAATTCATGAACATAAGAATAAAGTAAATAAAGCCAATGCACTATACGAAATTTGTATTGCGTTGTATGAAAACGGATATGTGCATGAAGCTACTGATTTATTTGAAACCCACTCCTTTAAAAGTGAAGATATTTTAGTTGAAGTGGTGAATATTAAAAGATTATATTTAGAAGGACTCATATATAGTGATAAAAGGAGTATAGACAGCTTAATGTTGGCCTTGGATTTATCTAAAAAGGTCAAGAATAAGTTTTTTCAATGGAGGATATGTAGTGCTATTGGAGACTATTATTTTACTCAGCAAGATTATTTTTATGCAGTAAACTATTACTTTGAAGCTTGTGAGATAATTAAAGATTGTACACTACAATTGCCAAAGCGGTTAAGGATAAATTATATTAATGCTTATAATATGATGAAGCCTTTTAACATGATTAAGGGTATGAGTAAGACCAATGCACATAATAAAACTTCCCATTTGGTAGAGGAAAAAATTCTCATTTCAAACAATGAGGATTTAGCAATTCTATTTAATTATGGTGCATTTACCGAAGTAATAAATAATAAAAGTTTTATTGAGTCCGCTCAAAAAATATATAGTTCTATTTTACCAGAGGGCATTCACAATATAAACGATATAATTACTAATATGTGTGAGGATCCACTTCAAACATTGGACGTCATTACAAAACTTATTTCAAGTATGGTGTTATCTACTAGGAGCTTAATTATTTCTGAGTCAAATGATAATGAATGCTCAGTTGTTGCTTCTAGTGATGGAAATCATGATATAGGGGACATAAGATTGATTTTACAAAGAGCACGGGAAACTAAGAATTCTGTATTAGTCAGCGATGCGTTTAATAGCACAAAAAATGTAGAATTAAGATTTATGCCAAGTGGTATAAAATCTATAATGTGTATACCCATTGTAAGGAAGGGTCATTGTTATATGGAAAGCCCTAAAGGGGCAGTTAAAAGAGTATATGAAACATTTAAGCTAGAAAATATAAAAGGCTATCTGTATATGGAATCTGAAAGAGTATTAAATAATTTTAATGAAGTGAGTTTGGATAAATGCTTAGACTTAACCTCATTTATAAGTTTTATTATGGAAAACTATTTACTTAAAATCAGTTCTTCTATCGACAAACTAACTGGGACACTCACAAGACGTTTTCTAGAGGAAGCACTGTCAGATAATGTAGAAAAGGCGAGTGGAGCTGCGGGAGTATTTTCTATAATCATGTTTGATTTAGATAATTTTAAAGGAGTCAACGACAGATTTGGTCATCAAACAGGAGATCAGGTATTGCAAGATGTTAGCAAAATAGTTATGGACTCAATTAGAAAGATAGATGTATGTGGACGTTATGGGGGGGAAGAATTTATAGTCATCTTACCTGGAACTGATGTGAATATAGCAAGTGGAATTGCGGAAAGGATAAGACAAAACATTGAAAATAAAAAAATATTGGGGTCTAAAAGGGAGTTAACAATAAGCATGGGTATTGCCACTTATCCTAGTCATGGAAAATGGAAACAAGAATTGGTAGAAAAAGCTGACCAAGCATTATATGTGGCTAAGGCAAGGGGTAAAAATAGATGCCAAATTTGGGAAGACAAGTTTTCAGGTAAGGTCAAGGGTACTAATAAACTCTCTGGAATAGTATCAGGAAATGTAGTTCAAGATTCAAGAAATGTACTAGCTATGGTAGAGCTAATTGAAATTATTAAGGCGGAGTCAGATTTAGAAACCAAAATATTCAATGCACTTGGAAGAATAATTGAAACCACTGAGGCACAAAATGGTATGTTTTTTATTGTTAATGAAAACGAAATTTCTGAAAAGTTTGGGAGGAAAATTTTCAAGGAAAATTGGACTTCAGTTAAAGGGTATAGTGGAAATATAATAAAGTCTGTAATTAAAGATAAGCAAGCTATATGCATAATCGATTGGGACTCTATAATAGACTATGATTTAGTAACTGGAATGCCGAATTGGAATTCTGTTTTAGCTATTCCTATAATTAAATCAGGAGTTGTTCGTGGAATACTTTATTTAACTGTTCCTATTAAAATTAAAGAGTTTAAATTTGAAGATTTGAATTTTGTAAATACCTTGGGGCAGCTATTAGTAGGAATGTTGTAATATATCATTTATAATATTTATAATATTTAAAAATGGTTTATTTAGATGATTTCAGTTCTAATAGTGATTTAGGAAAGAATATAGAACGTAAGTTTTATGTTCTTTCTTTTTTTATGTTATAATTAAAGGATTATTAAATTCAAGCATTATAAAATTTAAATACTAGGGAGAAAATATGTTGAACGAAGATATGGTATTACAAATATTTAATGAAGGAACCAGTGGAAAAAATCATGCTAGTGGTCAAAGGGTCCTTAATAATGATTTGGTTTCTTCTGTAGACATTACGAATGAAGATAAATTAATATGTATAGAGGGTAATGTTATTTCAGAAAAACTTTTTAATGAATATCACACGAAAATTGAGATGGATACTGTGAGAAGGAGTATTTTTACTACTGCTTGTAGTTGTGCAGATTTTGAGAATAATGAGTTTAAAAAAGAAAATTATTGTTGCAAACATTTAGTGGCAACCTTTTATAGTGCGGTAGAGGATTTAGCTAAGCATCCCCTTTTAAGAGACGAGGATGGCATAAACCCTGGTATAGTTAAAAATAGTAGTAATGTACTATCTATGCTATTAGGGGACGAAAAGTATAAGGACGAAATTAAAATTGAAGTTTACATAAATAAAAATCAATGGACTAACGTTCTTACAGCTGAATTTAAAATAGGATTAAGCTCTATGACATCTAGCAACCTTTATATTTTAAAGGACATCAATCATTTTTTATTAGCCTATTATAATAAAATTCCTATAAACTATAGCAAAAATTATAATTTTAATATTGAAAATCAAAGGCTATCTACTAAAGATAAAAGACTTATGGATTTTATTGAAATGTTAAAGACAATGGAGTCAAGTCAAAGGTACGTTAACAGAAGAGAAGAGCTATATATAGACGGGAAAAATATTAATATTCCCAAATATTTAACAAGAGAATTTTTTGAAGTTATAACTAAGCATAGAGTCTACTTAAATGAAGGTTTTTTTTCCAGACCTATAGACGCAGAAATTTTATATGAGGCTCCTGCGCTAGATTTTGATTTGAAGCTAATAAAAAATAGTTATGTGCTTAAGTCAACAAACGGAATGCCTGTGGCCCTAGGCTCTAAGAATGATGCTTTTTTGTATGGAAGCAATATATATCTTCCTGACTATGAGTTTTGCTATAAAATAAATCCTTATCTTCAAGTTTTTAATGAGGCAAGGGTAGTAACTATGACAAGCCTTGAGGAGGAGAACATATTAAGAAGGCTAATTCCAGATCTTAATTTTTTATCACCGAGTGTTACTTTATCCAAGTCTATAAAAGATAAAATTGTAATAGGTAAGTGTGGATTTAATTTCTATTTTGATAAGGAAGGGAAGAATATTACCCTAACATTAAAGGTAAAGTACGGAAATTTTGAGTTTAATGTGTTTGAGGATTGCAATGAAAAAATCATATATCGAGAATCTAAAAAAGAAGCTCAAGTCACTTCAATACTTAAATCCTTAGGCTTTGAGGACATAAAGAACAAGTTCTATTTCACAAAGGGAGAGGATTACATATTCAAATTTTTTAAAAGTGAGATAGTAAAACTTCAAGATATAGGAGAGGTGTATTACTCTGATAACTTTAAAGGTATAAAATCACTAGGGATTAAGGGCATTAGTGGAGATATTAAAAGTGGAAAATATAATTACTTTGAAATGGACTTTAAGATAGGAGATATTAAACCGCAAGAAACTATAAATATATTAAGGGCCTTTAGAAACAGTCTTAAATATTATAAGCTAAAAAATGGTGAATACCTTGATTTGGAGGAATTAGAACTTAATAAATTCTTAAAGCTCCTTGATGTTATGACTCCATCTCATATTGAAAATAATCATATAGAAATATCAAAAAGTAAGGGCATTTTTTTAGATGGATATTTAGAAGAAAATAAAATTAGATATATAAAAGGTAAAAAAGAGCTAAAAGAAATAAAAGATAAGCTTAAGAATATAGAAAAATTGAACTTCAAAGAGCCAGTGGATTTAAAGGGGCAATTGAGGGAATACCAAAAGGTTGGATATAATTGGTTTAAAACCTTAGAGTATTTAGGGTTTGGAGGAATTTTAGGAGATGAAATGGGTCTTGGTAAAACCATTCAAGCTATTACTTTTATATTAGCGAGTAAGGAGAAGAAGACTTTGATTGTAGCACCAACCTCCCTAATATACAATTGGATAAGCGAGTTTGAAAAGTTTGCACCTAGGCTAAAGGTAGCAGCGGTTAATGGGATAAAAGAAGAGAGAGAAGAAATAATAAATAATCTAGAAAATTATGATGTGATTATAACTACTTATAATTTATTAAAGAGGGATAGCGAAAGGTATAAGGTAGTAGAATTTGATTATTGCATTTTAGATGAAGCTCAAAATATAAAAAATCCGAAATCTCAAAATGCCATAGCTGTTAAAGAGATAGTGGCGAAGACAAAATTTGCACTATCTGGTACACCAATAGAAAATTCTCTTATGGATTTATGGTCTATATTCGATTTTATAATGCCCGGATACTTATATGATGAAAAGAGATTCAGTGTAAGATATCATAAAAAATTAAAGGAGTGTCCGGAGATATTAGAGGATTTAAACAAGCTTATAAAACCTTTTATTCTGAGAAGAAGAAAAAAAGATGTTTTAAAGGAGTTACCTGATAAAATAGAGAAACAATTAATAGTGAATTTAGAGCAGGAACAAAAAAAAGTTTATAAAACTTATGCAAACCATGCAATGGAGCTTATTGAAAATAAGGTGAAAAATGATGAGTTTAAAAATAGTAAAATAGAAATACTATCTTATATAACAAAGCTAAGACAATTATGTCTTGACCCCACAGTGCTTATGAATGATTATAGTGGTGGAAGTGCAAAAATAGAAGCACTAGTGGAACTACTTCAAAAGAGTATAGAAGAAGGGCATAGAGTGCTTGTTTTCTCTCAATTTACCTCTGTTCTTAAGAATATACAAAAGAGACTTAGGGGAGAGAAAATATCCTTTAGTTACTTGGATGGATCTATACCTTCAGAAAAGAGAATGAATTTAGTAAAATCCTTTAATGGTGGCGAAAGTTCTGTGTTTTTAATAAGTTTAAAGGCTGGAGGAACAGGTCTGAATTTAACCTCTGCGGATGTAGTAGTTCATTTTGATCCATGGTGGAATCCAGCAGTAGAAGAACAGGCAACAGATAGAGCGCATAGAATTGGTCAAAAACATGTGGTAGAAGTTGTGAAAATTATAGCTAAGGGCACCATTGAGGAAAAGATTTTGTCGCTTCAAGAAGAAAAGAAAAAGCTTATATCCTCGCTTATGGGAGATGAACTATCAAGTGGAGAAGGGTTTGCAGCTTTAACTGAGGAAGAGATATTTGGATTATTTGAGATGAAGGACTAATAGTGCATAATATAAATATGAATAATGAAATTAATTAATGCTCACAATAAACTGAGGTGAGATTATGAATGATGTAAAAGAAATGAACAAATTCTTAAAAGGAATACACATGGGAGGCACTACATTTAAAGATTATCTTCGTAAAGCTAAAAATCCAGAGGTAAAAAATGAGTTAGTAAAGATCATAGAATCCTTTAAAAGACATGAAGAAGCAGTTACAAATAGGATAGAAAAATTAGGTGGAAATGCTGCGGATACTCTCGGAATAATGGGTACCATGGCGGACTTTTTCGAGAAAATTAAGCTTATATCTGTAAACACTGATTTGGAAGTGTGTGAGAATGCTACAGCTGCTATAGAAATGGGGATAACCCAAGGAGAAAAGTTTATAAAAGAAAATAAGGGGTTAGATCCTGATCTAATGAAAGAAGTAGAGGCTGTTGTAGCCGACTATGACAATCATTTAAGGAAAATACAAAAAATAATGAGAACATGCAAATAGTAAAATGCTCCAGCTTTATAAGCTGGAGCATTTTACTATTTAGTGCCTATATTCATATTTTTTAAAACTGTATAGTGACATTTATACCATTCATTATCAGGTTCTATTTCGTAGGCTTTTTCTGCAAATCTCAATGCAGTTATGATATTTCCCAAAGCCATATATACTTCAGACTTTCCAAAATAAGCAGCACTTTTACTCATATCAACCTCAATGGCTTTAGTATATATTTTAAGGGCTTCTTTTTTACTATGTAGTGAGAGTAGCGCGCTAGCTTTACCGCATAGTGCATCATAAAAATCAGGAATTAGTTTTAGGCAATTATCATAGCAGGCTAAAGCTTTTGTAAAATCATTAAGAAGAGTTAAGAACTCTGCTTTTTTAAAATATACTGTGCAATTTGATTCATCACTTTCAAGAAGCTTTTCACAATAGTAAACGCATTTATCAAAGTCACCAGTTAAATCGTGAATATCAATTAACTTCCAGTAACCTTTTGGGTCACCCGGAAGTAACTTTAGGTACGTTTTTATGCATTTTTCTGCCTCCTCCACTTCATACATTTCAATATGAGCTTGACATTTGACAAGATAAATTTCAGGATATTTATTATTTAAGAAAATGGCTTTATTGAAGTCTTTGAATGCTTTTTCAACCTCTCCATCATTAAAAAGCCCTTTTCCTCTTTCTATATATTCTTTTACTAGAGTTTCATTATTGCATAAATCAATATTATTTTTCATCAATCTACTCCTTTCACGTTGGAACACACATTACAATTATTGACACAAAATAATATAGTATACATGTAATGGCTAGAAAGTTCTGACTTGTTATTTGTATAAATGTGTCATATAATATTTTTATGTGGTATATAAACTTTTAGAAAAATTAGGAAAATGATATTGTGAGGGGGAAATAATATGGGGCAAATTGTGAAATGTTCAATAATAATTTGTGATGATTTTAATGGTGTGCTCATCGCTGCTAGGGGAAAAAAGAAATTACCAATAGTATGGAGTCTTTTTGGCAAAGATATAAAAGGTAAGGAGACCACAGAAAGATGTATTACTAAAACAATAGATAAGGATTTAAATTGTACTATATTTGATATGATGCCATTTAAAGAATATACTTTAGATGAGCAAAGTGGAGATACTTCGCTAGTTTACACTGGAAAGGTAAAACACTATATAACTACTCACAAAGATATAAATCAAGTTAAATGGATTACTGAAAGAGAACTTAACATATATAATTTTTCTGGTGGAGAGAAAGAGATATTATCAGACTTTTTTAAAAGTACTAAATAGTTAATAACTTTTTTGATTATTGATTTATAAAATAATATTTCTTAGAATAATACAGAGAACTAGCAAAGTGTATAACGCTACTTTGCTAGTTCTTATTTGATTTGTACTAAAAAATGGATGTCACTTGCCACGTGGGTGGCACCTATTTATAAAAAACATTTTCTAAAGATATGTAAAATTTTGAAAAAGTGTGTTAATATATAAACATGTAATATATGTGATTTGATAATATTAATTATTTGTTGAAAAAAATTATCAGAGAGAGGAGAATGTATGGAAAGTATTTATAATAAATTTGTAAATTTATTAGAACTAGAGGACAAAGAAAATGCAGTGAATTTAATATTATCTTTGTTAGAAGAGAAAAAAATTGATATTGTTTCATTATACACTGATATAGTAGCTCCATCCTTAAATAATATGAAATGTGATACTGAACAGGGGGGGGTGTGTATATGGAAAGAGCATGTTAGGAGCTCAATAATTAGAACTATTATTGAGTGTTGTTATCCTTACGTTATAAAGGAAAAAAACAAAATTTACAAAGGTAAAAATTATGGAAAAGTTGTTGTTATTTGCCCAGTCGAAGAGCATCATGAGATAGGTGCCAGGATAATTTCAGATTTCTTTACACTATGCGGTTTTGAAACTATCTTTGTGGGAAGTAACACTCCTAAAAATGAGTTTTTAAAAGTCATTGATTACGTAAATCCAAAGTATTTAGCTATAAGTGTGACAAGCTATTACAATCTTGTAGCAGCTAAAGCCACAATTGAAAAAATAAGGAAGTCTAGTAATAAAAAATTAAATATACTAGTAGGAGGTCATGCTTTTAGAAATAATCCTCTAGCATTTAAAAATAGCAATGCAGATATGGTTATAAATAATTTCGATGACATAAAAAAATTGCAAAAGGAGAATCAAAATGAAATTACCATTTAAAATTGCTGTAAGATTTTTGAAGTCTAGCAAGGGACAAACTATTTTAATAGCTACGGGCATAGCCATTGGAGTATCGGTACAAATTTTTATAGGCTCGCTAATACAAGGCCTGCAAAAGAGTCTCATAGATAAAACTATAGGAAATTCTTCACAAATAACTATTACATCAAATAAAGATGATAAAACTATAGAAAACTGGTCAGAAAAAATAGCTAAAATAAAAGTAGTAGATAGTAGAATAAAAAAAATATCCGCTGCTGCAGATTCACCAGCTTTTATAAAGTATAGTGATAAAACTGCTCCAATTCTTATAAGAGGTTTAAATTTAGAGCCTGATATGGATTTATATAATATAAAGTCGAAAATTTATAAAGGCAAGGCTCCTCAAAATTTATATGAAGTACTAGTAGGGAAAAATTTACAAGAAGAACTGAAGTTAAGCATTGGAGATAAGATTTCACTCATTACGCCAAATGGAAAAACTAAAGAATCAGTAGTAACTGGTTTTTATGATTTGAAAGTAGCAGGTATAAATAAATCATGGATTATAACAAGTCTTGAAACTTCCCAAGATATATTCGGATTTAGTAATAAAATAACCTCTATAGAAATGCAAGTAAGTTCAAAAGACGTATTTAAAGCAGATGCAATTGCAATAATAGTAAAAGAAAAATTAGCGGATAATAATTTAAAAGTTGAAAATTGGAAAGCTCAAAATGAGGAATTACTTGGTGGACTTAATGGACAAAGTGTTTCTAGCTTAATGATACAAGTTTTTGTACTTATTTCGGTAACTCTTGGTATTGCCAGTGTGCTTGCTGTAACAGTAGTTCAAAAATCCAAACAAATTGGAATACTTAAAGCTATGGGCATAAAAGATAGAGATGCTAGCAAAATTTTCTTGTATGAGGGGCTTTTACTAGGTATTGCAGGCGCATTACTTGGAATAATATTTGGAATTACACTTATGGTGGTTTTCACCAAATTTGCTGTGAATCCTGATGGAACATCTATAATACCACTTTATTTAGATTATAAGTTTATTGCAATATCAGGGTCAATAGCAGTACTTTCTGCTTCAATAGCTGCTCTTATACCAGCAAGAAGCTCGTCAAAATTAGAACCAATTGAGGTGATTAAGAATGGCTAACATTATTACATTAAAGGATATAAATAAAATTTACGGGTCAGCAGTAAAGACACAAGTGCTATTCGATGCAAATTTGAGGTTTGAAGAAGGGTCTTTCAATTCTATAATAGGGCAATCAGGAAGTGGTAAAAGTACACTGCTGAATATAATGGGTACACTAGATAAACCAACTAGTGGAGAGGTTTATATAGATGGTAAAAGAACAGATAGCATGAATAAGAACTCCTTAGCTATGCTTCGAAATAAAACTATAGGTTTTGTTTTTCAATTTCATTATTTACTGCCAGAATTTACTGCTAAAGAAAATATACTTATTCCATATATGATGAATAATCCAAAGCCCTCTAAGGAAATTATAGAGAGAGCTGAAGAATTCATGAATTTGGTGGGGATTTACAATGTCAAAGATAATTTGGCAATTAATATGTCAGGAGGACAGCAGCAAAGAACTGCTATTGCTAGAGCTTTAATTAATAATCCTAAAATAATACTTGCGGATGAGCCTACTGGCAACTTAGATTCTGAATCAACTGAGAACATATACACTATACTTAGGGATATTAATGAAAAGTTTAAGACAACTTTCATAATTATTACACATGACAGAAGGATAGCAGAAAAAACTGATAGGATAATAGAGATAAAAGATGGAAGAATAAATATGGATATTAATACAAAAGAATATTAAAGGAACTTAGTAAGTTGATATTGAGAATTAATAAAAACCGTAGCATGATTTGAGTGTATATAAATCATGCTACGGTTTTATAAATTGATCTTGATCTTAATTAGAACAACACTTATTGTTTTTGTAGTCATAATAGGGTAATCTATACATAGAGATTATTTCTAAGAAAAATGTCATTAAATTTAAGGAGCTATCGATGGAAAAGTTCAATGGTAAACCGAATTCGTTAAAAAAACTGGGTATTATTTTTATTGTTTCAACTTTATTAGCTCTTGTTAGCTTAATATTTATTCCTAATATTATATTAAAAATAATTTTGCTGATAATTTTTATTGTCACTGCTTGGCAGGTGTATAAGGGAATTATATTTTCTATAGCCGTTGATGACCAAAAGATCAGAATATACAAACCCTTTGGCATCAGAACTATAAAATTTGATAATATCGCCTTTTGTGCAGTGCATGGAATAGACGATGATACTACATTACTATATGCGTTTATAAGGCAAAAGCACCTAAAAGGGGATAGAGTACGGGGAATAAAATCAAATAAATCCTTTGATGAAATTGTAAAAATCATTTCAGAGGATAATGGAAATACAGATTTAAATATTAATTTCAATATGGCTTCGAAAATTCTAATTTCTTTTGTTGAGAATGGAGATATATTAAAGGATAAAATCCTTGCAACTGTAAATGAAAGACATAAAAAAATCATATAAAAAAATCCTTGTTGAACTATCAACAAGGATTTTTTTTTATATTAATGTGCTTATGTAGCTGTTACATTGCTTCCTTTAGTTTTTCCTTATATTCTGGAGCCGATGGATCATCCTCAAGCTTCATCATTGTAATTCCTGTAAATCCGAAAAAGATAGATACTAATGGATTTACAAGGTTTAAGAAGCAATAGGGGAGATATGCAAAGGTTGATACTCCCAAAGAAGTGGACATTGTTGTTCCACAAGTATTCCATGGAACAAGTGGAGAGGTCAATGTACCTGCATCCTCAAGGCACCTTGAAAGGTTTCTTGGGGCTAGTCCCCTTTTACGAAACTCTTCCTTGTACATTTTGCCTGGAAGCACTATTGAAAGATATTGATCTCCAGCAAGTACATTAGCAACTATTGATGTGAATATTGTAGCAGTTACAAGTGAACCTGTGCTGTTTGCATATTTTAGTACTCTGCTGGCAACCGTCTGAAGCATTCCAGTTTTATCAAGTGTTCCACCAAAAGAAAGTGCAGCTAGTATTAGAGATATTGTAAACATCATACTTTGATATCCACCTCTAGTAAGAAGGGAATCTAAAATAACATTGCCAGTTTTTGATACAACACCGTTTTGCATAGCATCCATTACACCAGCAAAGCTAGCGCCTTGAGTAATCATAGCTGCAGCACCACCAAGTAAAACACCTATAAACAAACCTGGAATAGCGGGTACTTTTTTAGCAACCATAATTATAACTATAAGCGGTACTATTAGTAAAAATGGTGTTATTGTAAAGTTTTTGCTCATTAAATCAGTTATTGCACTTATTTTTGATACATCAGGTGTGGTATTTGCAAATTTAAATCCAAGTATTGCATAGCCAATTAGTGCAATTGCAAGGCTAGTTCCTGTTGTATATACCATATGGCTAATATGGTCAAATAATTTTGCTCCAGCCATAGCTGGTGCTAGGTTTGTTGTATCTGATAAAGGTGACATCTTATCACCGAAGTATGCACCGGAAATTATCGCACCTGCAGCCATTGGTGCTGGTATTCCAAGTCCAGCAGCAACACCCATTAGGGCTACACCTACAGTGCCTGCTGTGGTCCATGAACTGCCAGTTGCTAGTGCAACAACAGCACAAAGCAGACAAGTAGCAACTAAGAATATTGATGGTGTTAATATTTTTAATCCGTAAAAGATAAGTGTGGGAACAATACCACCAAGAATCCATGTACCAATAATCATACCAATAATTGCTAGAATGATTATTGCTTGCATAGTACCAGAAATACTGCTTATGATTCCTTCCTCAATATCCTTCCAAGAATAGCCTAATCTAGTAATAGCAACTATTGCAGCTATAAGTGTTCCAAGTATTAATGGAACGTGAACTGGTTGATTAACCTTGAAATAAGGTAATACGCAATACATTAGAAGTACTGTTGTACTAACAACCGGAATTAGTGCCTCCCATAGCTTTGCCTCTCTAGGCTCTTTTGTTTTTGTAATCATTAACAATCCTCCCTTGATTTATGGGTTTTTTAAAAATTGTGATGTCATATATGCTAAAATTCAGAAAAGCATAATAACCTCGCTAAACATCAACACCCCATAAGCAACATCATAATTTTATTAACAAAATTCAGTATTTTGAAATATTGAATATCCTACCAATTCAAATTACTTATGTTATACAAGTATTAATGTATATTATACAGTAATTACAAAAAAAAGCAAAGCACAAATTTTGTCATAATTTAAAACAACAATCTATAAAATGGAAAAATTATTTTATTGTATTATTGCAAAACTTTATGGTTATATAAAACGTAAAAAAATAACAAGCCAATATGCTAGCATACAGACTTGGTATTTTTACTAATAAACTAATTCTAATAACCATTCATTATCATGCTTTTCTAGTGTAAAATCAAAACTAATTATTTTTGTTCATTTTGTACTTACATATAACGACATAAATTTCATATTTTATCTTGTTATATTTTTATCACATATGATATACTGATTTTGTTGAATAATGTAACATATTAACAAAAGAATAATAATAATGATGGGGGTATTCGTATGAAAATTAAATCAATAATATTATCACTAGCTGTAGGTGCTACTTTATTAGTAGGCTGTGGAGCTAAGGAAGAAGCAAAGACTACAACAGCACCAGCAAAAACTGAAGTAGTGGCAACTGATGCCGCAAAAACTGATGTAGTAACAACAGCATCATTAGTAAATACTGAAGCTGCTTTTGAATCTGCTCTAAGCAGTAAGGGTACATGGATTATTGCAACAATAAAGGATTTGACTTTTGACAAAGAGATTATAGTTGAAGGCGAGTTTAAAAATGGCAAAAAGGATGATGCCGGTAAAGAAGTTATACAACGTAAAATAGCTTTATACACACAAGATGCAGATCGTAACGTAACTGCTAGATTTACTTTGACTGCTCCAAAATTAACTTTTAATAGTCCTATGGGAAGTATAGAACATGGAACTTTCAAAGGTGATCTTTATGTTTCAGCAAGCAACTTTCAGTTAAAAGATGCTACGGTAGAAGGAAATGTATACTTTACTACTGATGAAGCTAAATCTACATTTAAAATGGATGCTAAAAGTAAGATAACTGGAGTTCAAGAATTAAAAAAATAAATTATACAGTATATTTTTAAAAATATACAAGTTATAAAAAAATCAGCCAATCCAAATGGATTGGCTGATTTTTTAAGTTACTATTCAAGTGACACCTTAATTATGCCACTTGCCACGTGGGTGGCACCAATGGTATAATAAAATGATTAAAATATGTTTAAAATAGAAGGGTAAATAACAATGATAAAATTTAAAAAATTAGGTCTTAATGATGATATTTTGGAAATGCTCAAAATTCAAGGGATAAGTGAGCCAACTCCAGTTCAAGAGCAAAGTATTCAATTGATAAAAAATGGTAAAGATATTATAGCAGAGGCGCAAACAGGAACTGGAAAGACCCTTGCATTTTTACTTCCAATGTTTGATAATATGTCGGCTGATATAAATACAATTCAAGGATTAATAGTTACACCTACAAGAGAACTCGCAATACAGATAACTGGTGAAGCTAAAAAGCTTGCAGCAGGCAAAAACTTAAATATTTTGGCAGCCTATGGTGGCAAGGATATAGGTTCACAGTTAAAAAAACTAAAAGGAAATATTCACTTAGTTATTGCAACACCAGGAAGGTTACTAGATCATCTTAGGCGAGGTACAATAGAACTTGATAAGCTTAAGACCTTTGTTATAGATGAGGCGGATCAGATGCTTCTTATGGGTTTTAAAAATGATATTGAAGATATTATTTCTAAAACACCTAAAAATAGGCAGACATTATGTTTTTCAGCAACAATGGGATCGGATGTAAAAAAAATGGCATATAAGTATATGAAGGATCCAACAGAAATAATAATTAAAAAACAAGAAACAACACTTACAAATATAAAACAATTTTTAATAGAAACTACGGATAGAACAAAACAGGAAGATTTGTGTAAGGTAATAGATCAGGATAATCCTTTTATGGCTATTATCTTTTGTAGAACTAAAAGAAGAGTTGATGATCTAGAAATGGCGCTTTATAAAAAAGGTTATAATTGTAAAAAGTTACATTCTGATATAACTCAATCAAAAAGAGAAAAAATAATGAAAGAATTTAAACACTGTGATATTCAATATCTAATTGCCACGGATGTAGCAGCTAGAGGGCTTGATATAAATGGAGTTAGTCATGTTTATAACTACGATATGCCTGAAACTGCTGAAGCATATATACACCGTATAGGAAGAACAGGAAGAGCTGGCGAAGAAGGATATACATATTTATTTGCAGCAGCAAAGGACAAATATTTTTTGGATGCTATAGAAAAGAAAATAAAAGGTCAAATTCCTAGAAAGATTTTGTAGTTGATGTAAATTACATAACACAAAATAATCGATATTATAAAGGGAAGGTAAGTATAAAAAAAGTACCTAAAGCATAATGATACTATGTTTTAGGTGCTTTTTTAATTATATTAAGTTATAATTTTTAGTTTTACTATACGATTTTTACTAGTGTTTTGTATAATAAATTTTGTGTCATTATAAATTATTGTCTCGCCTGTCTTTGGAAGTCGTCCATGGATTCCTGTAACGAAACCACCTATGGTATCAAAATCCTCTGATTCTATATTAAGGCCTATCATTTCATTAACCATATTTATTCTTGTATTACCAGCTACAATAAATTCATCTTCTTTGACAACCTCAATTTGATCTGTATCATCATCATATTCATCGTCTAAATCTCCAACAATTTCTTCTACTAAATCTTCAATTGTGACAAGTCCAGCAGTGCCACCATATTCATCTAATAAAATTGCTATAGGTACTCGTTTTAAGCGCATGTCTGCAAACAAATCCACAGTGCTTTTAAATTCATAGGTAAAATAAGGTATGCGCATATGTTTCTCTATAGTGAATTTTTCTATTTCATCTTCAAAGAAAATTAAATCTTTAAGGTATAAAACTCCAATAATATTATCAATAGTATCTTGATATATAGGAAGTCTAGAAAATTGTTCTTCTTTGAAAATTTTAATGAGTTCTTCATAAGTTGAGTTTATATTTGCTACAATCATATCAGTTCTTGGAGTCATAACATCTTTTGCTTGTGAATCTCCAAATTCAAATACATTATAGATCATTTGCTTCTCTTCGCCTTCTAAAACCCCTTCTTCATGACTTACACTGACCATAGTTTTTAATTCTTCTTCTGTAATAAAGGGCTTTTGATTACCAACTTCTCCACCTAGTATCTTTATAAATATATTTGTTATATAAATTAATACAACAATAAGTGGATTTAAAATGAAGGTAATTAGACTTATTGGCCGAGCAATTTTCAAAGCAACTTTTTCAGAATTTTGTGCAGCTAATGACTTTGGTGTTATCTCTGCAAAAATAAGTACAAGAACCGTCATTATAGCTGTTGCAATAGCTACCCCTGATGCCCCTAAATATTTAATTGCCAAGGATGTTGCCAGTGCAGAAGCACCAATGTTGGAAATGTTATTTCCTACTAAAATACCACCTAAGAGTTTGCTCGGGTTTTTAAGTAATTTATTAATTAGTGCAGCACCTTTAATTTCTGAATCTACCATATGTCTTAATCTAATTTTACTTAAAGTCATAAGTGCAGTTTCAGAAGCAGAGAAAAATGCTGAAAAACCCAATAAAATTACTAAAGCTATAATTTGCCACGTACCGTCGGGGTCCATAATATGTTCACACTCCTTAAGATATAACCTAGAAAAATTATACCATAATATGAGGGATATTAAAATAAAATATCATTAATATTTCGACTAATTGTATTATATTGTATATATAATGGTTTCATCCAAGCTAAAGACTAATGGTAAAATGATTTTTTTGTGGAGCTATAAATCAGTGCAGCAATAACTATTTTTACGTATTGTAGGATTATAATTATTAAAAAAGCTATTAAAAAAAAGTGATATGCCATAAGTATTTGAAATTTATAATAGGATGCATAAAATAGACAAATTGAATTGCAAAGAAAAAGGGTGATTATAGGTTCTTTAAAAGACCTATTAATTCTTTTATTGTAACTAGATATTAAAAAAATCATACAAAAAATAATCCCTAAAAACAAGAGATTTCTATATGTAAATGTAAAGCTTAAAGTGAAAATTTCCTTCGCAAATACATCTTTTTTAAAAACTAAATATCTCATGACTCCCATTTTCCTGTCCGACAAATATTGAAGAAGTAAAGGTGGAACTAACATGAGTACTTGTAATATAGTAATTATATTTTTTAACACAACGATCCAAAAATTTTTTTTCATATTTTTCACCTTTCTAATTATATTAAAGTTTAATATTAAATATAACACAAAAGGGCAATATTTTAAGTATGCCCTTTTGTGTTTTTATTATTTAGATTTTGGTTCACCAGTTTCAACAGGATTCTTAGGATTTGCACTCCATTCGTACCATCCATTGCTGTATAATGAAATGTTTTTAAGGCCCATTACATCAGCATAGGTGAGAACTTCAGCAGCTCTCCAACCAGAACCACAGAAGAAGGAAAGTCTCTGATCTGGAGTAATTCCTTGCTCTTTCCACATAGCTAATATTTCGTCACTATTACGCATTGTATTGTCTATATTTCTATATTCTTGTAAGTGATTTGCGTCGCTACCCGCATGACCCCAAGTAGAACCTGCTGGCCTTCCCTTAAACTTTAAATCACTGTAGCCAGATATCTTACCAATGTATTCATCCCAGCTTCGTACATCCACGAGTTTGCTATTTGCTTTATCTGCTAATATTTCTTTTGTTTTGTTTATATCTACTATATAATTCTTATTTACTGGTACAATAGCGCCAAAAGAACTTATTGGTTGTTTAGCATTAGAAATAGTTTCTGTTTTATATCCAGCATTTCTAAAGGCTGCAGTTCCACCATTGAGTACCCTAACATCCTTAACTCCAATATATTTAGCTATTGCAGCTATTCTAAAGGAAGCCATTGGATCAGGTCCATAAAGCACAACTGTTGTATCTGGAGTTAAACCATTTTTTTCTGCGAATTTTTGAAGAGCAGCATCAGAGTTAATACTCCAAAGGGGCGCGGATTCTATTTCATCTGTGTTTATATGCACTGCACCTTTAATATGCCCTTTTATGTAATCCTTATCCTTAGACTCTTCACCCCAGGCAACTTCAAAAATCTTATATTTATTGTTTGTATAAGTTTCTGGCTTTTTACCATTAACTAAGTCATTTACAAAGGATGGAGGAACTAACATTTGGTAATTTGCATAGGCTTCCATTGGAAGACTATTGTCAGCAGCCCATTGTTTAACATCATATGTATAAATATTAGTTATTCCTTTTTCTTTTAAGTATTTTGCAACTGCCACCGCATCTTTTCCATTTGCGTCATAAAGTACAACATTTTTATCTTTTGTAATATTCTTTGTTACTAAAGCTTTTGCTAAAACACTATCTTTTTCCTTATCCTCTACTGTTAACCAGTTTGCAGCAAAATCCGTAGCACCTTTAATATGTCCACCACGAGTTACTCCATCTACTTTCCAACCATTAAAAGCGTCGTTTGTTCTTGTATCCACTACTAGCCAGTCATTGTTTCCTAGTTTGTCTTTCAAATATTTAGTGCTAATAGTTTTAATAACTGATGCACTATTATCTGTAGAGTCTTTTTTTACATCATTATTACTTGAACATCCAACAAAAGATATTGAGGTAGTTACAGTAATAAGAGTAGCTAAAATAACTTTTATAAATTTTTTCATAATAATCCCTCCTTGTATAACCTAAAACATATTATCATATTATGACAAGATACACTAATCAATATTCCTAATAGTTAAAGCACTATCTATTTGAATTTTCTATAATAAATAATAAATTATAATTTAAAAATGAGAAATCTATATAATGTATGGTATTATTTTGTTGATATATATCACTTTATGCTGTTAACCATATATAATCTATAATATACTAAATTATATGTTATGATATATGTAAGTGTATAATTTTAAAACTTACTATAAGTACAATTCAAAAAGGAGCTAATCATGGTAAAAATTAAGTCGCATAAAAGTAAAATATTTATTTTACTATCTATAACTTTAATTATACTTATTACAATGATTAAAGGAAGTAGTGAAATTAGTCATACGGATAAAAAGATGCCCTTGGCAGTGAAAGGGGTATTAGACTTAAGAAATTGGGATTTTAAAAAGGATGGCATGATAAAACTTAATGGGGTATGGGAGTTTTATGATAATAAGCTGCTTTTACCTGAGGATTTTCAAAGTGATGATTCCCAAAATGTTACCTATGAATATCTACCAGGTATTTTTGGTAAGCAAGGCTATTGTACATATCGATTGAAACTACTTATGGATAATGAAGAGGATCTTTATTCAGTAAAGATAGATTTTATACAAAGCGCATATGAACTTTGGGCTGATAATAAATTAATAACCTCTGTTGGAACAGTTGGAAAAGATAAAAATGAAATGACACCACAATTAGTACCATCTATTGGCTCATTTTATGTAGAGAATGGGGAAGCCTATTTAATCCTTCGAGTTAGTAATTTTTACAATAAATATGGATATATAGATACATTGGTATTAGGAAAATCAGTAGAAATTACAGCTATGAGAGAGAAAAAAATAGCCTTAAGTTTATTTATTTTAGGATGTAGTATTATGGCTGCTGTATATAGTTTTGGGGTTTTCATAAATAGAAGAAAGGATAAGGCTCAATTGTATTTTGCTATGATTTGCATAATAATTACCATTAGAACATTATTTATTGGCGAAGGGTTCTTAATTTCGTTATTACCACATTTAGATTATATATTTTCTTCAAGAATAAAAATATGGACGTTTTATTCTTACATTCCTTTTATTATTTTGTTTATAGATAAATCTTATAAAAAAATTATGCCAAGTAAATTTGTTAAAATATCAAATTATGTAGCTTTGGCATATACTTTGATTGTAATTTTTATTCCAGTTAGATATTATTTATATTATATAGTACCTTCTGAAGCATTTGCACTTTTAGCTATATTATACATGATGTATAATATAGCTAAATCCTACATAGAGAGAGAGCAAACTGACTATATAGTTGTGGTAGGTTTATTTGCACTATTTATTACAAGAATTAATGATATTTTATATGAATACAGTATTATATTCACTGATTCTTTTGCTTCCTTGGGCATATTAATATTTATTATTGTGAATTACTATGTTTTAGCAAAACGTCAAGCTGATGAACTTTCAAGTGTTGAAAATATTAGTGCCAAACTCAAGTCTTTAAATAACCTAAAAGATGATTTTTTTGCTGTAACTTCTCATGAGTTAAAAACTCCATTGAATGGAATTATCGGATTAACTGAAGGGATAGTGAATAATAAAGGTGGTAGTTTAGACCTAGAATTAAGGGAAGATTTATTTTTGGTGAATTCTAGTGCTAAGAGATTATCTAACTTGGTTAATGATATGATGACATTTTCTAAACTTAAAAATAATGAAATTGTATTGCATAGGAAACCTGTTAACATAAGTACGGTGGTAGAAATGGTAATTAAATTTAGTCGGGTATCTCTAAATAATAAACACATCACCTTTATAAATAAAATAGATGAAAATGCGCCTTTTGTATTTGGAGATGAAGATAGGATACAGCAAATTCTACATAATTTATTGGGTAATGCTATAAAGTTTACACATAAAGGAACCATAACCTTATCTTTTAAACTTAGAAATTCATTTCTTGAGATAAGCGTTAGTGATACGGGAATAGGAATTCCACAGCAGAAGATTCATAAAATTTTCGATAGATATGAGCAGGTGGATGGAATTTCTCAAAAATATGGTGGTACTGGGGTAGGACTTTACGTAACTAAAGAACTTATTCAAATACAGGGTGGCACTATAGCGGTATCTTCAGTTATTGGAAAAGGCAGTAAATTTGTTTTTACTATTCCCTTATGCACTGATGAAGATTTAGTGAGTAATCCACAGGAGAATAACTATAATGAAGAAAATGGAGAAGTATTAGATAAGTATTCAAAACATTTAGAATTAAAACCTAATTTAGTTAGTATTTCTCTGGAGCACGGTAGAAAAATTATTAATGAAAACATGAATTCAAATAGTAAAGATAAATACAGGATATTAATAGTTGATGATGAATATGTGAATCGTAAGGTAATAAAAAATTATTTGTCAAATGATACTTTTGAAGTTTTAGAAGCATCCTCGGGTGCTGAGGCATTGAAACTAGTTGAAGAAAATAAAAATTTGGATTTAGTAATTTTAGATATGATTATGCCAGATATTTTGGGTTATAAAGTATGTGAGATTATTAGGGAAAAACAATCCATTTTTGAACTGCCGGTGTTAATTATGACTGCAGATAGTAATTTAGAGCACTTAGTTATTTCCTTTGAGTGTGGTGCAAATGATTATCTGAGGAAACCTTTTAACATGCATGAGTTATTATGTAGAATAAACACTTTGATAACACTAAAGTATTCAGTAAAGCAAGCATTGTCATTAGTACATGAACTTGGGATTGCTAAAAATCAAGTAAAAGTTCTTAGTATGAAAAGTGCCGAAAGTAGTAAGCAAGTTGAAAAACTTATGGCCTATGATAAGGTGAAAACAGAATTTTTTGCTAATTTGTCCCATGAACTTAGAACTCCACTAAATGTAATTTGCAGCACAATACAGTTATTAAAATCACTTGATGGATCAAGAAAGTTAGGTGAGGAAAGAATTAAATATTATATTAATATAATGAATCAAAATTCACTAAGGTTACTCAGACTTATAAATAATATAATAGACACAACTAAAATAGAAGCAGATTATATAAGTCTTCAACTAAAAAATGGAGATATAGTCTATGTTGTAGAGGAAATATCACAATCTGTTGCAGAGTATATAAAAAATCATGGCATATCCCTTATTTTTGATACTGATGTTGAAGAAAAAACAATTGCTTTTGATGAAGAAAAAATTGAAAGAATTATGTTGAATTTACTATCAAATGCAGTTAAATTTACGAAGGAAGATGGAAGCATTTTTGTTAATGTTTATGATAAGGGCGATTTTGTTGAAATATCCATAAAGGATACAGGTATAGGAATTGCAAAAGACAAGCTGAAATTTATTTTTGAACGTTTTGCGCAAATTGATAAATCTACATCAAGGCAGAATGAAGGCAGTGGAATAGGGCTTGCTTTAGTAAAATCTCTTGTTGAAATGCATGATGGTGAAATTCATGTATTAAGTGAAGAAGGAAAGGGAAGTGAATTTATTATAACACTACCAGTTAGAAAAGTAGAAACCACGCAAGAAGAAAATAACCTTAAAAATAAAGAAGTATATGAAACAAACTATGAAGAAAATTTATCAATAGAATTCTCTGATATATATAAATAGTTTTATTGCATTTTTAAATTAAGATAAGTAAAAACCCCACTGAAAATTAATGATAATTTTCAGTGGGGTTTTGTACAGCTTTTGTTAATTTATAATTTGCTAATGTTAACTTTCATTTGTTCTAGGGTCATGCCACCTCTTGTAGAGGAGACAATATTACCGGCCTTATCAATAAAGAAGGAGGTTGGAATTGCAGCAATATTATATTGAGCTGCTATACTCTGATTTGAATCCAATAAAACAGTAAAGTTATATTTATTCTTTTCCATAAAAGATTTGGCAGTGGAATTGTCTTCGCCAATATTTACAGCCAATATAACTAAATCAGTGTCCTTAGTTTCCACCTGTAATTTTTCAATATCAGGCATTTCGGCTTTACAAGGAGGACACCAACTTGCCCAAAAGTTTAGAAATACTTTTTTTCCTTTAAAATCACTAAGAGAAACTTCTTTACCATTCAGATCTTTTAGTTTGAAATTCAAGGCTGGAATCTTATCAGCCTCAGAACTTTTAGCAGTGGAAGAGGCAGTGCCTGTAGTGGCATTTTCAGTGGTGGAACTTGCACTTGGTTTTGTATTATTAGTTGTGAGATTTTCTTTGGTAGTTGTGTTTAAATCTTTACCTTTGCTTTTGTTATAATTAGTTACAGTATAAATACTTATGCCAAATACTAAAACAAATACTAAGGGCCAAATTATTTTTTTCATGATTAATCCTCCCATTAAATTATTAATTGTATTATCACCTATACAAGTGATAACATTCGCTTATGAAATGTATTAAATCATCTCCTGCGGAGCTGCAATTTTAACGACTTCAGAAGGAAACTCTCCTTGTGAAATGTCGTTAAAAGTTGAAAAAATTCAAATACCTACTTAAAATATTAACTTTGTTTGTGAAAATCAAAATACCCATTGTCACTAATAGTATTCCACTGATAGTGGATATTACAGGCAAATATTTTGAAATTGTGTGCTTGTGCTTTGTAAAGCTACCGATAGCCAGGGCGGTTAGTATAAAAGGAACAGCAAGGCCTAATGAATATACTGAAAGAAGAAGGACCCCTTTATCTATGGTTTCAAAACTGCTAGCATATGTAAGAATAGAGGATAAAATAGGTCCTATGCAAGGTGTCCAACCTGCGGCGAAAGCTATTCCCATAAGTATAGAGCCAAACTTGCCACCACCTTTATTAAAAGAAAAAAATCTTTTTTCTCTATAAAGTAGTTTGATTTTTAATAAACCAAGTGTGTGAAGACCGAATACTATCATTAACGAACCACTGATTTTTCTAAAGATGTTTTGATTTTTAATCAAAAGTTTGCCTAGGGTTGTAATAGAAGCACCCATCAAAATGAAAATAATAGAAAATCCAATGACAAAACCGAAAGATTTATATAATATATTTAACTTAGCTTTTTTATCATCTAATTCATTAATGGCTGTTCCAGTTAAATAACTAATGTAGGCTGGAACTAGTGGTAAAACACATGGGGACAAAAAAGAAAGTAGTCCTGCTGAAAAAGCTAATATAAGACTAATATTGTTCAACTATAAGTCACCTCCTAGGATATTAATAAAATAAGGGTATTTAACCCATCCTTAAATTGATATAGTGAAATTATATCATAGCATCATATCATATTATATGAATAATATGATAATATATTAATAAAATATATTAGAACTAAACAAACGTGAAATCCAGTATATATTTTTCTGAAATCGGTTAATATAAACATAGAAAAAAATTAAGAAGTGTTATAACTTAATGGTATCTATTTTGTAACTATGATTCTTATAAGTATCTACTTGCAAAAAACAAACAAACAGTATAAAATAGTAAATGAATGTAAAAATATGATAATATTTATGGTATATTTTAAGGGGAAAGGTTGAGATTATGATTTTTAAAAGGCTTACAATAGAAGACAAGAATACATTGGAGGAGTTTATATATCCGTATAAATTCCTAAGTTGTGAATATTCTTTTACAACTTTATATATATGGAGAGAGGCTTGTGATATTTGTTTTAATATTTATAAAGGAACTCTAATAATAAAGAAAAAAGACTTTGAAGGAAGATACTATTTTATGCAACCTTTGGGTTACAACAAAGAAAATCTTAAAGAAATAATAGATGCACTAATGGCGTACAAGACAGAAAACAATATGGATTACTTATTCAAGGATCTTGATGAAGTGTTTATGGAAGAAATAAGCGACATATATGATGATGTTAAGGATATTTGTATAAAAGAAGATAGAGATAATTTTGATTATTTATATGAAGCTGAAAAGCTTATAAAGCTTTCAGGTAAGAAGCTCCATGGTAAAAAGAATCATTATAATTCTTTTATAAAAAATTATAATTATGAAGTTAAGGACATTAAAGGTACAGAAATAATCAATGATGTTATAATTGCAGCAGAAAATTGGTATGAAGGCAATGATGATGACGATGATATGCTTTATTATGAATTACAGGGAATAAAAGATGTTCTAAAAAACATACAAATTATAAATATTAAGGGCATAGCTGTTTATGTAGATGGAAAAATAGTGGCATTTAGTTTAGGAGAAAAATTAAATGATAATTTGGCAGTAATTCATATTGAAAAGGGAGATATGGGTTATAGTGGTGTGTACAGTTTTATTAACAAAACATTTATTGATAGATGTTTTAGTGATGTTAAGATAATTAATAGAGAACAAGACTTAGGGATTGATGGTCTTAGAAAATCTAAGTTATCTTATCACCCATATAAATTAGAGAAGAAATATATTTTTAGTTTTTCTAAATGTTTAGTTGGTGATGTGTTATAAATAGATTAGCGTATACGCTAGTCTATTTTTATAGGATAAAGTATTTTAACTACACTTCAGCACCATAGGTGATTATTTAATATTAAATAAAACTAGAGGGAAGGTAATAAAATGAGAAATCTTTTGATGGGAGAAGAAATAAAACTTACTTCTATAAACCAGCAAGATGTTTTGGAATTGCAAAAGTGGTTTACCGATGTAGCCTTTATGCGTTATTACGATATAGTAAGTGCAATTCCTAAAAATTTGGAAGAGGTACAGGAGTCACTTAGTGAAGTAAGAAAATCTAATACAGCTTATATTTTTGCTATTAAAAATCTTAAACAAGAAGAATTTATTGGAGTTACAGGATTTGAGGATATATCTTGGACTAATGGAACTGCTATAATATACATAGGTATTGGTGGAGAAAAACATAGGGGTAAAGGTTATGGAATGGAAGCTCTTAAATTAACTATGGAGTTCGGATTTCAAGAACTAAATTTCCATAAAATACAGCTTACTGTTCTTCAGTACAATGAACCTGCTATAAAGCTATATGAAAAATTGGGATTTAAAAGAGAAGGAGTTTATAGAGAATTTATTCATAGAGATGGAATTCGATATGATATGTATTTATATGGAATATTGAGGCCGGAATGGGAAGCCTTTACCATTTAAAAAATAATAAGTCAAAAGATTTTTTGTGAAAAAATTAAAAACACAGTAGAGCAAGTATAAAATCTACTGTGTTTTTCTCTCCTTTACTAAATCTTCGTTATTATGGTGTCCTTAAGAGTTATAATTATACTAAATATTAAGCTATTTAATAAATATTGTTAAAAGTGGTTATTAAATCTTATAAAAACCTTAAATAATTTAAAACTATAAATCTTTGAAGGAATTTCAATCTATTTGTAGAATGTATTTTATAATAAGTATAATTATTATAAAATTAAATTATTGAATATCTTAAATGGCAGAGTTCAAAGAAAAATAAAGCAAAGAAGGGTGTGTGTTTATGAATACAAAGAATAAAAATCTTACACAAATTCACTTTGCGGTTTTCTTGTTTGGAATAGCCGGATTATTTGGAAAGTTGCTTTCATTGCCACCTATGATAATTGTACTAGGCAGAGTTTTCTTTTCAAGTATTTTT
Source organism: Clostridium bowmanii (assembly GCF_018861315.1). Lineage (GTDB taxonomy): Bacteria > Bacillota > Clostridia > Clostridiales > Clostridiaceae > Clostridium_AD > Clostridium_AD bowmanii. Next base: position 53,063 of record NZ_JAHLDL010000018.1, on the reverse strand, counting down.
TTATTGATCATTATGCTTTTTCTTAAGAAAGATATAAAATTAAAAAAGAAAAAAGACTATCTTTACCTAGGAATAATGGGATTTATATTAGCAATTCACTGGAGTGCTTTTTTTAAGTCCATCCAGGTGTCAACGGTGGCAATAGGGCTTCTGATATTTTCTACGTTTCCTGTTTTTGTTACTTTTCTTGAACCTTATTTTTTTAAAGAGAAAATTAAAACAAAAGATATTGTAATTGCGATTATTACACTAATGGGAGTAGCGCTTGTAGTGCCAAAGTTTAAGTTAGGTAATAATTTAACGGAAGGGGTCTTGTGGGGAATATTGTCTAGTTTTACTTACGCAGTCCTTTCAATGCTTAATAGAAAATATGTGAAAGAATATTCAAGTATAGTTATTGCTTTTTATGAACAATTTGTGGCTACACTTGTGTTAATTCCTTTTCTATTTTTAATAAGACCCGTATTTAAACCTATGGATATAATATTACTTGTTGTATTAGGTGTTGTTTTTACTGCTATATCTCACACATTATTTATTAATGGTCTGAAAAATGTTAAAACACAAACAGCGGGTATTATTTCTAGTTTGGAACCAGTATATGGAATCATTTTTGCCTTGCTTGTAATTGGAGAGATACCAACCACAAGAGAAATTTTAGGTGGCATTATTATTTTAGGCACTGCTTTTTATTCAACTATAAAATCATAATAAGTTATTAATTAAATTTCCATCATTTCTGGATTTAACCTCAGTGGTTAGACTTAGACAGTATCCACTAAAAAACATGTCTTGATAACCGCTGCTTAAAGAATAAAACTTTTAAAAAATCAGCAACAGGGATTGGAAGATAAACTTTCAATCCCTGTTGCTGAAAAATTAAGAAATATATGTGTTATTAATGGACTCTGCAAGAATAGCTAGTCTTTTGAACTAAGTCTTTTTTATGAGAATTTTTTATCTTCTGGACTTTCACTTAAAGGGTCTTCACTATTAATATTAGGCATGTTAGCTGAATACATGTTAGGATTAATAGGCAAATTAATTATGCCAGGCATATACATGTTAGGGTTGCTAGACATACTAATCATGTTAGACATATTAGATAAACTGAATATATCCTCGTTTAGTATATCCTCTTCAGAGCGTGTATCTTCGGGTTCTTCTGTGTCTTTAAAAATTTTCTCATTCATAAATATTCTCCTTCCCAATATATGGACTATGCTTAATATATGATTAGGGTGATGATGTTTTTTTTGCTGTCATCATATATCTCCTTTATTAGAATTTATAGTGCCCATTAGATATTTTACTTATACTAAAATTGCATTCTGATATTAGCTTTCCTAATTTATTTGTAATTATGGACTTTCAACGAATAATTTTAAAATAGTAAAAAAAACCATATAATGGTATAATAAATTACATATAATAAAAAGTATATAAAATTCAAGGGGGCTTAATAGTCTTTAATCGCCCTTAAGAAATTGTAAAAAATAGAAGGGGGAAATTACTATGAAAGGTAAATTTTATTTGGGTATCATTTTTATACTATTGGGCATCGGATCATTATTTAACCAATTAGGACTTTGGAACTTAGGTCATATAATATCAATGTGGTGGCCACTTATACTAATAGGTGCAGGAGTAAGTCAGTTAAGTACAAAACCTGTGTCTAAAACTTCAGGAGTCACACTTATAGTGATTGGTGCACTATTTCAAATGCGAGAACTTAATGTTATTACAGTTAGTCTGGTAAGATTTTTTTGGCCTGCTATAATTATAGCTATTGGTGTGTCAATGTTAGTACCTAAAACTTTAAAAAAGGAAAATTATGAATTTAACAAAAGTAAAGTTGACGAAGATGTGGTAGATAATTTATCACTTTTTTCAGGTGTAAAAACAAGAAATATTTCTAAAAACTTTAGGGGTGGCAGTCTTGTTGCTATTTTTGGAGGAATTGATTTGGATCTTCGAGATGCTTTTATATTAAACGAAGGAGCAAGACTTGATGTTACAGCAGCCTTTGGTGGAGTAAATATAATAGTTCCAGCAGAATGGAAGGTTGAAGTAAATGGTATTCCTGTTTTTGGAGGATGGTCTAATAAGACTAAAGGTAAAAATTATGTTAATCCAGATGCGCCAGTTTTAACGATACATTGTTTTGCAGCTTTTGGGGGAGTAGATATAAAAAATTGAGTAAATCATTAAGGTTCGGCATGTAGGATGTTCTGATAGTAGAGCATTTGTTAACAGGCTCTAAGCTTATTCCATGAAAAATCCCCTAACGCACTTATTCGATATCCTGTCTCAGAAGTGCTAGAAGGCCGTCCTGGACTTCTTACGGGTACTTTTCATTGCATAAGCTAAGAGCCTAAATCCGAATATTGCTCTTCTTTAATTTCTTCTTTAGGTAATTTTAAAATTTGTTGTATTGTCCACTCATAATCTTTGGTTGTATTAAAATCTCGGTATATTCCGTTTAGTACATATTTCATATCTTCAATATCTCCTGATAATTTATATGATCTATTTGCCATCTTCATTGCTTTGTAGATGTCTTTACCTATATATTTTCCTGTGTTTTTAATATCATAGCGTACTCCTATTTTGTATATTCGGGTTAGTACCTTAAGAACTATCTGAAAGAATAATATATACATTCCCTATATAATACTCGTTTTTTTGTTCTATAGGTCTTTGCCCAATAGCCTTCGCCTCAGCATAATCTTTTGCAAGCATTAAATAAAACATACTATATTTCTTTGCTATAAAATTCATTTCCTTATTTGTAGATTTTAAACCATCATCTATTAGTTTTTTGCTTTTATCATGTTCTCCTAAGGCAATATGAATATCTATAAGTCTTTTATAGGATTTGAGATATGATTCATTGGTAGGGTAATTTTTATAAATTTCTTCATAATATTTAAGTGCGTTATTAACTATTTCAAAAGTAACCATTTTATTGCTATAGCTACTTCCAAATTGTGTTATTACATACATGCCTAAAACATCCTCATGTGGAGCAATTTGATTTGCAATTTTAAACATTGTATCTGCTATTTTATTAGAAAATGGAATCAGATTTATATAACACTTATATAAAATTTTTGAATAATTATCTCGTTTTTACAGTGAAAATATGCTATATTAATATATATTTAAATAATTATATAAATACTTGATTTTACATTACTTCAATAATTACACAATAAACATAGAATGTATGACTAAGGAATATATATAATTAAATACCATTGTTTATAGCTTGTAGTTTATATGGACAATCATATAAGCTGTAAACTATAGTAAAAGATTTTGTGCACAATAATAAGGAGGGCATATTATGAGTAAAATCAATGATGTTAATGATTCGGGAAATGTGAAGTTAAAGAGGGAGCTTGGTCTAGCCGCCGCAACTGCTATAGTTGTAGGAAACTGTATAGGTTCAGGTATTTTTACTTCTGCGGCATCTCTAGCGGCCGCATCAAATCCTAAAACTGCTATGCTTGCTTGGATAATTACAGCTATTGGATCACTTCTAATTGCATTAAGTTTTGCTAGTCTTGGAACTGCTATGCCAAGAACAGGGGGGCCGATTGTATATACTAGAGCTGCTTTTGGTAATTTTGCAGGGTTCCTAATTGCTTGGACCTATTGGATAGGTGCTTGGGTAGGAAATGCCGCTATTATAACTGCTTTTATGCTTTATTTCACTTACTTTTTTCCAGGGGCAACAACTCCATTATTGGCATTTTTAATTACTTCAGCAGTGTTATGGTTTTTCACAATTGTAAATATTCTTGGTGTTAAAGGAGCAGGAATGGTTAGTATTGTAACAACAGTACTAAAAATAAGTGCTTTAGTGGTATTTGTAGTAATTGCAGGCATGCATTTTAACCCTGATATGCTTAGTACAGTTTCTAGTGCTGAGGTTTCAGGAATGGGTACCTTACCAGCAGCAATTGCAATTGCATTGTGGGCTTTTGTAGGTATTGAAAGTGCAACGGTTCCAGCAGGAGAAATTAAAGATCCAGAAAAAAACATTAGAAAAAGTACAATTTATGGCACACTAATCGCAGCAGCCGTATATTTAATTGTTTCAATAGTTGCCATGGGTGTTCTAGATCAAGCTACTTTAGCCGGTTCAAAAGCACCTCTTGCAGATATAATTAACGCAGCAACTGGTGGGACTTGGGGTGGAAACTTTATAGCAATAGGTGCTATAATATCCACTTTAGGAGCTACTTCAGGATGGGTATTAACAACTGCTAGAAGTGCATTTGGAGCTGCTCAGGACAAATTGTTTCCAGAAGTATTTGGGAGAGTACATCCAAAATATAAGACCCCTGTTATTTCACTTGTAATAAGTGGTGTTGCAGCGAATATACTTCTTATACTAAACTATGTAGGCTCATTAAATGCAGCCTTTAACTTTATGCTATTGCTTGCTACATTGGCATTTTTGCCTGCTTATGCTTTTTCGGCAGCAGCAGATATAGTGCTTTTAAAGAAACATTCAATAGATTTTAATATTTGGAATTTTTTAAAGAATTCTTTTGTAGCATTGCTTGCTTTTGCATATTCTATATATGCAATTTATGGAACGGGCTCGCAGGTGGTAATGTATGGGTTTATACTTATGTTGGTAGGTATTCCAGTTTACTTATACATGATGCTTCAAAATAATAAGATAGACAAAAATGTTGATGAGTTAAGAAAAAAAATGTTGAGCTAGATATCTTATAGGGTTCTGTTTTAAATAGTAATTAAAGAAAATGCCATTGTAATTTCGAAATTACAATGGCATTTTTATGTTATAATTGGGAACCTGTATTGGTAACTATTAACCTTGGTGTGAGTTCAATTTTTGTGTTATACTTTAATAAGACTAGAATTAGGAGGCAAAATAATGGCAAATATATTGATGTTTTCAAAAAAACAATTAGATAAAACACTAAAAAATTTCGCGAAGAAGGAAAGCTTGGGGTCTAATGACACAGCTGAGTGGATAAGACTCATAAATGATTTTGTATATGAATTTGGGTTAAAGTCTGAAGTTAACGAAGAAGATAAACTTTCTATAACTACTAATAAGGAAGAGCAAGTTGTGATTGAAAAAATGATGTATGCATTAGAAGGAACAAAAACTTCTTTGACTTACATTTTTGATGGTAATATTACATATATGGAAGAGTAGACATGGAAAAATATTTACTGAAATTTTGTTTATAAATTTTCATTTGTTAACAAATGTTTTTATGCGCAAAAAAAGTATATATTACGTATAATGCATTGAAGCGAGCTTTAGAACTTCTTATTTTATTTTTAATTGATATGCGTTAAGAAAAATATATGTTTCAGCGAGGCAGCGAGTTTATATTTTTTAGCAGATTAATTAAAAATAAAATTAGTAGTTCTTAGCGAAGTGAATGTATTAATAGTAATATATACTTTTTTCTTTTTTATTTAATTTGTTTGTTTTCAGTTTTTTTATCCATAAATTCTTCTAATAATATCTTTATTAAGGCTATAGTTGGAACTCCAAGTAACATTCCTAAAATCCCGAAAAGTCCTCCACCCAGAACAATTCCGAGTATTATAAGAAGTGGACTAATACCAACCTTATCTCCAATAATCTTTGGTTGTATGAACCATCCATCGATGTTACTTAAGGTTACAACAAATAGTATTAACTCTACAGACTTTATGGGACTAAAGAATAATGTTATTATAGTAGCTGGCACCATTCCCATGATGTTTCCAAAGTAAGGAATCATATTTGTTACCCCTATTACTAAACTAAAGGGTAGTGCATAAGGAATTTTTAATAGCATAAATCCAATGAAAGTAATGGTAGCAAAAATGATAGAATCTATTATTTTTCCGATAAAATATTTTTTAAAAGTAGTATTAACTATTTTGGCGAAATTAATTAACTTATGAGCATGTGTATCATTTAAGATGGAATAAATGAACTTTTTGAAATTAAATATAATGGATTCTTTATCAATTAAGTAGTAAATTGAAATAACTATTCCAGACATTAATTTTAAAAATAAAGAACTAAAGCCCATGAGGTAATCAATTATAATTTGTAAACCTGGTGCAAAATATGTGGATATGTCTTTATTGAAAGTAGTAAGGTAGTCTTTTAAATAAGAGGCAATATCGAATTTGTTTAATAGTTTATTTTCAGATAGAATATTAGTAGACCATTTATACGATTTATCTGCAAATTCAGGAATATTATCAAATAAGTCCACTGCACTTTTAATAAGATTAGGAGTGACCAAAAATATTATTGTGAATATTAGACCTATAAATAATGTGTAAATTATGCCTATGCAATAAATTCTTTTTATTTTTGTTTCCTTTTCAATATATACCATAAGTGGATTAAGTAAATAAGCTATAAAAAATCCCCAAATAAAATAAGTAAGTAAAGAAGAAATTTTATTAAATATTGAACCTATATTTTCAATGTTATTTACTATTCTAAAAAGAACAAAGGTGATTATAATCATAGGGATAAGCTGTATATAGGGTATTTTTTTATATGGAATCAATGTAATTCCTCCAATCAATATATATATATCTATGATTATATCAGTTAAAAAGAATTAATTGAAGTGTTTTTTAGGCTACTGGTATATTTGTATTACAAAACTCATAAAATAATGAATAACTTCTGTTTGCAAATATGTGCTATAATAGAAGTATGTTTTAATTACTAATGTTACCTTTTGAGTAATAAAGTTGATTTTTCATTTATTTATAAACGAATATAATATAGTATGAAAATTATTATTGGTAACATATGTATGCAAAAGAGTAAGCAAAAGGGCTTTATAAGCCAAAGAATGGCTTTATAAGCCAAGAGGAGTGTATTATTATGGAAAAAGTTATTTTAAATGCATTTGAAAGAGTTCCAGGAAAGAAAAAATTTAACGAAGAAGGTTTTATTGCAGGTATAATTTATGGCGATGTTGAAGAACCAATATCTGTAAAGTTTGAATTAGTACCTCTAAAAAAGATTCTTGGAAAACATGGTTCTAATGCGAAAGTATGGGTTAAATACGGAGAAGACAAGAAATTTGGATTTGTAAAAGAAATTCAAAGACATCCTGTATCAGCAAAAATTAACCATATAGACATACAAATTGTTTCTACAGATCATGAAATAAAATTACAATTACCTATTATTTTTAAGGGTGAAGAGAATGTTTTAGACAATCTACTTCAATTGCAAGTTCATAAATCTGAAATAGATGTTTTTGGAAACATGGCTTTAATGCCTGATTCAGTAAGTGTTGATATATCAGATAAAAAACTTGGAGATACAGTTACACTAAAAGATTTTGATTTAGATGAAAAAATAAAAGTCACTGATGAAGAAGATCAAATATACGCAGCTATAATTCCAATTAAAGAAGTAGTTGAAGAAGAGGAAGAAGCAGTTGTTGAAGAACCTATTGTTGCTACTGAACCTGTAGTTGAGGCTTAATTAGATTATTTTATCTAATATCATATAGCATATACAACATAAAGCTTATAAGAGTGTTGATGAGAACTGTGTTTTCATCAACACTCTTATTTTTGCGCTCTCTTGTAAATTAATCAATGAAACAAGTTGCTACAACTACGAAAGAACAAGAGGCAGGAATTAAAAATGTATCAAAAACTGTAGAATAATTAGAAGAACGGGTAATTGTATTAGATAAAATAGCAGGCAAATTTACAGTATAAAAAAATCAGTCAAAGGTTATGTTCATAATTCATTATCATATGTGACATGAAATTGTCACATATAAAGTTTATTATAATAATATAGGAACCCCCTATAAGCCCCTTGTAAAATAGATGTTAAAGGTTAGCACTGGCTTAAAGTTAGTGTTATTTTTTTAGCTTAAAATAATTTAATTATATTTAAATTTTAATTTTACTTAATAATTGTAAGCATAATATACTTGTAGTTATAATACATTTATTGCTATAATAGTGAAGTTAATATAATTTGTAGGATTATGTCTATAAACATCACTAACAAAAGAAAGAAGGTAAATGGATGCAGTTTACATCAATAACTTTTTTAATATTTTTTCTAGCTATCGCTACTATATATTTTGCAATTCCAAATAAATTTCGATGGCTCTGGTTGTTAATATGTAGTTATTGCTTTTATATGAGTGTGAACCCTAAATATGCAATATTTATAGTAATATCTACTATTATTACGTATTTAAGTGGATTATTAATAGAAAATGCAAATAAGCTAAGTAATGAAAAAAAATCAAGGCAACTTAAGAAATTCTGGGTTTTTGCCTGTCTTTCTAGTAATTTAGGCATTTTACTTTTATTTAAATATTATAACTTTTTTAACACCAGTTTAACACGAGTACTAAATATATTTAGTATATCATTTCATATGCCATATTTTAGATATTTATTACCCTTAGGAATATCCTTCTATACTCTTCAAGCCATAAGTTATCTTGTAGATGTTTATAGAAAAGATGTTGAAGCAGAGAAAAACATTGGAAAATTTGCACTGTTTTTATCATTCTTTCCTACCGTGGTATCTGGACCTATTGAAAAATCCAAGAATATGATACATCAGTTTGATGAAAAACATACTTTTGATTATGATAGAGTTAAAAATGGTCTTTTGTTGATGTTATGGGGTGCTTTTGTAAAACTAGTAGTAGCAGATAGATTAGCAGTACTTGTTAATACTGTTTATAGTAACCCTAACGATTATAAAGGGTTAGCCACAGTAATAGCCACTGTATTTTTCACTTTTCAAATTTACTGTGATTTCATGTCCTATTCAGATATAGCAAGAGGGGCAGCTCAGATTTTAGGCTTTAAAGTAACTAATAATTTTAAACAACCTTACTTGTCCAAATCAATAAAACAATTTTGGAGTCGTTGGCACATTTCACTTACTAGTTGGTTTAAGGATTATTTATATTTTCCACTAGGTGGGAACAGGCGTGGCAAATTAAGAACTTATTATAATATTATGATTGTATTTTTAGTAAGTGGTTTATGGCACGGAGCTACCACAAATTTTATTATATGGGGCGGGCTTCATGGATTTTATCAAATTTCAGCCTATCTTCTTAAACCGATAAAAGAAAAGGCAATAAGAACTTTTAAAATTAAAACAGAAGTATTTAGCTGCAAATTAGGTCAAATGATAATTACATTTATGCTTGTTAATTTTGCATGGATATTTTTTAGAGCTACTTCATTTTTAGGTGCTATAACAATAATTAAAAACTCTTTTTATTTTAACCCTTGGATGCTTACAAATGGTTCTATATTTAAATTAGGATTAGATTTAAAGGACTTTTTAATTGTAATTATTGGTTTAGTTTTAATTATAATAGTAGATATTATGCAAAGAAGAATAAGTTTAAGAGATCAACTATCGAGACAAAATATAATGTTTAGATGGGTTATATACTTAGTTGTAGTTCTAGTTATCTTAGTCTTTGGAATGTATGGACCAGGATATAGTATGCAACAGTTTATATATTCACAATTTTAGGAGGACACTTTCCATGGTTAAAAAAGCTTTTTTAAAAGGGTGTAGTTTTGCTATTACATTGCTAGTAATTATTATGGCTCTTAATTCCATTTTTATCATAAAATCAAACCATCGTGAGAAGTTATTACAGGGCATATATGGTAATACAGAAGACCAATTGGATGTTGTATTATTAGGGTCTAGCCATATGAATAGTGGAATAAGTCCTAATATATTATGGAATCAATATGGCATAACCAGCTTTAATTATGCTACTGGCGGTCAACCAATAGATGTGACCTATTATATACTGAAGGATGTTATAAAATATCATAAAAATCCAATTGTTGTAGTAGATCTATATTATTTAGGCTTAACTGACGAGTATGGGGCTGAGGGATATGTAAGAAATGTTTTGGATAACGTAAAGTTTTCATTTAATAAACTAGATGCTATTATTAACTGCACACCCAGAAACCAATGGCTTAACTATATATTTCCAATTTTCAAATATCATGACCGTTGGAAGGAGTTAACAAAAAATGATTTTGAGTTTGATCCAACAAATGCTTATTATGAAAAAGGATTTGATGCTGGAATTGTTGAGTATGGAAAAGAAAACACTTCAGATACGTTAGCGACAGGAACGGTGGACCTTTTACCAAAGCCTGAAGAATATCTGAATAAAATTATTGCCCTATCCAAAAAAGAAGGTTTCAAATTAATTTTCACCTCTACTCCTCATGATTATAATAGTACGGCTACATCAGATCATTGGGAGACAGAACCTGCTAAGATGTTTAATAAGGTAGCAGAAATTTCAAAAAATAATAACATCCCCTTCATTAACTATAACAAAATGACAGATGAACTTGGGTTTGATTTTAAAACAGACATGTTTAATACAGGTCATCTAAATATTTCTGGTTCTAGAAAAGTAAGTTCCAGTTTAGGAGGATTTTTAAAAGAAAACTATACCATAACTGATCATCGTACTGATACAGAATTTAAAAAATGGGAATCTGATTACCAGAGATATTTAAAAGCACAACAAACACTTATTGATAATGAAGAAAATAAATCTAAATAATACATTTTATACGCAAAAAAAGTATATATAGTAATATATACTTTTTTTCTTTTTATTTACAGTGCAAATTTTATGGATTAATGATAAAATAGTATTTGTCGTTAATTTTTTGCAGGCATTAAATAGAAATGATAATCATTACATTAAAGGAAGGGACACAAAGGATGGAATCGAAAAAAACAAGTATAGTCATTGCATTAATGGTATCAATGTTTCTTGCAGCTGTAGAGGGAACAGTTATAACTACCGCCATACCCACTATAGTTAAAGAATTAAATGGATTTCAGCTAATAAGTTGGGTTTTTGCAGCTTATTTATTGACATCGGCTATTTCAACACCGATATATGGAAAATTATCTGATTTATATGGAAGAAAAAATATTCTTTCTATTGGAATAATAATTTTTTTGATAGGGAGTTGTCTTTGTGGAATATCGCAAAGTATGTACCAGCTTATAGCTTTCCGTGCAGTTCAAGGACTGGGAGCAGGAGCAATATTCACAGTTACCTATACGATAATAGGTGATATTTTTACATTGGAGGAAAGACCAAAGATTCAAGGATGGTTAAGCACAGTATGGGGAATAGCGAGTTTAACTGGACCTTTTTTAGGCGGATTTTTAATAGAAAATCTTTCATGGAATTGGATCTTCTTTATAAATGTACCTTTTGGGATAATATCCATAGTGCTTTTACAAAAGAATCTAATTGAAACTTTTGAAAGAAAGAAACATAGCATAGATTATGTAGGGAGTTTGTTATTTTCACTTGCAATTATAACTTTTTTACTAGGAATTTTATCTGGTGGAAGAAATAATATTTTAATAGCTTTAATGGTTACAATTGTAATATTAATCCTATTTTATTTTGTGGAAAAAAGTGCAGAGGAGCCTATTATACCTTTTGAGATTTTTACAAAAGCTAGCACTATAGTAAATGGTATAACCTTTTTAGCAGCAGGAATCTTAATAGGAGTGGAGGTTTACTTACCTATATATATGCAAAACATTTTAGGATTTGGTGCTACAGTTTCCGGAGTGTCTATGGCACCGATGTCTATGGCATGGCTTCTATCTTCATTTATTTTGTCAAAAGCCATTCCTAAATATGGGGAGAGAATAGTAATTGGGATATCCACTCTCATTTTGCTTATTAGTTGTGGATTTCTATCAACTTTGAGCATTGAATCCCCACTAATATCGGTTATAGCTTATGGGTTTATTATGGGATTAGGTTTTGGTGGAGCTTTTACTACATTAACAATAGTAATACAGGAATCTGTGGGACATAGCAAAAGGGGAGCAGCTACAGCTGCGAATTCTCTGTTGCGTACACTAGGACAAACTATAGGTGTAAGCATTTTTGGAAGTATATTAAATACCAATATAGTTAAATATTTTAATGATTTAGGAATAAAGGGTATACAACCAGACAATTTGTATTCTCAGTCAACTTTAAGTAGTGGAGTGAGTCTCCATCAGATAAAGTTATCTGTAAATTCAGGTCTTCATGAGGTGTTTATGGCATTTATCATAATTGCTTTAGCATCCCTTGCACTTTCTTTCATATTTAATGCAAATTTAAAAAACAGTATCTTAGAATAATAAAGCCTCCTCAAAAGGGGGTGATTTTTTTTGACCATTTCCCCATATAGATGTTATAACAAGTCTTGTTGTGGCAGCTGTAAATATATGAAACCTAATAATTGTCAGAATAATTCACTAACTATTCATAATGTTAATTAGTAATAGCTATTGACAAATTTCAAGAAGGCTTGTATACTAAAGTTACACAAAGAAGAAAGCTTTCCATTCAGAGTGTGTATCAAAATATTAAAAAACAATAAAATAATCTTAAAAAAGAAAGGGTGTGGCCCAAAAATTAATAATATTAAAAAAACTTTTATTTTAAATGAAAGCGGGGTGGTTACACCAAGTATAAGAAACTAAATTGGTTTGTATATTGAGAAGAATTGCATCAAATATTGTATCAAAATTGCTGAATCAGCGGAAGTAAGAAAAAATTAAAAGTTACCCGTACCAATTAAACCTTAAGAGTTTAAAAACAACAATATTAAAAACAATATTATTTATGAGCGGGAAATTGTTAGGAGAAAGTTATTGAAAGAAGATTTTATTAGGAAATAGAAGCTAACCCCATCGGGATTAATATATGGGTAATTAGCTTCTATTTTTTTGTGCTCTTTTTTTGGTGTATGTTGTGAAATAGAGAAAGTTAAGGCTAAACTTATATGGTAAAAAATTTGTTTTAAAAGTGATATTGGAATAAAAGTTTAGAAGATGTATAATAATATTAAAATAAGCCTAAAGGAGGAAAGAAAATGAAGAAGCTTGTGCTAATTACTAGCTTGATCCTTTCACTTGTATTACTAAGCAGTTGCTCAGACAAGAAGGCTGTGGTTCCTGTGCCTAGTGAAGTGAAAACAGTTCCAATTGTAACTCAGGTGGCACCTACCATTAAGGATTATTTTTCTTTTAGTGAAAACTCTGAATATGTGTATGAGGGTAAGGGAAATGAATATGCATCTTATAATGTTTTTGTAGATTATTTAACTGGAAATCGCGTTCAACTAAGATCTAATAATGGTGGTACAGAAACTGTTAAGGTGTTAGAGAATAAAGATGGAAAGTTGACAATGCTTTTAGCTAAATCTGAATGTTATTATAGAGAAAATTTAACCCAAAACCCTAGCAATAATGAAGAAATCTTATTGAAAGAACCATTAATAAAAGGAACCACTTGGACACTCTATGACAATAGAAAACGATATATATCAAATGTGGATGTAGAAGTTACAACACCTTTGGGCAAATATAAAACACTTGAGGTTACTACAGAGAATAAAGAAGGTAAGAATTTAGACTATTATGCACCAAATGTTGGGTTAGTTAAAACAGCATTTGTTATAAAAGATGCTGATGAGATTACTTCTGTTTTAAGCAAAGTAGAAAAAGAGAGTCCATTAACTCAAAAAGTAAAATTTTATTATCCTAATGCAATTGATGAAAAACTATATTTTGTAAATAAGGAACTTTCTTTTAAAACAAACGATATAACAAAGATTATTTTTGAAAAGGCTTTTAAAGATTTACCTAAAGGGGACTTTGGAAAAGTACTTGGCCCTAATGTTAAAATAAAAAGTCTTTATTTAAATAAGGATAATACGGTTTATGTGGATTTCACAAAGGAATTGGTTAGTGAAATGAATGCAGGCTCCGGATATGAAGGCATGATTCTGCAGTGTATTACAAATACTCTTGGCGCGTATTATGGTGTAGATAAAGTATACATTACTATAGAAGGCATGCCTTACTCTTCAGGACATATTATGATGAAAAAAGGTGAGTACTTTACTGCAAATTATAAAAATAGTGTGGAATTAAAATAAAACGGACTATGATAGTGAATAAATGAGCTTGTTTTATTTAGTCAAAGGAAACCATTTACATTGCAAAAGGTTTAATAATCAGTTATACTTAATTCAGTAATAAATAATAAAAGGCAAAGAATATGAGCCGCGTTATTATAAAGTGTTATGCTTTATTTTGATGGGCTTTTTTTATGTATTAAATTGTAAACGGTTCAATAGGACTAATTAAAAAGGAGTTTTTCACAATGGCTAAATATATAATGGCACTAGATCAAGGGACAACAAGTTCAAGATGTATTCTATTCGATAAAAAGGGGCTTATTGTAACCTCTGCACAAAAGGAATTTACTCAGATTTTTCCGAAAGCAGCTTGGGTAGAACATGATCCAATGGAGATATGGTCAAGCCAAATTAGTGTTGCAACGGAAGCGATGGCTAAAGTTAATGCTACGGCATCTGATATAGCAGCAATAGGAATTACAAATCAAAGAGAAACAACTGTGGTTTGGGATAAAAGAACCGGAGTTCCAGTATATAATGCAATTGTTTGGCAATGTAGAAGAACTGCTGAAACTTGTGATGAATTAACAGAAATAGGCTTTGATAAAGTAATTAGAGCTAAAACGGGACTTATTTTAGATGCTTATTTTTCTGGAACAAAGATAAAATGGATATTAGATAATGTAGAAGGTGCTAGGGAAGAGGCAGAAGCAGGCAACTTATTGTTTGGTAACGTAGATACATGGTTAATTTGGAATTTAACAAAAGCAAAAACATATGTAACTGACTATTCGAATGCTTCAAGAACAATGCTATTCAACATTCATGAATTAAAATGGGATGAAGAAATTTTAGAAACATTGAACATACCAAAATCTATGCTTCCAGAAGTTAAACCTTCAAGTTGTGTTTATGGGCACACAGATGCGACCCTATTTGGAGGAGAAATCCCAATTGCTGGAGCGGCTGGAGACCAACAAGCAGCATTGTTTGGACAAACTTGCTATGCGCCAGGAACGGCTAAGAACACATATGGTACAGGATGTTTCATGCTTATGAATACAGGAGACAAGGCGATAGAATCCACACAAGGGTTACTTACTACAATTGCTTGGGGAATAGATGGAAAAGTAGAGTATGCACTTGAAGGTAGTGTATTTATAGCAGGAGCTGCCATACAATGGTTAAGAGATGAGCTTAGAATGATTGATAATGCTGCTGATTGTGAAGAATATGCAAAAGCAGTAGAAGATACAAATGGAGTATATGTGGTTCCGGCTTTTGTTGGACTTGGAGCTCCTTATTGGGATCCTTATGCAAGAGGAACAATAGTAGGTCTTACAAGAGGAGCAAAAAAAGAACACTTGATAAGAGCCACTTTAGAAGCGCTTGCTTACCAAACTCATGATGTGTTAAAAGCAATGCAAGAGGATTCTGGGATTAGACTTACAGAACTTAAAGTAGATGGAGGAGCTTGCATGAATAATTTCTTAATGCAGTTTCAATCTGATATTTTAAATGTTCGGGTAGATAGACCCGTAGTTACTGAAACTACAGCACTTGGCGCAGCTTATCTTGCAGGGCTAGCAGTTGGATATTGGAAGAGCTGCGATGAAGTAGCAGAGCATTGGGCAATATCAAGGAGTTTTACACCTAGTATGACAGAGGAACATAGAAAAGAATTACTTCATGGATGGCATATAGCTGTTAAGAGGTCAGGTATAAAACTTGAATAGAGGGGAATAAAAAATACCCACAAGAATTGTCGTAAGTTTTGACATTCTTGCGGGTATAAGAACCTTTTCCTTTTTTGATCTTTTGAATTCCTGTGCCCCTTCCAATTTCACTGGAATTAAATTTTCTTCTGTTTAAATTCAGTTTGTTCATATCAATTGTGAAGGACATACCTTTAACTAATTGTTTTTTTGACTTTTTCATTTAAATCACCCTTTCATTTTGTGTTTACTCTATAATATGATAGATGGTACCCAAAAAGCAATAGTTTTTTTGTAATGTAAGCATAAAATTAAGGCAGAATTATCTCTGCCTTAATTTTATTTATTTATTATTGCCTTTATTTGCTACTGACTCAGCATTTAATTTTTTTGTTTCTTCTAAAGTTTTACTATTAGAGCTACTACTTAGATTATCCATGTTAGCCGTACTATTCATGCCATAGTTGGAAACATTACTATTACCTGAATTGGAAGCTGATTGATTATTCAATTTCTTTGTTTCTTCCAAAGTATTACTATTAGTGCTACTACTTAGATTATCCATGTTAGCTGCACTATTCATACCATAGTTGGAAACATTACTATTACCTGAATTGGAAGCTGATTGATTATTTAATTGTTTTGTCTCTTCTAAACTAGTAGCATTACTAGAACTACTAGTCATACCGGAGTTTGAAACACCGCTATTTCCTTTATTTGCTACTGATTGAGAGTTTAATTTTTTTGTTTCTTCTAAATTATTGTTCATAAACATTCTCCCTTCAAATATATTATTTACACTGTATGTATTCAGTGCCATTTATAGCTTAACCATAATGTTATATAATATAGATGGTAATATTAGGTCATCTGTTAAATCCTAATTTTATTATGATAGCATTTAAGAGTATAATCTAAGATTAATTATTTGTTTATAATAATTTGTTGTGTTATTATTAGTAGATGAAATAAAAATGAATAACCAAACACAGGGGAGTTGGATAAGCCAACTGAGAACAAGAACTGTAATTCTTTGACCCTAATAACCTGAACTGGATAATGCCAGCGTAGGAAGTTGTTTAATGGTGTATTATATATGTATATATTTTATATAGCATGGTAATTTAAACACAAATCCTAGAGATTTGTGTTTTTTTTGTTTAACATCTAAAAAAACTACACTACAGAGTGGATATTATCAGTTTATTCTTTTTTAATTTTATTATGAGAGGACAAACGATAAATGTTTTAGCTGCTGTGCTTTTAGGCCCTGGATATGCTGTGGCTATAGCCTTCTGTATATCACTACTTAGAAACATATTAGGTACAGGTTCTTTTTTGGCCTTCCCAGGAAGCATGATTGGAGCACTTTTAGCTGGAATCTTGTATAAGAAAACCAAATATAATCTGCTGGCAGTAGCTGGAGAAATATTTGGGACAGGAATTTTAGGGGGGATATTAGCATTTCCAATAGCTAACTTTATAATGGGTAAAAAAGTTGGCGCACTATTCTTTGCAACTCCATTTTTAATAAGTACGCTTGGAGGAAGTCTAATCACATTTTTTATTGTTAAAGTTTTAGATTTAAAAAAATTAATTAATATAAATAAAGAAGCTTAAAATAGATAAGAATTAGGAGGAAATACATATGAAAAAAGTTTTAACAATAGCGGGTTCTGACAGTTGTGGAGGCGCAGGCATACAAGCAGATTTGAAAAGCTTTAGCGCCAATGGAGTTTATGGGATGAGTGTTATTACAGCGATAACTGCGCAGAATACCATGGGAGTTTTTGCAGTACAAGATTTGGAGGTGGAAATTATAAAGGCGCAAATTGATGCTATATTTACAGACATAGTTGTAGATGCAGTTAAAATTGGTATGGTGTCTGTGATTTCAACTATTGATGCCATAAGTGAGAAGTTAGAACAATACAAGCCGAAAAACATAGTACTTGATCCTGTAATGATCTCTAAAAGTGGTTATTCACTGTTAAAGCCAGAGTCAAAAACTGCCTTGATTAAAAAACTAATTCCATTAGCATCACTTATTACACCTAATGTTCCGGAGGCCGAAGAAATTCTACGTGAAGTGGGCTCAGACATTACTAGCATTGAAACAGTAGAAGATATGGAAACTGCTGTAAAAGAAATGTACAAGCTGGGCTGTAAAAGTGTGCTCTTAAAGGGAGGACATATGCAGGGAGATGCTATAGATGTATTTTATGACGGAATAGAAATTATACATTTTAAATCTGAAAGAATAAATACGAAAAATACTCATGGAACGGGATGTACACTATCATCTGCCATAGCCGCAAATTTGGCACGGGGTTTTAGTATGAAGGATGCAATAAAAAATTCGAAAGAGTACATAACAATTGCTATAAAGCATTCCTTAGATATAGGGCAAGGCGTAGGTCCTACCAATCATTTCTATGAATTATATAAAAAAGCAGGAATAGCGAATGATTAATGAAAATGAAAAATTAGGCTTTTGGACCTTCTTATTTTTATGGTTTGGAGCTGCGGTTTCTGCTGCTGAAATATTGACAGGAGGATTAATTGCACCCTTAGGCTTCAAAATAGGGATAATAGTAATTTTAATTGGACATTTAATTGGAACCGGAATATTGATACTAGGAGGCATTATAGGTACTAGGGAAAAGGTGCCAGCAATGACTTCAACCAATATTTCTTTTGGAGTATATAGTACATATTTATTTTCACTTTTAAATATACTTCAACTGCTTGGGTGGACTGCAATTATGATAAAGGTAGCAGCGAATTCTGTAAACTTGATTTCCCAAAGTCTATGGAAATTCGATAATGTTTCAGTTTTTATATTGCTTATTGGAGTACTTACCATGTTGTGGCTTTACTTTGGAAATGCGGGTATGAAAAAATTAAATATCACAGCTGTAACTTTACTTTTTATACTTACATTAGTACTTGGAACTATTATTTTTAAGGATAAGACATTATTACTAAAAGCAAGTAGTAAGGGAGTTTCATTTGGGGGAGCATTAGAACTTAGTGTAATTATGCCTCTTTCTTGGCTACCACTAATTGCAGATTATACTAGATTTGCAAAAAGTGAAAAGGGAGGAGCTTATGGAATTTTTATAGGTTACTTTTTAGGAAGTTCATGGATGTTTATTATTGGCCTCGGGGCTGCAATAGTTTCAAATAATTCAGATCCTTCAGCAATGATGCTTGCTGTAAATTTGGGATTTGCAGCTCTTGGAATAGTTGTGTTATCAACAGTAACCACAACATTTTTAGACGTGTATTCAGCAGGAGTTTCATTCTTAAACATTATGCCAAAACTTAGTGAAAAAAAGGTTGGTATTGTTATGACTATTCTTGGAACACTAGCTGCTATAATTTTTCCAATGGGAAATTACGAGAGTTTTTTATATGCAATAGGCTCATTATTTGCACCATTATTTGCAATTTTAATTACTGATTATTTTATAATAAAGAAAAATACAAAAGTGCAATCTAGTGTTCTTATAAACTTTGGAGCAATCCTTGTATGGATTATGGGAATAGTAATTTACTATAGCTTTATAAAACTTGATTTGATACTTGGAGCTACAGTACCAGTTATGATAATTACAGGATTTATATACGCAATAAGTTGGAGGGTGACGTGTAAATGGAAATTAATAAAAAAATAATAAAATTATTAAACAATGTAAAAGAAAAAGGCCCCTTGGTTCATCATATAACAAATTATGTTACAGTTAATGATTGTGCTAATATTACTCTTGCTATAGGTGGGTCACCAGTTATGGCAGATGACATTAATGAAGTCAGTGACATGGTATCTCTCTCATCGGCACTTGTTATAAATATAGGAACTTTAAACACTACAAGTATACAGTCCATGCTTCTGGCAGGAAAAACAGCTAATAAATTTAATATCCCTGTTATTCTAGATCCTGTTGGGGCAGGTGCTACGACTTATAGAACTAATACAGCTAAAAAGATCATAAGTGAAGTGAAACTCTCCGTTATCAGAGGAAACTTATCAGAAATAAAAACACTATATGGTATAGAAGCTAAAACAAAAGGTGTAGATGCCTGCGTAAGTGCTTCCGTAGATGGTAATGAATTTACTCAGGTAAAAGAAATGGCAAAGGCACTTGCAACTAAATTTAATACAGTGGTAGCTATAACTGGTGCGGTGGACATAATAACAGATGGAGAAAATCTTTACACCGCATCAAATGGGCATAAGATAATGGCTAAGGTTACAGGTACAGGATGTATGTGTACATCACTTATTGGTTGTTGTTTAGGTGCAGGAGATAACAATCTTCTAGCAGCATTGTCAGGAGTTGTTTCTATGGGGATTGCAGGAGAAATAGCCTATGAAGGCTTAGATAAAAATAGGGGTGGCACAGGAACACTAAAAGTAAAAATTATAGATGCTATTTATAATTTGACAGAAACTGAAATAATGAAAAGGAGCAAAATAAATGAGAAGTAATATAGATTACAGCCTATACCTTGTTACAGATAGAGATGTACTAGTGGATACAGATATATATACTGATGTTGAGGAGGCAATAAAAGGTGGGGTTACCTTAGTGCAGATTAGAGAAAAAAACATGGGTACTCTAGAATTTTATAATTTTGCACTAAAATTAAAGATAATTACTGATAAATATAAAGTTCCAATGATAATTAACGATAGACTTGATATTGCCCAGGCAATAGGTGCAGCAGGGGTTCACCTGGGGCAAAGGGATATGCCAGCAGATATAGCAAGACGCATATTAGGCGATAATAAAATAATAGGTGTTTCTACTGAAACATTAAAACAAGCACAAAAGGCAGAGAGGCAAGGAGCAGATTATGTAGGGGTGGGAGCTATGTTCCATACAACTACTAAAGATGATGCTAGTGCAGTGACAATAAACTGTTTGAAAGAAATAAAAGAAGGTATTTCTATCCCTGTAGTTGCTATTGGTGGAATTAGCGAAAAGAATGTATCACTATTAAGGCCAGCTAATATTGATGGTATAGCAGTAATCTCGGCTATTCTTGGTAAAAAATCAGTAAAAATAGCAGCAGAAAAACTAGGCATTTTAATTAAATTATAGAATGAATATTTAGAAAATTTAAAAAACTACTTGTAATTTATGGTAAAACAAATTATAATCTATTTAGAATTAAATTTAATAATTAGTGATTTATTTATAAGCAATTTAAACACATTAATGTGAGTTAGCCCAGTATGATTAATAATCAAATTGGGCTTTTTTTATAAAGTTTTATGAAGTAATAAAATAGAGAGTAGATACAACAATATTATAGCAAACTTAATTCAAAGGAATCATAAAATTATAAGGAGTGTGAAAATATGATAATTGAAGGTAAAGTTTTAATTGCACAAGGTGGGGGACCAACTGCTGTTATTAATCAATCTCTAGTGGGTGCGGTGCTAGAAGCAAGAAAATTTTCACAAGTAACAAAAGTATATGGTGCTATAAATGGAGTTAATGGAATAGTTAATGAAAATTTCCATGATTTAAGCCGTGAGACAACTCATAATCTAGAGCAGGTCGCTATGACTCCATCCTCAGCACTTTTATCTACAAGGGACAAGCCGGATGAAGAATATTGTAAGGAAATATTTAGAGTGCTAAAAGCTCATGAAATAAGATATTTCTTTTATATTGGTGGAAATGATTCATCAGATGCAGTTAGAATAGTACATCAGCAAGCTAAAATTGCAAATTACGAACTTCGCGCAATTCATATACCTAAAACTATAGACAATGATCTTATGATTAATGACCATACTCCTGGATATGGATCTGCAGCTAAATATATAACAAATGCATTTATTGGAATCAATCTTGATAACAGAGCCTTACCAGGGGTATATATAGGGGTAGTGATGGGACGTAATGCAGGGTTCTTAGCAGGAGCAGCAGCACTTGCTAAAAAATACGAAGATGATGGCCCACATTTAATATATGTGCCTGAAAGAGTTTTTAAAATAGATCAATTTTTAGTTGATGTAAAAAATGTTTATGATAAATATGGAAGATGTGTAATAGCTGTTTCAGAAGGTATTGTAGATGAAAAAGGTAAACCAATTATTTCAAGTCTTATGGAAAAAGTAGAAAAAGATGAACATGGAAATATACAATTATCAGGATCAGGAGCATTAGGTGACCTTTTAGGTAACTACATTAAACATAATCTAAATATTAAAAGAGTTAGAACGGATACCTTCGGCTATTCTCAAAGATGTTTTATGGGCTGTGTGTCGGATGTAGATAGAAATGAGGCCAGAGAAGTAGGAGAAAAAGCGGCGCAGTTTGCACTTTGGGATAATGTTGATGGTTCAATCACTATTCATAGAACAGGTCATTATTCAGTAGATTATAGACTTACTGAGTTAGAACTTGTAGCAGGCAAGACAAAGGTAATGCCAGATAATTTTATAAATAGTGCATGCAATAATGTAACTGAAGCCTTCTTAAATTATGCTAGGCCGCTACTCGGTTCCGACATGCATTATGCACATAGACTTAGAGCATCTAAAGTAGAAAAAATTCTGAACAAATAGGGATTGAAAATCAGAAGGTTTAATAATAATAATAATAATAATAATAATAATAATAATAATAATAATAATAATAATAATAGGGATATATTTTAACGAGGGGAATGATATTTATAATGATTAATAAAGGTATTTTATCCTCAAAGCAATTATGGAACCAAAACTCAGATAAGTTCACTCTTTCAAATATTCCAGAATTAAAGGAAGAAATGCTTTTCTCGAAAAACTGGATAAGACTAAGTGGGATGAATGATGTTATTATGGATGCTCAGCATATTGAAGCATATAATAAAAAAAGCACAAAAGATGTAACGTCTATTGTGGATTTAGAAAATTACAGTGAATCACTTAGTAAAGAAAAATTAATTGATAAGCTAAATACCATTAGTTGTTTACCAAAATATGAAAGGTACCATGAAGACGGGAAATTAGTAAGTGTAGAATATTATAATAAGTTAATACAAAATTGTAATGTCCACGGATTAATGGACAAAAATCATATTGAATATGGAATAACTTTTAGAAAGACGGTGATGAGGACATTTCCAACCTATGATACAGTATTTACAATTGGAGATAATTATGAATTTGATAGATTTCAAGAGACAGCTGTTTATCCTGTTGAACCACTTGTAATCCTTCATAAAAGTGTGGACAATAAATGGTATTTGGCACAGATGTACAACTACTTAGCTTGGATACCTGAAAAAGATGTGGCAATCTGTAATAAACAAGAACTTTTTGATTATCTTAAAACTCAAGATTTTATAGTAACAATAGGAAAAAGGGTGTTCACGAATTATAATCCATTAAATGAACAATTATCAGAAGTAAAATTAGATATGGGTATTAGAATACCACTTGCCAATGTTAATGAAATAGAAGAAGATATTTTTGGCCAAAATCCAACGGGTAACTATGTGGTTAAACTTCCAACAAAAAATAATAGTGGTGAGGTTGAATTTAAGCTAGCTTTAATTGCTAGGAATGAGGAGGTTTCAATAGGATACTTACCCTATACCAGAGAGAATATTTTAGTTAATGCTTTTAAATTCTTAGGTGAAAGATATGGATGGGGTGGAATGTTCAATGCCAGAGATTGCGCAAGTCTTATAATGGATGTCTTTAGAACTATGGGTATTAATATTCCTAGAAATGCAGGCGAGCAGGGCGAACTTGCAGTTGGTAATTTCTATGAAATGCCAGAACTTATGGTTATAGAAAATAGAGAAAAATTACTGGATAAATTGAAACCTGGAACACCGGTTTATATGAGTGGACACGCAATGATTTATTTAGGCAGGTTAAATGGACAACATTACATTATACATGATTTTTCTGGTTTTTATAAACCTCAGGAAGATGGAACCACAAAATATTATAAAGTAAGGGAGGTAATGGTTTCTCCTTTAAATATTGAATTGTCAGAGGATGGTAAAACATATATTGAAGGATTATACGGAGCTAGGGATTTTGTTCTTGTGGAATAGGAAGTTTAAACAGATTAAAATAAATAACAAGTCAAAATACTACTGTATTTTGACTTGTTATTTATTTTTTAAAACTTTAGAAATGGAAATTATATGATCTTTAACCTTGTTGTAAGCATAATCTATTGAGGAATCTAAATTATTATTATTCTTTCCTCCACCTTGGGCAGACAGGGCACTTCCACCACCTTTTCCATCTATAAGGGTTATTGCATCTTTAAGAAGAGAATTCATGCTAAGCATATTTAAACCCTTTGAGCACATGAATAGAAGATTAGCCTTATCAACAGATTTCACTCCAAATAAAACTATAACCTTTGGTGAGGATACTAATTTTGTTGCTAAGATATTAGTGTATTTTAAATCACCATTATCATATATGTATTTTAACACTCTAATATCTTCTATTTTTGTAGCTGTGGATAGCATATTTTGAACTTCGTACTCCGCAACGGCTGCCTTTAATGTCCTCTTTTCAGTTAGGGCTTTATTAAGCTCACCAGAAAGGCGGTCTACCTCGGATAAAAGGGTAGTACTATTGCAGGATAAAAGTTTAGACATTTTATCTATGGATTCATGTTTTGAAATATAATCAGAAACTGCCCTTGAACCACATAAAAATTCGATTCTTATGCCAGTTTTATATTTTTCGAATTTTATTATCTTAATTAATTGTACCTCAATAGTAGAACTTGGATGCAATCCACAGCAAGGGTTTATATCAATATCACCTATCTTAACTATTCTAACTTTTTCACCAACTTTTACTGGGATTTTTCTTTGTGTTAACTTTTTTAATTCAGAATTGCTTGGGTAAAGTGTTTCTACCTTAATATTGTCTAAAACTATTTTGTTAGCATTCCTTTCAGCAATTTTAATTTTATCATTGTCAATAATTTTATGGAGATCAATAGTTGTAGAATCTTTTCCAAGGTGAAAACCAATGGTATTTGCATTAGTTAAATCAGCAATGCAAGCAGAAAGTATATGTTGACCTAGGTGTTGCTGCATATAGTCGTATCTAAGGTCAAAGTTTATGCTACATTTAACCCTGTGAATTTTCAGAGGTTTTACTGCCACTACATGATATGTTTTTTCACCTTTTTCATATACATATGTTACGCAAGCTCCATTTATAAAGCCAGTATCACAGGGCTGACCACCACCTTCAGGGTAAAAACAAGTTTTATCCAGCTCAATATGATACTCTTTTTCACTTTCAAATACATCTATGATTTCAGCTGTAAATTCTTTTTCATATGGATTTTCATAATATAATTTTTCCAAAGTTAAGCATCTCCTTTTACTAACTATACAAAATGAGTTCATAATATATAATAAGCACATTCTATATTGTATCATAAAAATATTATGGAACAGAAATATATTTTTGATGAGATATTATTGCTTTAAAAGGTATTGTAGGTATACATGAGTATTAATTGTGAAACACTATGGTTAATTCTATAAAGGAAGAATAGTTTAAAATTATATTAACAAAAAATTAGCATAGTTAATTAATAAGAATTAGGAAGTTGGGATAAAATGAGTTTGCAATATGTTCAAGGTAAACCAATGTTTACAAACACAGATAAAGTACCTAAGCAGTATAATTATTTAACAAAAAATATAGAAACAGATGTGATAATAGTAGGTGGGGGAGTTACGGGGAGTATTTTAGGATACTACTTTTCTAAACATAATATAAATACTGTGATTTTAGAAAAAAATAGGATAGCTCATTGTAGCACAGCTGTTACCACATCCTTACTTCAATATGAACTAGATGATAAACTTAATAATTTAATTGAAGCTACAACTATGAAAGATGCTATAAGATCATATAGGTTGGGTATTGAAGCATTAAGTGAGATAGATAACTTTATAAAGGAGTATGAAAATAGTTGTGATTACAGTGTTAAAGACACCTTGTTATACACTTCTAAAAAAATAGAAATAAAAGAAATATATGAAGAATATAGGCTGAGAAGTGAAAATGGATTTGATGTAGCTTTTATAGATGAAGAAAACAATCCCTTTAGTTTTGATGTAAAAGCAGGCGTTTATTGTAATAATGGTGGAGCACAATTTGATCCCTATAAATATACTCACCAGTTATTAGGAGTAGCTTGTGAAAATGGCCTTAGAGTTTATGAAAACACAGAAGTTTTAAAAGTGAATTATGATAACAATGGGGTGATGGTAGAAACTTCCTATGGCTACAGTGTACGTGGTAAGATAATTATAGTAGCTACTGGATATAATACAGAATTATTTACTAAAAGAAATTTTGGCACTAAAACTACTACCTTTAATATAGCCACAAAACCAATTAATAATTTTTCAGGGTGGCATAATAGAGTACTTATTAGAGATAACGGTGATCCTTATAATTATTTGAGAACTACCGGAGATAACAGAATAATAATGGGTGGGGAAGATATAAATTTTGTCCCAGATATATTTAATGAAAAAGCTGCAATGGAAAAATACAATATTTTGGAGCAAAGATTGAAATCCATGTTTAAAGATATTCCAGATATAGAAGTAGAATATAAATATTGTGGCGCCTTTGCATCAACTAAAGATAATTTGGGGTTTTTAGGACCAGATCCAGATAATAGTAAGTTGTGGTATTGCTTAGGCTATGGAGCTAACGGTATATTGTTTGCTATACTAGGCGGAAAGATGCTAAGCAATTTATATTTAGGTATACCTAATGAAGATTTGAAATTATTTAAAATAGACAGATTCTATAATTGAAATGCACAAGCTCATTTTTATAGTGAGCTTGTTTTTTTATTGTGTGAACTGTTGTGCAATAATGTGAGAGGTAATTATGAGGACAGTTAATAAATATATATAAATAAAAGTATATTTAACTTTAAATTGCTTTGAATGGCATAAAAATTGCTATGAAAAATAGTAAAAGATTTTATTATTATTCAAAATAATAAGGAGGAAATATAAATGAAAGGTTTAACTATTAAAGAAATAAATTTGGGCGACAAAGAGTCTTTTGAAAAAACTATAAGTGAATCCGATGTATATCTTTATGCAGGCATAACTGGTGATTTAAATCCAGCTCATATAAATCAAAGAGAGGCAGAAACCACAATGTTTAAAGGAAGAATAGCTCATGGCATGTTAACAGCAGGATTTATATCCGCAGTACTAGGCATGAAATTGCCAGGACCAGGCACTATTTATCTAGGTCAAGAGCTTAAATTTACAGCGCCAGTTAGATTTGGAGATACAATAAAGGCTGAAGTTGAAGTTATAGAAATGTTCGACGCAAAAAACATTATAAAATTAAATACAATATGCACTAATCAAGATGGTGTTGTGGTTCTTAAAGGAATTGCAACTGTTATGCCTCCAAAATAGAATTAAAGTGAACATATCAGGAGAAATTCGTCACATTACGGAAATGAAAGAAACAAAAATATTAAATCTAAAGGATAATAATTTAAATAAACATATAAAAGACTTTGTAATAGTGCAAGGTCTTTTATATGTTTATTTAAATTAAAAACAGCAATTAACTTAATATATAAAGTTTACAAAAGTTTATATGTGTATTAATATATGTATATAGAATATATTTGTAAACATTTACATAAATGTAATATAACTAGTAATATTGATATATTAATTAGAAAAGAATACTTTAGGAGGTTTATGATGAATTTTGTTAAAAGTAACGTAAACAATTTTGTAGAAGCTATTGAGCAACCAATAATGGCTTTAGACATAGATTGTAATATTTTTTCTATTAATAAATTGGCCCAAGAGTTCTTCGAAAAAACATTTGAAGAATATGATTTGGAAAAAATCAGAGATGTATTTCTTCAAAGTGAACTTCCTCAAATAATAAAAACTTGTAAGACTACAAAAGAAATTGATTTACAGCTTCTGGGGAAAAAAATAAATTTAAAGATTTCACCAATACAAATTGATGTAAGTGTAAAGGGAGCACTAATTATATTTTCTCGCTTAAAAGAGGATGATTTAGATAAAATACATCTGGAAATTTTGGACACAATGTTAAACACAGTAAATGAATGGGTTGTGGTTGTAAATGAAAAAGGAATAATAACAATGATGAGTAAAGCATATAAAGAGTTTATAAACATGGAAGATGTTGAAGGAAAGCATGTTACTGAAGTTATTGAGAATACAAGGATGCATATAGTTGTACAAACTGGTATTCCAGAGATAGGCGAAATACAAGAAATTCGTGGCAATAGAATGGTAGCTATGAGGATTCCTATAATTAAAGAAGGAAAAGTTGTAGGCGCAGTAGGTAAGGTTATGTTTAAAGACATGAGTAATTTTCATTCTATAAGCAAAAAATTGGTCAATCTTGAAAGAGAAATTGAATACTATAAAAATGAACTTGGAAAAGAAAGGAGAGCAAAGTATTCATTTGAAGATATTATAGGTAGCTCACAGGAAATTCATAAAGTAAAAACAATGGCTGCAAGAGTAGCTAAAACAGATTCAAATGTTTTAATATATGGCGAGAGTGGTACAGGAAAGGAGCTCTTTGCCCATGCTATTCATAGTGCAAGTAAAAGAGCCGCTGCGCCCTTTATAAAAGTTAATTGTGCAGCAATACCTGCTCAATTACTAGAATCCGAATTGTTTGGATATGAGGAGGGTGCTTTTACTGGAGCTAAAAAAGGTGGTAAAAAAGGCAAATTTGAACTAGCAAACAATGGGACTATATTGCTGGATGAGATAGGCTATATGCCTATGGACATGCAGGTAAAGCTTTTAAGAGTTATTCAAGAAAAGGAAATTGAAAGAGTAGGAGGGAATGTGGTTAAAAACATTGATTTTAGAATAATAGCTTCTACTAATAAAAACTTAGAAGAAAGCATAAAACATTTAGAATTTAGAGAGGATCTATTCTATAGACTTGACGTAATGAAGATAACAATTCCTCCTCTAAGGGAAAGAAGAGAAGACATAATTGATCTGTCTAATTTTCTAATGAAAAAGGTTGCCAGTAAGCTAGGGATCTATGCAGAAGGAATTTCTAAAGATGCAATGAATTATTTGCACAATTACAATTGGCCTGGCAATATAAGAGAACTCGAGAATGTAATTGAAAGGGCTCTAAATTTAATGGACTCAGAATTATCTATAACTACTGAGCAATTGCCAGATAGAATATCTAAAAACGAGAAAAAATATTTTGATAGAGGAACTAGTGATTTAAAGGAAATTATTGAGGTAGTTGAAAAAGAAATTATCGCAGAAAAATTAAAAATCAATAGTGGAAATAAAAATAAGACAGCCAAGCAATTAGGAATTAGCAGGGTAGGATTATATAAAAAGATAGAAAAATACAATTTAGATAGTTAAATATTTTATCACTTAAATTTTTTTTAGTTAACTTTGGGGTGAGTAATAAGATACTTATAATTTTTAAAGCTATGTATAGCAAATTAAAAGTTATAAGTATCTTTTTGTTATAAATAAAGTACAAATTTTTATGAAATCTATTTAGGAATATAATTTAAAGCATTTGTATAGAAAATGTATATGTAAAAATAATGTACATGCCATAAAATTTGTAATAGGAGCACTTTATGGAAAAATAATGGAAAGTGTATATATAATGAACATTTAGAATTGTTAGATTTGAGAAATACGAGAAATTTTAATAAGATTGAGTAGCATTTTCCTCTTTTATTAACATTTAATAAAAAAATTGTATGTTGGCATGTAATTTGCTAATAACTATTATAAGGATATTGAATTCATTCAGCAGTAAAATTTTTATTAGGAGGGTAGAACATGAGTTCAAAGATTAAAACACCAAAAGAAGCTATAGCAATGATAAAAGACAAGGATACAGTAGCTTTCGGAGGATTTATAGGAAATGGTCACCCAGAAGAGATATCTAGAGCGTTAGAGGACAATTTTATTGAGACAAGAAAACCTGAAGGATTAACTTTAGTATATGCAGCTGGCCAAGGAGATGGAAAAACCAAGGGCTTAAATCATCTAGGTCATGAAGGCTTAGTTTCAAAAATAATTGGGGGTCATTGGGGACTTGCGCCAAAACTTGCAAAACTAGCTCTTGAAAATAAAATTGAGGCCTATAATCTTCCTCAAGGAGTAATATCTCACCTCTATAGAGATATTGCAGCAGGCAAACCTGGAACCATAACTCATGTTGGTTTAAAAACTTTTGTAGATCCAAGAATCGACGGAGGCAAGTTAAACGATTTCACTGTGAAAGATATAGTTAAAGTTATTGAAATTGACAATAAAGAATACTTGTTTTATAAGGCATTTCCTATAAATGTGGCAATTATTAGAGCTACTTATGCAGACGAGAGTGGAAATGCAACTATGGAAAAAGAAGCGGTAACATTGGATGGGCTGTCAATGGCACAAGCAGCTAAAAACTCTGGAGGGATTGTAATACTTCAGGTTGAAAAGGTTGTAGCAAATGGGTCTCTTGATCCAAGAAAGGTTAAGATTCCAGGAATACTTGTGGATGCTATTGTAATAGGAAAACCAGAAAATCATATGCAAACTTTTATTGAACAGTATAACCCATCCTATAATGGAGAAATAAGAATGACAGTGAATAATATCGAAAGTTCAGAACTAGACGAAAGAAAAATAATATCTAGAAGAGCAGCCATGGAACTTACTGCCAATGCTATTACTAACCTTGGAATAGGAATGCCTGAGGGAATATCAATAGTAGCAAATGAAGAAGGCCTTGGACATGAAATGAAACTTACTTTGGAATCAGGTCCTATAGGTGGAATTCCAGCAGGTGGGTTAAGTTTTGGGGCTGCAATAAATCCTGAAAGCATAATAGATCAAAGTAACCAATTCGATTTTTATGATGGAGGAGGCCTTGATGTAGCATTTTTGGGACTTGCTCAATGTGATGAAAATGGAAATATAAATGTAAGTAAATTTGGGCCTAAGATTGCAGGCTGTGGTGGGTTTATAAATATTACCCAAAATTCTAAAAAAGTTGTTTTCTGTGGCACATTTACAGCAGGTGGCTTAGATGTTGAGATTAAAAATGGAAGATTAAATATTTTACAGGAAGGTAAATCTAATAAATTTATTAAAACTGTTGAGCAAATCACCTTTAGTGGAGAATATGCTATAGATGTAGCTCAACCGGTACTATATATTACTGAAAGAGCTGTTTTTAAGCTCAGTGATAAAGGCATAGTTCTTATTGAAATTGCACCAGGAATTGATCTTGAAAAAGACATTATAGCACATATGGGTTTCAAACCAATAATTTCAGAAAACTTAACTTTTATGGATGAAAGAATTTTTGGAGAGAAAAAGATGGAATTGAAATTTATATCTTAGTTTTTCTAGTTATCGTGTTTTATAAATCAATATAAAATAAATCAAATAAAGGGGAGGAAATATTATGTTAGGGGTTATAGGTATTATTATTTCTTTAGGACTTTTAATGTACTTGGCCTACAGAGGGATTTCTGTTCTTATTTTAGCACCAGTCTTAGCACTACTAGCTCTTTTATTCCAGGGCGGACAAACACATCTTTTAGCTACCTATACTGAAGTTTTTATGGTGAATTTTGCAGCATATGCTAAGCAATATTTCCCGATATTCATATTAGGTGCAATATTTGGTAAGGTAATGGATGATTCAGGGGCGGCTAAAGCCATAGCCCATGCCATTAGTAAAAAACTTGGAAAAAGTAAAGCAATATTATCAGTAGTTTTATCTTGTGCAATACTTACCTATGGTGGAGTTTCATTATTCGTAGTTGCCTTTGCTGTATATCCTATTGCAGCAGCATTATTTAGAGAGGCGGATATTCCTAAAAGACTTATACCTGGTTCTATAGCACTAGGTGCTTTTACATTTACGATGACTGCACTCCCAGGAACACCACAAATACAAAATGCTATTCCAATGCCTTTCTTTGGAACGACTGCATATGCAGCACCAGTAATAGGTATTATTGGAGGATCAATAATGTTTGGTCTTGGTATGCTATGGCTTCAAAGAAGAGCAAAGCAAGCTTTAGCTGCAGGTGAAGGATATGGTAATCATCCAGACGAATTAATTAAGGAATTTGATTTATCTAAATTACCTAAGTTTTACTTAGCGATAACTCCAATAATTATAGTATTAGTTGGTAATTATCTTTTAGGCAGATTTGTGTTTGCTACAATGGATGGAGCATTTTTAAAAGATTTCGGAACTACTCTAGCAAAAGTACAAGGTATATGGAGTTTAATTGCCTCCTTAGTTATTGCTATAGTGGCTAGTGTAATTATATTCTGGAAAAACTTTGAAAATATTACTACTACAGTTAATAAAGGTGCTATTGGATCCTTACTTGCAATTGCAAATACAGCATCAGAAGTTGGTTATGGAAATGTTATTAAAACCCTAGCAGCATTCTCTATAATTCAAGCAGGTATACTTGCAATACCAGGAACACCACTTATTTCATTAGCAGCATCTACTACTATTCTTGCAGGAATAACAGGATCAGCATCTGGTGGTTTGAGTATTGCACTAGGGTCGCTTGGTGAAATTTACATGGCAAAAGCTCAAGCTTTGGGAATTAGTCCACAAGTATTTCATAGAATAGCTGCCATGGCTTGTGGAGGACTTGATTCACTTCCACATAATGGAGCAGTAATAACATTACTAGGTATAACAGGTATGACTCATAAGCAATCTTATATAGATATAGGAATGTGTACAGTTGTAATTCCACTTATAGCTACAGCCGTGTCTATTGTATTTGCAGCTATGGGAGTCGTATAAAGAGTTAAGAATTTCAGGTGATGATTTAACCCAGTATAAATATAAACTTTATACTGGGTTATTATATTTAAGTTTGAAATATATGGTATAATTTGATTAAAGTTTTCGACCTAACTCATGGCTTCTACCATGAGTTAGGTCATCTAACATACGTTAATATATATTTATAAGAGTTTGGATTTAATGGCAGGAGTAGATTTTATTTAAAATTGGGGGGTCTATTATGAATTTTGAAAAATCTTGTGGCGCTGTAATTTACAGAAGTATAGATGAAAACATAGAGTTTTTAATAGTTAGTCATAGAAACGATGGACATTGGGGTTTTCCTAAGGGGCATGTTGAAAAAAATGAAAGTGAAGAACAAACAGCTAGAAGAGAGGTATTTGAAGAGACCGGGCTTAGGGTTAATCTAATTCATGGATTTAGGGTGCCTGTAGAATATTTAATAAAGCAAGAGACAATGAAGGAAGTTGTATATTTTTTAGCGCAGGTGCAAGATGAGACTGTTAATATTGAAGTAGATGAAATAGTTGATTACAAATGGTCCAGCTTTCAAAATACGAAACAAATAATATCTTATGAAAGCAGCAAGGTAGTTTTGGAAAGTGCTTTGCAAATTATTACTAAAATGCACAAAAGCCCAATGAAATAAATTAATATTTCATTGGGCTTTTTTATTTTTATTTATCTTTTTTATTTTCATTATTAATCATGTTGAAGGGTTGTCCTCGCATATAGTTAATAATAAAAATAATTATATCTTAGGAGGTAGCAAATGGAATTTAAGAAGATGATAAAGAATGATAGAGAAGCTAAAATTAAAAACAAATTTGAAGGAAGCTTTTTGGAGTATTTAGATATAATTAAAACAAATCCTGATAAGGCTAAACTGTCTCATAAGAGGATGTATGACACAATAATAAAGGATGGCTTTGAAATTCTAAAGCCTGAAGAAAACCCAAGAACAAGAAAAATATATGGTAATGATGTTATAAAGAGGTATGAATTTTTTAAAGAAGACTTTTTTGGAATTGATAAAGTACTCATGAAAATTGTAAGTTACTTTTATTCTGCATCTATGAAGGGAGAAGAATCTAGGCAAGTATTGTATTTAGCTGGTCCTGTAGGAGCTGGTAAGTCATCACTAGTGGAGGCGTTGAAGAAAGCTTTTGAAAATACAGAGCCAGTATATGTTTTAAAAGGATGCCCTATGAATGAAGAACCATTGCATTTAGTACCTAAACATCTCAGAAAAGATTTTGAAAAAATGTTAGGTGTAGAAATTGAAGGGGATCTTTGCCCTGAGTGCAAGTATAGGTTACTTCATGAATTTAATGGAGAATATGAAAATTTCCCTGTTACAACCACTTCATTTTCAATAAGATCAAGAAAAGGTATAGGGGTCGTGCCACCAGTAGACCCTAATAATCAAGATACTTCAATTTTAACAGGCTCCGTTGATATATCTAAAATGGATATGTACTCAGAGGATGATCCAAGAGTCTTTTCTCTTAATGGAGCATTTAATGTTGGAAATCGTGGCCTAGTAGAATTTATAGAAGTATTTAAAAATGATGTTGAATATCTTCATACCATAATAACGGCAACTCAAGAGAAATCAATACCTTCACCAGGAAAGGGTTCTATGATTTACTTTGATGGTATAATTATTGCCCACTCTAATGAAGCGGAATGGAATAGATTTAAGTCAGATCATACAAATGAAGCTATTTTAGACAGAATTGTAAAGGTGGAAGTTCCTTATTGTCTTGAGCTAAATGAGGAAGTTAAGATTTACGAAAAAATACTTAAAAAGAGTAACTTTAAGCCTCATATAGCACCTCATACCATTGAAACTGCATCAATGTTTGCATTGCTTTCAAGATTCAAACCTTCAAATAAGGTAGACCCTATAACAAAGCTTAAGATTTATAATGGTGAAGAAATAGTAGA
Organism: Clostridium bowmanii; assembly: GCF_018861315.1. Taxonomy (GTDB): domain Bacteria; phylum Bacillota; class Clostridia; order Clostridiales; family Clostridiaceae; genus Clostridium_AD; species Clostridium_AD bowmanii. The sequence goes on along the minus strand of NZ_JAHLDL010000018.1, from coordinate 18,494 downwards.
AAAGGGAACTACCAAGAAAATGGATATTAGTGAACTTAGGGAAGAAGCAGGTCTTGATGAAGGAATGCATGGGATTTCCACAAGGTTTATTGTAAAGGCTATTGATAATGCTATTTCAAATTCAGATTTTGATTGCATAAATCCACTTAGCATTATGGAAAGTATAATTAAATCCGTTAGGGAAATGGACGTTGCAGAGGATGAAAAGAAAAAGTATATGGGCTTTGTTCAGGATAGTATTAGAAAAGAATATAACAAAATATTGGAAAAGGAAGTAACTAAGGCTTTTATACACAGCTACAAAGAGCAAGCAGAGAGTTTATTTAATAACTATATTGATAATGCAGAAGCCTTTGTAAACAAGGCAAAATTAAAGGATAAAGCTACTGGTGAGGAGCTGATTGCAGATGAATCATTTATGCGATCAATAGAAGAGCAAATTGGAATATCTGAGAGTTCTTCAAAGGGGTTCAGAAGTGATGTTACATCTTATATGTTTTATGTGGTTAGAAATGGTGGAAAAATCAAATATGAGTCTTATGAGCCTTTAAAAGAAGCAATTGAAAAGAAACTAACAAGCTCCGTTAAAGAACTTTCAAGAATTATAACTAGATCTAGAGTTCGCGATAAGGACCAAGATGAAAAATATAGTGTAATGGTGGAACAAATGAAGGCAAATGGATATTGCGATCACTGTTGTGACGTAGTACTTAAATATGCGGCTAATAATTTATGGAAGGACTAATCCTATGGCAATTTTTAGAGATTATAACGTAACACCCATAGATCATGATAGGGCTGTGGAGGATAGGAGACGGCATCGTCAGCTTGTTGAAAAATCTATTAAAGAAAACTTAGGAGATATATTGTCAGAAGAAAGTATCATTGGTCAGAGTGTGGATAAAAAAATCAAGATACCAATAAGAGGACTTAAGGAATATGAATTTATTTTTGGTAAAAATAAAAGCGGTGTGGGAAGTGGCGATGGAACAGAAAAAGTAGGTCAAGTAATAGGAAAAGAAAAAGCAAAAGGGGAAGGCAAGGGTGGTGCAGGTGATGATGAAGGAGAGGATATTTATGAAACTGAGATAACACTCGAAGATGCACTCAATTACCTGCTAGAAGATTTAGAACTTCCTGATATGGATAAGAAAAAATTCTCAGAGGTTTTAACAGAAAATGGTATTAAAAGAGCAGGATATCAAAAACATGGGATTAACCCACGTCTTGCTAAAAAAAGAACGGTAGCTGAGAAAATTAAAAGACAACAGGCTAAAAGAAGAGCTTTAATGGAAGTAGCAGAAGGAGGGGAAGAAATTACAAGATTGCCCTTCAAAAATGAGGATTTGAGATATCATAAAGTAAAGAAAGTATTAAAGAGAGAATCAAACGCAGTAATTTTATGTGTAATGGATGTATCAGGGTCAATGGATACCACAAAAAAATATTTGGCTCGTTCCTTCTTCTTTGTGCTATCTCAATTTCTTAAATCAAAGTATTCAAATGTAGAGGTTGGTTTTGTTGCACATACAACAGTGGCCAAAGAGGTAAATGAAATTGATTTTTTCCATAAAGTTGAATCAGGAGGTACCTATATATCTAGTGGACTTAATAAAGCTTTAGAAATAATTGAAAAAAGATATAACCCTGAGTATTGGAATGTATATGTTTTCTACGTTAGTGATGGGGATAATTGGAAAGAAGATAATGAAAAAGCCATAGAAGCTGCAAAAAATATTTGCAAGGTAAGTAATTTATTTGGTTATGCTGAGCTTTTGAATAGCTACTATTCTTCTTCTTCTTCTATGAAAAATGTATTTGAAAAGGGAGTAACTAATAAAAATTTTATCTCTGTAGACATAAAGGAAAAACAGGATTTATGGAAAGGTCTTAAATACATGCTAAAAAAAGATGGAGAGAGGTGACATGGATTTGGATTATTCCTTAAAGGACTTAGAAGATTGGAATGAAAAAATAGAGAAAATAGTAAAAAAGATAGGACTTGATTTCTATCCCCAAGAATTTGAAATAATAGGGTATAAGGATATGCTCGGTTATGAATCTTATATTGGAATGCCATCTAGGTATCCCCACTGGAGCTTTGGAAAGTCTTATGAAAAAAATAGTACTGTGTATAAATATAATTTAACTGGACTACCTTATGAGATGGTTATAAATTCAGATCCGTGTATTGCGTATTTAATGAAGGAAAACACACTTTTATTGCAAATACTTACTATAGCCCATGTTTACGGTCATAATGATTTCTTTAAAAACAACAGACTTTTTGTGGATGGAACTAGAGCATCATCTACCGTGGAGATGTTTAAATTTCATGCAGATATGGTAAGAAGTTATATAAATGATCCAAGTATAGGTTATGAGAAGGTAGAGAGAATATTAGATGCAGCTCATGCCATAAAGCTTCAGACCTCTAGGGTTATTGGAGAAAAGAGAATACAAGCGGAGGTCCTAAAACAAAGACTTTTAGAAGATTATAAAAACAGTAATGAGGTTCATAGTAACTTGGATGCATATGTGAAACTAGCATTTCCTGATTTAAACAAAATACCTTTGCAGCCAGAGGATGATATTCTATACTTTATAATAAAATATGGAGATATGGAGGAATGGGAAAAAAGTTTACTAGAATTTGTAAGGAAAGAAACTGCTTATTTTCTGCCCCAAATTGAAACAAAAATAATGAATGAAGGCTGGGCTAGCTTTTGGCATTATAATATATTAAAAGAGCTTAAGTTGCCAGATGAGCTTTATTTAGAATTCATTAAAAGGCATAATGATGTTATAGCACCTGGGTATGGTTCTATAAATCCATATTTTATAGGCTTCAAGATATTTGAAGATATTTTGAAAAGATACGGCATGGCTAAAATATTTGAGGTTAGGGCCATTGAACGGGATGAATCCTTTTTAAGAAAGTATCTAACCGAAGAACTGTGCGCAGAACTTAATTTATTTGAATATGCTGCAAGGGATGGAAATTATGTAATTAGTGAAGTGGCTGATGATAGTGGCTTTAAAAATATTAGAAACACTTTAGCTAGTTCTTGCGGCATAGGAACTGTACCACTTATTCGGGTAACTGAAATGTCCAAAAAGGACAAAACCTTAAACTTAGAGCATGTTTTTGATGGAAGAGAACTAAATATTACTTATGCAGAAGCAACATTAAAGTATATATATGAGTTGTGGGGCCATACTGTAACTTTAAAAACAACACAACTTGGAAAAGAAGTTAGACTAGAATGTGAAAATAAAAAAATATCCGTAAAAAGATAATAAAACTATCTCAATTTATAGTGAAATGAAAATCACAATATAGATTGAGATATTTTATTGTAAATTTTTACAAAACAATATAAATAGTGGAAATATATCCGTATATATAGTATGATGTTCTTATGATTTAAATTTTGTCATACAACATGCCACTTGCTACGTAGGTGGCACCATGTTAAACTAAACGAATGTCAGAAGAAATCGTATAAGACGGGTTGGTGAGTAAACTGAAAAGAAAAAAAGTGAAAAGTAAAAGAATTTTTATTTTAGGTTTATTATTTTCGGTAGTATTTATTGCTATTGTGAGTAGATTGGGTTACGTAATGATAGTTGATGGGTCTGATTATAAGCAACTAGCATTAAATCAGTGGACTAAAACTATAAAAATGGCCCCAAAGAGGGGTACGATTTTGAGCAAAAATGGTTCGGAATTAGCATTAAGTACAGATGTTTACAAAGTTGATGTTGATCTGAATGTATTGAAAATATATTTAACGAATAAAAAAATACCGCAAAAGCAAGTGGTTGCGCAGTTATCAGAGAAATTAAATATTGAAACAAGTGAAGTTCAAAAAAAATTAAATAGCAAAGATAGTAAAGGCAATCTACTTCAATTCGTATTTTTGAAAAGAAAAGTTGGAAAAGCGGCAGTAGATGATATTAAAGCTTTGAAATATAATGGCATAATAATTTCAAATGATGTGGACAGGGTTTATTCAAATGATAACTTTTTATCCCAGGTTATTGGACATAGCAATTCAGAGGGAAATGGAATAAGCGGGGTAGAACAAAGTTACAATAATGAATTAGCGGGTGTTCCTGGGGTTAAGGTGGCACAAGTAGATAGGAATAATAATGAGTTGCCTTATACGGAAGCAACTACGGTTAAACCTGTAGACGGAAAGAATTTAACATTAACAATAGATGAGCGAATTCAAGAACTAGCTGAAACAGTAGCTAAACAAACCTTAGCTGAAAATGGTGCAAAATCTGTAAGTATAACAATTATGGATCCTCAAAATGGTGAAATTTTGGCTATGGCAAATGCACCAGGTTATAATCCTAATAAGCCTTATGAAATAGGGAAAACAGATGGTGAAACACAGGAAATATGGAAGAATAGGGCTGTAAGTAACATGTTTGAGCCAGGATCTATTTTTAAGGTTATAACAGCTGCTGCTGCACTTAAAAATAATTTGGTAACAGAGCAGGACAGATTTGTAAGTGATGGAAGTATTAGAGTTGGAAATACAACCTTGTATAATGATAATAAAGAGGATTATGGTGTGGAAACTTTTTCAGATATTATTAGAAATTCGGATAATGTTGCATTTGTTAAATTGGGACAAAAGATTGGAAAGGAAAATCTTTATAAGTTTATAAAAGATGCTGGCTTTGGGCAGAAAACTGGTATAGATTTGCCTGGTGAAAGTACTGGATTAATAAAAGATTTTAAAAGTATTGGACCTGTTGATTTTGCAACTATGGCCTATGGACAAGGTATTGCAGTTACTCAAACTCAGTATATTTCTGCTTTCAATGCAATAGCTAATGGGGGGACGTGGATAAGACCCCATGTTATGAAGGACATTTCTCATATGGTAAGTGGTAAAAAAATTGTGGACAAACAGTATGGAAATCTTGACAAAAGAAATATAATTAGCAATGAAAATGCAGCACAACTAAGAACTTATTTAGAAAGTGTTGTTAAAGAAGGAACTGCGGTGGATACCTATATAAAGGGTTACCACATAGCTGGAAAGACAGGGACTGCAAATGTGGTTAATAATACCACAGGGGGTTACGAGTCTGGAAAGTATATAGCATCTTTTGCTGGGATGGCTCCTGCAAGTAACCCAAAGGTAACATTGATAGTTACTGTAGAAGAACCAAACTCAGAGAAATATTATGCCGCTCAGACCGCGGTACCGGCAGCACGTAAACTATTTTCTGGGCTGTTCACAATACTTAATATACCTCCAGATACAAAATGAAAAATGCAAAATGCAACCTGAAGCATTTGATTATTGTAGGCGATTGCTTATAATATATATTTTAGTACTAGCATTTATTGCAGTAAAGTTTGTATTTGTAGAGCATGTGTTACTTAGAAGATAATTTTATATATGAAGGAGAAAGTTCATGAAAAATAAAATGATATTATTAGCTAATAGTTTATTGTTGCTGGCATTGCTATTATTTGTTTCAATGCCCTATATAGCAGCTATATTATTTAGATTAAAAACCCCTATCAGCGGGAATATTTCACTTCTGCTTTCTGGAGGGACTAGTATTATAACACTGGGAGGTATTGCACTATTATATTGCAGAATTACTAAAAGAAGATTTACTAAGGTGATGGTAATAAAGAAAATTTCTATAAAACAAGTTATGTTAGTTATGATGTTAGCAATTGGTACTTATATCTTTGCAGTAGGTATTAATTCACTGAGCATGAAGTTATTTCCAATTGCAATAAAAGATAGTATGGCAATGTCAAGTTTACTAAACGGTAGCTCAACATTATTAGGGCTATTTGTGGTAATTTTGGTGCCAGCATTTTTTGAGGAAGTATTTTTTAGAGGAATTTTTTTAGATGCGTATGAAGGCATAAATAAAAAAATGAAGTACTTTATTATAATAGCTATCTTTGCAACTTTTCACGGCAACGTAATGCAAATTATTTATGTGTTATTCTTGGGACTTATTCTACTTAAGGTAAGGGAATATACAGGTTCATTATTAGGAAGTATGACACTTCATGCAGCAAATAATGCAATATCCTTTATCTTAAGTAAAGTGGCATTGAATTACATGAAGCTTGTGGATACTGGAATAGACAATGGGGTAATTGATTCAGCAAAAACAGCTGCCACAGCTGAGGCTATGAATGTTACTCTAACTGTTGCTTTACTTAGAGCCTCAATATTTTTTTTGATTGGAGGCGCCGTATTATTTATATACCTAAGAAAATTGAAAGAATATAAAGAGGAAAAAGAAGATTTAGAATATATTCAAGAAGAAAATGTTGGAAGCTTAGAATACAATGAAGGAGAACAATGTATAGTAAGTGATGAAAAAAACATTAATGCAAATAAAGTAAAATATGTACCTTTAGCTATATATTTTGTTGCTATGACTGTACTGGTTGTTTTAAGGTATTAAGATTCAAGGGAGATTAGTGACTTGACTATTTTTTTTTTTATGATAAAATAAAATAACATAAAATTTAACTAAAGTTGGTTATATTAACGATGACTTATGAATAGTAATTATAATAATAAAAAAGATGATTTAAATTCGTATAACCCCAATAATAAGGTTTGGGGGTTTCTACCAGGAACCTAAATTCCTGATTACGAAGAAAATACACCTATGTGTATCTTCTTTGTGGTCAGGATTTTTTGTTTTAAAATTATTATCAAGGTAAATAATAACCTTTAGTGTGATTAAATGATTATAAGAGGAGGACAATATGAAATTTGAAAATTTACCGAAAATTGAATTGCATTGTCATTTGGATGGAAGTGTAAGACCTGGGACAATAATTGATATAGCAAAAGATGAGAATATAAGTATTCCCTACTATGACATTGAAAATATTAAAAAAGAACTTACTGCCCCAGCAGAATGTAAGTCTCTTGATGAGTATCTAAGAAGATTTGAAATTCCCATTTTAATAATGCAATCAAAAGAAAGTTTGAAAAGAATTACCTTTGAACTTCTTGAAGATTGTGCAAAAGAAAATGTGAAATATATTGAAGTTAGATTTGCACCGCTACTCCACTTAAAAAACGGGTTAAGTATTTCTGATGTAATAGAGAGTGTAATAGCTGGGATTAGAGATGCAGAAGAGAAATATGATATAAAAGGTAACGTAATACTATCATGTATGAGATTTATGTCTGCGGATAGAGCAATTGAGGTTGTGGAGGCTGGTGTAAAATATTTGTCTAAAGGTGTGGTTGCAATAGATTTATGTGGTTCTGAAGGAGAAGAATTTTGCGGTAAATTCATAGAACCCATAACACTAGCTAGAGGATATGGCTATAGAGTGACTATTCATGCAGGTGAAACAGGAATAGGTAAAAATGTGCTGGAAGCAGTGGAGCTTTTAGGGGCAGAAAGAATTGGACATGGAGTATTTATTAAGGACTGCTTGGAAGCCTATAACATTGTGAAAGATAAAGGAATTACTCTTGAAATGTGTCCAACAAGTAATATTCAAACTAAAGCAATTGATACTTTTAAAAACCACCCAATTTATAATTTTTATAATAATGGCATAAAGGTGACAGTTAATACAGATAATAGAACTGTATCAAACACAAATATGACTAAAGAATGCGAAATATTATTAAGAGAATTTAATATTACTTTTGAGGAGTATAAACAAATTTACCTTAATAGTGTTGATGCAGCATTTGTTGATTTAAAGACAAAGGAATGGCTTAGAAAATATATTTATCAATATTAGCGAGGTGCAAAGAAGAATAGATGATACCTATAGATAATCAACTATCTATAGGTATCATCTATTTTCAAAAGAGAAGTGTATGTTATATAATTATTCATAGAAATACATAGTGTTTTATAATTTGTGGATAAAAATGGTAATCAATAAATTGATAATTTGTAAAAGTGTAATTATTAAAGAAAGTATAGGGGGAATTAAATTAAATAAAAGAACAAAAAAGGTGGTGTTTGGGCTTTTAACCCTATTTGCTGTAAGCATATTAATGGTATTACTTAAAAATATATACAATGAAAAAAGTAAACAATAAGTTGTAATATAAGATAGGATTGTTTTTGAAGTTATGAGACAATCCTTTTTTAATAAATATAAAGGGTGATTAGTTGTGGATAGTATTAAGCTATCAAAAGAAATGTTAGAAAGAGCAAATATAATATATAGTGAATGTATTGGTTGCAAGAAATGTATGAAAAATTGTATAATGTTAGATAGCTATTGTGCTTCACCTAAAGAGCTTTTTGGTGGTATAATAAAGTCATGTGAAATAGATATAAAAATACCTTATTCTTGCAACCTTTGTAATTTGTGTAGCGAGGTATGTCCTAAAAACATTGACCAGAAGGATTTATTTTTAGAATTACGAAGATATGCATTTAAAAATAATAAAAAAGCTATAAAACCATTAGGTTATAAGGTGGTAAAATTTCATCAGGAAAACAGCTTTTCAAAATTATTCTCCACCACTATGAAAAAAACAGAGAGTGTTAGTAATATTGCATTTATTCCAGGATGTAGTTTGATGTCATACAGTCCTGAAATTGTTATGAAAACTTACGAATATCTTCAAAGTGTTGTGCCAGGTATAAAAATTATATTGAAATGTTGTGCAAGTCCAACTCATACTATTGGAGATCAGCAGGGTTTTAAAGTATATTATTCTCAGCTTGAAAGTGAGATAGAAAAATTAAAAGTAACTGAAATAATTACAGCTTGCCCCAATTGTTTTATAAGCATAAAAAAGAATAGCCCTAATTTGAAAATTACTACTGTTTGGGAGAAAATCATAGAAAAAGGTATACCAAAAGGTTTGTTAAATAAATATAGTAAAGTAGATGTTAAATTTACTCTCCATGATCCATGCCCAACAAGATATGAAGACAATGTACATGATGCAGTCAGGAGAATTATAAAAAAGATGGGGATTACAATTGATGAATTTGAATTTTCTAAAAGACAAACGGTGTGTTGTGGTGCAGGTGCTATGGTGGGAGTAACTAATAGTAAGCTTTCAACAGCGCATATGAATAAAAGAGCAGGAGAGGCTACATCGGAACACATTTTAACTTACTGCCAAACTTGCGCTGAGTCATTGTCAATAGGAGAAAAAAATGCTGTGCATTTATTGGATTTGATGTTTAATGAAGAAATGTGCTCAACTTTTATTTTTAAACAAGAAAAAAATAAATTTGCTACAAAATGGATAAATAGATATAATGGGAAAAGAAAAATTGAAAAACTTTAATGAAGTTGAAGGTTTAACATGGTTTATTACACTAAATGTTAATAACTTTTAGTAGGATTTATAGAGTAGAAAGGTTTAGTATAGATGTTAGATATTATTAATAACTAATATATTTTCAATGATAATAGCAATAACTGCAATTCAGAGAATGGTACAGGCTAAAAAAATTCTCGAATAAGAAATTTGTCGAAAAATAGAGGGAATATGGATTCGTTATAGAATATAATATATAAGGTAAATGAATATTATTAATAATAAAGAAAATAAAAAGTATGAAAAAATAAATAGGAAGGAAGGTGAACAAAATAGATTATAAGAAATTAAAAAAAGATTTGTTGGATAAGGTCAGTGAATTAGGGATTAAGTCACCAGTTGCACCATCAGAAAGTACAAGTGAGACAGACCTTCTTAAATTCGCAAAAGAATATGATTTAAATATTTCAGATTATATAAATGATTAATAAATTAAAGAAAATACAATATAATTCACCAGTGATATTAACTTTTACTTTTTTAGCTCTTATTAGCTATTTGCTATGTTACTTAACAAATGGTGTTTTGACCCGATTGCTTTTTTCAAATTATAGAACATCCTTTTTGGATCCCATGCAATATGTTAGGCTTTTTTCTTACATATTAGGTCATGCTAATTGGGCTCATTTTTCAGGAAACTTTATAATTATTTTAATAACTGGACCCCTGCTAGAAGAAAAATATGGTTCAAAAGTTTTAGTACAGTTAATACTAATAACAGCTTTTGTTACTGGCATAATACACATAGTTTTCTCTGGAAGTGCTCTTTTGGGTGCTAGTGGCATTGTGTATATGTTTATTATTCTAAGCTCCTTTACAAATACTGAGAAGGGTAAAATCCCACTAACTTTAATTATCGTGTTTTTTGTATTTGTTGGTAGAGAAATCTTTGGGGGTGCTTTTACGCAAGATAATATCTCTCAACTTGCCCATATTATTGGTGGATGTTGTGGGGCATTATTTGCTTTTAAAATTAAACATTGTGAAAATATATAAAAAGCTAACAGCCCTACTGAAGTTTAGGACTGTTAGCTTTTTATTCTGGGCCTATTTGTTTAAGTGTTTTGTATTTGGTTAGTTTAAAAGTGATAATAATCTGATTTGGAATAATTTAGTATAAACAATGAAAAAAGGTAAATTTAGTGATATACTATATTAAAAAATCATAGGAGGAAGGGTGATAAACATGTGTGATAGAGAAAGAGCAGAAAAACTTTTACATAAACATTTAAAGAATGATAAATTAGTAATTCATTGTTATGCTGTTGAGGCTGTAATGAGAGCTTTAGCTGAAAAATTAGAACCTGAAAACATAAAAGAGTGGGGAATAACAGGTCTATTGCATGACATAGATGAAACCACCATTGATTGGCTTAAAAATCCAGAACTTCATGGGCCTACTGCTGTAGAGATATTAAAAGCAGAAGACTTTGGGAATGAACGTATGTACCATTCAATTTGTGCACATAACCAGCTAAATGGAACTAAAATAGTTAGCAAAATGGATGCTGCAGCTTATGCAGGTGATCCTATAACTGGATTTATTACTGCCATTGCACTTGCATATCCTGATAAAAAACTTGTTAATGTAAAAGTTAAATCTATAGTTAAAAGAATGAAGGATACAAGGTTCGCTGCTAGTGCAAATAGAGAAGCTATGTATTCTATTGTAAATCTAGGAATTCCCTTTGAAGAATTTGCAGAACTTTCTTTAAATGCCATGCTTAAAATTACTGATAAGCTTGGCTTGTAAAGTCATAAAAATACTATACACAAAGAAATATGGCATTTGAACTTTTAAGTTCGGATGCCTCATTGCTTAGGGTAAAATAAATAAAATCGGAGATAACAAATATGACAAATGGCAGAAATAAAATTGCTGCAACAATACAAGAAGAATCATGGAAAGGGTATAAATCTATACGTTTTTCAGCAGGTGGTTATGAAGCATTGATGATAACAGATATGGGAGCTAATATCATAGAATTAAAGGACTCTATAAGAGGTTTAAGCTTACTTAGAACTCCTGTGGATGAAATAGGCCTTAAAGTTTTTAAGGCTGCACCTCAAGTTTATGGCCTGCCAGTATTGTTTCCACCAAATAGAATAGAAGATGGCAGCTTTAAAATGGAGGACAAAGTATATAAATTTCCAATAAATGAGCCGAAACACAATAATTATATCCATGGTTTTATTAAAAATGAGAAATGGAAGATAGCCAGAAGTGAAATTATTCGGGGAGAAAGTGTTGAAATAGAGGCTGTTTTTGATTTTAATGAAGAGCATGAGTTTTATAAGTACTTCCCTCATGCATTTCAGTTTAAATTGGTTTATAATCTTTCAAGTAATGGGTTAAAGCAGAAAGCGAGTATTATTAATTTGAGTAGTGAAAAAATGCCAATGGGAATAGGATTTCACTCCGCATTTAATATACCTTTTCACCCAGAAAGTATGGAAGAAGATTATAGGCTAATAATATCAATAGACAAGAGATGGGAACAAGACTGGCGCAATTTACCTACAGGAAAAATTTTAGATTTAACTATAGATGAAAAACAATATGTGTGTAAAGGCATAAATCCATTAGAGCATAGCCTAGAATCTCATTATACAACAAAAGATATGAATATAAATGGTAAAGTATTTCACGGAGCAATAATTGAGGATACCTCTAAAAAACTAAGATTAATTTATGAAATGGGAAATGATTATAAGCATATGGTAATATGGAATGATAAGGGCGATAAAAATTATGTATGCGTAGAACCTCAAACCTGTGCAATAAATGCTGTAAATATAAATTTAGAAAATAGCATAACCGGATTTAAAACCTTACTTACCAATGAGACTTGGAGTGAGCAATGCAAAATATATGTAGAGGATATGTAGAGAGACTTATAATATATTTTAGAATATAATTATCCACTAAAACAATTGGTAATTTGAAAACATATATTCCCTTATAGAATATGTGCTTTTTTATAAATAGTAGGCGATATTGTCAAATTATTGTGAATTGTCCACTAATGACAATGAATATAGTCTATAATAGATTAAACATATGATTTTAAAGTTAAGATAGGTTTAATTTAAAATTAAGCATTAAAGTGAAAGGATGATAAATAATGGCTATAGACAAAGTACATGAGTATTTTAAAAAATGGGGTGTAGATAAAGATATTCTAGAATTTGAAACATCTAGTGCTACTGTTGAACTCGCAGCTGAAACCCTAGGTGTTGAGCCTGCAAGAATTGCTAAGACCATTTGTTTTAAAAATGGAGAAAGTGCTATGTTAATAGTTACAGCAGGAGATGTAAAAACAGATAATAGGAAATTCAAGGATGAATTTGGTTTTAAGGCAAAGATGTTGACACCAGATGAAACTTTGGAATTTACAGGTCATGCAGTAGGTGGAGTTTGCCCCTTTGGACTCGAAAACGACATACCCGTATTTTTAGATGAATCTCTTAAAAGATTTGAAACGGTGTATCCTGCTTGCGGAAGTAGTAATTCAGCTATTAAATTAACATGCCAGGAGCTACATAAATATTCTATGAATAAAAAATGGATTAACGTTTGTAAGGGTTGGTAATTACCATAATATAGAGCATTTATATATATTTTATACTGTGGCGAACTGTGCCCTCTTATATTTAATTAGAAAATATGCTATAATATAAACTATAGACATGTATAATTAAACAATAATAGCATTAAGAGGTCAACTGCCAACTACCCTAAAGGGTAGTGGCTTGTAGGAGCAATCCAAACAAGTCGGTTGAATAGCCTAAGTCTTAACAGACTACGTTAACTAAGAATATATAGGTACTTCAAGATACTTCTCTAGTCTTGAACACTACGTTCTAATTTTAAACATCTCTGATGGTAGGAGAAGTGAGTTAGATATTCAAAACCTTAATTAACATTGGCGAAGAGAACCTACGAGTTTAGTAATTCTCGAATAGATTATTTGTATCTATTACAAAGATTACTATTAAAAACTAAGCCGAAGCTTACATCCACTACCCTAAAGGGATAGCGGTTTTATGCTTAAATTTATAAAACACTTTTGGATTCTTTAATGGGAAAAATAAGGTTTCAGATTTATGTTCTGGGCCTTTTTATCTTTGGGAGGGAATTGCGGACATGTGTAATAATTGTGTAACGATGGATAAAATAAACAGGGAACTTGTATTTTGTATGTTGCCTGACGGGGTAAGAAAGAAGGAAAATAAAGATGATAAAGCTCCAGGAAATATATAAAATTTGTAAATGTTGTGAAAAGCAAGATAGAAAAAATGGAATTGTGAAACTGATAGAAAAAGGCTACAGTGAAAACACTGCAACAAAATATTATAATATTTGGAGGAGGCATTATATGGATTCTAGTAGTGAGGATTTAATGCTTTCAGGTATTTATATAAAGACTAGTAAAGAAACAAAACTTTTAGAAGAGTGTACATTTGTGGAACGTCAAAGATATTTGGAAGCTTTAAGTAAAGAGCAACTTGTTAGAATAGCACAAGCAGTGCTTAAATAATTATATAAAGTAAGAACTGTTAAAAATAAGCAATTTTGCAAGAGTAAATAAAAATGGTGGAGATAGGGGGAGTCGAACCCCCGACCTTCTACATGCGAAGCAGACGCGCTCCCAACTGCGCTATACCCCCATATCTAATTTTGTTAAATCTATCACTTTGAATTATACCACCTTTTAGGATTATTCTCCACATTAATCATTAATTAAAATAATTTTCTAAATTTAAGGATAGAGTATAAATAAATAATTTAAGAATATAAAATAATACTGAATATATCCAATTATTTTAAGTGAAAATGCAAATATATAGCTAATTTAATGATATAATAGTAGTTAGAAAACTTAATGTTAAGCACCCATAAATAAAACTTTTATGCTGTTAAAACGGTAAATAGGTTTCTAACTTATTTATATGGGTGCTTTTTGTGTATCTTAAAATAAAATTGTGTAATAATTAAATAAAGTAAAGGAAGTGCTGTTTACATGGATATAGAAAAATTAACAATAAAGGTTCAACAATCATTAAACGATGCTCAATTAATAGCTGTAAAAAATAATCATCAGCAAATAGATACAATACATTTATTTGCAGCACTTATAGCTCAAGAAGATGGGCTCATTCCTAATATATTTAGTAAAATGGGAGTGAATATAAGGCAACTTAATGAGGATATCAAAAAGGCCTTAGAACGTATGCCGAGAGTTACAGGAAGTGGTGCAGATACTGGGTCTGTTTATGCAACTAGAAGGTTTGAAGAAGTATTTGTGAAAGCAGAAGATGAAGCTAAAAAATTTAAGGATTCTTTTATAAGTGTAGAACATGTAATGCTTGGTCTTATGGATGTAAGTACTAAAGAAATTGCAGAGATTTTAAAAAAATTTAATATAACCAAAGAAGAATTTTTAAATGCACTTTCAAAAGTTAGGGGAAATCAGAGGGTGGAAAATGTAGATCCAGAAGGTACCTATGAGGCTTTGGTTAAATATGGTTCAAATCTTGTGGAACAAGCTAAAAAACATAAGCTAGATCCTGTTATAGGAAGAGATGATGAAATCAGAAGAGTCATAAGGATACTTTCTAGAAGAACTAAAAATAATCCTGTCCTTATAGGAGAACCTGGAGTAGGTAAAACTGCAATAGTGGAGGGACTTGCCCAAAGAATTGTAAAGGGAGATGTGCCAGAAGGACTAAAAAATAAAATAGTATTCTCTTTAGATATGGGAGCTCTTATTGCTGGAGCCAAATTTAAAGGTGAATTTGAAGAAAGACTTAAAGCAGTGCTTAAAGAAGTAGAAACTAGTGAAGGTAAAATAATTTTATTTATAGATGAAATTCATAATATAGTGGGAGCAGGTAAATCAGAGGGATCTATGGATGCAGGTAACATGATAAAGCCACTACTTGCCAGAGGAAGTCTTCATTGTATTGGGGCAACTACTTTTGATGAATATAGAAAATACTTAGAGAAAGATAAGGCATTAGAGAGAAGATTTCAGCCAGTAACTATTGATGAGCCTACTGTGGAAGATTCTGTGTCCATACTTAGAGGTCTTAAAGAGAAATTCGAAATATATCACGGTATAAGAATTCATGATTCAGCCATAGTAGCCGCAGCAAAACTTTCAGATAGATATATAACCGGAAGATTTCTTCCAGATAAGGCAATAGATCTTATAGATGAGGCTTGTGCTATGATAAGAACTGAAATAGATAGTATGCCTACTGAGATGGATATGACAAAACGTAAGATATTTCAACTTGAAATTGAGAAAAAAGCACTGTCAAAAGAAAATGACGATGCTTCAAAGAAAAGGCTTGATGTCCTGGAGAAAGAGTTAAGCAATTTAAAAGATAAAGATAATGAAATGACAGCAAAATATGAAAAAGAAAAATCTAAAATAGTTGAAATTAGAAATTTAAAACAAAAATTAGACTCGGCACGAGGGGAAATAGAAAAATCAGAAAGGGAATACGATTTAACTAAAGTGGCAGAGCTTAAATATGGGGTAATTCCAAAGCTAGAAGCTGAGATTAAAGAGAAAGAAGAAAGCATACATGAAAATAATGAAACTGCTATGCTTAAAGAAGAAGTAACAGAAAAAGAAATTTCACAGATAGTATCAAAATGGACCGGAATACCTGTGACAAATTTGGTAGAAGGAGAAAGGAAAAAGCTCCTAAGACTTGAAGAAGTACTATCAGAAAGGGTAATAGGACAAAAGGAAGCAGTTACTGCAGTTTCAAATGCTGTTATTCGCGCAAGAGCAGGAATGAAGGATCCAAGAAGACCTATTGGTTCATTTATATTCCTTGGACCTACAGGTGTTGGAAAAACTGAACTTGCAAAAACACTAGCTAAAACACTATTTGATAGTAAAGATAATATAATAAGAATAGACATGTCAGAATATATGGAAAAATATTCTGTGTCAAGACTTATAGGAGCTCCACCTGGTTATGTAGGATATGAAGAGGGAGGTCAACTTACTGAAGCTGTGAGGAGAAAACCCTACAGTGTTGTATTATTTGATGAAATAGAAAAAGCTCATGAAGATGTATTTAATATATTCCTTCAGATATTAGATGATGGAAGGTTAACGGATAATCAAGGTAAGATTGTGAATTTTAAAAACTGCATAATAATTATGACTTCAAATATTGGAAGTGACTATCTCCTAGAAAACAAAGAAAGTGGAAGTATTCAGCAAAATATTCGTGATAGGGTTATGAGTGAACTTAAGAGTAAATTTAAGCCTGAATTTTTAAATAGATTAGATGATGTTATACTATTTAAACCACTAGATACTAAAGAAATAAAAGGAATAGTTGATATATTCCTTGAAGAAATTAAAAATAGGCTTAAAGACAAAAATATAACAATGAAAGTAACTGACTATGCTAAAGAACTTATGGCTAGCGAAGGTTATGATCCAATTTATGGTGCACGTCCACTAAAGAGATACATTGAAAATGCCTTAGAAACAAATATTGCAAAGAAAATTATTAGGGGAGACATAGTCGATGGATCTACTATTGGGGTAGATGCCAAGGATCAGCAAATTATAATAGAAAAGATTTAATAATTGAGGTTAGTGGCAATAAAATATCTAGAAGCTTGTAAATACGTGGTCAATATAAAAGAAGCTGAGCTTATAGATCAACTTCTTTTATAGCTTTAAATACAAGTTTTCCTGCTTTAATAGGCCTCTCTAGTAGAAATAGGTGTCCATAATCCTCTAGAGAAATAAAAGTTCGTTGTTTGAAAAACTTAATTGTTTTTAAAATTTCCTTTTCACTAAAGAAAAAATCATTTTCTCCTAGAAATGCAATAATATTCTTGTTATTTTTTACCATTAATTCATTTTTAGAAATTTCATTCATGCTATCGCACTGCAAAAAATCTGCATAGCAAGGTGTGGGCAAAGCAAATAACCATTTTGGGTTTAGATATTTAATATACCAAGGTGTTTTGTTTGTACAATTTTTCTCCATTAGTGATTTTGTATTAAAGGTATTAGTTTCTTTATTATATAAACCTTTAATAACTTCGTTGTCGTGCTTGGTGATTCTGGCACTAGCAATTAACACACAAAGACCTACATTTTCATCTAATAAGTTCCTATTAACAATATTTAACAATGTCATTCCCCCAAGTGAATAACCAAGTAATGTAATTTTACTCGTGCAATGATTTTCTTTTATTAACTGTTTAATTACAGTTACCTGAAAATCAACCAATTCATTTCCGTCTGTTAATGGTTCGCCTTCAGTTAATGAATTTCCAAGACCATGCCCAGGGGTATTGATTATAATTACTTCGGTTTTTTTAAATTGTTTTGCAAATATAAAATAGACGGATGCATAGGTGCTTGCACCAGTTAGGATTATTACAGTATTGTAATGAGGTTTAAACTGCTCCTTTTTTAGGCAAATAACCTTTTTATTATTAATTATTAATTCAATCTTCTTCATTTAATCTTTATTGAGAAAGTGATGTACGAAATACTCAATAAAACTCACCTCTTTTGTTTTATGATTTTTTATAATGATTTAATTGTATCATTATTATTAATAGGAATGTGGTTTCTAGAGTTTATATTTCGCGTTATTACATTATAGAGTTTATAATATAATAGAAACTGGATTAGAATAGATAATTAGAATGAAAGATAATAATGAAAAATTATTAATATTATTATTTAAATAAATTCTGAAATGAAGCGAGGATACCATGGAAAATGTAGACAACGCATTGAAATATGATATATGTGTAACAAAGATTCAGAATATAAGAGATTATTCTACTGCGTAGTTAAAGCAATAGGAATATATTGCATTCCATCCTGTAGCGCTAAAAAATCTAATAAAGAGAATGTTGAGTTTTATGATATAACTATAAAAGCAGAGGATTGTAAAGTCTGTTTACCGATCTTGTGCGAAAAGCCCACTCCTTTAGGTGTGGGATGGATAGCATTGCACGTTAGCACAATCATTATATTTATATAGACTAAATATAATGTATAAAATAATTGAAAACATACACAAATAGTACTATAATAAATTCATGGAAAATAAATATAGGAGAACACAAACGACAGTAAGTTTAATCAACTATCATTTTGT
>NZ_JAHLDL010000017.1 GCF_018861315.1 Clostridium bowmanii | reverse complement strand
ATGGTTCCATATGATTCTCTTTTTTTTATAGCAAAATCATCGATACATATTTTTGTTATTTTCTCTTTATCAATAATTGGCGCTTTTTTTTTAAGAGATTGCAAATCGTACTTTTGCCTACTTCAGCAACATTTTTTCTTAAAAAATCTGTAGCAGTAAGTGAACTAACCTTCATAGCTATATTTATAATTTCATTCTCTAATCTGTTCGTTTTCTTAGCTTTAAATTTAAGAAAATGAAACTTTCAGAAAAAGTAGTACGATTGCAATCAGGGTTGTAACAAAACATTTTTTCTGTTGTTTAAAATAACTGTAACCTTTTTCCCTTGGATTGGCAAGTCCTGAAAAGTTTTTTTATAATGAGAATGTACTTTTGAGGAAGGTTTACCACAATAAGGGCATATAACCTCTTCACGGTTAGATATTGTATTTATAAAAATTGTATCATCTATAATCGTATGACTTTCATAGTCTAAATTTTTATCTAATAACTTTATAATTTCATCCATAAAATGGCCTCTTTTCTAATGTTCTATTTATTCCATTATACTACATTTTAGTACACGTTTAAACTAACATTGGAAAGAACCAGTTTTAGATTAACATATACAAGAGCAGGCTTTTGAACTTATGGGTTGTTTCATGATCAAATGCTCAGAAATGATTTGGTATACACCGCAAGCTAGCGTCAAGTATTTTGCGGGATATATGCCTTTTATCAACATGACTGTAGGTGGACAGAAACGTGAAGGAGGAGATGGCACAAACAAATTAACATATCTGATTATGGACGCTGTGGAAAAAGTTAAGATATACCAGCCGTCACTTGCTTGCCGTATCTATAATCAATCTCCACACAGATATTTAGAAAAAATTGTGGAAATTATCAAAGCCGGCAGCGGTATGCCTGCGTGTCATTTTGATGATGCGCATATTAAAATGATGCTCAGGAAAGGCTTTGATTTTGAAGATTCTCGTGACTATTGTCTTATGGGATGTGTGGAACCGCAAAAATCCGGACGTATTCACCAGTGGACAGTAGGTGGATTTACACAATGGCCTATTACAATTGAAATGGTATTCAATCGTGGTGTTCTTAAGTCCTATGGAAGCAAGCAGTGGCTAGATACCGGAGAACTGGAAGCATTGACCACTTATGAACAATTTGATACTGCTGTGAAACGACAGCTTGACTATCTGCTGGAGATGAATGCTAGGGGTACTGTTCTAATACAGCAAATTTTTAGAGATGTTACGCCTACTCCTTATATGTCACTGTTTGTTGACGGTTGCATGCAAACAGGTAAAGATGTGACTGCCGGTGGAGCTGTTCTTTATGAAGGACCGGGAACAATATTTGCAGGACTGGGTACATATGTCGACAGTATGGCTGCGATTAAAAAACTTGTTTATGATGATGAAAAATACACACTTACAGATATTAAAAATGCTCTTGATGCCAATTGGGAAGGGCACGAACAAATACTTCATGACTGCCTTTATGCACCTAAATATGGTAATGACGACAACTATGCCGATCTAATTGCCACTGATATTGTTGATTATACAGAACACAGAATCAATCAGCACAAGTCACTTTATGCAAGACAAATCCATGGCACTTTGTCACAGTCATTTAATACACCTTTGGGAGAGATGATTGGAGCAACACCCAATGGGCGCCTTTCCGGTGCACCACTGTCTGACGCAATGAGTCCTTCTCAGGGCGCTGATACAAAAGGGCCGACGTCAATCATAAAGTCTGTATCCAAGATTAATGTTGAATCAATGAGTCTTGGAATGGCTCATAACTTTAAAATAAGCAGTAGTTCTTTGAATACTCCTGAAGGTAGGGAGGGATTGATTACCTTGCTACGCACCGCCTCAATTATGGGTAATGCTCAGATGCAATTCAATTGCGTCGATAACAAAACATTACTACAAGCTCAATGTCGCCCTGAAGAATATAGAGATATTATTGTTCGTGTTGCAGGATACTGTGCCTTTTTGTCGAACTTTTCAAGGAAGTACAGGATGAAATCATCAGTCGTACAGTGATAGAGTAAAATGTACAGAACTTACTAAAGATATATGGAACTAGTTTTAAAGAGCAGAAATGCTCTTTTTTTACTTGAATTCCATTTCCAACAAAAATAAATAGTCACAATTTATTTCGTTCGGAGTATTTTTATTAGATGAACTATCAAGAAAGGTATCAACATGTTATACGTGTAAAAGAGTATAAAAAGAAAAGAAGTGAGAGTTTAATAGGTTGTTGTACTTGTTGTACAGTGTCTCACTAAACATAAAATATGCTGGTTTATAAGTGCCAAAGGGTGGTTAATGGAGCTAATAAGCTATTTGAGATTAGATATGAGTTGGGTACCTGCAGGTGGATATTATTTAAGATTTAGAAATAATATCCACCTGCACCGGTGTGGTCCAGCGCAGTATTATAGTTAGTTAAAATAAAAAAGGATATTTAAATTATAGACTATTATATAAATTTTATTCATTAAATACAATAAAATAATATGATGTTTTATAGAGCCTGAGGTTATTTAGTTACTAGCATCAGGTATTTTTTTAAATGTTTTTGTCAAATTTTAAAGGAATATGAAAAGTTATATAGAAATGTAAATTGTAATATGATTAGATGCATGAAACCAAAGAGGGATAAGATCAATGAATAATTTTTTAAAATAAGTACCAGGATTTAGGACAGAAAAAAAGTGGAAGAAAATCATTGCAATTATAGGCTATTTATTTATGATATTTTTTTGTTAATGTTTGAAGGAATTACAGTGGGTTATAAAATAATAACATTTATTGAAAGATTTTTATTTTTATTTATACCATTTATATTAATCGCGAATGTAGGCGGAATTAGAAATAAATTACAATTATTCAAATCAAGGAAGAAATCCAACAAAGCTATTGGAACACTGCTAGTTATTATTTTTATGTCAATAATATTTGTCAACTTGCCTAATTTCTATTCAACACAATTTAAGCAAGAAAAATTGGTTGCAAGTGTTAAACTAGAAGCAGATAAAAAGATAAAAGCGGATGCCAAGGTTCAAGAGGAGGCTCAAGCTAATGCTAAATTACTAACAGATGCAAAGGCAAAGCTAGATGCTCAAGCTAAAAATGAAGCTAAACTAAAAGTAGATGCTCAAGCAAAGGCAGAATAGAAAATTAAAGATGATGCAGCCGTTAAAGTCAAAGCTGATGCAGATTCAAAAGTAATTGCAGCTCAAAAGGCTAAAGATGGTGCTAAAGCTAAAGCGATAGCAGATGCAAAGGCTATATCAGATAAAAAAGTAGCTGATGCAAAAATATTATCAGATAAAAGAGCTACAGCTGCTGCAGCACAAGCAAAAAAGGTAGCATATGATACCGGAATAACATATTCTCAATTAGCTAGAACACCTGATAATTTAAAAATAAAAAAGTTAAATTTTCGGGAACGGTAATACAAGTTACAGAAGAAGCTACAATGGTAACTTTGAGAGTTGCAGTAAATGATGATTATGATACTATACTGTTGGTTGGATATGAGCCTAGTATAGTAGATTCAAGAATATTAGAAAATGATGTTATTAATCTTAAAGGAGTATCTCAAGGTGTTTACACTTATGAATCTACCATGGGTGGAAATATAACTATTCCATTAGTAATGGCGGATATAATTAACTAAGTAAACTAACAGATAAAGGGCACCGGATTATGGAGTACATCCATTGACCAGTGCTTTTTTTATTCCTATTTTATTTGCAAGTTTTATCACTGACATATTTTTTAATTTTCTAATATTTTTTATTTTTAATCTATAATTATCCATAGACTTTGATGATATTTTAAATATGTTTGTATATAAGATATTAGAGGGCATTTTGTAAGTGTTTAGTGTGATAATGTCGAAACTATCGAGGTGCTCGATAGGATTCCGATTTATAATGTAGGAGATTAAGCAAGATATAGACTATAGGAAATAGGCAAATATCTTGTTGACTGTATGAGAACACTTGTTCTATTTATGTGAACGTGTTATTATTAATATACTAAGGATACATATGGAAAATTAGACAAATAAGATGAGGGGGATAAAATTATGGAGGGAGTAAAAGATAAAGAGGATGAAGAAGATATTTACGATGTCTTGGACGAAATAATTAAAGAAATAGAAAACAGCTAGATACAAGCTCTAGCTGTTTGGAAAAAATATTCGTCAAAAATCCGTCAAAATAATAAATGAAATCAATTCGTTTTAGTTCATTGTATTTTTACACATAAATAATTTAAATGGCTTGTATACTATATCTAAATACAATTATTGAATTGTACGATAACCATTTACAATATTGATGTTATATAATAAATAATAATCATAAAAATTACCCAAGAGAATCAAAAAAAATTATAATGTAGTATAATAATTGTAACACTATTAAACCTGTATTATTGTTTGGTAACATTAAAGTAGTTATTTATAATTTTTGTGTTTAGGAAGGTGGACCATATTTAATTCATTCATACCATCAATTAATTAATATTATGGTATGAAGTAATTCTTAAAAATTGTTAATTGTAGCATAAGTGATACGGGAGGGATTTAAAAATTGTTAGAAGTTATATTAGAAATGGATAATATAGTAAAAAAATTTGAAAATCAAGAAGTTATTAAGAATATATCGCTCACGATAAACAAAGGTGAGTTTTTAACACTACTAGGGCCAAGTGGTTGTGGGAAAACAACAACATTAAGAATAATAGCAGGTTTTGAAACTTTAACAAGTGGTAGTCTTCTACTTGAAGGCAAACATGTTGAAAATAAACAGCCTAATGAGAGAAATGTAAATACAGTATTTCAAAATTATGCATTATTTCCACATATGAATGTATATGATAATATAGCCTATGGTCTAAAAATCAGAAAGGTTAATAAGGTAGAAATAAAAAAAAGAGTTATAGAAATGCTTAATTTAGTACAACTAGAGGGATATGAAAAAAGAAAAACAGACCAATTAAGCGGTGGTCAAAAACAAAGAGTTGCAATAGGAAGGGCGCTAATAAATAACCCGCAAATACTACTTTTAGATGAACCTTTAGGTGCGCTTGATTTAAAACTTAGGAGACAAATGCAAGTTGAACTCAAAAAACTGCAGAAAAAATTACAGATTACCTTTGTATATGTTACTCATGACCAAGAGGAAGCGCTTAATATGTCTGATCGGATAGCAGTAATGAATGAAGGAGTTATAGAGCAGGTAGGCACACCTGAAGATATATATGAGAGGCCACAAACAAAATTTGTAGCAAGTTTTATTGGAGAATCCAATTTAATTAAGGCTCAAATAAAAAAGATAGACGAAGGAAAGATATCTGTTCACTTTGGTGAAAATGAGATGAATGTGGATTATAAAAATTATGAAAATTCGAAAAATAAAGAAAGTTATATTTTAATAAGACCTGAAAACATTAAGTATAGTAAGGTAAAATCACAATTTGGACTTAAAGCAATAATAAAAGAACATAGCTATATCGGATCTATTATTAAAACTACTATGGAACTTGAAAGCGGGCTGGAAATTATAGCTTGCGATTATGATAAAAAAAAGGACTTAATAGGTATAGGTAGTGATGTTTGGATGTCCTTTGAACCTGAAGATGTAGTTATAGTTGAAGAAGGTTAGGTGAAAAAATGGAAAAGAAAAAAAAATATATTTTAAAGGGTTTAACTATAGGGCCAATATCCTTCTGGATGCTTTTCTTTGTTGCAATACCACTTTTGTATATTGTGTTTATTAGTTTTATGCAAAGAGGGGATGACGGTTCCATAGTATATATACCAACAATTTCAAATTATACAAGAATGGCCAGTTCACTATATGTTAAGGTGTTTTGGGACTCTATAGTAGTAGCATTTGTTACAACGTTATTTACCTTGGTTTTTGGATATCCTTTTGCATACTTTGCAACTAAGATAAAAAAATATAAAATTGTAATAATGCTTTTAATAATGGCACCATTCTTAACTAATTCATTAATACGTACTTATGGCTGGATTGTAATCTTAAGCACCAATGGATCATTAAATCATATACTACTTATAACTGGAATTATTAAGGAACCATTAAAGATGTTATATTCCTATGGAGCAGTAATGATTGGAATGATATATACAATGTTTCCTTTTATGGTGCTTCCACTGTACAATTCTATAGATAAACTGGATAAAGCTTATTTAGAAGCCTCTAAAGATCTTGGGGCAAGTAGCTTGAAGACTTTTATAAGCATTACATTACCTCTAACTATGCCAGGAATAGTTGCTGGCTGCATTTTAGTGTTTGTCCCTTCTGTAGGGCTATTTTTCATACCAGACCTAATGGGTGGAAGCAATGTAATGCTTATTGGAAATCTTATTAGAAATCAATTCTTACAAGCAAACGATTGGCCATTTGGCGCTGCGTTATCAATTGTGATGATTTTTATATCCTTAATTTTAATTTTATTTTATGTAAAAATCATTGGTAAAAAATTAGACACGGAGGTGTTCTAATGGATTCAAAATTATCAAAAGTAGTAGAAAGAACATATATATTTTGTATATTTGCATTTTTATATGTACCATTTGTAATAATTATTATGTACTCCTTTAATTCTGCTGAGTCAAATGTAGTTTTTAGTGGATTTACTCTTGATTGGTACACCAAGTTATTTAATGATGACGATGTACTTAATGCACTTATGAACAGTTTAACCATTGCAACTTTAAGCACTATTATCTCAGCAATAATTGGAACGATTGGAGCTCTTGGGCTAAAGAGGCATAAGTTCAAAGGAAAAGGAATTATAGATTTACTTCTCTATATTCCAATTGTAATCCCAGAAATAATTATGGGAATATCGCTACTTGTATTTTTCTCAGTGCTTCAATTGGATTTTGGTATATTTACATTAGTACTTGCACATACAACATTTTGTATACCATTTGTACTTATAAATGTTAAATCAAGACTTGCAGACTTTGACATGTCAATTGAAGAGGCAGCAATGGATTTAGGCGCCTCAAAAATTACTGTGTTTAGAACAATTACACTTCCATCTATTTTTCCAGCAATAATTTCGGGTTCTATGCTGGCGTTTGCATTATCACTAGATGATGTTATAATAAATATTTTCATAAGTGGACCAGAAAGTACCACACTTCCAATTAAAATATTTTCAATGCTAAAATTTGGGCTTTCACCTGAAATAAATGCATTGTGTACAATCATGTTATTGACAACTTTTTTTGTTTTAATATTATCACAAGGTATAAAACTTAATAGAGATAAATAAAATACATTTAGAACAAAATTTTATACTTATCAAGAAAATCAGGGGGTATTTGTATGTTAAAAAAGCAATTTAAAGCACTAATTATTTTATTTACAGTTTCAGTTATAGGCATTACACTTGTAGGTTGCTCAAAATCAAGTACAACAAAGTCCAATACTGAAAAAATAGTCAATATTTATACGTGGGCAAATTATGTTCCAGATACTGTTGTTAAAGGCTTTGAAAAAAGCACAGGAATTAAGGTCAATTATAGCAACTTCTCAACAAATGAAGAGATGCTAGCAAAGTTACAAGCAGCTAAAGGTGGTCAATATGATGTAATAATTTGCGCTGATTATATGGTTCAGAATATGGCAAAACAGAAAAGTGTATTACTTAAACCTATTAATCAATCTGCAATTTCTAATTATAAGAATTTGGATAAGGCTTATTTAGGTCAATATTATGATAAGACCAATAAGTATTCAGTGCCTTATTCACTTGGGAGCCAAATGATAGTTTATAATCCAGATAAGGTTAAAATAGATATTAAAGGAATAAGCGATTTATGGGATTCTTCGTTAAAAGGATCTGAAGTTTTATTAGAAGACTCAAGATCTGTTATAGGTATGGCATTAACAAAACTTGGTTATAGTATCAATGAAACAGATCCAGCAAAACTTGCAGAGGCTAAGGCAGAACTTAAAAAGTTAAGAGCTAACGTTAAAGTATTTGATGCTGATACACCAATGACTAGCTTAATTAATGGAGATACAAATATTGGAGTTATGTGGGGTTCACAGGCATCAGCAGCACTTAAAGGTAATTCAAAGTTTAAAATTGTTTATCCAAAAGAAGGAATGCAGTTTGAAACAGATAACTTAGTAATACCAGTAAAAGCACCCCACGCACAAAATGCAGAAAAATTTATAAACTATGTACTTGATGGTAAAGTAAGCAGTGAAGTTACAACTAGTATAGAATATATTAATGTTACTACAGCAGCTAAGCAGTTTATGCCGAAGAGTGTTCTTGATAACAAAGCAATATATGTACCTAACGAAGAATTCACTAAAGCAAAACATTTAGAGGATGCTGGTAGTGCATCTAAAGATTATGATTTAATTTGGTCAGAATTTAAACAACAATAGATTAAACTATAAGATGGCATTTTGACTTAAGACGAATAAACGTGAGGTCCAAACTAAATGGCTTCATGTTTATTTGTAAAGTTAAACAGATAATTTAAAGAAAACTAAGTGCTATTAGACATTTTATTTTTAGAAAAGGGGGGTGAATTATGGTCACAAGAACAATTAAATACAGGGATATATTCAAAATAATGGATGAGGATAATTTGACTACCTATTATGGCTGTAATCAGGAATGGTATATGACTGAATGGCAACGGAGATCTGGATGCGGCCCTACTGTTGTAACAAATATTGTTTATTATCTTAAGTGTATGCGGAGTGGATCTAGTCAGAAACTTCACATGATTACTAAGAGTGAGGCACTATTAATGATGGAAGGTGTCTGGCATCATGTAACTCCGACAATGCATGGAATTCCCACAACAAAGTTGCTCTATGACTCTGTTGTAAATTATTCTAAATCAAGAGCATTAAATATTAAGCTTGGTTTTATAAACATACAAGGGGATAGGTTGCTTCGCCCTGATTTTAGCCATTTATTATTGTTTTTGGACAAAGCATTGTGTAATGATACGCCAATTGCATTTCTTAATCTAGATAATGGGGGTGAAAAGCAACTAGATTCTTGGCACTGGGTGACAATTATCTCACTAGAATATGCAGAAGATGAAAGTACCGCTCACATAGATATCTTGGACAATGGAATTATCAAAAAAATAGATTTGGTTAAATGGTTTGACACAACCCTGCTTGGTGGTGGATTTGTTAGTTTAGACTTATTAACCTAATACCTTAGTAATTAGCAACAGTTTCAAGGAATGTATGAAACTGTGTGAAAGGTTGACTAAATGCGAGTTGAAAATATATCAATTAAAGAGGAATTAAAAAAATTAAAAGATAGAGAAAAAATAATTTTAAAGATGAGGTTTTTCTACGGGAAAACACAAATGGAAGTGGCCGATGAGGAATATCACAAGCGCAGGTATCAAGAGTTGAAGAAAATGCCTTAAAACACATGAGAAAGTATATATAAGTCCTTTAGTAGGACCTTTTCTCATACATTTATTTAGAGACTTACCTTTACAATTATTATATAAGAATAAGATTGTATATAATACCTAAATCTTTTTAACATAACCTTCTAATTTTATATTATTTTAATAATATAGACTTAAATTACAATGAGTATTTTTTTATAATAATGCACAAGATAATAGCATAAAAGAAAATCATAATTATTAAAGAGGAGGAAATTTATATGGCAAACAGAACATTAGTACCACAAGCAAGAGAAGGACTAAACAAGTTTAAAATGGAAGCAGCTAGTCAAGTTGGTGTAACTTTAAAAGATGGATACAATGGAGAATTAACTTCTAGAGAAGCAGGTTCAATTGGCGGACAAATGGTTAAGAAAATGGTAGAAACTTACGAAAACAATTTATAATTAAAAGGGAGCAATTAGCTCCCTTTTTCCCTTTTACAAATTAATAAAATATAAATTTTAAATGTGTGATCTTTTTAATACATTATGAATAGTATATTATATAGCTTACGAATAAAGTAAGCGTCAGTTAATAGCTGCTTTCCTTAAGAGAGTGGCTATTTTTAAAGTGTTTTATATTGAAATTACAATTCTATAAATTTGTATAGTACATCTATTATTTACCTTGTTTAAAAATGTTCCTATTCCACATAACCAGTATGGGATTTTGTTACTGGATTGGAATCACATGATATAAAAAAATTAGTGTTATGCGTGCTTAAGTGAATAATCAAAATTGATTTTTTGAATTAAAACTTTTTTTCACTACAACTTCTACTTTGGTATAAGTATATAAAGTTAAAGGCATTATAATATAGAATAATTAGTAAAGGAGAGGATTTTTATGAGTCAAAATAAAACCATAGCTGAAAACAATCAAAATATTATACCTAATAGTGGAAATAGTCTGACCCAAAATACGACCATAAAACAAAAGGATCAAAGTCTTATAGCTAATAGTTTAGATAGTAAAAATGCTAAAAATGGATTTAAGGTTAATGGGAATGCTGGAATACAAGCTGCTAACGAAGGAACTAGAAACAAAAATTAGATAAAGTAAATTACTTCAAAATTTTAAAATGAGAAAACACAGTAGAATTATACTTTCTTTACTGTGTTTTTGCATATATTTATAAAATACTGAATTAATTAATATCGTTAAAATTGTATATATTAATTATATAATTCCATAGTGAACTAATGCATGTTCAATTCCATCGTCCTCAATATCTTTTGTAACAAAAGATACTAAGTCAAATAAAAATGGAGTGCTATTGCCCATAGCAATACTATTGGGAACATATTTAAGTATTGGTAAGTCATTAGAATGTCTTTTTTTACTTATATGTTTTATTTAAAGTGAATAACAGGACTGTTGATTGATAAGGTTTTAAACACATATCCTAGCTGTTTTAAGTTTTGAATAATGATAGGTAAAGCCTCCACAGTAGTTGTCTTTGGTTTTGAATCGTGAAATAAAATCACAATTGACTTCATACCCTTAGATTCCCTCATAACATTTTCTATAATAACATTTTTGTTTTCCGTCACTTTATCTGAATCTCCCGAATAAACATTCCAATCAATATATTGGTAGCCTTTTCTTACTTGTTCTTTGGTTAATTTGTTCATTATATCTTTGCCACCATAATTATTGCTTATTGTATTGTTTGATCCTCCAGGAAACCTCATGAGTATAGGCCTCGGAATCCCAATACCTTCTAAAAAACAATTCAATTTATCTACTTCTTGATTATAGGCAATGATAGATGAATATTCTGTTTTATAATCATGTGAATAAGTATGATTACCTATAACATTTCCTTGATTTACAATTTGTTTGTATACCTTTTTATAGCCGGTGTGTCCATTAACGAAAAATGTTGCATGAACATCATTATCCTTTAAAATTTTCAGTACTTTGGAAGTGTTCTCAGAAGGACCATCATCGAAGGTAAGATAGACTTCCTTTTCACTTACCTTTATTGGTTTATTAGCTACAGGCTTATTGGCCCCTACCAATATATCAATAGTTTTATTCAAATCATTTAATTTTGGTTCTGTTCTAATTGTTGGTAATTTAAGATCATTGGTAGTAACCTCTAATTGTTTATTTATCTCATAATTTAGTGAAGTTTTAAGATCTTTTTTTTCTACTTTTGAATTATATAACATTAAACGCAATATGATTATAGCTACAATAGGAATTAATATAATTATAAATTTTTTTATAATGACCGCCCCCGTAAGTAATAAGATATTTCATCCTATGCAATTTTAAAGCTTGATATATTTATTATATTCAATAATCACTATTTATGTTCATGAAAATATAGCCAATTAGATTATTAATCACCATATACATAAATTTCTGACTTAATACATATATATACTAGAGGTGTTTATATATGTATAGAACTATGGTATGTAAATCATGTGATAATAATAAAGTAATCATTGAAAAAGTTGAACAACAACTATATATGGAGTGCTCAAAATGTAAAAATACAATAATGAAAGCAGTTTGCTTAGAACCCTGGAATGAAAATATTGATAATACATATAAACTTAGAATCAACATGAAGCATGGCAGTTTAATTGAAGCAGATATAATAGAAAGAGAAGATAATAAGGAAAAGTCCAAAACTTTAATGGAAGTAAAAACAAAAATTCATTTAATGTATGTAAAAGAATATGAATTCATAAGGCAACTTGGAGAAGACGAGTATATTGAAATAAGTAATTTAGATTCAGACAAATAAAAAGGAGTCTTAGGGCTCTTTTTTATTTGAAACAATTGTAAACATAAAAAACTATATTGACAACAAAAGAAGAACTGTGGTATTATATAAACAATACCTTACTAAAACGGTAGGAATACTAGGAGGACAACAAATGAAAAAATTATCTATACTAATTAGTACTTTATTAATAGCAACGGTAGGTCTTGCAGGATGTGGGACAAGTAGCGGTAAAAATAATGAATCTAAAGATTTATTATCAAAAATAAAGAGTGAAGGAAAAATACGCATTGGCACTGAAGGTACCTATGCACCATATACATTCCATGATAAGGCAGGAAAGTTAACGGGATTTGATGTTGAAATTGCAGAGGAAGTATCTAAGCGTATCGGCATTAAACCTGAATTTATAGAAACAAAGTGGGATGGTATGTTTGCTGGCCTAGATGCAAAGAGATTCGATATGGTAGTAAACCAGGTTGGAATTAAACCTGATAGACAAGTGAAATATGATTTTTCAAATCCTTATATAGTTTCAAAAGCTGTACTTATAGTAAATAGTGCTGATACTACAATCAAAAAGTTTGAAGATTTGAAAGGCAAAAAATCTGCTCAATCATTGACTAGTAACTTAGCTAAAATTGCAAAAGATAATGGTGCAGTGCTTCAAGCAGTTGACAGCTTTAATCAATCAATTGATCTTTTAACTTCTAAAAGAGTAGATGCTACGGTTAATGATAGCTTATCTTATCTTGACCTTAAAAAGCAAAAACCAGATCTTGCTGTAAAAGTTGTTGATGAAGAAGGAAATGCACAGCCAAGTGCTATTATGTTTAATAAAGGAAATAAAGAATTAGTAGATGCAACTAATAAAGCACTTACTGATATGAAATCAGATGGTACTTACGCAAAAATTTCTGAAAAGTGGTTTGGTAGCGATGTATCAAAATAATAGGGTGATAATATGAATTTTGATGTAGAGACAATAAGAATATTAAACATAATTAAAGATTCGTTCTTTCCTTTATTAATAGCAGGTGTGAAATTTACAGTTCCACTTGCAGTGATTTCTTTTATTCTTGGTTCAATAGTGGCTATGGCAACGGCCCTTGCACGTATTTCAAAATATAAACCATTAGTTTTAATATCAAGTTTTTATGTTTGGATAATAAGGGGTACTCCTCTTCTAGTACAGTTATTTATAGTGTTTTATGGATTACCAATGGCTGGATTAACAATGGGACCTCTAACAGCAGCAATTATAGGTTTTACACTAAATGTTGGAGCTTATAATTCAGAAGTAATTAGAGCAGCAATTCAATCAATACCAAAGGGTCAGTGGGAGGCAGGTGCCTCAATTGGAATGACACATACCCAAGCATTAGTTCGTATAATTTTGCCACAAGCAGCTAGGGTATCTGTGCCACCACTATCAAACTCCTTCATAAGTCTAGTTAAAGATACATCTTTGGCTGCGGCGATTACTTTAACTGAAATGTTTCAGATTGCTCAAAGAATAACTGCGGCAACATATGAGCCTCTTGTATTGTACTGTGAAGTAGCTTTTATATACTTATTATTTTGTACTATATTATCTACACTTCAACAGAGGATAGAGAAAAAACTTGAAAAATTTGTGGCTAAGTAATTGGAGGAAATTCATGATTAACATACAAAATTTACACAAAAGCTTTGGAGATAATGAAATTTTAAAAGGTATTGATTTACAAATTAAAAAGGGTGAAACAACAATTGTGATAGGACCTTCAGGTTCAGGTAAAACAACCCTTCTTAGATGTATGAATTTATTAGAAGTGCCTAATGGTGGAACCATAAAAATTGGCGACAGTGAACTTACATTTAGTGGAAATAAAAAGCCGACTGAAAAAGAAATATTAATGCTGCGTAAAAATACAGGAATGGTATTTCAGGGCTTTCATTTATTTCCCCATATGACTGTGGTAGAAAATATTATGGAGGGTCTGGTAACTGTACTTAAGCAATCTAAGAAAGTTGCAAATGATAAAGCACTTATGTTACTAGATAAGGTTGGACTTTTAGATAAAAGTAACAGTTATCCTCATGAGATTTCAGGAGGACAACAACAGAGAGTTGCTATAGCACGTTCTATGGCTATAGCACCATTAGTTTTGCTCTTCGATGAGCCAACATCAGCACTTGATCCCGAACTTGCAGCAGAGGTGCTTAAAGTTATGAAGGAGCTATCTCTTGAAGGCATGACCATGGTAGTTGTTACTCATAATATGAGTTTTGCACAAGAAGTAGGGGACAATATAATATTTATGGATAACGGGCTTATTATTGATAAGGGGACACCTGATCAATTATTAAGTAACACAACTAATCCACGAATAAAACAATTTTTAAATTTAGTTTCGGATTAATTAATAGATTATTGAGGAGGAAAAAAATTTGAAAATTGAATCTTTATTAATACATGGTGGAATAGATGGTGATGCTAGTACGGGGGCAGTAAATGTACCTATATACCAGACATCTACATTTAAAAAAGGCAAGTTTGACGCTGATAATGCTTATGAGTATTCAAGATCAGGAAATCCTACAAGAGCAGCTGTGGAAAAACTTATTGCAGAACTTGAGGAAGGTTATGCTGGGTTTGCTTTTGGTTCAGGAATGGCGGCAACAACGGCAGTACTATCATTATTTAAAACGGGAGATAAAATTCTTATATCGAATAATATTTATGGTGGAACATTTAGAGTTTTAGATAAATATTTTATTAACTTTGGTATACATTACAGTGTATTTAATTCATCAAATATAGAAGAACTAAAAAGTAATATTGATGACAGTGTAAAGGCTATTTTTATAGAGACTCCAACCAATCCATTGATGGGTATTACAGATATTGAAGAGGTTGCAAAAATAGCAAAGAAAAACAATTTAATTACTATTGTAGACAATACTTTTATGACACCATATCTACAAAAACCAATCACTCTCGGTGCAGATATAGTTATTCATAGTGCTACAAAATATTTAGCTGGACACAGTGATTTAATTGCTGGCCTTGTGGTAGTGAATAATAGTAAATTAGCTGAAAGAATACATTTTATACAAAATTCAACAGGGGGAGTTTTATCTCCATTTGATTCCTTCTTGTTAATAAGAGGTATTAAAACACTAGCATTAAGAATGGACAGACACAACTCAAATGCAAAGATTATTGCAGAGTTTTTAAAAGATAAAAGTGAAGTAGAAAAAGTATATTATCCAGGGTTTGAAGATCATCAAGGATACAAAATACAATCTAAACAAGCTAAAGGTTATGGTGGAATTATTTCTTTCATTCTTAAAGAAGGGTATGATTATAAAAGTTTCTTAGGAAATTTAGAGTTAGTAACTTTTGGAGAAAGCTTAGGAGGAGTAGAGTCATTAATTTGTCATCCTGCAACTATGACACATGCTGCAATTCCTTCTGAGATGAGACAAAAAATTGGCATAACTGATAATTTGATAAGATTATCAGTAGGAATTGAAAATGCTTACGATATCATGGAAGATTTAACAAAGGCTTTAGAATTATAATTTAAAAATAACTGAGAAGGGATGTCCTAAATAGGGCATTCATTTTTTAGCTTGTGTATAAAATATTGTTATGTAGCCTACTCTATAGATATAGATATTATAATGCAAATGGGTGTACAATAGGATAAATAAACAATGTAGATGAGGTGATTTAATTGGTTGATGTAGCACTGCTAGGATGTGGAGGTGGAATGCCTGTTCCCGAAAGATATCTATCTTCACTTCTTATAAATTATAAAGGTAGAAAGATATTGCTTGATTGTGGGGAAGGCACCCAAGTATCCATGAAAATACTGGGTTGGGGTTTTAAGTCAATAGATATAATTTGCATAACTCATGGACATGCGGATCACATTGTGGGACTACCAGGTATTCTTGCTACCATTGGAAATAGCGGTAGAACTGAACCTATTACAATAATTGGTCCTAAAGGTATTACAGATATTGTCAATGGGCTGAGGGTTGTAGCGCCGTACCTTCCTTACGACCTTAATATTTTAGAGGACCCACAGGGACCATTGCAAATGCAAACTCCAATAAACTCTAGGGATGCATCATTAGGAGGATTCCATGATCTAATAATTTCAACAATGGAACTTGAGCACTCAACTGATTGTTTAGGTTATAGTTTTTATTTTAGAAGAAAACCAAAATTTGATATTGAAAGTGCAATTAAAAATGAGATTCCTAAAAAATTATGGAGTAGTCTTCAAAAAAATGAGCCTATAATTCATCATGAAAAGACATATTTGCCTAGTATGGTGCTGGGAAAAGAAAGAAAAGGTATAAAGCTCAGTTTTACCACGGATACAAGACCAATACCTGAAATAGTAACTTTTATTAAAGGAAGTGACTTGTTTATTTGCGAGGGCACATATGGTGATGATAATGATATTGAAAAAGCAATAAAGAATAAACATATGACCTTTAGCGAGGCAGCTAAGCTTGCTTTAAATGGTCAGGTACAAGAACTCTTATTGACACATTTTAGCCCTTCATTGCATATTCCTGAAGGATATAGTGATAGAGCCGAGAGCATTTTTAAAAATACAATTATCGGCTTTGATAGATTTGTTAAGACTATGTCTTTTGTAGATTAGGAAAAATAAAAATTATAGGGTATTATTTGTGTTGTAACTGATAGTAATAAGTACAGGATAGAGATTGGAGATGTTAAAATGTTAAATACAGAAATCAAACAGCATTTGCTTAGGGAAGGAGTTCATGAGGATGCTGTAAAATCCTTAGCTGAAAAAGGAAAGTGTCTATTTGATATAAATAGTACAAGAGATGTATGTTTTGAATTTATTGATGAGGGTGTTAAATTTAGTTGTGAACAAAGTATTTTAGATAATAGCTTGTATCTAATAAAAATACTAAATTAGAGATAGTAAGCTATTAAAGAGTTATTAATAATAAATGAAATCCCCCACTTGTAAAAAAACAGGGGGATTTTTTCTGATATACTATTATAGAACTTATATTTTATAATTATTTTTCAACTTTGACTCCTTCTATTTCTAATAGTAGCTTTTGAGTCGGAGTCCTATTGCCTGCAAAACCTACCAAATTTCCACTTTTACCAATAACTCTATGACAAGGTACAATAATAGGCAATTGATTATTTTTATTTGCTTGCCCAACTGCCCTTACAGCTTTAGGATTTCCTATGGCTTCTGCAATCTGCAAATAATTTCGGGTTTCGCCGTAAGGAATATCTTGAAGGGCTTTCCATACTTTTTTTCTGAAATCTGTACCTTCTATGGATAGGGGTATGTTAAAACTTTTCCTTTTTCCTTTGAAATATTCGTCTAGCTGAACCATAACTTCTTCGCATAGCTTCACATCTCTTTGAATAAATTCATGCTTGTTCTTGTATTCTACCCAATCTTCTTCAAAAATCTCTACTTTTTTAACACCGAGTTCATCCACAACCACATGAATCATCCCAATAGGGGAATAATAAATATCATACCCGATTTTCATAGAAGTCCTCCTCAATTATAAAATAATCTATATAAATAAAAGGTAACATAAGATTTCAATCCTGTCCAGATTTAGAGGCCTTATTTTGTTTATAAAATAAATTGTTTTTGAGAGAATTGTATTCTCTTTTTACAGTAAATATGATAAAATAAGAACAAACGTTTGGGAGGCGATAAAATGGATGTAATGAGAAAGCTTGAAATATTATCTAATTCAGCAAAGTATGATGCTTCTTGTTCTTCTAGTGGCTCCAATAGAAAGAATACAAAGGGCGGAATAGGAAATGCAGCATCATCAGGTATTTGCCATTCCTGGTCACAGGATGGTAGATGTATCTCACTACTTAAGATCTTGTATACTAATAAATGCATATATGATTGTAAATATTGTATTAATAGAGCTAGCAATGATTTAGAGAGAACTAGTTTCACACCTAAAGAAGTAGTTGACTTAACTATGAATTTCTATAGAAGGAATTATATTGAAGGATTGTTCTTAAGTTCTGGGGTAGAGCGAAGTCCAGATTACACAATGGAAAACTTAGTTAAGATTGTAAAAGATTTAAGGCTAATTCATAAATTCAATGGATATATTCATGTAAAGGCTATTCCAGGTGCTGATCCAAAGTTCATTTATGAGGCAGGCTTGTACGCAGATAGAATGAGTGTAAATATTGAATTACCATCGGAAAGAAGTTTAAAGCTATTAGCACCTCAAAAGAGTAAGGATGCAATATTAAAACCTATGGGACTTATTACCCAAAGCATAATAGAATCCACTGAATATAAGAAAAAAGGTTTTAAGTCTCCCAAGTTTACCCCCGGGGGACAAAGTACGCAGATAATGGTTGGTGCAACTAATGAAAGTGATTTAAGTGTAATTAGTCTTACTGAAGGGTTATATAATACTTTTGGACTTAAGAGAGTTTACTATTCTGCTTATGTTCCAGTGGTATCACATATAAATTTACCAGCCATTCAGACTACCCCTCCACTTTTAAAAGAGCATAGAATGTATCAGGCAGATTGGCTTTTGAGGTATTATGGATTTAAGGCTAATGAATTATTAGATAAACAAAATCCTAATTTTGATATAGATTTAGATCCTAAAGCCTTTTGGGCATTAAATAATTTAGACAAATTCCCTGTGGAGGTAAATAATGCTCCTTATGAGACATTACTCAGAGTTCCAGGTATAGGAGTAACATCAGCTTTAAGGATTATAAGAGCGAGAAGACTTTGTAATCTTTCTTATGATAACCTGAAGAAAATAGGAATTGTGCTTAAAAGAGCTAGATACTTTTTAACCTGTAGTGGAAAATTTTATGGAGATAAGGATATGGAAAGGGAAAGGCTTAAAAATTATTTATTAGATTATGAAAGCTTTGATAAGCCGGAGCAACTAAGTTTATTTATCCAAAGGAGTGATTTGTTTGGTTAGATATATTTATGATGGAAGCTTTGATGGCTTTCTATCAGTTATACACTCTTGCTATTATAATAAAATACCAGATAGTATAGAGTCGGAAAATAGGTATAATTTCAACATCCTATATAATGACATACTTATAGAGACTGATATGGTAAAGTCCAATAAGGTATATATGGCTATATTAGAAAAAATATCACAAGATACTTTAAGTCATGTATATCAAGCATTTTTGTCTGAGGCACAGGGAATAGAATTAAAATTATTTAAATATATACAGATAGGATTTAAGATAGGTAGTAAAGTAAATGATTTGCTAATAGACGCAACAGTAAATGAAGTACAAAAATATTCTAGAAAAGTGGGGTTTGAAGCCCACAGATTTTTAGGATTAGTTAGATTTCAAGAATTTAATAACATCTTGTATGCTTCAATTGAGCCTACTTATAATATTCTTGAGTTAATAGGAAATCATTTTAAAGCAAGACTCACAAATGAAAAGTGGGTAATTCATGATGTAAAGAGAAAGATCGGTATAGTTTATGAAAATAATGAATGGATACTTAGGGATTTAAAATTTGAAAAATTGGAAAGTCATGAGGAAAAAGAATTGTTCTATCAAAATCTTTGGAAGGCATTTCATAAAAGTAT
Source organism: Clostridium bowmanii (assembly GCF_018861315.1). GTDB lineage: Bacteria > Bacillota > Clostridia > Clostridiales > Clostridiaceae > Clostridium_AD > Clostridium_AD bowmanii. The sequence goes on along the minus strand of NZ_JAHLDL010000017.1, from coordinate 79,642 downwards.
TGCCATAAAAGAAAGAACAAATGAGAGACTTCAGATGCAACTTATGCCTAAAAAATATTGGAGCAATTTGACTGAAATGAAATAATGTCTTAAAAGTGTTGCAAAGCATGATATAATAGATATAAACGCATTTGTTAGACAATTGTTGATTTAAGAAAGGAACGATGATTATGAAAAAATTAGTAGAACACGAAGAAATTGAAAGTCCTAGTATAAGTATTGAAAGAAAAAAACGTAAGATGGAAGAAGTTTACAAAGTATTAGAAAAATTAGGTGCTGTTAGCAAAGAGACAGCTAAAACTAGTAAAGAAATTAACAGTAACCTTCCCAAAGAGCCTATTGTTGATAACATTGATTATGTGAAAAAAAACAAGAAAGCTCAATTAAATACACCTTCATTTGTAGGATCACTCGCAGGAGTTATGTCTAAGGCTAAAATACTTGGAAAAGTATATAGAATTGAAAAGGAAAATCAAGAAGCCAAATGGTACATATTAGGTAAAATAAAAATGATTAGTGATATAGACCCAAGAGATATGTAGAATATATAATCTGGAATAATTGCTATAATCATGCACAAAGGGGAATTTATTTATGAAAGTATTAGTAATTAACTGTGGTAGTTCTTCTCTAAAATACCAACTTATCAATATGCAAGATGAAAGGTGTTTAGCACAAGGACTTATTGAGAGGATTGGCAGTGAAGGAACAGTTTTAAGCCAAAAGGTTGAAGGCCGAGAAAAATATATAGTAAAACAAAATATGCAAGATCATAAAGATGCAATTAAGTTGGTTCTTGAAACACTAATAGATAAAACTAATGGAGTAATCAAAAGTGTAGACGAAATTTCATCGGTAGGTCATAGAGTGGTTCATGGTGGAGAATACTATTCTAAGTCTGTATTAATTGATGAAGAAGTAATGAAGGCTTTAGAAAGTTGCTCAAAACTCGCACCACTTCATAATCCACCAAATATTATTGGAATTAATAGTTGCAAGGCGCTTATGCCAAGCACTCCAATGGTAGCAGTTTTTGATACGGCCTTTCATCAAAATATGCCAAAGTATGCATATATTTATGCACTACCATATGAATTATATGAGAAGCATAAAATAAGAAAATACGGATTCCACGGAACTTCACATAAATATGTGTCCCGGGTAGCTTCAAAAATGATGAACAAAGATATTAAAGATTTAAAAATCGTTTCCTGTCATTTAGGAAATGGAGCAAGTATTGCTGCAATTAAAGGAGGTATATCCATTGATACAAGCATGGGATTCACACCTCTTGCAGGGATTGCTATGGGAACAAGATCAGGAAATATAGATCCATCAATTATAACCTTCTTGATGGAAGAATTATCATTGTCTCCAGAACAAGTATCAGATATACTTAATAAAAAATCAGGAGTGCTAGGGATTTCTGGAATAAGTAGTGACTTTAGAGATCTTTGGGCTGCAGCTAAGGACAATGAAAGAGCACAACTCGCTTTAGATGTTTTTCATTATGAAGTTAGAAGGTTCATTTGTGCTTATGCAGGTGCCTTAGAGGGTGTAGATTGTATCATATTTACTGCTGGAGTTGGTGAAAATTCATCGAAATCTAGAGAAGCCTGTTGCAAAGGATTAGAATTTTTAGGTGTTAAAATAGATCGAGAAAAAAATAATGTTATAGGCATCGCGGCAGAAATAAGTACAGCAGATTCAAAAGTGAAAGTTTTTGTTATACCTACCAATGAAGAGTTAATGATAGCAAGAGATACATTAGAAGTTGTTAATTCATAAGATATTAGAAAAATGAAAATAACGCATAATTCAAAAAGTTAGTGTATATATCTTCATAGTCTAATTAAAGAAACCTCCACAACCAGATAAGCTGTAGGGGGTTTCTTTGATTTTCTAAACTATTAGTCCTTTTATTTGTTTTTTTGTTAAATAAATTGAAAAGCTCCAAGAGTAAATCCAAGATTAATAGAATCTAGGCTATGGAATAAGCCTTCACATTTGCTTAAATCATTAATTGCCTCTTTGTAAATTCTTAGCATTTTTCGTAGCTTAATAGTATCGTAATGGCTGGCTTCAATTCTAAAATGATTTACACCAATATCATTAAGTTCTTTTAAAAAAGGAAGATAACAAAGCTCTTTATAAAGTGTCATATGGTTTCTTCCATAACTATCTCTATATATTGGGTGTTCATGTGCTTTTTCATCAACTAAAACTAATACATTGTTAGGAATGAGAGAATTGTCTTCACGTTTCGAAGGCTCTAAAATTTTAGTGTTCTCATATAAATCATAATCCATATACATAACAGATGGAGAACCATGAACTACAATTTCAATGGGGATTTTTGATTTAATAATAGTTTCTTTAGCATCAAGCAGTGGTGTTTCTAAAGAAAGAGTAGCAATAGATAAACCTTGTTTTTCATAGAAACTAGCTGCAGTGTGATTATAAATATTTAGAGAATAATCACCAATAAGCTCAAGTCCTAATGACTTGTATTTATGAATAGCTCCTATATTTGTTACAATTAAACCATCAAGACCTAAGTCGTTTTCTAGAAGTAATTGGTTGTATTTAGAAAAATCCTCTTCAAACATCATTCTTGGGAAAGCTAGGTATATCTTAGTAGTTCTTGCCTGTTTGAACTTCATCTATGATAAGCAATATGCCATTTTTCTCAAGAATTGTCTTCAATTTCTTAAAGTACCACTGAGGTGGAGTTATAATGCCACTATTACCTTGAATGGGCTCTGCAATTAAGGCTGCAATTTTATCTGCACCTTTAGAAGATATTACATCTTCAATAGCTTTTAAGGAATCCGTAGCAGCTTCATCAAGAGTTTTCTCTTTGCTATAAACATTAGGTACAAAGGTAACGCAATCAGAAAGCATAGGATCTGCTCTCCACATAGGTAGTCCTGTAACACTCATAGTCAAATAAGTTCTACCATGTAAGCTATTATTTAATGAAATAAATTCATTTTTTCCCGTATAAAGTCGAGCAAGTAAGAGTGCACCTTCATTAGCCTCTGAACCGCTGCAGCAAAAAAAAGAATGATTAATATCCCCAGGTAATACAGATGAAAGCTTTTCTGCGAGAGTAACTATTGGTTCAGTAGATAAATCTTGTAATTTTAGTTACACAATTAGTATAACTTTCACAAAATATTATAATACGCAAAGTTAAGAGAAGGTGAAATAGCAAATAAAATAATATAAAACACTGTAATGAAATGTAAATAACGAAGTTAGCATAACACGTATTTAACTTAGTGTAAACACCAACAAACCACCTATTTAATATATCCATGAACTTAATTAACAAAACATATTATTAATGAACAAATCGCCTGTTTATTTGCTTGATTATAATTATTATGATAAAATTTTAACTAGTAAAGTTTAAAGAAATAAAAAGTAGATAACACTGTAAATAACGCATATAATTTATTGTAGAACAATGTTTTAATGATTTTACAATTTAAGTAAAATTAAATTATATTTTTTTTACTTAAGTAGTTCTATTAATAATAATTCACAAACTGAGGGGGATATAGTATGAGTGAAAAGAAAAGAATAGCTATACTTGGCGGAGGTTATGGTGGAGTTTTAACTGCCAAAAAACTCGCAAAAAAGTTCAAAAAAGATGAAGAGGTAGAAATTACTCTTATAGACCAGAATCCCTACCATACACTACTTACTGAACTTCATGAAGTAGCTGCCGGAAGAGTTTCTGAAGATGCAATTAGAATTGATCTTAAAAAAATATTTGCTAAAAGAAAAGTAAATGTTGTACTTGATGAAATTACTGATTTGGATTTTAAAAACAATGTTTTGAAATCTGAAAATAATTCTTATGAATATGATTATCTAGTAATTGGTTCTGGATGTAAGCCTACTTACTTTGGTATAAAAGGTGCCGAGGAATTTTGTCACAAATTATGGTCTTTTGAAGATGCGGTTGCATTAAGAGAACATGTCCTTCAAATGTTCAGAAAAGCTGCAAAACAGACGGACAAAGATGAAAGAAAGAAACTTCTGACTTTTATAGTTGTTGGTGGTGGTTTCACAGGTGTTGAAATGATGGGAGAACTTGGTGAGTGGAAAGAAAGATTATGCAAGGAATTTTACATAGGAAAAGAAGAAGTAACATTAATTTTGGCTGATGACCTACCAAAAATATTACCTAATTTTCCGGACAAGTTACAAGCAAAAACTAAAAAAAGACTGAATAAACTAGGTGTTACAGTACTAACTAATGCTGGAATTACAGAAGTTACACCAGACACTGCCACAATTAGAAATAATGGACTGGTTAGCACCTACTCAGTAATTTGGACAGCTGGTGTTGAGGGTTCAGATATTATTGGGAAAATGGACATACAGCAAAAGGGAAGGAAAAGAATAGTAACTAACGATAAATTGCAATCTTTAGATTATGAAAATGTTTATGTTGTTGGTGATAATATTTTCTTTATTCCTGAAGGCGAAGAAAGACCACTTCCTCAGATGGTAGAAAACGCAGAAGAATCTGCCGCTATAATTGCACATAATGTTTACACCGATGTAAAGGGCGGAGAAAAGAAATCTTATAAACCTTCATTCCATGGTGCCATGGTATGCGTAGGCGGTAAATATGGTGTAGCAAACGTTGGAGCAGGAAAGAATTTTTTTGCCTTATCAGGTTTCTTTGCATTATTCGTAAAACACTTTATAAATATAGTATATTTTATACAGGTTGCTGGATTTAACAAATGTTGGTCATACTTATTACATGAGTTTGTTTATGTTAAAGATAATAGAAGTATGGTGGGTGGGTATTTTGCAAAATCATCTCCAAATTTCTGGTTATTAGTACTGAGAATGTTTGTTGGTTACAAGTGGTTAACGGAAGGACTTGCTAAATTACCTAAAATAATAGCTGATCCTTCAAAAATTTTCTTGATACCTGCACCAGTAGTTGATGGAGCAACAGCAGCAACAGCTGTAGCTGACGGAGCAAAGGCAGTAGTAGAGAACTGGGTTGCATTACCAGTGCCAGGGTTTATAGAGAAAATAGTTAAATGGTCTATGGATGCTTTCTTTTATTCAGGAGATGGCGGATATACAGTTTTAGCTACAATTTTCCAAACAGGTATGGTAATTGCAGAAATATTAGTAGGATTAATGCTTATAGTTGGGCTATTTAGCGCATTAGCTTCACTTATGTCAATTGCAATGGGTATAATGATCTGGACTTCAGGGATGGCTCCTGCTGAAATGTTATGGTATATAGCAGCAGGAATTGCACTTATAGGTGGATCTGGAAGCACTTTTGGTATGGATTATTATGTGTTACCAATTTTAAAGAAATACTGGAAGAGCGTAGGATGGGTTAAAAAATCTTATTTATATGTAGATTAATTAGAAAATATATAAACAATAATGCTATAACTAAAAATTGAATTTTTAAAATCAAGTGTCCTTTTAAAATAATTAAAAGGACACTTGATTTTATAGTGGAATATTAATAATGTAGATTGTTGTTAGTAAGATTAAAAAATAATTGGACAAGGTGATAAAATGAGTAAATTTTGGGAAGATTACCCTGATATTACAGAAGAATTAGAGGATATAACTGGAATAATTGTTAAAAACGTAAAATCTAGTGAAAAAGAGTTTGATGAAGCTATTTCTCCGCTAGTGAATGCAGGTGGGAAAATGTTAAGACCTGCCTTTTTACTACTCTCAGCAAAATTTGGCGAATATGATAAGGATAAAATGCATAATTTAGGAGCTGCCATTGAAATGATGCATATGGCAACTTTAGTTCATGACGATGTTGTAGATGAATCTAAACTCAGGCGTGGAGTAGAAACGGTGCAGCACAAATATAGTAAAGAATATGCAGTGTATATAGGTGATTTCTTATTTTGCCAATGTTTTATAATGTTATCTGGATTTGATTATTCCACGGAAAATCTAAGAGATATTTCAAAAGCTATATCTAAGATATGTATGGGTGAAATAAGACAATATAATATGAGGTATTTGAAAAACACAAGCCTTAGAAAATATATTAAGGTTATATCAGGAAAAACAGCAGCTCTATTTTCTATTAGCTTTTATACTGGAGCAAAAGAATCTAAATGTGATGAAAAGACTTCAAAATTACTGGGAAGAGTTGGTTATTATATTGGAATGGCTTTTCAAATAATTGACGATTTGCTGGATTACAGTGGAGATAGTTATAAACTTGGGAAAAATGCTCAAAGTGATCTAATAAAAGGTTATTATACCTTACCATTAATATATGCTATGGCCGAGGATAGAGAAAATAGAATTTCCACCATATTAGACAACTCTTCATTAAATAATGAGGATATAAAAGAAATAAATATATTAGTTAATGAATTTAAAGGGATAGAGAAAGCTCAAAATTTAGCTAATATGTATACTAAAAAAGCATTTGATTATATAGAAAAATTACCTGAGTGTGAAAGCAAACAAGTAATTAAACATGTAGCACAAAAATTATTGAATCGTAACTTCTAAGTGTTTAGATGATAGAAATGTCGGATAAAATTAAAAAAATGGTAGATAAGAGGTGGAGTGAATATGGTATTAAAGAAACTTAAAAGTTATGGAGAGTTAGTTATGTTTTCTCATACACTGTTTTCCCTTCCTTTCGCCTTAATAGCAATGATATGGGCAGCTGATGGGTTACCTACCGCTACAACAATGTTTTGAATATTAATTGCGCTTGCTGGAGCTAGAAATGGTGCTAATGCTCTTAATAGAATCGTAGACAAAGATATTGATAAAAAAAATCCTAGGACTGCCAATAGACACATGCCAAAAGGATTAGTTAAGGATTATGAAGCCTTAGGAATAGTGATATTTTGTTTTTCTATATTTATAATAGCAGCCTATAAGTTAAATACTCTATGTTTCATATTATCCCCAGAAGCACTTTTTCTATTTATAATTTATTCCTATACTAAGAGATTTACGTGGGCATGTCATATTGTTTTAGGTATTACCTGTGCTGGAGCTCCTGTAGGAGCATGGCTTGCAGTAACAGGTAAATTTGCATTAACACCAATTATTTTAGGCGCTATAGTAACATTGTGGGTAGCGGGTTTTGATATAATTTATGCAACTCAAGATATTGAATTTGATAGAAAAACTGGCTTGTTTTCTATACCGGCTAAATTTGGGTTAAAGGGATCATTTGCTTGAAATAAATTTTGATATATGGATTCAAAATATCAACAAAAATAGTAGCAAACTTAAATTATGTGATATTGATGATATGTTCTCAGCTATAGCAAGTGGTTCATTTAAGACTGATGGAATGGTAATTGTTCCATGCTCCATGGGAACACTTTCAAAAATTAAAAGTGGCACCTCAGATAATTTATTAATAAGAGCCGCGGATGTAATGATTAAAGAAAAAAGAAAGTTGATTTTGATTCCAAGAGAAACACCACTTAGTTCTATCCATCTTAAGAATATGCTTTTTTTAAGTGATTTAAATGTTTTGATAATACCGCCAATGCCGGTTTTTTATGAAAGACCTAAAACAATTGAAGACATTGTAAATATTACTGTAGGAAGGATTCTTACAAGCTTAAATATAGATAGTGATTTATATCATGAGTGGAGCAATCGCAAATGATAAAAATAAATGATTTAAATGTTTGGTATGAAAACAAGGGCAAAAATGTAAAAGTCATAGAAAATATAAATTTAACAGTGGAGAAAGGGGAAATATGTGCTATAATTGGCCCCTCCGGTGCAGGAAAATCCACCCTTTTAAAAGTCTTAGCAGGCATTATTGTGGATTACTCCGGCCAAGTTTCAATAGATGGGTTGGCAGTAAATCCTAAGATATATAGAATTGGATTAATACCTCAGAATTATGGATTAGTTAAATGGAAAACCGTAGAACAAAATATATTATTATCTGCTAAAATCAAAGATGGTAAGGTAAATATAGATATGGATTTTTATGAGAAGTTATTAAATGAGTTAAAGTTTAAAGAATTTATTAAAAGATATCCAAATCAGTTAAGCAGGGGACAAATGCAGAGAGTTGCCATAGCTAGGGCACTATTACTAAAACCAAATTTACTTTTAATGGATGAGTCCTTTTCTGCCTTAGATGCTATGACTAGAGAAGATGTTCAAAAAATGTTTTTAGAGGCTTGAAAAGAACATAAAGTTACAACTATAATTATAACCCATGATATTAAAGAAGCAATATATTTAGCGAAGGATATTGCTGTAATCTCCTCGTCACCAGGAACAATAGTTGAAGTTATAAGTAATCCATTGTTTGGATGTGTAAATATGGAAGTTGATTTGGAGTACATAAATATAAAAGATAAACTTAGAAAAATTCTTAAAGGAGACATGCAGGAATGAGACTTAAAGAAAATAAAATAGTTAATTTTATTATTGCTTTTATTATTGTTTTTGTATTATGGCAAATAGGAGCAATAATTATTAACAATCCACTATTTCCACCACCTTATGCAATAATAATAAATATTTTTATAACCTTTCGGAGTGATATTGCAATCCATGTTGTCTACAGTTTCAATAGAATTATAGTAGGACTGCTATTTACTTTAGCAATAGGAATACCAGTAGGAATTTTGATGGGTTATTTTAAAAAAATCGATTTAATATTTTCACCAATTATTTACTTTAATTATCCAGTGCCTAAGATTGCATTACTTCCTATAGTAATGCTTATTTTTGGGTTAGGGGATTTAACAAAAATAGTTATGATTTTTTTAATTACTTTTTTCCCGGTTGTGGTTAATATACGAGATGAAGTGAAAAATATTCCGGAAGAAGTATTTTATCCTATGTATTCATTAGGGGCAACAAATTTTCAAATAATAAAAGAAATCATTTTTCCAGGAATACTTAAAGCTGTATTAACATCCCTTCGAATAGGAATAGGTACAGCAATATCCGTTTTGTTTTTTACTGAAAATTTTGGTACTGAATATGGAATGGGATATTTTATTATGGACTCCTGGATGCGAATTAACTATATTCAAATGTATTCAGGTATTATAATTTTAAGTATAATTGGCCTGTTTTTATTTATCATAACTGATATTTTAGAAGGAATATTTTGTCCGTGGAGGTGAATCCAATAAGATTATTGGATTTATTTTGATTAAATATGTAATGTTCTATTAAATTGTGTACTAAATATGACACAAAAGTAGAAAAATGATATAATTATAACAATCACTATTTATATTATAAAAGGTTAACAGAATAACAAGGGAGGGAACATACTTGAAAAAAATAATAGGACTAGCATTATCTATAATTTTAGTCACTGGACTTCTGGCTTGTGATTCTAAAAACATAATTTATAAAGAAGGAATTTATGAAGGAAATGCCGAAGGACATATAGGGCCTATAAAGGTACAAGTAGAGACGGATCCCTATGAAATAAAAAATATTAAAGTATTGGAGCAAGAAGAAACTCCAGTGATAGCTGAAATAGTTTATGAAAAAATTCCACCAAGAGTAATAAAGGCGAATAGCCCAGTGGTTGAGGTTGTTGCAGGGGCTACCTATACAAGTAATGGTCTTCTTAAAGCCATTAAAAATGCTTTAGATAAAGCTAAAGTTAAAAAACCATAATACGAGGTGAAGTGTCATTGAAATTACAGTATAGATTAACAATATTTATAAGTATTATAATATTTATGGTTATTGGTAGCATAGGTATTGTTACTTATTATCAAGCACAAAATTCTGTGGAAACTCAAATGGGAAATAATGCTATGGATTTGGCTGTAACTATCGCTTCTATGGATATAATTGAAGAAACTTTAGCAACTTCAAAGAATTATAAAATTGTCCAAGATACTATAGAAAGCTTCAGAAAGAAAACTAGATTTCAATATATTATTGTTATGGATATGAAGGGAATTAAATATTCCTATCCTTATGGGAATTCACTAGGTAAAAAATATGCCGACGGTGGGGAACAGCAGGTGCTAACAAAGGGAGAATCCTATGTGGCTAGGGACAGAAACGTTTTGATTTCTGCGACAAGAGCCTTCGTTCCCATATATTATAAGGAAAAACAAGTAGGAGCAGTTTTAGTGGGTCTTTTAACAGAAACTGTATATGCCGAACTTAGTGACCATTTATTCAATTTAAAGATCGTTTTAGTAGCAGCACTTTTAATGGGCATAATAGCTGCAGCCCTTTTAGCTGATACAATAAAAAAAAGCATATTTGGGCTGGAGCCAAAGGAAATTGCTCTACTACTAGGCCAGAAAGATTTAATATTACAAAATCTCAAAAATGGGATTATAGCTATAGACAGTAGTGGAAAAATAATTTTGTTTAATAAAATAGCTAAGCAAATATTAAAACTAGATGATGGGTGCATAGGTGAAAGTGTTGATAAATTAAACTTTAATTATACAGATGAAATGATGGAAGTATTGAGGACGAAGGAAGCTGTATATAATCATGAAATTAAAATAGGGCAAGATAAAACCCTTATGTGTAGTCATACCTTATTAAAAGATCATAAAGAAGAAATTATAGGGGTTGTATCTAGTTTTCAAGATTTAACCGAGGTTAAGAACATGGCAGAAGAATTAACTGGAATTAAAAGAATGACCTGTGCCTTAAGAGCACAAAACCATGAGTTTATGAATAAAATTCATACTATTTCAGGACTTATACAATTGGAAGAATATGATGAGGCTGTTGAATATATTTCTCATATATCTAAGCTTCGCGGAGAAGTTTCTGAAATTCTCAGCAAAAGAATTAAAAATACACACATAGCGGGGCTCCTGCTTGCTAAATATAACAAAGCAACAGAAGCCAAAATTTCAGTAGAAATTGATTCGAATTCCTATCTAGATAAAATTCCTGAAACAATAACAGTAGATGAGATTTGCTCTGTTATCGGGAACTTAATTGAGAACTCTATAGAAGAATTAGTGAAATTTGAAAATGGTAAGATATTTGTAAGGCTAATATCTAATACTGATGAACTTAGAATAAGAATTCAAGATAATGGCCCAGGAATTAGTGAAAATATAGTGGATAAGGTTTTTACTAGAGGATTTACAACTAAAGCTGGGAATAGAGGATTTGGGCTTAGTATTGTAAAACAAATAGTAGATTATGCAGGTGGAGATATAAATATTCTACAAGAGAATGGGACTATATGGGATATATTCATACCAATGAAAAGGGGTAGGAGATATGATTAAGGTTCTTATTGTTGAAGACGACCCGATGGTTAGAGAAATAAACGAAAAATTCTTGAAAAAAGTAGAGGGGTTTATATTATATAATAGTGTGAACTCTATTGAAAAAGCGAAAGAAGTTATAATAAGTGGGAGTCCTGACCTAATATTATTAGATGTTTTTTTCCCACAGGGATTAGGTACAGACTTATTAAAGTGGATAAGACTGGAAAACCTAAAATGTGATGTTATATTAATCACTGCAGATAGGAATACAGAAACTGTTGAAGAAGCATTTAGATATGGTGCAGTAGATTATTTAGTAAAGCCATTTAAATTTAATAGATTTAAGGAAGCCTTGCTTCAATTTAAAAGCAGAAAAAATAGTTTTAGAAACATTGATAGCATGGAGCAAGAAAATATTGATAAATATACTATTAAGGAAAATAAACATGTCATAGAATATTATGAGAATATTGGTGATATCAAGGGATTTAATCAATATACTTATGAAAAAGTTATAGTTGGTATAACTGATATGAAGGATAAATATTTCACATCAGAGCAGATTGCAAGCAATATTGGAGTTTCTAGAATAACTGCTAGAAGATATTTAGATTATTTAGAAAAAGAACAAAAGCTTGTGGTAGAAATGGAATATGGTAAAGTTGGTAGGCCTAAAAATAAATACAGAATAAAAGGAGAATATTAGTGTCATTAAGATGCACTAATATTCTTCTTTATTTTTAAAACTCTTCAGTCTCTAATTTGAATCCTTCTATTATAATGTCCTCATCAATTTCAATAAGTAGACAGCGTTTACCATCTTTATTCTTAACTTGTTTAACAGAATTAAGATCTTTAGGGGTTAGTGTAATATTCGCCATTTCACTAGTAATTTTAATGGATTTTGAATTAAATTCAGGTACAATATTGTTTATTTTAAAATCATATTTGCTACCACAAGTTTCTTCAAAAGCAGTTTCAATATCGCATGCAATCTCTGCGCTACAATTATTAAGAATGTTTTTAATATCCTCAATCCCAAGTGTAGCAGTTTCTCCTTCCTCAGCTTGCTGTGAAAGCTCATGTATATTAACATAAATGTCTTGCATAAGTTCAGGTTTTATCTTGTCTCCAATTATGGATTTTAATATATCACCAAAGCAGTTTTTTTCGTCTTCAGCAGTAAATTTAAAACCACAGTTAAGAACATTCTCAATGAAGGTGGAGTTTAACTCTTTAGGTTTTGAGGCATAATACAAAATTTTATTTACGTCTGTATACCCACTGGTAAGACTAGGGAACATGAAGCCCTCTAAGGGAGAATTAAGATTGATAACTGAATCTAAGGTCGAATTTGCTTTGAATTCTTTATCAGTATAGTCAAATTTTAGAGTTCGTTTTGGAACATCAATTTTATTTACACTTGAAAGAATGAAATTAAAAGCTTGGACCGCATCATCTATGCTTTCACCTGCATCCATATTTCTATGAGTAGAACCTAGCCAATATTCAGCTTTGATAAAAGTAACCACCACATCAGTTTCATATTTATAGTTAGCTGCAATTTTTTTAATAAGTTTATTAAGGGAGCTTTCAATTTCAGTTTTAACACTTGATTTTAAAGCAGTGCCCAAAATTGTTTGAGTGTTGTTATCTTCTTCTGTACTTTGAAAATCCAATTCAAAAATTTTAGTGTCAAGGGCACCTGTAAGTACTTTCTTGAAATTACCTAGAAAAAGCTCTTTTTTATCCATATCCATTCTATCAAAGAAATCAAATTCTGAATGAATAACTGGCTCAAAATCAATCTGTACATTATCTTTTTTTAAATACACACTATAAATTTCTTGAATCTTCATCATTCCACTATCTAATTTAAATTCTTTTCGTATGTCTGCCAATTCTTTTTTATTCATGGTTAAACCTCTTTCCTTGTTATTTTATTTTAGACACATTTAAGAAAATATACTTAAAATTACTCACACCATATTTTCTTTAATATGTTTAAAATTATAACACAAAATTAGGTAATGAAATTATAAATTTCCTATATTGATTAATAATAACTATTGACAAAGTATTATTAGCGTGTTACATTATAAATATAAGAAGCGCAACTTATCATATATTTAGTAAAATCTTTAAACAAAACTTGATACCCCCAACAAATTGAAAAATAAGAGAGTGGGGCGAGGTCATAAAAATATATAAAAACTATAAGTAAACTAATAATTAAATGATGATTGCCATTGCAATCGGCTAAGAAGCCATTAAAGTAATTACTTAGGAATACAAGAGATAGCTTACCGTAATAATTAAAGTTTAAGTTCGTAACTCAATACTAATTTAATGATTAAGATAAAAAACGGAAATATAGTTTAAGGAGAAAAAATGTTGTTGAATATATTAAGAGAAAGTAGAAGTTAGGATCTAATTCGCTAAGAATTAAGAATTCTAACTTCTATTTATTTTATTTTATAATATTTTAAAAATTATCAGTAAACCAGTTTATTAATTTTTTAGCTATGCTTATACTGTCAGGTGTTATAGGTATTTCGCTAGGACTATACCAGTTAGCTTGACTAATTTCCTTCCCATCTACTTGTATTTCACCACTTGCATATTCTGCAGTAAATCCTATCATTAAAGAATTAGGGAAAGGCCAAGGTTGATTTCCAAAATATTTTATATTTTTAACATTAATTCCAGTTTCCTCACGAACTTCACGAGCAACACAATCCTCAAAAGTTTCTCCAACTTCTACAAATCCAGCAACAACACTATATAAATCCAAAGCAGATTGAGTATTATGGGCAAGAAGCAATTTTCCTTCCCGAACAACAGCGACAATTATAGCAGGAGAAATTCTAGGGTAATTTACAAGTCCGCATTTCGGACATTTTTTAGCCCTTTCTCCTGGTACATTCTCTGCGAATGTACCACACCTGCCACAATATTTATGGTCATTATTAAAGTTTACAATTTGGATAGCTCTACCTCCTATCCAAAACATATCTGAAGGTAAATGATGAGTTAGTGCCTTAAACTTGCTGAAATACATATTGCTTGGAATAATACATTCTTTAGATAATTCTCCACAAAAGCAATTTTCACCATTTATAGACCCAAAATATTGAGTATTATTTAATTCTAAATTTTCTAGATCTTTAATAGCGGGTATTATGGCCTTATTGTCTACAGATTTAACTAATAACTCATCCTTGCAAAATAAAAAATATATATCTTCATTTGACTCAGGCAAAATTGCAACTACTGCTGGCATAAAATTTGTAATGTTTTCCTGATTAGGCATTAATATCATATCTCCAATCTGAATTTTTATATTTGTTAACTAATAGTGCGGTTGTATTTATGTAAATTTTTCAATTGCATATTATTATATCATATACTCGAAGTGTTGAATATTCAAAATTTAATATTCAATTTTATAATCTTGGGGTTCTTTTACAATTGTATATATGTTAAAATTACATATATGTTATAAAACAAATGAGTTAAATTGTTTAATAAGATTATAGAGTAGGTGCTGGTTTAAGCAGCTTTTTTATATTTCAAGGAGGTATTATTATGGATCTTAAAGAATTACCTAGTATTCCATATTGTAGTCTAGGTATTATGGCATTAGAAAGTAGTTCAGAGCTTGGAAATAGAATTAATGAAATTTTAATGAGAAAACGTAAGGACTACATGAATGAATCTATAAATCCAAACATAGATGGCGAAAAATCTTTTCTCATAAATATGACTGATACTAGATTTTCAAACGGTGAAGGGAAAATTATTATAGAAGATACGGTTAGAGGTAAAGATATATTCATATTATGCGATGTAGGAAACTATAATTGTACCTATACAATGTATGGCTTTGAGAACCACAAAAGTCCAGATGATCATTTTCAAGATATAAAGAGAGTTTTATCTGCATTAGGTGGAAAAGCAAGGAGAATAACTGTAATAATGCCATTACTCTATGCAAGTAGACAACATAGAAGAAAACGTAGAGAATCCCTTGATTGTGCCATAGCACTTCAAGAATTAGAAAGGTTAGGGGTTAATGATATTATAACCTTTGATGTTCATGACCCAAATGTTCAGAATGCAATACCACTTATATCCTTTGATAATTTATATCCCACTTATGAAATAGTGAAAACTATTTTAGAAGAAGAGCCTGAACTATTAATCGATAAAGCAAAGGTGCTGGTGATAAGCCCAGACACTGGTGCAATGGATAGAGCAGTTTATTACTCTAGTGTGATTGGTCTTGACATTGGGTTATTTTATAAAAGAAGAGACCATTCGAAAGTAGTAAATGGTAAAAATCCAATAGTCCAGCATGAATATATGGGAAGAGAAGTCGAAGGACAGGATGTATTGATAGTTGATGATATGATAGCATCAGGTGAATCAATTTTTGATATAGTATTGGAACTTAAAAAACGTAAGGCAAAAAGAATATTTGTTACAGCAACTTTTGCATTGTTTACTGAAGGTATTGAAAAATTCAACAAATTTTATGAAGAAGGTTTAATTGAAAGAATATATTCAACAAATTTAACTTATATTCCTAAAGAAGTTAAGAAAGCTAAATGGTTCCGTGAAGTTGATATGTCGGGGTTCATTGCTAGCGTAATAAATAACATGAATTATGATAAATCTATAGCTCCATTAATGGATGCGACTAAAGGCATAAAAGATTTATTGAGCAAAAAAACAATATAAGTAGTTATAATTTGCAAAATTATTAGAAAAGTACATATATAAGACTATCATGGTAAAAGAATTATTAAACTTTTACTATGATAGTCTTTATACTTGTTCAAAATATCACACTAGGTTTGGATATTTTGAAGCTAGAAGAACCAATTTCGGTTTATATACTAATTAAAAAATTTATGATATATCAAAGAGGTACCTTGTTATAAAATACTAAGTTTTAGTTAACATATTGATTATTATGTAAAATGATTTAAAATGTAAACCTGCCGAAAATTATTATTTAATATTAAAAAAGCAGTTTATATGGTATATTGAAATAGAAAAGCACAGCCAATTATATCAATATTTAATACATAAGTGACATATGTCATTTTTTTATATGATTAATTTTGGTATACTAAATCTTGTATAATTTAATAACATTATCTAATTCACTATATTTCCAGAAATCAATATAAGTATAAGGAGGGTGTTCAATATGATACCAACAGCACATATTGAAGTAAAAGAACAAGGGGTTATCGCAAAAACAGTATTAATGCCAGGAGATCCATTACGTGCAAAATTTATTGCAGAAACATTTTTACAAAATGTAGAAAAGTTTAATAATGTACGAAATATATTTGGATACACAGGTACATATAAGGGGCGTAGAATTTCTGTAATGGCAAGTGGTATGGGTATGCCTAGTATTGGTATTTACTCTTACGAATTATTTAATTTTTATGGGGTAGAAAATATTATTCGCATTGGTTCATGTGGTTCTTATACAGCTGATTTAAACCTATACGATGTAATCCTTTGTACCGATGCTTGGAGTGAATCTACTTACGCAAAAGTTCAAAGTGGCTATGAATATGATACTATTGCTGCATCACTTACTTTAAATAATAAATTAGAAAAAATCGCAAATGATTTAAAAATTAAAATTCATAAACTTAGAGTCCATTCATCTGATGTATTTTATCGTGAAAGTTTCGAAGAATATAGAGATATTTATGAAAAACACGGTTGTTCTTCAGTAGAAATGGAATCATTTGCACTATTTCATAATGCAAATATATTGGGTAAGAAAGCAGCTTGTTTATTAACAGTTTCAGATAATTTGGTAACTCATGAATTAACTACTTCTGAAGAAAGACAAGAAGCTTTTACTAGTATGATGAAAATAGCATTAGAGATGGCAGAATAATAAAAATATAATTTTTGTTTCCAACAACAAATAAGAGGTCAGATTTTTAGATTATATCTAAAGATCTGACCTCTTATTTTTGCTAATAAAAACTACTAAATCGTTATAAATAGTGTTATACTTGTATAAAAGGAAAATTATGTAAATGAGGGAGCGGTGGGATGTGATAAATGAAGAACTTTATAAAGAAAAAGAGATTCCTGAATCTGTGGATTTGTGTGATTGTGATGGAAAAATAAATGAGGAAAGTATTGGTTGGTCTAGAAATGCAGTGTTTAATTGTAATATTAAAGGCTCGTGGCTACGAAAGAAGAAATGGAATTACTGGTGTATAACAAATAATGAATGTCTTTTCTCGGTTACTATATCTAACATCGACTATCTAGGTATGGCTTTTGTATATTTTCTAGATTTTAAAACAAAAGAGTTTGTTGAAAAAACAATTATGACTCCTTTTGGCAGGGGTTATTCAATGCCCAACAAAGTACATGAGACTGTAATATTTAAAAATTCTAAAATAGAATTATATTTTATAGAGGAAGAAAGTAGAACTCAAATTGTTGCAAAATGCAATGATTTTATGGGAAATTTAATGGAGGCTAATTTTAATGTAATTTACCCTAAGGGACATGAGACTTTGAATGTTGTAGTACCCTTTAGTAAAAATTCATTCCAATTTACTTCTAAACATGAATGTCTTCCTGTGGATGGAATGCTAAAAATTGGTGAAAAGGTATATTCTTTTAATCCGGAAAATACTTTTGCTTGTCTTGACTTTGGAAGGGGTATATGGCCTTACAGTGTTAAATGGAACTGGGCTAATGCTTCAGGAATCATAAAAGATAAAGGATTAGGGCTTAATCTAGGTGGAAAGTGGACAGATGGAATAGGTATGACAGAGAATTGCATTATTGTTGATGGTAAAATAACAAAACTGAGTGAGGATGTACTATTTGAATATGATAGTAAAAATTTTATGAAACCGTGGATTATTAAGACATCTATCACAAATAGGATAAAGCTTACCTTTGTACCATTCTATGAAAGAATAGCAAAATCAAACCTTGTTATTTTAAAATCAGATGTGCATCAAATGATTGGTCATTTTTCAGGTAGTATTGAAACAGATGCCGGAGAGAACATTATTATAGATTCGCTTATAGGCTGCTGTGAAGAACATCTTGGTAAATGGTAATAATATTAATTTTTTCAATTAAAATTAGAATAAATTAACAAGTATATTTAATATTACATTGGTTATCATAATAGTGTAGAGTACAAAACAACTGAGCCAAAGCTTATATATTCATTCAATGAATATATAAACCAGCCAAAGTTTCAATACAAATTATTTATAATATTAATTTATATTGTAACAGAGGGCGATTTTATACGGTTGGGAAAAGCCATAATATAGTCGATATTGTAAAATATTTATTATATTGTAGTTCCAACCTATCGTATAAAGTCAAGCAAAGAGCATATTGGGTGTTGTAATGAGTTTATATAGCCGAGAGGTTATATAAAGTTGTGTAAATATCTTATATGGTTGAACGAACCATCATCAGTGGTAGTGATTTGTTTAATTAAGGTCGAAAGATGTTAACTATATAATAAATTATCTATGTTGGTGCAAGGTAAGTTGTTTTGTACTCTCATATTAATAATAATATTCCAATGGAGAAGTACTAAATATAAAATAAAATTTGAGGAGTAGCAATTATTGCTACTCCTCTTTTGACTTATTATTGTAATAGATTTTAAACTCTTACATTTCTTTTTACACTTAAGGCCTTATAGGCTTCAATAATCAATACTATTACAAGAATGAATAACAAAACTGCAAAAGAACCAAGAATAAAATTTTTATTTTCACTGAATAGATATTGTTTAATAAGTAGGAATAATGCCGAAAGTGATACTGCAAACATAAAAATCATAGGAAGTACAGTCATAATAGTTTTCTTCCACGTATTTGCAAGCAATGAACTTACTGCAAGTAAAGCGAATGCCGCCAGTAGCTGATTTGCTGAAGCAAATATTGGCCAAATCTTTTGATAACCATATGCTAATAATGCAGCAGGGAAAATACAGTTATAAAAATAGAAATATACATGTTTCACAATACACTCTTTGTCTTTTGGGATGAATTACTAAAGAATTTTTGAAAAATATATCCACAAATTCAATATTCCAAGTACTGCACCCGCGAGCATAGCATAAAGTAAGATAGAGCATAAATAAACTCCTGGAAGTATGGATGCCAAAGTAATGTATATTAAGAGATGCATATCCCATTGGAATTTAATAAGCTTAATAATTGGGAAAAAATAACCAATCCATATGCATAAGAATAGGATTTTAGTAGAAAATATGAATAAATTTTTGGTGTCACCAACGTGTTCTAGTGAGTTCGGTCATGAGTTAGTGGAGATATAGTATATAGTATGATATAATTGTAAACCTAGAGTAGGAACTATTCTAAGTAAGGAGTATATTATGAGAAAAGTTTATAAGGACCCAAAAACTTTAGCAACAGCTTTAAGAGATTTAGTAGATTTTTATTTAGATGGTGTTATTACATGTGAAAAACTAAAGGAAAAAATAAACATTCTAATTGATGCAAATGAGGAAAGGCTTTATAAGGATGGCAATATGTCTTTAAAAATATCTAATATAATAGGTAGTTCGGGTGTAGACATTATTAATAAGGTGTTCACAGAAAGGCAAATTTAATAAAAACCGTACACCAGATAGTGTGTACGGTTTTTATTTTTACTAAGAAATATATAGAACTATGCCTTATTAAAATTTTTGTTTTATAGGATAATAATTTGCTTGTATATATTTCTAGAAAATTATATAATGTATTAAATGTAAAAATGTTTAAATAGTAAGGAGTGGTAAAATGGCTAAGAATAAACCTGCTTTTCCATCAAGTAATAATAAGTCTTCAAATGATCAGGAATCTAAAGGGGATAACAAAACTCCTTTGCCAACAGCAAAAAAAGCTATAAGAGGTAACTCTAGAGGGCAATAAATATCAGTAAAAATTTACTAAGAACTATTTGATTTTAAAGAGAGTAGTAGTAACTGACTTTATGTAAGTTACTACTACTCTTAATGTTTTAGTCATTATTTCTAATTAGACTTGTCTGCCATCCACCTTGTCTATATAGGTAATACCCATATAGACATATAATTAAATTACTAGAGCTCATGGAAATCCATATACCTGTTGAACCCACCGATGTAAAATATTTAAAAAGCAATATCATTGGAAGTCTTACAAACCATAATCTACTTATCTCCATATTCATGGAGTATTTTGTATGACCAGAGCCTTGAAATATTCCTTGGAATACACTAAATATACCCATTAGTGGCATTGAAAAAGAAATGTATATTAAATATATGATTGCCTGAGCTATAACTTCATTATCGTCCTTAGAACGTATAAAGAAATTTACTATTGGCTTGTCTTGCCAAATCAACACAATACATCCTACAATTGAAATGCTTATGGTAAGTTTTAAGGCCTTGATGAATGCTTCTTTAACGCGATCTAATTGACCTGAACCAAGATTTTGTCCCACAATAGCTGTTAATGAAGCACCTATACCCATTGCCGGTTGCATAATAAGTGATGTGATTCTATTTACCATACCAAAGGCAGCAAGGGTTGAAGTACCATAGGATACAATAAAACCATTAAGTATTATAAAACCTAGGGCTGAACCAGTTTGTCCAATAGCGGATGGTATGGCAACCATAAATAGTTTTTTTAATATGTTCCTATCAAAACTAAAGTTTTTAAAGCTGGGTTTTATTTTTGAAGTGGATTTATAAAGTATGTACAACCCAGCGCCGGCAAGAAGAGCCTTTGAAATAATAGTAGCTACGGGAGCACCTGCAATCCCCATATTAAACTTAAAAATAAATATAGGGTCTAATATAGCATTTATAATAACACTTATAGAACTTAATATGGTAGGTGTTAAAGTGTTACCTTGTGCACTCATAATAGCATTAAAACAGAAAAACAAAAATGTAAAAGGCATATCTAAAAATGTAATTCTTAAAAAAACTTCGCTATAATAAGCTAAATCACCTTTGGCCCCCATAAGATTAATTATAATTGGGCTTAGAAAATATCCTACAAGAGAAAAGCAAATCGCACACACAACAGCAATTGCAATAAGCTGAGACGCATAATTGGAGGCTTTATCGTATTTTGATGCACCAATAAATTGAGATAAAATTGCTGTTCCTGCAATAAATAATCCAATTCCTATAGAAATGAATAGAAACATAACTGGCCATACAAAAGATATTGCTGCAAACTGTATTGAACCTAGTTTACTTACCCAAATTCCATCAATTAAACTATAGAGTGTTTGAATTAAATTACTTAGCATTATTGGTGCTGCCAAGGTTATTATTACTTTGTACATTGGACCTTGTAGTATAAGATTCTTCCTTTCTTTCATATCCATAAATTAATCCCCCATTTTAGTAAAAAATGATATAATAGTAACAACATTATTTATTATATCATTTTTAAAATAAAGTATTAAGAGTGAAACGATTAATTTATTTATATTATAATTTAAAATAAAGAGAGGTTTTATTAATTTTACGTAGAATACTTTACGTGGACTATTTTAAGTCGAATACTTATGTAGAGAAGATAGATTAATACACAATAATTTTGTTTTTTTTAGAGGAGGAAATTTATGAACTTTAAGATAAGAAGTAATAAAAGTAAGACATTGAACATTTTTCTTGCCACAATTTTAGCTATGACAGAATTATTTTTATTCGCGCCAAACATGCAAACGTTTGCCCAAAGTGGAAAAACAAAGGTAATTATTCATTATGCTAAAAACCCAAGCGGTAATCTAAAATGGAACATGTGGCTATGGCCTGATAAAAAGGATGGAAGTAAGTTTGATTTTACTGGCAAGGATACATTTGGTCAAGTTTGTGAAGCTAATTTTGATGGAGACCTTAATAAAGTAGGATTTGTTGTGCGCACAGACGAATGGAAAAAAGACACTACGGATGATAGATTTATTGAAAAATTCAATAATGGTATTGGGGAAGTTTGGCTTAAAGGAGGCGACTCTAAAGTCTACTATTCTGCAGCTGAAGCAGCTGGTAAAAAGGATACACCGGTTTCTGGTGTTCCTGCAATTGTTTTAGGTAAAACAGCTAAATTTACAATTGCAAAATTAGATGAAATGGCTAGTATAAGCATAGAGACTAACTTAGTATTTCCATTTAGCACAAGCGGAGATGAAGGAATTACGGTTAAGGAAGATGGCAAGATATTATCTGTAAAAAAGGTTACAAGTGATGAAGTAAAAGATGGGACTACAACAATTGCCAAAATAGAGTTAAATGAAAATGTGACCCTAGGTCAAAAACTTACAGTATCTAAGTTAGGTTTTGCAGAAAAAGAAGTAGTGCTAGGGGATGTAATGAAAAGTGCTAGTTTCGATAAAATGTTTTATTATGAAGGAAATGATTTAGGTAATACTTATTCTAAAAGTAAAACGAGTTTTAGGGTATGGTCACCAACTGCAACAGAAGTAAAGCTTGTATCCTATAAAAAATGGAATGATAAGATTGGTATTGAGACAATTATGAAAAAAAGCGAAAAGGGAACATGGAATTTTGAATTAGATGGAGATCAAAAGAATTTGTTATATACATATAAAGTAAAGATTAACGGAGTATGGAATGAGGCGGTAGATCCTTATGCTCGTTCTGTAGCTGCAAATGGAGATAAGGGCGCTGTAATCGACTTAACAGAAACAGATCCCGAAGTATGGAAGCCAAGTGAAAAGCCTAATTTTACAAATTTAAATGATGCAATTATATACGAACTACATGTTAGAGACTTTTCTATAGACAAGAAAAGCGGTATGGTAAACAAAGGTAAATATTTAGCATTTACGGAAAAAGGAACAAAGGGAACCGATGGTAAGTCCACAGGTGTTGATTATATAAAGGATTTAGGTGTAACACACATAGAGCTTATGCCAATATTTGATTATGCTAGTGTGGACGAAACTTCAAGTAAGATACAATATAATTGGGGGTACGATCCTAAAAACTACAATTCACCGGAAGGAAGTTATTCAACTGATCCATACAACCCATATGCGAGAGTTAAAGAATTGAAACAAGCAATACAAGCTCTTCATGACAATGGCTTAAGGGTAAATATGGACATGGTTTATAATCATATGTACAGTAGTGTTAACTCTAATTTCAATAAATTAGTACCTGGGTATTTTTTTAGATACAATGAAGATGGTTCTAATTCAAATGAAAGTGGTTGTGGAAATACCATTGCTTCAGAAAATTCAATGGCAAGAAAATTTATTGTGGATTCAGTGACATATTGGGCAAAAGAATATAATTTAGATGGATTTAGATTCGATCTCATGGGTCTCCTTGATATAAAGACAATGAATGAAGTTAGAAAAAGTCTAAATAGTTTAAATCCATCCATTCTCATTATCGGAGAGGGGTGGGATATGGAAACTACTCTTCCAGAAGATACAAGTGCAACGCAGGTAAATGCCAGTAAAATGCCTCAAATATCACTTTTTAACGATACTATTAGAGATGGGATAAAAGGTAGTGTATTTGATGCAAAAGCTAAGGGGTTTGTTAATGGTAATGCTAATGAAGAGATAGATATTAAAAAAGGAATAGTGGGAGGAATAGATTACTCAAGTGATATAACCACTTGGGGGAAAATAGCTCCATTGCAATCTGTTACTTACGCGGAATCACACGATAATAACACATTGTGGGATAAACTCCGTTTAACTAATCCAAAAGACACTATTGCAACAAGATTAAAAATGCACAAAATGGCAGATTCAATTATCCTTACTTCACAAGGTATTCCATTTTTTCAAGCGGGACAGGAATTTTTAAGAACAAAAGGTGGAAATAACAACTCCTATAAGTCCAATGATACTGTAAATAAGCTTGATTGGGCATTAAAATCTAAAAATATCGAAAATGTTAATTATTTCAAAGGTTTAATAAAATTAAGAGAGGCACATCCTGCCTTCAGAATGACTACGGCGGATATGATTAAGCAAAACTTGAAATTTTTAATAGTTCCAGAAAACGTGGTGGCATATGAAATAGCTCATAATGCAAATATGGATACTTGGTCTGACATCGTAGTAGCCTTTAATGCAAATAAAAAAGATGTAGTGGTTAAATTATCTAAAAAAGCCACTTGGAATATAGTAGTAAATGGAGATGAAGCAGGTGTTAAAACTGTAAAACAATTTAAAGGTGATAAATTAGTAGTTCCTGCACTAAGTACCATAGTAATTTATGATGCACAAGAAAATATATTTATGACATTAAGTTTTTGGATTTATACTATATTAATTTTAGCTGGGATTGCAAGCATAATATGGTTTATCAAGAATAGAAAAAAAGCTTAAAATTATGGCATATAGTATGTTTCTACAAGGTCTTTATATTAAAATATAAGGACCTTGAAATATTTTATTCATTATTAAGGAGATGCTAAAATGTTATATGTTTTAATTTTTATACCAATTTTAATTATTATTGCTATTTTTATCATAGGTTGGCATTTTTCTAGTATTATAATACATCCTAAGGTTGCAAAGTATAATTATACCTATGATTATGAAGTAGAAAAAGGGAAACTCGAAGTAAAAACATTTAATAACTTGGAAAAACAAGAAGTATATCTAGATTCCCAGTATGGCTATAAAATTCATGGATATTTTTTTCCTAACAAGGATTCAAAAAAAATTATAATCTTGTGTCATGGAATAACTTGGAGTTTATATGGTTCAGTTAAATATATGAATATGTTTTTAAAAAGAGGTTTTGCTGTCTTTATTTATGATCACAGGAATCATGGTCTAAGTGGCGGAGGGGACACTTCTTTTGGGTATTACGAAAAGTTTGATCTGAAAAAATGTACAGATTGGCTATTTAATAAATTAGGCAACGATATAATAGTAGGTTTGCATGGAGAGTCTATGGGGGCTGGCACAGTTCTTCAAAATATTGTAATAGACCCGCGAATTAAGTTTTGTATAGATGACTGTGGATACTCTGATGCACAAGACCTATTTAAACATAGATTAGAAAAAGATTATAATATAAGAAAATTTCCTTTGGTGAAATTAGCAAGTAGAATCAGTAAAATGAGAGTTGGATGGGACTTCAAAGATGTATCGCCCATAACCACTTTACCTAAAATAGAAATTCCAATATTGTTTATTCATGGCCAAGATGATGATTATGTACCTACTTATATGTGTAAAGAAATGTACTCAGTAAAAAAAGGCTACAAAGAAATATATATTGTTCCTGGTGCAGGTCATGCAGAAGCATATTGGAAGAACAAAGATGAATATGAAAAAAAAGTTGATGGATTTTTAAAAGCTATAAACATAATCTGAAATGGAATAGTTAAGCAATTTCCACAAAAGTTTAAATAATTTCTTAGTAGTGTGATATACTGAAACTATAAGTAAAATTATAAATAACGTACCACCTTTTAATAAGGTGGTTTTTATATTGTAGAAAGGGAGGTTTTTGTTTAATGTTTCAGTTACCACAAAATGATAATAAGTATTTATACACAACCAATTATTCTAAAGATGAAGAAAGCCTATGCAAAATGGAAACAAAATGCCTCTTTAATAAGCCTCTTAATGGAAAACACATATTTTCTGATATTTATGTAGATTCCTCTAGAAGTCCTTATATTAAAAAGTGTATTTCCATAATGTATACTGGAGACACAATGAAGCAAATTGTTGATCAAATTGTTATGGACAAACTGACCAGTGCAGATTATAAGGTTGCTTATATAAATGCTGATGATGAAATCATGGGTTTTCATGAAGGACGTAGTATAGAGTTCGAAATAGGCTTTAATATACTTGGAGAAGCTGAAATGAAAAATCCTAAAATCACCTTTGGCATTACAAAAATAGATAACAAATGGGTATTTGGTGAAATTGAAAGTAATACTTCGGATTGGTTATTTCATAACAAAAAACCTTTTTCATATTCTAATGCTCTAAAGGTAAATGTTTGTAGAGCACTAGTTAACATAGCAGTAGGTAATAATCTAGGTTTAAGTGTTGTAGATCCTTGTTGTGGAATTGGAACAGTACTAATTGAAGCTATTTCAATGGGAATTAATATTAATGGTTATGAGATAAATCCCTTCATAGGTAAAAATGCTAAAACAAATCTTAGGTATTTTGGATATGAAGATATAATAACTATTGGTGACATGCATGATATTAAAAATAAGTATAATGTGGCTATAGTTGATCTTCCATATGGCATATTTACTCAAATTACCACAGATGAGCAGTTAGCTATTATGGATAGTGCTCGTAGAATAGCCGATAAAATGGTAATCATTACTTTTGATGACATGGAGCAGCAAATAACTTCCGTTGGGTTTAATATAGATGATAGGTGTACTGTTTCTAAAGGAACATTTATAAGGCATATATATATCTGTAGTTAAAAATTCCCTAATTTCAGTCCTTGGGTTTTTTACAATAAGTGTGAACTGAAGTCAAGCGAAAGAATTGATGTAATAGACAAAATTGTAGGGAGGGATTAATTATGGCAAAAAAAAATAGTACAAATAACGATCTTTTATATAATACCAAGGCAAGTGCTTCTCCGCAAATATATTCTCTATTCATAAAACTAGTTAATGAGGATAAAGAAAATTTAGCAAAACTAGTGATAAAAGTTGATTATTTGTTAGAATATGCAAGCTCCTGCATAAAACAAAAGGACTTTCATGGCGCAAAGGAAGGTCTAAAAATGGCTGAAACTAGAATGGATATTTTGAAGAGTGAAAAAGTAGATACGAAACATCTAGAATATTTATATGCTGGAATAGCAAAAAAGGCAAAAATATAATGGAGTAAGTATATTTGATTACAATCAAATATACTTACTCCATTTTTCTATTATAGTGTTAATATTATGTCTTTTAAATGTGAATTAAATTAAAAAATATTCCTAGCTTAATAGTTTTTTATCTGATTCTTTTCCCAGAAATTCTATCTACTATGAAAATTATTGCAGCTACTATAAGTAAAGTATTAATCATACCGCCACCAATTCTGAATATAAGCCCTAAAGCCCAAAAAAATACTACTATCCCGCCTAACCAACGTAAAAAACCCATATAATACACTACCTTTCGCATATAGTTATTTCTGAATCTCTTTAAATATTATAATGACCTAAATTTAGTTGAAATATACAAAGTGGTTTAAATGTTAAACAAATCGGAGTAAGCTGCAATTAATACGTAGAATACAAATAAATCATGTAATTATGCGTACTCAAAAAAAACTAATAAGTATCCTAGTTTAAATTTGTTGTATAATATAATTAATATATAGGATAGGGTGATGAAATGTTTTTTAATAGTAAAAAGCGGAAAGAAATAAAGGAAAATGAAGCAAGACTTATGAGAATCAATAATTTCGAGGTAAGGTATGTAACAACTAGAGACCCATATAAATATGGTGAATCTATAATAGGAAAGGGCTGCGTGATAAATATTAATAATGGTGATTTTATTATAACTAGTGGAAATAAAATTATTTTCACACATTCCATAAAAGGTTTACAATGCTCGGAATTGTTGAGCCAAGAAGGAGTAATACTGAGTTATGTTGAGGATAAAACAGGAGAAAATGTAGAGGTTATGGCTTATTATAAGTACCATAGAAAATAAGTAGGAAAAGTATAGCCAAAGCAATTGTTGCGTATGGAACGTATTATAACATTTATTCCAATCAATTTAAAAATCTGGAATGAATAAAATGTTTTAGTTATAGGCATAAAAGGGTATAATATTGTTAACTAGTAAATTATTGAAAGATAAGGGGAAACTGATCTAGTTTATTTAATAGTTTGTAGTTAATTAAAATAATAAAATTTTCATTGTAGAAAGGTGAAGTTAAAATGAATAAAATTGCACTTATTACGGACAGTACTTCCGATGTTGATAAAGAAATGATCCAAAGGTACGATCTAAAAGTACTTCCTCTAAGAATAATATATAAAGACAAAGAGTACATCGACAGAGTAACTATTACACCAAAAGAGGTATATGATAATTTTGTATATGAAGTTCCCTCAACTTCATTACCTTCAATGCAAGATATGGAAGAAATGTATCTAAAGCTTGAAGAGGAGGGCTATACTCATGCCATCGCAGTAATTATATCTTCAAATTTATCAGGCACATATAATACATTGAGATTGGTAAGTGAAAATCACCCATCTATAGAGACCTGTGTTTTTGATTCTAAATCTCTAACTATTGGTGAAGCTGCATTAGTTGAAGAATGTGGAGAAATGATAAAAGATGGAAAAAGTTTTGAGCAAATTGTAGAAGCTCTCCCTGAAATACAAAGCAGAGTTACTGTTTATTATGCAGTGGATACTCTTAAATATCTAATTAAAGGTGGGAGAATCGGAAAGGTGTCTGGCACTATAGGTGAAATATTAAATATAAAACCTATTATTTCCATTAATAACGATGGTGTATATTATACTTATGCAAAGGCAAAGGGAAAAAAGAAAGCCATAAGCAAGCTTGTAGATATTGCTAGAGAAGCACTAGAGCATACTCCTTGTAAAATTTGGGTTATGCATGGTGGAGCTTATGAAGAAGTAAAGGCTTTTTCTCAAACAATTGCATCTCTTCCCAATATTACGAGATTATCTTTTGGAGAAATAAGTCCAGTAGCTGGAGTTCATACGGGTCCTGGTTTACTTGGGATTATTGTAGTAAAAGAGCCCACTATAAAAAATTAAATAATATATACATCTAATGAAATATAAAAAGAAAATATTAAGGAGTGTCCTAATGAAAATTGAAGATATAATGTCAGGAGATTTTTCTGAATATCCTGAAGACACACAAATAGTTATGAAGGAATATACTGAAAATCTACGAGAAGCTATAAAACAAGAATTAATAAAGGATATATCATATAACATGCTTAAGGATATAGATAAAAGTAAGGATTATTTCATGAATGTTTTAACTGATATATTGGATAATGGGTATAAAGGTCTAAATAAAATGTCTACTCGATCACTTATTGATAAATATTTAGAAAAGAAAAATGAACAAGACTTTTTTGCACTATTAGAAAAAGTTAATGAAGAAGGCTAATAAATATAATTGTTTGATTATTTTCTATAAATAAAAAAACATTAAATCATAAGATTTAATGTTTTTTTGCATCTAATCTATTTTTATTTTTAGAGACAAAAACAAATTAATAGCAGCAATGAATGCAGCAACAATGAAAACATATTGATATCCCATAGTTGTCCATAATATACCACCTACAAAAGGTATTGACATTGCGATTACATGATCAAAACTCGTACCTGCAGATAGAGTAGGAATAACGTCTTCTGGGCATATAGCAATCTTTTTTATATAAGTAGATCTTGCCATTTCTACTACACTTAGTGAATTATCTATAACGTAACACGACGCGATAATTATCACAGCAATGCTGGGTGGAACTAAATCAGCCGCAAAGGAATAGCCCATGCAAATTACTATAAGAACTATTGCTTCAAATGAAAGCACATATCTTTCACCTTTTATATCTATAGCATTGCCAACAATGGTTCTTGTAAAGATGCTTAATACAGCAATTATTAATCCTAGTATAGCAAAAGTAGGAGGATCAACATTGAACTCTTTGATAAGCACCCAGGGAGCAAATGTCAAAAAAATCTGCTTTCTTGCACCATTAACTACACTAAGGCAATAATATAAAGTATATTTTTTCTTAAAAACAAGGGTTGCCTTTTTTCTCTTTGGTTTTTTAGATTTCATTAGACCAAGAAAAAAGGCTGCAAAAATATAAAAAACTGAGGCTATCACAAAGGCAATTTGATATGTAAGATTAAAGTACTTAAACCCAAACCATACAATGGAATAACCCACGATAGTAGCAATTAGGTTATATGCGCTATATCTTCCTAGCCTTGCACCATAATTTCCAGCCTCAGAAAGATTCATACCTATACCAGCAGATAGTGGCATAAAAATATGTATACCTAGGCTAAGTAACATCATCCATAAAAGCATAGATGCAAAAGAGGGAGAAAATAATCCAAGGCCTAGCATTCCAAGAGAGGCAAAGAACATGCCTACTATTGCTATTTTTATGTCACCAAGAAATGCGAGTATTCCGAGTACTATAACTATTAATACACCTGGCAACTCACGAGGAAATTCTACAATACCTCTAGCAGAAGCTGTTAATTTATATGTATCGCTTAGAAAGTTATTAAACACAGTTGAGTTAATACCACTGGCTATTCCAGTAAATAGTCCTACTATTAAAAACAACTTAAAATCTCTATCGTTATTGAATTTGCAACACAAGGTTGAAAATTTTTCTTTCAACCTTTGTTTTTTTACTAGCCCACTCTCATTAGTTTTTTTCTCACTATCAATCACCCTTATTCCCCCTCATTCTAACTAAATTAAGTATATTATAAAAAATAATAGAATTCAATAAAAAAGCATATCTAAATACCTTTTTAAATTCATCTATCTAGTAATTAATTAATATTTCTCCGCTTAGAATTGTATCTTTAGCATGAGTCCAAGTAGCTTCAATTAAAAGGTTCGTTTTTAAGCCTGTTTTATAATTAAACGAAATTTTTTTATCATGTATCATATGATGATTCTCGTAAATAACTGAATTTTTATTTGCTTTATCTCTAATAATAATTGTCCATATTCCATTTTGAGGTTGCTGAATCTTGGCTTTGATAGTTAATGTTGACCAGAAGGTGTTGCTAACTCCAGTAGCATAAGATCCTTTTCCATGGTAAATATTCATTTCAAAAGTTTGTTGAATACTGCCACTATTATTTGTTGCTGCCACTTCACTTGATTCTGAGCTTTCGCTTTTTACACCATTTATAAATTTTTTCATGGATACTCTCCTTATTTATCATTTTATGACAATTCAAAAAAAACTAGAGTAATAAGATTTTCAAAAAGATTTATTATAATTTTATTATATGTAAATATGGAAGAAATGTTATTTTTATTAAAATAATATTTCTATGAAACTACAGTTAACAATAACTTACAATATTAAGTAGAAATATATTTCATATAAAACAAGGTAAATATTAAAATTAATATTTAAAAGAAATAAATCGTAAAGAATGCTATAATTATATTTTGAATTAAATATTGAAATTTACGATTAAAGTAAAAGAAGGTGGAAATAATGACGGATAATAAATATTTACCTATTAGTATGAGTGATATTATAGATAGAGGTTGGACTGAATTAGATTTTATTATAGTTACTGGTGATGCATATGTAGATCATCATAGTTTTGGAACGGCAATCATTTCAAGGGTTCTAGAAAGTGAAGGCTATAAAGTAGGAATAATAGCTCAACCTAATTGGAAGGATACAGAAGACTTTAAGAAACTCGGCAAACCAAGGCTAGGATTCCTAGTTAATGCTGGTAATATGGATTCTATGGTTAATCATTATACCGTAAGCAAGAAAGTAAGAGAAAAAGATTTGTATTCTCCTGATGGAAAGATGGGCCTTAGGCCTGACAGAGCAACAATAGTATACTGTAATAAAATAAGAGAATCATATAAAGGTATTCCTCTTATTATTGGAGGGTTAGAAGCAAGTTTAAGGCGGTTTGCACACTATGATTATTGGAGTGACAAGGTAAGAAAGTCCATGCTAATAGATAGTGGTGCAGATCTACTAATATTTGGCATGGGTGAGAAACAAGTTGTTAACGTTGCAAATAAATTAAATGAAGGTATAGATATAAAAGATATTACACATGAACTTGGAACTTGTTATGTAACAGAGAATATAGAAAATATAGGTGAACATGTTGAAATAGCATCTTATAAGGAAGTCTGCAATGATAAGAAAAAATATGCAGAGGCTTTTAAAATACAGTATGATGAGCAAGACCCTATTAGGGGAGGTGTTATAGTCCAAAAGCATACTAATAAGTATCTTGTGCAAAATAAACCAGAAATGCCTCTTACTAGGGAAGAGTTAGATGTTGTTTATGGCTTGCCCTACCAAAGAAATTATCATCCTATGTATGAAAAATTTGGTGGAATACCAGCTATAGAGGAAGTTCAGTTCAGTTTAGTTAGTTCGAGAGGATGTTTTGGTAGCTGTGCTTTCTGCGCTATAACCTTTCATCAAGGTAGAATTGTTCAAAGCAGAAGTGAAAATTCATTAATAGAGGAAGCAGTAGAAATTACAAAATTAAAGGGCTTTAAAGGATATATCCATGATGTAGGAGGGCCTACCGCCAATTTTAGAAAGCCCGCATGTGATAAACAATTAAAAGTAGGTGCTTGCAAAGATAAGCAATGTTTACATCCTGCTCCATGCAAGAATTTAAATGTTGATCATATGGAGTATTTAAACGTACTCAGAAAGCTTAGAGAATTACCAAATGTTAAAAGAGTTTTTGTACGTTCAGGATTACGTTATGACTATATTATGGCAGACAAAAATGATACCTTCTTTAATGAGCTTATTGAGCACCATGTTAGTGGGCAGCTAAAAGTTGCACCAGAGCATGTATCTCACAAAGTTTTAAAATTCATGGGCAAACCAGCTGGGAAAACTTATGATAAATTCAGAGAGAAATTTTATAAGGCTACTGAAAAAATAGGAAAGAAACAATATCTTATTCCTTATTTAATGTCTAGCCACCCAGGATGCAACATAAGTTCATCTGTAGAACTAGCTGAATACCTTAGGGATACTAATTATCAACCTGAACAAGTTCAAGATTTTTATCCAACTCCAGGAACACCATCAACAACCATGTTTTATACAGGAATTGATCCTGAAACTATGCAAGAAGTCCATGTACCTAAAACCAAGCATGAAAAAGCTATGCAAAGGGCATTGCTTCAATATAGAGATCCTATGAAATATGATTTAGTATACTCAGCTTTAATAGAAGCAAATAGGGAAGATTTAATTGGTTACGGACCTAAGTGTTTAGTAAAACCAAGGGGTCAAAAAAATATGGAATATTTAAGTACCTCAAACGCAAAACCAAAGCAACAAAAGGATAGAGAAAAAGAAAGAAATATAAAAGGTACGACTAAAGATAATACTAAAGATAAAAACTATAAAAAGAAAAACAAACCTACAATAACTGGGAATAAGGTAAGCTTTGGAAGTAGACAAGAAAATAAAAACAAAGCTAAAAACAAAAAAAGAAAATAGTAAACTATAATAAATACCTACATCCATGTATTGGATGTAGGTATTTATTAATAAAGCGGTAAACCACTATCCCTTTAGGGTTGTTGTAAGATTACTATAACTCAACTTTAACTATTTTGTTGATACCTTCTTCTTCTACTAGTTCACTTTTACTGATGCCTTTTCTAAAATATCTAATTTGTTTATATTTAACTTTGTTCATTTCAAAATCCAATACATCAATTCTATCCCCTTTATAAATAACAGCTTCTTTACTACCTTTTAAAAATACATGTACTTCCATATTTTTATTTTTAGCTGCAAAGCAGCTACTCCTTTCATTATATAATGTTACAAAATCAAATACTACTATTTAAACTACAGTGCATCTAAATTATAGTGCCATTACTTATATTTATCAAGGTTAAATTTCTAAGAAATTTAATAATAGTTAACCATTTATTTATTAGCGAATATAATATTAATAAATAATAGTAGGTGATTAAAATGTACACTAATGGTATTTTAAAATTAATGGGAAGAATAAAAATAAAGATATCTTTTTATTGAAAATCTAATATAGATTTATTCTAGAAGGAGATAAAAAAATGATTTATAAAGAGTATTTATTGGATACTAATATTGTAATAAAAGTGTGGAATAAATATCCTACCTTACTGGATTCTATTGAGAATATAGAATTTATTGATTTTAAAATTTCCGAAGATATTGCTGGAGAATTATCTGTAAAAGAGTATATAAAATTCAAGGAAGACTTTATACTCTCTAATAAATTTTTGAAATTGTTAGGGCATATTGTTAACAATAACAGTCCTAACGACAATGAAGAGAGATTACGTGATGCTTTTATTAAGTATGAGAAGAACAAAAATATATATTTTATTAATGGAGAGAAAATCTCTATAAATGACTATAGTCTAATTGAGCTATGTGAAAATAATAAAGACTATACACTTGTTACGGAAGATAAAAAAATGCTCCGAAGTGCAAAAATCATATTAGATGCTTCTAGGGTCTTAAACTTTCAAGAATTCCTAGATGAATTGAAAGATTTAAATGTCTTATAATAATACAATAGGA
The DNA here is from genome assembly GCF_018861315.1 of Clostridium bowmanii. Lineage (GTDB taxonomy): Bacteria > Bacillota > Clostridia > Clostridiales > Clostridiaceae > Clostridium_AD > Clostridium_AD bowmanii. Next base: position 45,011 of record NZ_JAHLDL010000017.1, on the reverse strand, counting down.
TAAGAGACTGAAATTTTATTGAGTTTCAGCCTCTTATGCTATTTTAGACCATTGTGACTTATTTAATAGTCGTTTCTAAATACTGCTTAAAATTAGAATCCCATAGCTTATAAAACTCAGGGTCGACCTCACTAACTACCGATAAAAATTCGTTTAATACACCTAAATTGTTTAATCCTTTCATTAGATGTCTGGGGTAATTCACTTTTTTTGAATAATTATTTTTAGGATCAATTACAGTAATTGAAAAACCTTCTTTTAAGTACAAGTCTTTACATCTAATATCTAGCCTTTTAAAATTAAGCCTCTTAAATTCCACAATAAGCTTCACAAGGTTATGTGAAATTTCTTTAGTGATACCATGCTTCTTGATATACTTATCTAGGCGCTGTCCATCTGCCAAATCTCGTACAATGTAGTAATCTCCATGTTCATAGACTTTAGGAAAGTATTTGCTTTTTCTAGTTTTCATAAAAATGTTATATTCCTTGTCACAAATTCTTTTATCTTTAAAAATTTTAATTACTCTTTGGTTAGGGAGTAAATATACTATTCCATTATGACCAGAACCTAAAAATTCTGAGGCTCTAATCATTTTTTCCACCCTACTATTTAACCTAATATAATAGCTGCCGTCTTCATTCATATTATCATCATCTTCTTTATAGTTATATTACTATATTATATGATGAAAATTTATAAGTATATCTTTTATCTAGAAAAAAAGTATTATAACTACTTTTTTTCTAGATAAGCTTTATTATCCAATGCCATTTTTATTGCATCCTTAATGTTACTTATAAATTTGTTCTTATAGGAAACAAAGCTTCTTCCATCTTGAATTATTTTACCCGTATTTTGGGGTGGTTCTTTAATCTTAAAAACCATGCTATTAAGATCTTCTAGTCTTTTAATCAATTCAGTATTACATTTTTGAAATTCATCTACTGAACTTCTAGTACACTCTTGTGCAATATTTAAATTAATTAAGGTTTCCGAATATTGAAGTCCTTTAAATATACCCTTATAATAGGATAGTTCAATAAACTCTTTGATTCTAGGAGACGTAGTTTGCTTCAGCAGTGATTCTATATAAAAATCCTCCATTTCATCCTTCTTAAAGCCACTTTTAACTGCTCTATTCATAATCCTATCGGCTATTGCTTTAATTTTTATATTAGTAAAAGTCATCATTACCCTCCATTGATTAATTCATCTTGTGTTTATTTAATTAATAATAATGTAAACCTCTCTAATTTTATCAAAATAAGTGTCATGAGTAAACAGTAAAAGCCTTAGCGATTAAAATAAATGCTAAGGCTTTTGGTACAATATAAGCTGTATTATATTTTGACCTCTAATAAATCATTTCCATTTAGCCTATAATCTTTTTTATACACTGATAAATCTACTGCTACGTCCTTTTCATTTTGTATTTGAAGAAAGTCTGCATTAAATTTAATGTTCAGAAGTGCACCTCTAAAAATTATTTTAAAGGAGCATGATTTCCAGTGATCTGGAATGATTGGATTTAAAACTAGTTTATTATCTATAACCCTAAGCCCTCCAAAACCATGAACTACCGCCATCCATGTTCCTGCCATACTTGTGGAGTGACAACCATCCTTTGTGTCATTGTTATAATTGTCAAGGTCAAGTCTAGAAGTCCTTAAATACATTTCATAAGCTTTATCATAATTACCTATTTTTGCAGCCAAAATAGTATGAATGCAAGGGGATAAGGAAGATTCATGAACTGTTCTTTGTTCGTAGAAATCAAAATTTCTTTTAATTGTATCAGTATTATAATCCTGTTCGAATAAGTAAATGCCTTGAAGTACATCTGCTTGTTTGATAAAGCAAGAGCGTAATATTCTATCCCATGACCATTTTTGATTTATTGGTAGATTTTTTTTATCTAGGTCCTTAACTAATATCTGTTCTTTGTCCATATATCCATCTTGTTGAAGGAAAATCCCAAGTTCTTCATTGCATGGATAGTACATATTTTCAATAATATTCTTCCAAGTAATAATTTCATCGTCCTTAAAATTAAGCTTTTTATTAAGTTCACTTAACCGTTCAGGCTCATTTTGATTTAGATAATTTATAACCTCTAGTGTATACGTTAAAGTCCAACAGGCAATTCTATTTGTATACCAGTTATTATTTACATTGTTTTCATATTCGTTAGGCCCAGTAACCCCTAGAATCACATATTTATTTCTACTTTTAGAGAAAGTTGCTCTTTGAGCCCAAAATCTTGATATTGCTGCAAGTACTTCAAAACTAAATTCACCAAGGCAAGACTTGTCTCCAGTATAGTTCACGTAATTGTATGTAGCATAAGCTATGGCTCCATTTCTGTGAATTTCCTCAAACGTTATTTCCCACTCATTATGGCATTCTTCACCATTCATTGTTACCATTGGATACAATGCTGCCCCATTTGTAAAGCCTAACTTTGTAGCATTCTCTATGGCTTTATCTAACTGCTTATATCTATATAATAATAGGTTTTTTGATACTTTTTCTTCAGAAGTACTTAGGTAGAAGGGGATGCAGTAAGCTTCAGTATCCCAATAAGTGCTTCCACCATATTTTTCACCAGTGAAACCTTTTGGTCCTATATTTAGCCTATGATCTTCTCCAGTATAGGTCTGATTTAATTGAAATATATTAAATCGAATCCCTTGTTGTGCAGAAATATCACCTTCTATAACTATATCGCTTTCCTTCCATTTTTCCTTCCAAGCATCAGCTTGCTCTTTTAATAACATTTCAAATCCATCTTTTTTCGCTTTGCTAGAAAGCTCTTTAGTTATTCGGACTAATTTGGATATATCATAATATCGTGATGAAGTATTAGCTACATATTTATAAATTATAACTTCGTCATTTTCATTACAATAAATTAAAGCGGTACTGGCAACATATTTTTCACTTTGATTTAATGCGATAACAGGTTTAATTATTTTATCATTAACAGTTATTTCATAGTTCATATATGTGCAGATATGAAAATCTAATTTTTTGGTTTTTAATAGCAAATATCCTGCGTAAGGGTTAACTTCTTTGGAAATCTCATCCCAGAACTTCTCATCATAATTGGAGTCAGAATTCATAACATCCCCATCAAGGTAAGGTGTTATTTCTAATTTACCACTAAAATTCAATGGTTTTATAGCATACTTTATTACTCCTATTTCCCCACGAATCATACTAATAAATCTTTTAGAAGTTACTTCAATCTCATTACCATTTGAAAGTGTAGCTTTAAAGCTTCTTTGTAAATAGCCCTTTTTCATATTCAAAACTCTTTCAAACTCTTTTACAGTACATTTAGCAAGATCTAAAGTAATGTCATTAATTTTAATATCTATACCAATCCAATTTGTTGAGTTTAAAACCTTAGCAAAATATTCTGGATATCCATTTTTCCACCAGCCTACCCTTGTTTTATCAGGATAATAAACCCCAGCTATATAATTTCCTTGTAAAGATGTACCACTATATTCTTCTTCAAAATTTGCTCTTTGTCCCATATATCCATTGCCTAAACTGAATATGCTTTCAGATATTTCATTTTTATCGGAATTAAATCCTTGTTCAATAATATTCCATTCATTTAATTTATAATAGTGTTCCATTAAAACCCTCCTGTTAAATTAACAATTATTAATTAATCTGATACTTATAGTTCTAATTTATCAAAAGTCATATTATAAAATCCTGAAAGGACTAAATGAGCTTTTTTCAATACATCTTTAGAACCTATTCCAATACAATACATTCCTGCATTAATGGCAGCTTCCACCCCAGCTTCTGCATCTTCAAAAACAATACATTGGTTAGGCAATAGATTAAGAGCCTCAGCACCTTTTAAGAAAACTTCAGGATTAGGTTTTGCTTTAGACACTTTTGTGCCATCAATTATGGCATCAAAGTAATTAGTTAAATTTAACTTGTCAAGAATAAGCATAGAATTCTTACTTGCAGAACCTAATGCAACTTTTATACCATTATCCCTCACACTTTCTAAGAAACCTATGACCCCAGGTAAAATATCCTCTGGAGTTAATTTAGAAATATACTCCACATACCAATTATTCTTTTTTTGTGCTAGTTCAATTTTTGTCGCATCATTCAATGTGATATTACCTATCTCTAATATGATTTCCAATGATTGCATTCTGCTTACACCTTTTAATCTTTCATTGTCTCGCAGTGAAAAATCAATATTAAGTTCTTCCGCTAATCGCCTCCATGCTAAATAATGATATTTTGCCGTATCAACTAATACCCCATCTAAATCAAATATAAATCCTTTAATGTTGTGCATAGCTTCCTCCTTTATGTTTATGTAAATTACTATAGTAATAAAGGTTCTTACTTAATGGTTTTAGATATAATGTTTTGAGCTTATAAGTAGAAGTTAAAAATTATGATTTCATCAAAATAACAATATTAACAAAATAAATTAACCTTACTTTAATATAATAATATAAAATTGATGATTTGTGAATGCGTTTGCACAAAATAATTTCTATTATTTTTTTATTAAAGAGAACCTTGTCTCTTGAAAAAAAAATTAGTATGCATTCAATGATTTCAATGGTGTAACAAAATAAGGGTAGCAAAAGTAGAAATAGTAATATAAGTAAAACAATATTGCTATTGACAGAATATAAAGCGAAACATTATAATCAAGTTAAATAATTTTGCAACCGATTGCACAATATAATATCAATGAGTTTAAATATAATTAGACATAACTCAAAACAAATTAATATACTACTTATTTATTCTGTATTATATCTAACCTTTATATAAGCTATCCTTGCACAAAATTACATTTAATAATATAATTAGTATATAATATTTTTAGAAAGTAGGAAGTGAAGTTTTCATGTCAGTAACTATAAGAGAAGTAGCAAAGATAGCAAATGTATCACCATCTACGGTTTCCAGAGTAATTGCGGATAATCCCAAAATTAGTGATGCAACAAAACAAAAGGTTTATAAAGCAATGAAGGAAATGAATTATCATCCTAATGCAATAGCTAGGAGCTTAGTTAGTAAAACAACAAAAACTATAGGACTTATTTTACCTAATACAGATGAAGATTTATTTGTTAATCCATTTTTTATTCAAATTATGAGGGGCATAAGTCATTATGCTCAAAAAAAAGGATATTATATTATGTATACCTACAGTAATAATGAAGATCAAGAAGTAGAGTACATAGCAAGTTTAATGAATAGCAGAAGAGTTGATGGGATTATTTTGCCTGTAGTAAGAAAGAATGACAAATGTATTGCATATTTAAAAGAGTCAGATTATCCTTTTGTAGTAATTGGTAAACCAGAAGATACCGAAGGATTATTATGGGTTGATAATGATAATTTTCATGCCATGTACAGTGTTGTAAATTATCTTATACAAAAGGGTGAGAGGAAAATCGCATTTATAGGTGGTTCACCTACACTTAATGTTACTATAAATAGATTAGAGGGTTATAAAAAAGCAATGGAGAATATTGGTGTAAAAATAGACGAAAATATGATTCAAGTAGCGGAGTTCACAGAAACTAGTGGTTATGAGGCTATGAAAAAAATTTTAGAAAACTCAAATCCTACAGCGGTTGTCACTACTGATGATTTGATTGCCTTTGGCGCATCAAAAGCTATTAGTGAAATGTCGCAAAATCATATCTCAATTGTTGGTTTTAATAATACCCCCTTAACTGCTTACAGAAATCCTTCACTATCCTCAGTGGATATTAATTCTGAAGAATTAGGTTATTTTGCAGTTAAACTATTAATTAATAAATTAGAAAATGAAAAGGAATATATAACTAATTATATTATTGATACAAAATTAGTTGAAAGAGAATCAACTAAATAACTCTAGGTTTCTAGAGTTATTTTTTAAGTGTACTTGCATAATATGAATAGAGCGTATCACTATAGTTTTTATTATTTTTAAGGAGAGAGATTAGATAATGAATGAAGTATTAGAAAGCAACAACTTCACTTATAATGGAAATGATTTAGGTGCAGTTTATACTACTCATGGCACTACTTTTAAAGTTTGGGCACCTAATGCGGAAGAGATTTCAGTAGTTGTGTATGAGACTTTCAATGCTGAGATAAAGAAAAAACATGTCATGAATAAAGGAGAAAAAGGGGTTTGGTTCCTTAGTCTCCATGGTGATTTTAAAAATAAATATTATAATTATTTAGTAACAAACTCTGGGATTGAAAAGGAAACACAAGATATATATACCAAAGGTGCAAATGCAAATGGTAAGAAGAGTATGATTGTTGATTTCAATTCTATAAATCCACATAATTGGGAAAATCATAAAAGACCTTTACCAATTAACAGAACTGAGTTAGTAATTTATGAACTTCATGTTAGAGATTTTTCAGTATCAGAAGACTCAGGAATTAAAAACAAAGGGAAATATTTAGCTTTTACAGAAAAAAACACTAAAACCTCTAAAGGTGTTGTTACAGGTCTGGACCACCTTAAAGATCTTGGAATAACTCATGTTCATCTATTACCTGTTTATGATTTTGCCACTGTGGATGAAACGGTAGGCGGATATAATTGGGGATATGATCCTTATTTATTTAATGTTCTCGAGGGTTCTTATGCTACGGACTCCCAAGATGGCACTGTAAGAATTAGAGAGTTTAAAACTATGATTCAAACACTACATGAAAATGGTATCTGCGTAATCATGGATGTTGTGTATAATCACACTTTTGATTTTGAAAATTCACCAATGGAAGTATTAGTGCCGGGATATTATTATAGAAAAGACTGGTACGGCAACTATACTAATGGTTCTGGTTGTGGTAATGAAACTGCGTCAGAGAAACCAATGATGAAAAAATTCATAGTAGATAGTATCGCATTTTGGGCAGAGGAATACAAAATCGATGGATTTAGGTTTGATTTAATGGCTCTTCATGATATTGATACAATGAAAGAGGTAATTAAGCAAGCAAAAATTATTAATCCAAATATCGTTATTTATGGTGAACCATGGACAGGTGGGCCATCATCATTACCTTCATCGTTGCAACTAATAAAAGGTAGTCAAAAGGGTATGCAGGTATCACTCTTTAATGATGCTATGAGAAATGCCGTAAAGGGAGACAATGATGGAGGCCAGGTGGGATTTGTAAATGGTGGAGTGGGCTTTGAACTCGAAGTGAAAAAAGGTATTGTTGGTGGTATCAAATACAATGACAAAATATGTGATTTCGCGAAAGAACCTGGAGAATCAATAAACTATGTAAGTGCGCATGATAATTTATGCTTATATGATAAATTTGAAAAAAGCAATCCTAATAATACTCCTTTAGAAAGAGAAAAAATGAATAGATTGTCTTTATCTATAATACTTACCTCCCAAGGAGTACCTTTTATTCAAGGTGGGTCGGAAATATTAAGGACTAAGCAAGGAAATCATAATAGCTATAATGCCGGTGACACTGTGAATGAAATATGTTGGAATAGGAAATCTGAGTTTGCAGAAACTTATGAATATATAAAGGGGTTAATTGCTTTAAGAAAAAGCCAAAAGGTTATGACATTAGACAATGCTTATGAGGTAAGAAAGTCTTTAGTATTCCTTGATACACCTTGTAATTGTATAGCTTATGAATTAACATCCACCTTTAAAAACGAGTACAATAAATTAATTATAATTCATAATTCTAACAAAACAGATATAAAAGTTCTTTTACCCGATTGTTATGAGTGGAGAGTTTTAGCCAATGAATATGAAGTAAATAAAGCAGGAGTACGTAAAGGACCTAAGACTTGTGTTAATGAGGTAAGTGTACCTTCTATATCCACCTATATCCTATGTAGATGATGTTAAAATACTAAAAGATAAACCGAAAATATTTAAGTTTGGAGGCAATAGGAACAAATGATTTATTTTCAAATATTTTTTTCTTTCTTAATCTTTATAGCTGCCAATATTTATGTTGGTAAAAAAGGGTGGTTACTTATAAACACAGTAATCCCCAAAATTAGTATATATTTATATTGGGCAATGTTTATTTTTATTGCTTTGTCTTTTATAACAGCAAGAATTAGTAAAGATAAAGTGCCGCATTTTTTTGAAAAGTTTCTTAATATATTAGGCGGTTACTGGCTTTCAGCATTTTTATATTTCATAATACTATTAGGAGTCATTGATATTGTAAAATTAATTTTAGGTATTAAAAGATTTTCATTCATAGGTGCCAAAGTTTTACAAAAAATATATTTGGTGTCTAATGTTGGGGCAATTATTATTGTAGCTGTCTTGTTAATATACGGAACTTACAATGCTACAAATATTAAAACGACTAAGTATGCATTGAAAATCAACAAGGATGCAGGCCAATTAAAGAAATTAAATATTGTTATGCTTTCGGATTTACACCTTGGCGACATAGTTGATAAACAGAGACTTTCAAAGATGGTAATCAAAATAAATGAATTAAACGCAGATATAGTAATACTAGCTGGTGATATTGTAGATGATTATATAGAGCCTTTTATTGATCAAGACATGGGCATAGAATTCCAAAAAATACATTCTAAATATGGAGTTTTTGCTGTTTTTGGTAATCATGAGTATTATGGAGGCTCCATAGATAAAATTGCTTATGAATATGAAAATTCCGCAGGTTTTAATCTATTAAGGGATAAAACGGTGAAAATCGAGGATAGTTTTTACATTGTGGGCAGAGAGGATTTATCCTATGAGAGATACTCTAAAACTAAACGAAAAAAGATGGATGAATTGCTTAAAGATACAGATAAACTTTTACCTATTATTGTAATCGATCATCAGCCAGTAAATTTTAGCGAAGGAGAAACAGCGGGGGTTGACCTTCAATTTTCAGGTCATACCCATAATGGGCAATTGTTACCAGCTAATATTGTCACTAAAAGATTATTTGAAAATGATTTTGGATTACTTACAAAGGGGAATTATAATGTTGTGGTTTCAAGCGGGGTTGGAACCTGGGGACCTCCTATAAGAATAGGAACATCCTCAGAAATTGTTCAAGTAGAACTAGAGTTTAAATAATAAAATTAGTTATATAGCTGACTTAAAGTAGAAAAAACTGCACCCATAAGAGATGCAGTTTTTTCTACTTTATTTTAATTAATATCAAGAATTATTCATTGATTTGATGAAATGATAAAACCTAAGGCTCTATCTCAATATAAGCTATCGCCTTTTTGTTAAACAAATATTTTTTACCCATTGTATTAACCTCATGGGGTCTGGAGTTTTCAAAATTGTAAAACCAACTTTTAAACAGATCAGATTCAGATTGTTTTAAATCTAGTAATTCTTTGTCACCACTAATAAAAGAAATCGTTAACATTTTATGCCCTCCCTTTCAAGTACAGAATATTCTGTACTGTTATATATTCTCTGCTTAAAAGAAATTTCCTCTATTTGTGGAACTATTTTTAAAAATATTTTTTAGTGGTCAATATTATTCAAAGTATATTGATAGTTAAAAATTTAACAATAACATCATAAAAAAAAAGAAATCTTCACTACAGCGGCAACAGTGATAGATTTGCTTTTTATTATTAGTCTAAACATTCTAAACATTCATTAATTACATCTTCTGTAATTTCAACTAATTCATCTTTTCTCATAAAAACACCTCCTTGTTTATAAATAAGATCAAAAACAATTATTAATTGTTAATGCCTTAAATTTAAGTTTAAATCAACTTATAACAAATTAATATATGCTATAAGTGTTATCAGTACGTTATTTAACAAAACTTTTAATAAGGATTCATTAAGAAATTTTAGAATGAAGAGGGTAAGAATTAAAGAATTGAAATTGTAAAATTCATGCTTCTCTTGTTATGTGATTAATGATCCGATTTTTCGCTACGTATTGGCAAGTAGTTTGTAATCTTAAAAATATGTTGTTTCTACTAAGTAACTCTTTCATTGTATAACATAATATTAAATAATGCAAGGAAAATTTATAATAAAATTAAAAAAATCAAGTTCCATTAAATATTAACAATGATGATAACTTGATTTTCAACTTAAAAATGTTCCTGTTTATTTGGATATAATAGCTTGGACTCTGCCTACCTGTCCATCTTCTAGCATAACTTTTATACCCCTATGGTGTACAGCTGAATTTGTTAACAACCTCTTTACTACACCTCTAGTTAGTGTAGTTGTTCTTTGGTCTTTTTTTAATACAACGTCAACTGTAATGCCTATAGATATATTACTTCTTATTTGTCCTCTATTATCATTTTGTGTAATCATGCGATTGTAGTCTCCTTCAATAAAATTACTCTAAAGCATATTTTCAATTTTTGATAAGAATCTGATTTATATTAGCTTTATATATAAAGAATACTCTAGTTATCATTGTCTTGTCAAAATTTAATGTATATTAATTGATTTTTATATGATATAAGCAAAAATTTAAAATATTACTAGTATGTCAAAATCATATAAAAGTAGTTGAATAGAAAAAGATCATAAGGAAATCATATTGTAGAAAATACTTTTTAACAAAGGAGATGTTGCCATGGTAGAGGTATTGGCATTAATACCTGATCATCTTATAAATCCACTTATATCATCTATTTCTATTATAACTGGAGCTATTTTAGGTGGCATTTTTAGTTACATCATAAATAAAAAATCTACTGGTAAAGCTATTGAAACGCAAAGTAAAATTGAAAAGGATAAAAGGGAGTATCAGGAAGCAAATAAAGCTATAAAACTCAGTGAGAATGCTACTATTATTAGATTAGATATATGCACAACTTTATTTCAAAGCTTAAGAATGTTAAAAGAATTTGATAGTGGGAATAAGATTACTATATATCCTGTACCTATGAACTTTAATTATGCTAAAGCAATTGCGGCTCTCGAAAAAAAATTAGATTTAAAAGAACTGAGCTATATTTATCAATTATATGTAATTATAGAAAAGTTGCATAATGATACTAAAGTATATTATTATGATGAAAAGCATTATACTTTAATTAAAGAAGATTATGAGATGTTTATTAAAAAGCTTTATGGAAGCAATTTCTCAAAAGCATTGTGCTTTGATATTGATAATGTAACTTATGAAAGTTTATATAATAATGAAATTATAAAACCAGGATATAAAAATGTGCTAATTAAGCTACACGAGATTACTTATTAATATTTTTTAGTAAGAAACTTAATGTATTTCAGAAATATAACATACATTTGCATAAAAACTCTTATGCATTTCAATATTATGTTGAAATTTTCGAAGAATTAAGATAAACTGATTAGTAGGGAAAACAACAAGTTAAGTTTGAGTATAAAATTAAAAATGTAGAAATTATAAATTAAAACATAAATTCTATAGTATTTAACATTCTTTGATTTGCTGCAAAAGGAGGAAAATATATGTCAACTAATAATATTGAAATGATGAAAAAAATTATTGAAGAAAAGAAGAAGACAAGTTCCGAGCAGGGTGGAGTTTCAAGACCAGATAAAATAATTGGTAAAAAAATGAAGGCAGCAAGGAGCACTAAGAAAACTGGCGGTCTATTTGATAGATAAATATATATCTACCATAAAATCATTATTAAATAATATATTTATAAAAGGATACTAAAATTAATTATAATAAAAAAATGAACCTCTTAATTTTGAGGTTCATTTTTTTTGATGTTTTAATTTCTGAAATAAGTAAGTGCTAGATTTTTCTGGCACTTGTTAGCACATTAATCTAATCCTTGAATAATGTAGTCTTTTTCTAAAACATCTCTATTTTCTAAATAATTGCATAATTTAATGAACTCTTCTATTTTGTCAATATTACATAAATTTCTAAGGGCAATAACAATCCCAGTACTTTTATGTTTAATAAATTCCATATTATATATTTCCGTTTCTATAAAGCCTCTTTGCCAATATAAATTTTCATTACAGGTAAGGCAATATTTATCGATTACTCTACTCTTTTCCTCCCCTAATTCTTCTTTTAAATATTTGTCTCTAATTTCTTGAGTGATCGTTTTTAGAACTTCGTAATCCAAATAAATCACTCCCTATATAACTCTATTAGTTATTAAATCGTTGCCTCCTATGCTACAATATTAATGATAACAAATATTGGATATACCTTGTTAAATAGTTAGTCCAATATTTATATATAATAGATATTGATACATCTATTATAATCATTCATGAACTAAATTAACAAAACGTAGTTTTAATGAACAAAATGTTTCTTTATTTGCACAGATTATATTATTATGATAAAGTTTTAACTAGTAAAGTTAATAATTTTACAGTTTAGACATTATAAACTATTTTTTTCAGTGAAGATAATCCTAATAAAAAATTTTCAAACTGAGGGGCATATAGTATGGGTGAAAACAAAAGAAAAGAATAGTTGAAATTGACTATTTTTAATAAAAATAGTATAATAAGTTAAATATATTTAGTGAAATCGATTTAAAATAGGGGGTATTTTAATGAAAAACATAAGAATTATGTCAATAATAGCTGCTGGTGTAATGACACTTTCCATATTGGGTGGTTGTGGTAAAAAGGCAGAAACTGTAGAAGCTACAGCACCTGCAAAAGTAGAAACTACAGAAGCTGCAACAGCAGAAGTTAAGGCACCAGAAGTATATAAAGCTTCAGCTAAAGATTTTGACGAACGTGGTTGGAAAGGTGAGGTAACAGTAACTTATACAGATGGAAAGATATCTAAAGTAGAATATATGGAACTTAATAAAGCTGGCGTTAAAAAGAGTGAAGATCCAGCATACGAAAAAATGAAAGCAACCGCAGGTGTTTCTCCAGCAGAAGCTTATACTAAATTAACTGAAGCTGCATTAAAAGATGATGAGGCAATAACAGTTAGTGGCGCAACTGGGATTTCAAAAACTTTTAAAATTTTATATGCAGAAGCTAAGGCTATGAGAAAATAAAATAACAATTTCAATAAGAAAGACTTTAGACTTAGGTCTAAAGTCTTTCTTATTGAGAAAAACAGGGGGACGATTATGATTTTTTCATGGAAAAAAAGAAAACTTAAGACTATTGCAATATTTGTAATGCTAGCTATAATCTTGTCTGCATGTTCTAAAAAAGTTGTAAAACCAGTAGAGCCAATTTCTAATACCGAGTTTTTAATGGGTACAGTGTGTACAATTAAAATTTATGATAAGTCATCTACTGAAGTATTAGACAAAGCTTTCAAAAGAATTAGCGAAATTGAAAATACAATGAGCATAAATAAAGAGACTAGTGAGGTTATAAATATAAATAATACAGCTGGAGAAATGCCGATTAAAATTTCTGATGGAACTATGGAAGTGCTTAAAGAAGGTTTGAAATTTGCAGGACTAACAGGTGGAAAAATGGATATAACCGTAGGACCTCTTGTGAAATTATGGGGAATAGGGACAGATTCTGCAAGATTACCTTCGAAAAAAGAAATTGATGAAAAAAAAGCTCTAATAAATTATAAAAATTTAATATTAGATGAAAAAAACAAAACAGCATTTCTTAAAAATAAGGGTATGATAATAGATTTAGGAGCTATAGCTAAGGGTTACACTGCAGATGCAGTATCAAAAGTTTTGAAAGAAAATGATGTAGAACATGCTATTATAAATCTTGGTGGTAACGTATTTGCTATGGGTAAAAATGTTACTAATACTCTTTGGAAAATAGGAATTCAAGATCCGTTTACTCAAAGAGGAGATATTATTGGAATGATTGAAGTGGAAAATAAATCTATAGTTACTTCTGGCATTTATGAAAGGTATTTTGAGAAAGATGGTGTGAAATATCATCATATTTTAAATACTAGCACAGGATACCCTTGTGATAATTCTATAGCAGGAGTGTCCATAATAAGTGAAAAATCAATTGATGGAGATGCTCTTTCTACTAGTGTATTTTCATTAGGACTAGAGGAGGGAATGAAGTTTATAAATACTATGCCAGGAGTAGAAGGTATTTTTATAACTAAAGACAAACAAGTATATATTACCACTGGGTTAAAAAATAATTTCAAAATTACAAATTCAGAATTCACATTGAAAAATTAGAAAACTCTTCTTTAGTATGTTATAATATTCTAATGTAAAAGAGGGGTGATTTTATGAGTAGTATTGCAGGAGAAGGTTGTGAAATAAGAGTTCCATTAAATGAAAGGAAGACACTAGCGGAAATAGAACGTAGTCTTATTACAACCTATAGAAGACATATTTGGGCAAAATTCACTAAAGCTATAGTAGATTATAAATTAGTTTCCCAAGGTGATAAAATTGCTGTTGCTATCTCTGGTGGTAAGGATAGTTTAATAATGGCTAAATTATTTCAAGAGTTACAACATTATGGTAGTGTTAAATTTGAATTAGAGTTTATCGCAATGGATCCTGGTTATCATAAGAATATAAAAGAACTATTAATTGATAACTGTAACTATTTAAATATCCCAGTGAATATATTTGATTCAAGTGTTTTTCATATAATTGATAACATAGCAAAGGATTATCCTTGTTACATGTGTGCTAAAATGCGTCGGGGGGCTTTATATGCGAAAGCAGAGGAGTTGGGTTGTAATAAACTTGCCCTTGGACACCATTTTAATGATGTAGTTGAAACTACTATGTTAAATATCCTATATTCAGGAAACTTTAAAACTATGCTTCCAAAATTAAAGTCACAAAATTTTGGAGATATGGAATTGATTCGTCCTCTTTATTATATTGAAGAACAATACATTGAAGATTTCATTCAAAATAGTGGTATTTGGCCACTTAATTGTGCTTGTATGGTTGCGGCTAAAAAGATAGGAAACAAGCGCCATGAAATTAAAGATTTAGTTAAAGAGTTAAAGAAAAATTTTAGTGATGTTGATAAATCTATTTTTAGAGCAGCACAAAATGTAAATATGAATTCTATTTTAGGTTGGCAAAAGAACGGAGAAAATTATTCTTATTTAGATTTTTATGATAAAAATATGGATTAATAAACAGCAGTGGGACATTTTTTAAGTTCTACTGCTATTTTTTATGGAATCTTTAAGGTATATATGAAATTTTTTAATACATTTTGGTTTGTGTGTATATTTTAGGGAAATTAAGAAATGCTTTAGAAAGGGTCTATAACAATAAAGTATAATATAAGTATTAAATTGTGTTTAGAATAAATCTTTTACCCATTAACAGACATATAGAGAACGAGTAAGATATCAAGAGTAAATTAAAGATCATAGAAGAAGGAGAATAATAATGAAAAAGAAAGCAGTAATTTATGGTTTAATTGTAATAGGCATTTTAATTGGTATTTTTTTAATATATGAAAAACAGAAGGCTAGTAAAATTACAAACATAAAAACTTCAATAGCTCAAGTTGGAGAACTTAAATCTTATATATCTACCACCGCAACGGTGAATTCAAAAAATAGTAAAGAATATTATGGTCTTCAATCTAAAATCAAAAAAGTTAAGGTAGCAGTAGGAGACAAGGTTAAAATAGGTGATATCCTAGTAACTTATGAAACTATAGATTTAGCTTCTACAGTTACTCAAGCTCAAATCCAATATGATAATGCAGTACTCCAGAAAGAAGATTTGTACAATCAAAATGATGATATTAAAAGTAAAATTTCAGATTTTAGTAATGAGATTATAACCTTGGAAAAAAGTTCAAATCCAACGGATAAAGCAAAATTAGAAAGCTTAAAACAACAAAAGAGCGCCTTAGCACCTTTATCCTCAGAGAAGTTAAAACAAACAGATAATTCTGTAAAGCTAGCGGAAATATCCTTAAATTCTGCTAAACAAAAACTATCAGAAAATAAAAGTTCAATTATATCTACGAGTGCAGGTGTTGTAACAACACTTAAGGCAATAGAAGGTGCAGTGGGCAATGGTATGGAGGCAGTGGTAATAGTTCAAGATATAGAAAATTTAAAAGTCGTAGCCTTCCTTGGAAAATATGATGCGAGTAAAATTAAGATTGGTCAAGAAGTAATACTTAAAAATGAAGATAAAACATACAAAGGGAGTGTTTCATTTATAGACCCCGCAGCAATTAAAACAGTGGGAGTAACAGGAAGTGAAACAACTTTAGCAGTGGAAATTTCTATTTTAGATAAAGCTCCAGATTTAAAGATAGATTTTGATGTGGACGTAGACATATTAGTAGGTAAAGTTGCAAGTGCTATTAAAATACCTTCAGAAGCATTAAAGGTAGAAAAAGGCGGTAAAAATTTAGTATACGTTGTTGAAGATAATGTAGTGCATGAAAGACAGGTAACTATTGGATCCCAATCAGATACTGAAGTTCAAATAACTAAAGGGATCAATAAAGGGGAAAAGGTTATCTTGAACCCCTCAACCTCAATTTTGGAAGGCACAAGCGTAAAAGAATTAACAAAATAAAATATAAGATAATTGTTTTGTACCAAAGGTAGTACAAGGAGGAATATAAATGTTAGAGGTAAAAAACCTTATAAAAATATATAAAACTGGAGATCTCAAATTTACAGCCCTTAAAAATATTAATCTCAAAATTGAAAAGGGAGAGTTTACAGCAATAATGGGAGCTTCTGGATCTGGAAAATCTACTTTGATGAATATACTTGGATGCCTTGATAAAATGAATAGTGGTAAGTATATTTTAAATGGGCGTGATATTTCACTTCTCAGCGGTGATGAACTTGCTCATATTAGAAATAAAGAAATAGGGTTTGTATTTCAATCATTTAACCTTATTCCAAGAATTACTTTACTTGATAATGTTCAACTTCCTATGATGTACGCAGGTATACCTACTAGGCAGCGAAAAGAAAAAGCTCTTTACGCACTTGAAAAAGTGGGGCTATCAGATAGAGTACACCATATGCCCAATGAAATATCAGGGGGACAAAAACAACGAGCTGCAATTGCAAGAGCAATAGTTAACTCGCCAGCGGTAATCATGGCAGATGAGCCTACAGGTAACCTTGATTCTAAATCCTCAGAAGATATAATGAAGATATTTGAGGATTTGAATAATGAAGGAGCTACAATTCTAATGGTAACGCATGAAACTGATATTGCAAATCATACAAATAGAATAGTAAGGTTTAGAGACGGTGAAATTGTATCAGATTCTATTGTTAAGCATAAAATCGTTATATAAAGGGAGTGAAAGTATGAATATATTTGAAAGTGTAAAAACAGCCTTAGAGAGTATAAAGGCAAATAAAATGCGTTCTTTCCTCACTATGCTTGGAATAATAATTGGTATAAGTTCAGTTATAACAATCGTGTCTCTTGGTCAAGGTGGTCAGAAGGCTATTACAGGTGAATTTGCAAAATTGGGAGCCTCTTCAGTTACAGTTAAAGTGAGTGGAGAAAATGCTCAATCAACAGATTATATAACCCTAGAGGATGTTAAACAAATAAAACAAAAAATTGAGAGTGTTAAATATGCAAGCTCTGCTTTTCAACTTCAAGGCACTGTTTTTTCTGATAAGAAGAGTAAAAATGCTTTTATGAGGGGAGGTTCTCCAGATCTCGCCTATATAAATAACACAGAAATTATTTTTGGAAGATATTTTAATGAAAAAGAATACGAGCAAGGTGAAGCAGTGGGCATAATTGACGAAACTGATGCCGTTACTTTATTTGGTTATTCGGATGTGGTAGGTCAGAGTATTAAAATAGGACAAAACACATTAATAAAAAAGATGACTATTGTAGGCGTTGAGAAAGGAATAACTTCTCCTTTTGGAAATGGTGGAAATTCCGGTAAACCAATTATAATAACAGCACCAGTAACATTTTTAAGTACACTACAGTCTAAGGAGTTTAAAATAAGTTCAATAACTGTAGTTGCAGATTCACAAGATAATAGTGAATCCGTAGGAAATGGGACAATAAAAATGTTAGAATCTAGGCATAATAACAGAGGCAAGGAAATATATTCAGCGGACAATGCATTAGCGGTGCTCGAACAAATTAATAGTGTTCTTGGAATATTCACAGCATTCATAAGTGCAGTTGCGGCTATATCACTACTGGTTGGTGGAATAGGTGTAATGAACATAATGCTTGTATCCGTAACAGAAAGAACAAGAGAGATAGGAATAAGAAAGGCAGTAGGCGCTACGACTAAAATAATACTAATGCAGTTTTTAATTGAGTCAGTTATTCTATCCTTAATAGGAGGGATAATTGGAATGATTTTGGGAATTGTCGGGGCAGAGATAATAGGATTCTTTGCAGGAATAACACCTGTGATATCTTTGGCAGCAATAGTTGGCTCTATTTTATTTTCTTCCGCAGTTGGTGTTTTCTTTGGTATATATCCAGCTAAGAAAGCAGCGGAGTTAGACCCAATTGATGCCCTTAGATATGAGTAAACATAAAATAGTGCCTGCGCAGGCACTATTTTTCATCTTCCTTTAATTCTTCTATCATAAATTTATCAAAGTGAATTTCCTCTATAAAATTGTTTTCATCAAAACTAGTTTTACGTCTTTTATTATATTCATTAACATTTGATTTTAGCCAGTAAGGAGTTGCTATGTCAAATTTATAACATAATTCTGTTAAGCATGCTTTTAAATTTTCTTGATAACTGTCGTCAATATCCGACACTGACACTTCGTCCTCAATAATTCTATTATCATAAATTATTTTTCCCCAAATTTTTAACATCTTTGCCTCCTTGTTTAAAAAATATCGTTGTTTTATGAAATATTTTTTGTTAGTCATAATTCTATCATAAATAATAGTTAAAGTCATGAAATATATTTGAATGTTTGCTTTGTTTATATATTAATATATGCTTTGTTATATATTGCATGTTTTAAATTCTTTTCGGAAATAATAAAAATTAATTGTTTTTAAATACGTAGGAGGAATATAAACACATGATAAATTTAAACACAATCCATTATGCGTATATAATCATCATTTTAATAATTATTGTGATAATTACACTAAAAAAGGATGTTATACTTCCGTGTATTTTAGGCATTGGTATAATAGGGTATATCTTTACAGGCGATGTTCTGAAAGCTATTCAGATTATATATAAGGCAGTAGTGATATCTGGTAAGGAATTTATTGAAGTAGTTGTCCTTATTGCATTCGTTAATGCAATGTCTAGCGCATTAACAGACATTGGTGCAGATGAGCTAATTATAAAACCTATGAAGAAATTAATGATAAACAAAACCATGTCTTTTTTTGTTCTAGGTATAACTATGACTTTGGTTTCATTGTTTATCTGGCCAACACCAGCAGTGGTTTTTGTTGGGGCTTTAATGGTGCCTGTTGCAGTAAAATCTGGATTATCTCCTGTATGGGCTGCAGTAGTTTTATGTATATTTGGCAATGGTGTAGCCTTATCTAGCGATTTTGTTCTTCAAGTGGCACCATCCATAACTGCTAAAACTGCGAATTTAGAGAGTCCCTTAGGGCTTATTAAGGGATGCCTTCCATTTTGGGGAGTAATGAGTATAGTTACTATAACCACAGCATTTATACTTATGAGGAAAGATAAATTTGCAGAAATTATTGTTAATGATAGGACAACTGAAACCATAGGATTAAAGCAAATGAAGTCTATGGGACCCAAATTCATAGCAGTAGCTACTCCCTTAGCATTTATAATAGATATAATATTAATAACAAGGTACGGATTAGTAGGCAAAGAATCTACAGCTTTGATAGGTGGAACTGCAGCAATAATAATGATAATTTCATCTATAGTTCATACTGATATTAAAACATCATTAGGCGAAGTCACTAAATATATTAAAAGTGGTTTTGCGTTTGGTATAAGTATATTCGCACCAATCATTATTATCGGTGCTTTCTTTTTTCTAGGAAGTGAAAACACAGCAAGTGCTATACTGGGTAATGGTGCTAGTGGTATTTTAAGTGATATAGGAATATATGCAGCTAGCAGGATACCTTTATCCAAATATTCTGTTATAGGTATACAAACAGCAGTAAGTACTCTTCTTGGCCTTAGTGGTTCAGGTTTTGCGGGCCTTCCCATAGTTGGCACTTTAGCACACACATTTTCAACAGCCATTGTTATAGACAAAGAAAAGGTGGCAGCTTTTGGTCAAATAATAACCATCTGGATAGGTGGCGGAACTATAATTCCTTGGAGTGTGGTCGCTGCAGCCGGAATATGTAAGGTTGAACCCTATGATGTAGCTAGAAAGAATTTTATACCTGTTACGTTGGGAATAGTTGCAACAGTGATAATGGCTATTATCATATTATAGTTTTAGCATATAAAAAATAGATTAGCATACTAACTAGTTATTTTTTATATGGATTAATTGAAGTCACGAGTATGCGTAGTTGAGTAATCAATGCTATAATTAGTGGGAGCATAAAACATATACTAATACATTTTAAGGAGACTAGGAGAAATGAACATTCAGTGTTTTGGAACCAAAAAGTGTTTTGATACACAAAAGACAGAGCGATATTTTAAGGAAAGAACAATAAAATATCAATTTATAGATTTAAAAATTAAAGGACTAAGTAAGGGTGAGTTACAAAGTGTTAAAAATTCTGTAGGTTTAAATAATTTAATTAACACAAAATCAAAGGATTATAAGAAATTAAATTTAGATAAAATAAGAGGAGAGGAGACTAAAGAAGAAATTTTATTAGAAAACCCACAACTTTTTAAGACTCCCATAGTTCGAAATGGAAAACAAGCCACCGTGGGTTACGTACCAGAGATATGGACAACCTGGGAATAGTAATAATATTAAATAGGTACATTATTTCAAAGTTAAGCAAATTATATTAGGGAGGCTTTAGATTGTCTTTAAATAGTTTCTTTCAGTTCATTGAGATTAAAACAAAATTGGCTAGTATGATACCATTTATAGTTGGAACACTGTATTCACAGTATCGATATAAAAGCTTTAATTTAAAGAATTTTATTATTATGAGTATATCACTATTGGCCTTCGATATGGCTACAACAGGCATTAACAATTATATCGACTACAAAAAAGCTTTGAGAAGTCATGAGAATAAAAATAATATTCATGGTGATATTAAAGAATCCACAGCCTTAGCTATAATTTTCATACTGCTTTCACTGGCAATTTCTTTCGGAATTTTATTAACTTTAAATACTAATGTAATGGTACTTTTAATTGGAATTGTTTCATTCTTAGCAGGCATACTTTATACCTATGGACCCATTCCAATTTCACGTACACCCTTAGGAGAAATCTTTTCAGGTATATTTATGGGATTTATAATTTTATTTTTATCAGTTTACATTCATATATTTGATGAAAATATAGTTTCTTTTATGTATGCTAATAATAGGTTAACCTTTAGCATAAACCTAATGGAAGTATTCTATATCTTTTTAATTTCCATACCTACAATGTGTGGAATAGCAAACATAATGCTTGCGAACAACATCTGTGATGTTGAAGAGGATATAGTAAATAATAGGTTCACATTACCACACTATTTAGGTGTGAAAAATGCATTAAAGCTATTTAAAGTATTATATTATATAGGATATTTAGATATTATAATTTTAGTCATATTGAAGATTTCACCAATTATATCACTGTTAGTGCTCTTAACTATAATACCATTGAACAAGAACATAAAATTATTCAACCAAAAGCATATTAAAAGTGAAACCTTTGTTTATTCCGTTAAAAATTTTGCAGTGATTAACATAACACATATCCTATCAGTTTCAGTAGCACTTATATTTAGTCTTTAGAAACAAAAACAAAGGTTGCGTAGTTGAATTTTCGATTTAGTATTTAGGAGGAGATTTTATGGATAAAAACCTAATTATAGATAAAACAAAAGAATATGTTGAATCAAAACTAGGTGGAGAAGGGACAGGGCATGACTATTGGCATGTGCTAAGAGTTTATAAAATGTCCATTTATATAGGAAAAAAAGAAAAGGCTGATCTATTTGTAGTGGGGATTACTGCACTACTACATGACATTGCAGATTGGAAGTTTAATGATGGCAATAGTGATATTGGACCTAAGCTATCTAAGGAGTGGTTAGATAGCTTAGAAGTGGATGATGACATTATTAATAAGGTCACTAAAATAATTAGAACCATGTCTTTTAAAGGCGGTACAACAAATGCGCTGCAAGAGTCAATAGAGGGAAAAGTTGTTCAGGATGCTGATAGATTAGATGCAATAGGTGCTATAGGAATTGCACGAACTTTTGCTTATGGTGGTTATAAAGAAAGAGAATTGTACAATCCTGATATAAGGCCACAAAAATATACTGATTTTGAACAATATAAGAAAAACATTGGGACAACGGTTAATCATTTTTATGAAAAACTTTTATTGCTGAAGGATTTAATGAATACTGAAACTGGTAAAGCTATAGCAGTACAAAGACATAAATTTATGGAAGAATATTTAGACCAATTCTATAGAGAATGGGATTGCACAGAGTTAGATTCAACATTTATTGAAATTGAATAGATAAGTAATGAGATTATCCCTCTTAAATAAAAAAGAAAAAAATATGTATTATTATTAATGCATTCACTTTGTATTATACGTAATATATATTTTTTTTGCGTATAAAAACATTTGTTTGTTGACAAAGATTATTTAAACGGTTACAATAAACTTAACCGGTTCAGTTAATCGGTTAAGTAAATGCGAGGTGATGTAGACATGAGTAAAATATGCATACTTGGAAGTTTAAATCTTGATATAGTATTAAAAGTAGAAAATATGCCCAAGGTCGGAGAAACCATTTTTGCAAAAAGTTTAACCACTATGCCTGGAGGAAAAGGAGCAAATCAAGCTGTTGCTTCTAAACGAATGGGATCAGAGGTCTACATGATAGGAAAGGTTGGATTAGATAGCAATGGTGATTATTTGGCAAGTAAGCTTGCACAGGACGGTATAAATACAGACTTTGTTTTTAAAGATAATAAAGAACCTACTGGAACTGCAATAATTAATGTTAATTCAAGAGGCAATAATTCAATAGTTGTGGTAGCTGGTGCTAATATGAATATTAATAAAGCTGAGATAGTTCAAAGCTATTCAATTATAGAGAAGTGTGATGTAATAGTGGCTCAATTTGAAACACCTAGTGAAATCACAATGGAGGCTTTCACTTATGCAAAATCTAAAGGAATTATAACAATACTAAATCCGGCTCCTGCAAAAGAGGTAAATAAAAATTTGTTGGAGTATACAGATATAATAATTCCTAATGAAACAGAAGCGTGTGAGCTTACAGGAATTTTAGTTGTAGATTTAGAAAGTGCTAAAAAGGCAGCTGAGGATTTCATAAAAGGTGGAGTAAATTATGTAATAATAACTCTAGGTTCAAAGGGTGCAGCATTAATAACTAAAGAAAAATCAGAATTGATTCCAGCATTTGTGGTTAATGCTATTGATACAACTGCTGCAGGAGATAGTTTTATTGGAGCATTAGCAAGTAAATTAGGGTTTGAAGAATTGAACTATGAAAATCTTAAAAAGGCTATAGTGTATGGTAATAAAGTTTCTTCAATAGTGGTTCAAAGACCGGGAGCACAACCATCAATACCAATGAAGCAAGAGGTAATAGCACTATACGGGGAAGATTAGAATTAGTAACAAATAATTACCATTGAAAAGCACAAGGAGGAATGGTCATGAGAAAAACAGCATTACTAAATTCACAAATATCTGAAGTGATATCCAAAATGGGACACACAGATACATTAGCCATAGGTGACTGTGGTTTACCTATACCAGATGAAATTAAAAGAATAGATATTGCCTTAATTAAAAATATACCTGGCTTTATTGAAACTTTAAAAGCGATATTAATAGAACTTCAAATACAGGAAGTAATAGTGGCTAAGGAAACTTTTGAAGTTAGTCCTATCTTATTTAACGAGATAAAAAAAGCAGTTGGAGATGTAAAAATCACTTTTATAACTCATGAGGAACTTAAGTCTGAGTTAAAAGGTTGCAAAGCAGTAGTAAGAACTGGTGAACAAACACCTTATGCAAATGTAATACTAAAATCAGGAGTCGTATTCTAAAGGTATTGTAAGGTAAATAAGTTTTGAGGAGGAGATCCAATGATTAATACAAAACCTCTACTTCAGATGAAAAATGTTACAAAATTCTTTCCAGGAGTAAAAGCTCTTGAAGATGTTAGTTTAGAAGCTTATAGTGGAGAAGTTTTAGCTCTACTTGGAGAGAATGGAGCAGGAAAATCTACTTTAATGAATATTTTAAGTGGAGTCTATTATAAAGATAGCGGAAGCATTATCATAGAGGGTTCTGAAGTAGATATAAGAGGGATAAAAGATGCAGAGAAACATGGAATAGCAATTATTCATCAAGAATTAAGTCTTCTTCCTAATTTAAGTATATGGAAAAATATATTCTTAGGTAATGAGGGATTTAATGGAATAACAAGAAGGATAAATAAAAAAGAATTAATAGAAAAATCAAAAAAATTGCTAGAAGATATTGGTTTCAATATTGATGTGGATACCTTAGTTAAAAATTTAAATATAGGAGAAAAACAGCTAATAGAGATTGCGAAAGCACTTTCTAAAAAATCTAAAATAATAATAATGGATGAGCCTACAACTGCATTAACAGATGTTGAAACAACTAATCTTTTCAAAGTAATTACCAAGCTAAAAAGCCAAAATATGAGCATCGTGTACATATCGCACAGAATGGATGAAATATTTCAAATATGTGACAGAATAACGGTTTTAAGAGATGGTAAATATATTGGTGAGGTTAAGACAAAAGATATTACTAAAGATGATTTAATATCAATGATGGTTGGTAGAAAACTAGAAGAACTTTATCCGTACAAGAAATCAGCTGAAGGACAAGCGATACTTAAAGTCGAAAACTTAAGCTTTAGTAAAAAGGTTAGCAATATTAGTTTTGAAGCAAAGAGCGGAGAAATCTTAGGGTTTTCGGGTCTCATGGGTTCAGGGCGAACAGAAATGGCTAAAACTATATTTGGAGAATATAAAAAATCTTCTGGTAAAATATTTGTTGATGGCTGCGAAGTTAATATTTGTTCACCTAAAGATTCTATTGAAAAAGGAATTTGCTACCTTTCCGAAGACAGAAAGAAAGAAGGTCTTATTTTAGGCATGTCAGTAGCTAACAATATGACCTTATCTAACCTTAAAAAATATGAAAATGGAGCTAAACGCATAAATAAAACAGAAGAAAGTAAAGCAGTAAATGAATATATAAAGAAACTTTCAATAAAGACGCCTAGTAGCGAGCAGTTAATCAAACATTTAAGTGGAGGAAATCAGCAAAAGGTTATTTTAGCTAAATGGATTATGCTTGCACCTAAAGTATTAATCATAGATGAACCAACTAGGGGAATAGACGTAGGCGCTAAGAAAGAAATCTATGAGGTTTTAAATGAATTAAAAGCTATGGGTAAAGCAATTATCATGATTTCATCTGATATGGCTGAAATACTTGGAATATGTGATAGAATTTTAGTTATGCACGAAGGAGAAATATCCGGTGAGCTGCATAGGGAAGAAGCTTCACAAGAATTAATAATGAAATATGCAGTAGGTATAAAGGATTAACAGTTTAAATGATATCCCTCACTCAGGAAGGAGCTTATATTATGAATGATAAATTGAAAAATTCACTTTTAAAGTATAAATCACTAATAGGTCTTTTGATATTATGTTTGGTAATATCAGTTATAACCCCTAGATTTTTAACCATACCAAATATTAAAAATGTATTTACACAAGTTTCAGTAAATGCAGTTATAGCTATAGGAATGTCTTTTGTAATTCTTACAGGAGGAATTGATTTATCAGTAGGGTCTATACTTGCAATCAGCGGTGCTGTAGCTGCAAGTATAATAAAGTCTACAGGCAACATTTATTTAGCAATAATAGTAGCTTTAGCCATTGGTTCTACAGTAGGTCTTATAAATGGTGTACTTATTTCAAAAGGTAAAATACAAGCATTTATAGTTACCTTAGCCACAATGACTATCTTTAGAGGCGTTACATATGTATATACAAATGGTACTCCTATTTCAGGGCTTGGAGAAAGCTTTTCTGTTATAGGTAATAAAACGGTTTTAGGACTACCAATTCCAGTTGTATTTACCATTATAGTATTTGGACTAGCATATTATATTTTAAGTCAAACTAGATATGGTAGATATCTTTATGCACTAGGTGGAAATGAAGATTCAGCAAGATTATCAGGTATTAATACAGATAAGATTAAAACACTTGTATACGTTATTTGTGGAGCAGCAGCGGCCTTAAGTGGAATAATTGTTACTAGTAGAATAGGCTCCGCTTCTCCAAATGCTGGAGTAGGCTTTGAATTAGATGCTATTTCAGCTGTTGTACTGGGTGGTACTAGTCTATCCGGGGGAGAAGGAAGTGTAGTAGGTACAATAATAGGTGCTTTAATAATAGGTGTACTTAATAACGGACTTAATCTTGTGAATGTATCACCTTTTTATCAAGCAATAATTAAAGGCTTAGTTATTTTACTAGCAGTAATTGTAGAAAAAAAGAACAAATAAAAATGTAGAGGATGGTTTAAATGAAAAAAGGAGCAAAATTAATATCACTAATACTATCAATTGCATTAATTATTGGAACTTTGGCTGCCTGTAGTTCACAAAAATCAGTAAAAGATGAAAAAAAAATTGGAATGGTGGTATCAACTCTTAATAACCCATTCTTTGTTTCACTAAAAGAAGGTGCCGAGAAGAGAGCAAAGGAACTAGGATATGAGGTTGTAGTCTTAGATTCCCAAAATGATGCCTCAAAGGAAAGGGCCAATGTAGAAGATTTAGTTCAATTGGGAATAACAACTTTAATTATCAATCCAACAGATAGCGACGCAGTTGTAAACTCAATAAAAGTTGCTAACGATAACAATGTAAAAGTTATTACAATAGATAGAAAATCCAATGGTGGAGAAGTTGTTTGTCATGTTGCCTCGGATAACATAAAAGGTGGAGAGCTGGCAGCAAAATTTATACTCCAAAAATTAAACGGTAAAAGAAACCTAGTGGAATTGCAGGGTATCCCAGGTTCTTCGGCTACGAGGGATAGAGGTGAAGGCTTCCACAATATAGTAGATAAAAAAGAAGGCGTTAAAGTTGTTGCTAGCCAAGCAGCAGATTTTGATAGACAGAAAGGATTAAATGTTACACAAAATGTTATTCAAGCCATACCTAAGTTCGATGCAGTATTTGCACATAATGATGAAATGGCATTAGGAGCTATAGAAGCAATTAAAGCAGAAAATAAAAATGTCATTATTGTAGGATTTGATGGTAATACGGATGCGATAACTGCAGTTCAACGTGGAGAAATGGCTGCTACTGTAGCACAAAAGCCTGATTTAATGGGATCAGTTGCAATAGACAATGCTATTAAAATCGGAAAAGGGGAAACAGTTCCAAAGGAGATTCCAGTAGGGCTTCAACTTTTTAAAAAGTAGTAATAAAAAGATTATTTCCCCAATGATAATAGAATAGAATACTAACATTAAATACTAGATTAAAAATCTAGTATTTAATAAAATTTGGAGGAGAATTATGGGTAATGTTACAATGAAAGATATAGCAGAAATGGCAGGAGTCTCAAAGGCCACAGTTTCCATGGTTATGAACAAAAAAGATGCTAGCATAAGTGAGAACACCAGGGAAAAGATTTTAAGAATTGCTAAAGAAATGAGTTATATTCCTAATTCCATAGCTCGAAGTCTTAGCACCAAGAAATCTGGTAGTATAGGAATTATACTTCCAGATATCACAAATCCGTTTTTTTCAGAAATGGCAAGAGCTATTGAGGATGAGGCAGAGAGATTAGAATATAATATAATAATATGTAATACAGACAATGATAAAGACAAAGAAGAAAAATATATTGAACTTCTTATAAGTAAGCTTATAGATGGTGTTATTTTTATGTCTGGAGGTAAAAGTAATGCTAGTATAACAATACTTAAAAATAACAATGTTCCTTTTGTATTGGTGGATAGATATATTGAAGGATATAAAGACGATTATGGTGTGTTTTGCTTAAACAAGCAAGGTGTA
Organism: Clostridium bowmanii; assembly: GCF_018861315.1. GTDB lineage: Bacteria > Bacillota > Clostridia > Clostridiales > Clostridiaceae > Clostridium_AD > Clostridium_AD bowmanii. Next base: position 16,841 of record NZ_JAHLDL010000017.1, on the reverse strand, counting down.
AAGAATGGCATTAAATACTTATATGAAAAGGGAAATCGTAAAATAGTTTTTGTAAAGGGACGAGAAAATTTAGAAATATCAAAACAAAGGGTAGAAGGCTATATTGAAGCAATGAAAGATTATGAAATATATGATGAAAAGTATATCTATGAAGGAGACTTTAATGTTGATGGTGGCATAATGGCTACTGAGAAAATAATACATTCTTTTAAGAATCTAGATGCTATTTTTTACAGTAATGATATGATGGCACTGGGGGGGATGAAAATTTTGTTAAGAAATGGCTATAAAATTCCAGAGGATATATCTGTTGTTGGATTTGATAATATTCATATATCTGAGGTTATTGAACCAGAGCTCACAACAATATCACAACCCATATATATAATGGGTAAAAAAGCATGTAGTATCTTAATAAACTTAATAAAAGGGGAGCTTCCCCCTGAAAAACAATTGTACTTTGAAACGAAACTTATAATTAGAGGAACTACATAAGTTTAATTTTTTATTAAGTATAATCTTAGATATTCGCGAAAATATTGTATATATTTCCTTGGAAATATAAGACAATATTTTCTTGATTTATTGCCCCACATAAACTTTTTAAAAAAAATATTAACCCATTAACATATTACTATTTTGTGATCTATAATTATTGAATTTATAGGAGTATTAAATTAATACTCACTTTTTTTAGGTGAAAGCAATTTAATAAAAAGTAAAAAATGTATCCATACGCATTGCAGCAAATAATGTACTTATCATTCATGAAATGTTAATATATCTGCCACTTAAATGCCATGGTATAACTTTATTATATATTTAAGGGATATATGCATTAAGATTCTAAAAAACATACAATTTTATTATGCTAATTTCTGCTTCCTCTGCGAACCTCCTTTTGCAGAGGAAGTTTTCATATTAATTTTATGTTTGGTAAAACATTTAAATTATGATTATTTGTAGTATTATATTATAATAGAAATTAGAAATTAATATTTTATTTAGAAATAAACTTGGTTTTTCACAAGCTTATAATAAAGGGGAAATTTATATGAATGAAACCATTTTAATAGTAGATGATGAAGAGAGAATTAGAAATCTTGTATCGATTTATTTAAGAAAAGAAAAGTACAATATTCTACAAGCAGAAAATGGAAGTGAAGCTGTAGATATATTTAATAAGAATAAAGTAGATTTGATTATCCTAGATGTAATGATGCCTATTATGGACGGGTGGGACGTATGCAAGGAAATAAGGAAAACCTCTAGTATACCCGTTATAATGCTCACGGCTAAATCTGAAGAAGATGACCAATTATTAGGATTTGAATTAGGCACAGACCATTATATTACAAAGCCTTTTGTTCCAAAACTATTAGTTGCCAAAGTAAAAGCCATTATACGAAGAACCTATGGCACTGAGGTATCTTCAAAGGTTGAAAATAGTTTTGATGGCTTAGTAGTTGATAATTTAAGCCATGAGGTTACCGTAGACAATATTGAAATTAATCTATCTCCGAAAGAATTTGAACTATTGAATTATTTTATAATTAATAAAAGAATAGTATTAAGTAGAGAAAAAATATTAGATGCATTATGGGGTATTGACTATTTTGGGGATTTAAGAACAGTGGATACTGTTATCAAAAGATTACGAGAAAAGTTAGGTGAAAAATCTTACCTTATAGCAACTATAAGGGGGGCGGGGTATAAATTTGAGGTGAAAAATGAAAAGTAAAAAGAGCATTATAACAAAACTTTTTGCTATAACCTCTATAGTTTTTGCAATTTTTATAACAACTAATTTAGTGGTTCAATCTGCATTTTTTGAACAGTTTTATATTAGATGGAAAAAGGACAATCTTCAAGATAACCTTGTAAAATTTAAAAACCAGTATGTTTTGCTTCAAAAGGAGGAAGATAAGTTTGGCTTAATTAGTTCCTTTGAAGAAGACAATACTTATAAAATAATTATTAGTGATAGTTTAGGAGCTTTAAAATATCTTACAAAAACAGCAGATGAAAAAAAAGACTCTAAGACAGTTATAATTATACACCAAATAATGTCTGATGAAATTGAAAATAATGGAGGTATTGATAAATTTAAAAAAGAAGGAAAACCAATGATTTTTATTACTAAAAAAAACCGTGATATGACAGTAAGTATAGCAGGCATATTGTATGATAAAAATACAGATGAAACTGTTTATGCTTTTTCTTCACTACAGCCAGTAAATGAAGCTGTTCAAGTTATAAAGGAATTTTACTTGTATTTTTATATAGGTGCCCTATTTACTATTCTACTTCTTTCTTTTATATACTCTAATATGATTGCAAAGCCCTTGATAAAAATAACTAAAACTGCATCCAAAATGGCAAAACTTGATTTCACAGAGAAATGTATAGTTAAAAGTGAAGATGAAATAGGTGCCTTGGCTACCTCACTTAACCTTCTGTCAGAAAATTTGAATGAATCATTAACCTCACTTAAAGATGCTAACTCACAACTAGAAAAGGATATTGAAAAAGAAAAAAAATTAACAGAAATGAGGAAAGATTTTGTAGCCGCAGTTTCTCATGAGCTTAAAACACCTATTACTCTTATAGAAGGGTATACACTAGCACTTAATGATGATGTTTTAGAAGGGGAAGAGAAACAATATTTCATTGATGTGATAATGGATGAATCTAGGAAAATGAACAGTTTAGTATCTGATATGTTGGATTTATCTCAACTAGAATCGGGAAATTTCAAATTGATTAAAGAAGATTTTCTTCTTCATGAACTAGTAAAATCAGTTACTAAGAAATTCACATCTCTACTTAACGAAAAGCATATTAAATTGGAATTGAATTTTGTGTGCGATATAAAGGTAAATGCAGATTGGAACAGAATAGAACAAGTAATAACAAATTATATGACTAATGCAATTAGGCATACTGCTGATGCTGGAACTATAATAGTAACTATGATAAATAGAGAAGATTCTATTTGTGTTGAAGTGGAGAATAGTGGAAATAAAATCGATATTTCTGAGACAAACAAGATATGGGATAATTTCTATAAAATAGATAAATCAAGGACTAGAAAGCTTGGAGGCACTGGTCTAGGCCTTTCAATAGTTAAAAATATAATGTTGCTTCATGATGGTAGCTGCGGAGTAGAAAACACAGAAAGGGGAGTTAAGTTCTATTTTATTTTGACAAAACAATAATAAAAAAATGGTATGTAAAATGATAAAATAAACACTTTACATATCATTTTTTTATGCTAATTTGCCACCTTTATTTCGCCTTGAATCATATCTTTATAGTATCCACCATTAACCATAAGTTCATCATGGTTGCCCACTTCCATAATTTCTCCATGTTTTAGCACAACTATTTTATCTGCATTCCTTATGGTTGATAATCTATGTGCAATAATAAGGGTAGTTCTATCCTGTGCCATTTCTTCAATTACCTTTTGTATTAACTTTTCAGTATGTGTATCTATATTTGCTGTAGCCTCATCTAATATAAATATAGATGGTGAATGAGCAAGAGCTCTAGAAAAGGATAAAAGCTGCTTTTGACCTGCAGAAAAGGTTGCTCCTCTTTCCATAACAGCAGAGTGAATTCCACCAGGTAGCTCATTTACAAAGTCTAAGGCACAAGTAGTTTTCAATGACTTAATTAGAATTTTTTCGCTTATATTATCATTTAATGTAACATTAGATTTTACATCTCCTGAAAATAAAAATACATCTTGGAGCACAACAGATATACGTTTTCTTAAGTCTCTCTTTTTTATACCATTAATATTAATTCCATCTATTAAAATCTCACCCTTTTGTATTTTATAAAATCCACTTATGAGGCTTATTATTGTGGTTTTTCCTGCTCCTGTTTCTCCTATAAAAGCAAATGTCTCTCCTTTTTTAACTTTAAAACAAACATTCTTTAATATCCAATTTGAACTATTATAGGAAAACCATACATTTTTAAATTCTATATCCCCCTGTAAATGTTCAATGCTCATACCCTCATCTAAATCTTCAAGTGAATCTTCTTCATCTAGGAGTTCAAATATTCGTTCAGCAGAAACCAATGCGGATTGAATAGTAGTATAGTTATCTGCAAGATCAGAAATTGGATTGAAAAATTGTTTTATATAAGTGGTAAAAGCGAAAAGTACGCCTATCTCTATTGTATGGTTTGCGATTTTGCTCATGGAGTACCATAATATAATTGCTACTGCAAGGCTTTGGAATATATCTGCTGCTGGTCTTAATATACTGTTCATTCTGACTTGAAATAATGTGCTTTTTAAATACTCTCCGTTTAATTTTAAAAATTCATCATTCTTTTCTTTTTCTCCTGCAAATATTTGTATGATTTTCATCCCTGAAATATTTTCAGCCATAAATCCATTAATTCTTCCTATTAGACTTTTCATTTTGGTGAAATTATTTCTGATCTTATTTTTTAATAAAAAAACAATTAAAAACATAATAGGAACAACAGAAAATGATATAAGAGCCAATTTTACATCGAGTGCAAGCATAGCATAAACAATACCTATAAGTAAGAAAACGTCTTTAAAAAGACTTATAATTACATCCGTATACATTTCGCTCATTGCTTCCACATCATTTGTTGCTCTTGTTATGAGTCTTCCAGAAGAAGTTTTATCAAGATAGGATAGTGGAAGAAATTGTATTGTTCTAAATACTCTGCTTCTTAAATTTCTCATAATTTCTTGACCGGATTTATTAATTAAATTCACTTGGGTAAAAGAAGATAAACCACCAATAGCAACAACAATAAAATATAGTATTCCCATAGATGTTATGGAGTATATACCATTTTGTGATACTTTCTTTATCAAAAAATCATCAATAACAAGCTTGAGTATATAAGGTTTTAAAAGTTCTGCAGCATTTACAATCGTCACACATAAGGCTGCTAAAATTATCTTATTAATATATGGTTTTGTTAAGGATAAAAGTCTTTTAAAACTATTGATTTTATGAAGCTTCCCATTGTGATTTTTTTTTCTGGTCTTCATATTGGGAGTTGTAGGTTTCATAGTATAGTCCTCCTTTCTTTATGAGTTCGTAATGAGTTCCACTTTCGCAGATCCTACCTTCATCCATGACTATAATAAAGTCAGCATGTTTTATTGTAGAAATTCTATGTGCAACAATTATTGTTGTTTTACCACTTCTCGATTTCTTTATATTTTTAAGCAATTTTGATTCAGTAATAGTATCAACTGCTGAAAGGGAGTCATCTAAAATCAGTATTGCTGGGTCGCGAATAATAGCCCTAGCTATAGAGATTCGTTGTTTTTCACCACCAGATAGATTAACACCACGTTCCTCAAGTACGGTGTCGAATCCCTTTGGAAAACCCATAATGCTTTCATATATTGAACTTATTTCTGCAGCTTTTTTAACGTTCTCATCTGTGTATATATCCTTAAAAAACTTTATATTTTCTTTAATTGACGCAGAAAACAAGAAGTTATCTTGTGGTACATAACCAATACTAGTTCTAAGTGTTTCTAGGGAATAGTCATTTATGTCTACTGAGTCAATAAATATTTCTTCTCCAGAAGAGATATAAAGCTTTAATAATAGGCTTATTAGGGTGGTTTTACCTGATCCTGTCTTTCCTGTGATACCAATGGTATACCCCTTTGGTATTTTAAGATTAATATTTTGAAGTGCTGTTTTATCAGACTCACTATAAGAAAAACTTAAATTCTTAAATTCTATTTCACCCTCAATTGCAGAGCTTATCATTTTAATTCCATCGAAAATTTTAGGGGTAACATTAAATACTTCTTCCAATCTCTTTATTGAGGCCATGCCCCTTTGAAGTATATTTATAACTCTTCCTATAGAAATTACAGGCCTCATGATCATAGTTAAATATCCATTAAAAGCTATAAAATCTCCGAGGGTTATACCTCCACTTAGCACCATGTTTCCGCCTATAATGAGATTTATAACAAAGCTTATACTGAATGAAATCTCAATTACGGGGGAAAGGGAAGATGATATCTTTACCATATTTATGTTGGAATTCATCATTGTATCATTTAATATTTCAAATTTCTCTGCCTCAGACTCCTCCTGAACATATGACTTTATTACTCGAATTCCATATATATTTTCTTGAACTCTACCAGATATAGAGGCGAAGTTTTCTTGAACCGTTCTAAATCTCTTTTGAACTAGTTTCCCAATTTTCAACATAAAAAATATGATAAAGGGAATTGGAATTAAAATCATCAAGGTGAATTTAAGACTTATAATCTTTGACATAGAATATATAGAAACACTAAAGATAGCAATACCATTTATTAGCATGGCTGTGGCTGGCCCCAAAGTCATTCTAACGGCAGAAATATCATTTATAGCATAAGCGATTAAATCTCCGGTTTTCCTTTTATTATAAAATTCTGAAGAAAGTTTTAGAAAGTGATTATATAATTTTTCACGAAGATGGCATTCAAGATTTCTAGCATTTACTATAATTTGATTTCGCCATACATAAGTGCTTATAAAAGTACCTAATGCAATTAAAAGTATATATACTATTTTAATTTTCACCTTATTAAAATCAAAATTATCGATTCTCAAAATATCAATGGTATTTCCTAAAACTCTAGGGAAAAACGATTGAATATAGGATGATAGTAGCATAAAGAGAATGCCAATAATATATGAAACCTTATGTTTTTTAATAAACTCTACTATTATGCTCTTTCCCATTTAATTCTCTCCTTTATAAATTTAATTAAAATAAGCACTTAACAGATTCTCTTATAATTAAATTACTGTTAATGGTTATACTTTCACAAGGTTTTTCAGGGTTATTAATCCTTTTTAAAAGTAGTTCAACTGCTATTTCACAGGAATATTCAATATTTAGATCCAAAGTTGTCAAGGTAGGTAGTGTTAGTGATGCCATTTCAGTATTTCCACTACTAATTATAGATATATCTTCTGGAACTTTAATTCCCTTTTTATAAAGGAGATTAATCAATTTCACAGCAATAAAGTCTCCTTGACATATTATTGCAGAAGGCCTATCTTTTGCAATAAGTAATTTCATTACTGATATTTCAAAATTCTCTTCGAAATCTTCCTCAATATATGTAAAAAATTCACTCCTAATAGGTATTTTATAGTCCTCAAGAGCAGAGGTTATTCCAAGTACCTTTTCTTTATTTCTAAATAAAATACTGCGCCTTCCTAAAAATCCAATATCCACATGACCTTTTTTAATTAAATACTCACATTGTTTATATCCTCCATTATTGAAATTAAACCAGACACTATCAACGTCACAGGAAGGAGAATATCCAGTATAAAAAATATGGTTTCTAATTTTTTGTTTTAAAAAACCAATATAATCGTCGTTAAATCTCCCAATAAAAATTATGCCATTAAAACTATTTTCTTTTAGTAATTTTAATGGAGGTTTCATTTCATCTTGGTTATTTTTATCAACGAATTCTGTGTGATATGATATATCCATATTTTGAAGAGCCCGCTGCATTCCCTGTATCATATAAGCAAAATTGCTATTGTCATGTGTAAGAGGCCTTTGATGAAGCACCAAAATTTTGTAAGAATTTTTCTTTATTGACTTTATATATCCCATTTCTTTTGCTTTAAGCATAATTTTTTCTCTTAATTCTTCCCCGACTCCAATTTTTCCCGATAGTGCCCTGCTTACAGATATAGCTGAGATATCTAAGGCAAAGGCTATATCTGATATTGTAATTTTATTACTCAAATAACTCGCCTCCAAATTTATGATCTAATACTATTATAAGTAAAATTGAGTTATAATACAACGTTTAAATAAAATAAAAACAACGTTACAAAATTTAATTTGTAACATTGTTTTTGTTTTATAAACTTATTTTCAAGTAATGCACATGCTCAGCTGACCAAGAATTTTTATAATATATATTCAAAGCCTCAAAAGAATGATGAGATACTAAAGGTTGTGAATCTCTAAACGAGGTAACAATAGTAGAGTGAAATATGTTCCCCTTATCATCTTCGAAAAATATCAAATCCCCTAATTCAAGAAGGCTAACATCATATATTTCAAGGCCTTTAATTCTACGAGATTTAGCTTGTTGATTAACTTTTAAAGTCCAATAAAGGGAATTCGCTACCGTCCAGGTAACAGACCAGGTATCATCCTTTGTGATGAAAGTATTAGCCTTATTGTACCACCATGGATGTGTACCATTAAATATCATAGGTGCTCCACCAGCTAGTAGACACTGAGATATAAAGTTTGCACAGTCCCCACTAGTCTCATTATTAATAAGAGGGAAGTATCTAAAGCTAGGATTGGGATGCAATGCAAAGGTCTTTGCATAATTAACAGCATTTATTCTTGAATATTGATTTGTTCTAAAAAGGTCCATGCTACTCTCCATAAAATTATTATTATTAAATTCTATGTTAAAACTATAGGTAATGTTCATAAAAAGCCAAAATTTATTCTATCCCAGCCACACTTACATTTAATAGTTTAATAATTTTAGGTCCTATAAAGTTATTATCCTTTTGAAGTTCTTTCGATAAATACATTTGTTTTTGCAGTTTTTTAATATTGCCTAAGGCTCTACATTTAAATAATGACAATGACGCAAATCGCCATGATACATGTTTAAAACACTATTATTAAATATCTTAACAGAATAAATAGGACATTACTACTACATGACTCGAATTGACATACAATAGCAATCATATACTAAATATGCAAACAAATCCATAAAATTGAAGTAGTGAATATTCATTGGAATGCAGCTTTATATCAAAGTATTAGCAAATTAGGGAATCAAATATTATGTTTATAATTTGATATATAAATTAATTTTGTGTATAATTTAAATATATTGAATATTGTAACAATTACAATATTCATTAATTATATAAATAGAGAGGGGTAATTTAATGAACAGAGACTATATTTTTTATGAATATACAAATAGTTTGTGTCCAGAATGCCTTCAAATAATCCCTGCAAAGGTTATTTTAAAGGAAAAAAGTGTCTACTTACTAAAATATTGTCCTACTCACGGAGAACAAATGGAGTTACTGGAGGAAGTAGCTGATTATCATTTAAAGAAAAAGCAATACGATAAACCAGGAACCCCAATGAAGGTTTATTCAAAAGTAGAAAAAGGATGCCCCTATGATTGCGGTACATCGGGAACATGCCCCCAACATGACCAACATGGGTGCATAGCATTAATAGAAATAACTACAAAGTGTAATCTTAGGTGTCCATTATGTTTTGCAAATGCAGGTGAAGGAGAGTTTTTTTCATTAGACCAAATAGAAAAAATGATGGACTTTTTTATAGATTCAGAATATGGTCAAGGTGAAATATTACAAATAAGTGGAGGAGAGCCAACTATTCATCCCAATATTATAGAAATTATAAGAATGGCTAAATCAAAGAACTTTAAATATGTAATGTTAAATACAAATGGAATAAGAATAGCTGAAGATGAAGAGTTCGCTAATCAGTTACAGCAGTTTGTAGGAGGTTTTGAAGTTTATCTTCAATTTGATGGCTTTAAGGAATCCACTTACAATACTTTAAGAGGTAAAAATCTTTTGCCTATTAAGAAAAAAGCTTTGGCAAATTTATTAAAATATAAAATTCCTACAACTTTGGTTTCTACAATTACTGCTGGAGTAAATGATGATGAAGTAGGTGAGATATTTACTTTTGGTATTAATACACCATATGTTCGTGGTATCAATTTTCAACCATCCGCTTTCTTTGGTAGAACTGACGGTATTGATAGGACTAATAGAATTACACTTTCAGGTATATTAAAGCGGATGGAGGCTCAATCTGCAGGAATGCTTAAAATGGATGACTTTATCCCACTTCCTTGCGACTCTGAAAGAGTAGCAATCACATATATGTACAAAACATCAAAGGGTGGATTTATACCAATAACAAGAAATGCAAAGATAAAGGATTATCTTCATCTTATTAATAATACTTTTGTATTTACTATTGAAGATGCGTTAAAAAATGCAGGTGGAAGCATTACTGATATAAAAACCACTTGTGAATGCTTCAAATTTCTAAAAGACTTTAGACAAATTGTCCCAATAAACTTTTTTATGAAATCAAAAGTAAAGAAGATGGAATATGTCGATGAAAACACATTTAGAGTAAGTGTAAGTTCGTTTGTAGATGCTTATAATTTTGATACAAGATCAATGCAAAAAGAATGTGTTCATGTGGTAACAAAAGATCTACGAAAGATACCATTTTCAGCTTATAACATTATTCATAGAAATGGGTGCATATAATGTTACAATTTAAAATCCCAGATGCATTCTCATTTATAATCCAGCTAATTATATGTATAAGTGTAGTAGGGCTATTTGTTTCAATTCTTATAGACTTTACATTATATACGAGAGATGATCATATTAAACGCGAAAAGAAGTCTATAGTAGAAACTGGTACAATGACATTATTTTTATTTGCTTTTTATTTGATTCTTATGACTAAAATAGGTATAGTTCCAATATATGACAATAACTTAAAACATATTGTTATTACCATAGGAACAATCGCAATTGTTTGTGGTTGTATTATGAATATAATTGGTAGATTTAATTTGGGTAGAAATTGGGCTAACCATATAAAAATATATGAAGAACATACCTTAGTTCAAAAGGGAATGTACAAAATAGTTAGGCATCCACTATACAGTTCCATTATGCTAATGTTCTATGGTGCAGTTTTAGTATATAGAAATATCTTATGTTTTCTGGCAGTTACATTTATATTTATACCTTTTATGTATTATAGGGCAAAGCAAGAAGAGACATTATTAATTCAGGCTTTTTCTGAATATAACGAATATAAAAAAAGAACAGGCATGTTTTTTCCTAAAATAATAAAAAAATAATGAGTAAGCTATCAGGATGATTTTAAATTATATGGAAGAAGGGATGATTATATGAAAGAGTGTAGACCTGTTGCGGTTTCTCATGCAGCATTCAATTTTTGTAAATATACAATGGCCTCAATATTTTGGCTAGCATTGATATTTCAAAATAAGTTATTAGTAGTATTAGGGTTTTCAATACTCATATTGTCAGCAATATTCAAAGTTAAGGATGCTCCTTTAGTCTTTCTTTATACTCATACAATTAATAGGATATATCCATCTAAGATTGAAATTTTAGATGAAAAAGCAGTTTGTTTTGCTCATATAGTAGGAGCAACAATGTCTGGAATAGCGCTCATGTTTCTATATTTTATCCATCCTTTAATAGGTTGGATATTAACCGGTGTATTGGCCATTTTAAAGACATCAGCATCTTTTGGATTTTGTGGTGCTATGAAACTTTATAGTTGTCTTAATAACCCCAAGGGACAATGCTGCAGAATTGGTAAAAAAGTAAAACAGTGTAAGATAAAATAGGATAGGGTGTGAAATGATGTTTAGTCAAAATGGTTTGTTTAAATCTCTACCTTTTCCAATAACACCTACTCCAAATGAAGCCTGGGGTATAAAGCCTGTGCTTTTTAAAATAGGTAACTTTCCCATTGAAGCCTACCCGGTAATGTTATTTTTAGCACTACTGGCAGGGATTTCAATATATATATGGCAGCTTAGAAAAGATGGTATTAAAAGTTCAAATGCTTTTTACATTGCCTTATTTGGTATAGTTGGTGGAACGATAGGTGCAAAATTACCACTTATATTTATGTACTGGGATAAAATTAACTCTAATGCTAACTCGCTTAATGCTGTGCTACAAGGGAGAACTATTGTTGGTGGATTAATTGGTGGAATGGTTAGCATATTAATAGCAAAGCGAATATTTAATATAAAGGAGAGAATGGGCAATCAATTAGCTATCCCAATTGCAGTAGCCATGGCAATCGGAAGAGTAGGGTGTGTACTCAGAGGTTGTTGTTATGGGAAGGAAACATATTTACCATGGGGCATTGATTTTGGTGATCATATATTAAGACATCCTACTCAAATATATGAAATAATATTTGATCTTGCTATGGCAATTTATTTATCTATTAGGAAAAGAAAAGGAGTAAGACCAGGACAACTTTACTCTATTTTTTTAAATGGTTATCTTAGTTTCAGATTCTTCTTAGAATTTATACGAGTTGAGAAAGTATCTTTTATTTTTCTAACAGACTTTCAGATACTTTGTATAGTAGGATTAATCTTTATTAACAGGAAGTATTTATTTTCTAGATTTATGAGAAGGGAAGTGTAGCAATATGAGTAATGAAAATCCTGAAAATCAAAAATCTAACAACAACTTAAATGTACAAGATTTTTTAAATTATAAAGAACCTAGTTTTAATACACTGCCTAAAAAAAGTCCTTGGGGGGATATCTTTTTAGGTTTAGGATTATCTGTTTTACTTATTATAACCATGGTGGCGACACTCTATATTGGAAAAGCAGGAATAGTTTCTATTATTTCGTTAATTTTAATATCTAGTTCAACATTTTTGTCAGTTAGGTTTATACGACGAACACACCCAATAGCGGGTAAAATACTTCTTGCAATAGTCATACCTATAACATTGATATTCTTACTTTTTGGTGCATGTTTTGTGTCTTTAAATGGATTATAAAATAGGTGCCACTAAATTATTATCACTGATACAATAATATTTAATAAGAAGTGAAAAATTAGCTATTAAAAATAAAACCAGCAGGAGATAACTCTGCTGGTTTTATTCATGTACCTTTAATCAGTCAAAAATACGTATCACCTTATTAGTGCATATAATCATTGGATTTAATACAAAATCGAAGTCTATTGACATGGATGCAATTATTCTTGAATCAGCTAAATTTAAAATAGTACCAAATGATTAATCTGCCTATCCCACCTTTTTAGTAGGAGTAGTTAAAAATACTTACTTGTAGTCTACCTCCGATATAAAATACACTAACTTACCTTTTCGGGTGGATAGGCAAAAATACCTATACTAAAAGTTATAAGGATAGTTCACAGTATAGTTCACAATTACCTAGAAATACAACAAAATTAACCAATATATAACCTAGCGATGCAATTAATGAATGCTTTGATATCAATAGGAAATGGCAAGAAAGAAAACCCAAAGATACCCTAACGGCGGGTCGTCGTCATGATCTCGGCCTTAAATCGGACGGCACGGTGGTTGCTGTGGGTGATAATGAATATGGTCAATGCGATGTAAGAGGTTGGGGTGGCATTCAACTGCCCGCAAATTAGTTTCAATATTAATAATACATATAATATTGAAAGACATGCGCCAATTTACCTCACATGGCTTATATTTTATGTCTCTACCTCTTTTTGAATATAAAATTATATATATTACTGAACATATTTTCAGTACTTAATAATTTATATTATATATTATTAACTGTTAATTTATAAAAATTATAATTATAACCACTAACAAAACCATTCAATATAATAAAAGTTATATTGAATGGTTTTGTTTTTACTTTAAATCCCGCTTTTTTACTAATTTTATATGTATTTTTTAAAAATATATGGTATACTTGTATTGTAAACATTAAGTATACAAATATAAACTTACTGTTTTCAATAGTATACATAAGTTTACAATATAATATCATCGTATTATTTTAAATAATTTTTAACAATTTATATAAAAAAAAGAATAAAACTAAATATACTAGCAAATATAGTCTTTTGAAATATTTTAAACAGGCAGAAGTTAATTTATAAGTTAAAATGCTATTTATTTATGATAGAAGTTGAATTTAGCCTATAATCTGCGCCAAATACTAGTATCAGAGAGGAAGTTAACAATGGATGCAATATTAAGTGTAAGAATAAGTGATGAATTAAAGCAAAAATTTAATGAACTCGCTCAGAGTGAAGGAATAAACAATAAGGAACTCATGGAACAAGTAGTTAAATACTACGAATTAAATAGAGCAAGAGAAGAAGACAGTAATATGTCCGAGGATATAAAAGAGTTACAGACAATAACCAGTAGAATTGCGGATATTTATATAAACATAGTGGAAAGAAATAATATTAAAGCCTTAGAGGTAAAAAACATTCATAGAAATGAGCTAATAGACAGTAATAAGGATACTGAAAAACTAAAAGAGGAAGTTACATTCATTAAAGAAGAAAATAAGAAAATAATAACACTGGAAAAAGAGCAATCAGATGCGAAAGGTATAATTAAAGAACTACAAGAAAATATTAAGAGCTTGAAGAGCCTTAATAATATGCAAGAAGAAAAAATAATAAAGCTAACAGATAACATTGAAAAGTACATTAAATATAAAGATGAGATTATAAAACTTAAAATAGACTTAGAAGGATCAATAAATGAAAATATGCAATTGAAAAATGAATTGTCAAGTAAAAATAGTGAATCAGCTAGATTGATTAACAATATAGAAGAGCTAGTGCAAATGAATAAAAATAAAATAGAGGATCTTCAAATTAAAACTAAGCAGGATATTGAAATGCAGAAGGAGCGAACAAGCTTCGAAAAGGACAAAGAACTTTTAAAATTAAAAGAGGAACAACAATTTAAGATACAAGAATTGCAAGAAAGATTTAATGAGAGAGTTGTTAATTTATTAAAAGAAAAAGAGGAAGCAGCGGAAAATTATAAAAATACTATTTTACAAATGGATAAAAAGGAAATAGAGCCAACTGTTATTGAAAAAAGCAAGAATCAGGTATAATATAATAATTATCACAATCTAGAGGTATTTATGGTATTGCAGCGATTTACATGTATTTAGCGTGTATCGGTATTACATAAAAGCATACATTAAATAAATAATGTATATATATAATGCAGGTAAGTAGATATGTGAAGGAGTTGTTTTTATGAGTTTATATATGTTTATTGCATCTGATTTTTCAATGCCATTTGTAGATAATATCAAAACAAAATATTTTAAATTTAAAGAAGGAGTTAAAATTGATGTTGATGACGAGGGAATAATTTATTATTATACAAATGATAGAGATAGAAATTCCCCTGATTTATTAATACCTTGTCATCCTGAGGAAGCAGATACCATTGTTGCTGATTCAGAAGAAAGCCTTCAGGAAATACAAATCTCTAAAGGTCTAAAATGTGATTATATTGAATGGTATACAAATAAAAGCAATATATATACATTGGATTGGAGATATACAGATAAAAGAGCAAATGACTTGATTAATTATTTTAAAGATAATATGAAGGTAGGATATGAAGTAGAATTGTGGTCCACTTGGATGGATGAATGTAAAAAACCAACTATATACTACTATGATATTGATAGTTTAAAAGTTGTAGATATAGAGAAAGTATTTAATAGTTTGGCGTTTGATGAACCCCGATGTATGGTTATATCAAAAACTGTTTAATTGTAATTGTTAAAAATGTTAAGTGGTGAATTTATGCGATCATAGAATGGGATTGTAACCCCATCTTTCTCAAATATCGTTACATATTAAATTAAACAATTATTATTTTTAGTGGAAATATTGAAATAATAAGATATACAAAGGAGCTAAAAATCTAGAGGTGGGTATTTAATCTTTTCGTGGTTTATTTCAACAGAAACATTTTGCTTATTATAAACAGCACATAATATATTGTATTTAAAAGAATCTGACGAGGGGCTATACCAGTAAGAATACATATAATTTGAATCATCTTTATATACTACGTCAATATTATAACCAGATTGTTTATAATCTTTAAATATTTTTTTAGATTGAATATTTTCCTTGTCAATTCCTTGAAGGATTAGATATTTTTCAAAGTTTTTTTTCTGCTAAATGTTTTTGAATTGGAAAAGAATATACTGTGTAACTTGTTAAAAGCATAAAAATAGCTATAATTAAACCTCTTTTGTACATTTTTAACAACCACCTTTTCCCTTTGTTATAACTATAGTATCATAAAAAATTAAAAACAAGTATGGTTCATGCCAACCTTTGATGTTCTCCACCCAAAAGCAAAATACCTCTTTCACCAACTTCTTTGGATTATGGACCGGATTTATTGCCATTATTTCTCTAATTATTTGAGTACCTTTGTAAAAACAACGGTATCTTTTATTGCTATCCCAGCATCATTAAGTTCAACTTCTATGAGGGCAATCTCACTTAATTTCCCAGAAGTTTTGTTTGAGTTATTGATATAATAACTAAATGCTTGTATCATATTATCATCACTTAATCTGCTTGCGATTGTGCAATGTGGACTCCACTTGCCAGGAAGATAAAATGATTCTTTATTTTCATTAAATTCTTTAAAATAGGTATGATGGTTACTATGGAAATCAAGTAATTCAGTTGATAAGGTCGGTGCAAGAAATAAAGTTCCAGTGTTAATAAAAGTACCTAATATATTTAGAGATATGTCTATTTTTGGCTTGTCCGCATAGAATTTATTAAGTAAGTCCACAAATATATCTTTCTCTAAATTATCATAATCAGCAATAGTAATATGTGGTCTATTGCCTTTTTTCTTTACACCATATTGTGTAATATTAGTTTCACTTAAATACTTCCATATTTTTTTGAATTCTGACAATTGCAATGGTGATGATTTTCACTATACCACTATTGAAGATTTCGCCACGCACTCTCGTGACTTCAGTCATGAGTTAGTGGCATTAAGTATTATTGTATAAAATATAAGTAAATTATACATACTAAGTGTTGATACCACTGCGTTTAAATGGTATAATTAACTTATAGAAAGAAGGTGAATTTATCTATGTTAAAAGGATTTAAATATAGAAT
>NZ_JAHLDL010000016.1 GCF_018861315.1 Clostridium bowmanii | reverse complement strand
CCCCTAACCGTCCCCCATGCAACACCCCTAAATCCTCGCTTTCTGTCTTACCGGTGCCCTAGTATAACCCGATAACTCATCGGTTATGTTGTAAGCGTCCCCCCTGATAATCCCGTTAAACCCTCGCTTAGTTTCTAAGCGTCCCCCTGATAACCCCGTTAACTCATCGCTTAGTTTCTAAGCGTCCCTCTGCCCCCAGCTCTGCCCCCAGCTCTGCCCCCAGCTCTGCCCCCACCCACCCCATTAATTCAAATAAAAAAAACCCCATAACTTCAAGATAAAATCCATCTTAAGTAATAAGGTCTTAATTTAATTTCTATTTGGTGCCAATATTTCTATTTTGAAGTCAAATACCCTTCAGCCTTTAAAAGTTCCGCAGTAAGCACTGCACCGCCGGCTGCTCCACGTAGAGTATTATGAGATAAGCCAACAAATTTATAGTCAAACAGTGTATCTTCACGTAGTCTTCCTATGGTTATGCCCATGCCTTTTTCGATATTTCTATCTAATCTAGTTTGAGGTCTATCATTTTCCTCAAAGTAGGTTATAAACTGTTCAGGGGCATTTGGGAGTTTTAATAGTTGAGGTTTTCCTTTGAAATTTGCCCAATGCTCTAATATAGCTTCTTTAGATGGTTTATCTTCAAAGGAAACAAATATTGCAGCTAAGTGACCATCTGACACTGGCACACGAATACATTGAGTTGAAATTATAGGACCTGTAGCATTAACTATGCTATCATTCTCTATATGTCCCCAAATTTTAAGTGGTTCTTGCTCACTCTTTTCTTCTTCACCACCTATATATGGTATAACATTATCAATAATTTCTGGCCAATCTGAAAATATTTTTCCGGAGCCAGATATAGCTTGATAGGTGCAAACTAATATTTTTGTAGGTTTATATTCCATAAGTGCACTTATAGCAGGAACATAACTTTGAATTGAACAATTTGGTTTAGCAACAATAAAGCCTTTTTTAGTGCCTAAACGCTTACGCTGTACTGGGATCAAATCAAAATGGTCAGCATTTATTTCTGGAATAACCATTGGAACATCAGCCGTATGTCGATGTGCAGAGTTGTTTGAAATTACTGGAGTCTCGGCTCTTGCATATTTTTCTTCAATTTCTCTAATTTCATTTGCAGGCATATTAACTGCGCAGAATACAAAATCAACTTGACTGCTTATTAAATCTACTTCATCTATATTTTTAATCACAATGTTTTTAACACTCTCTGGCATTGGCACATCCAATTTCCATCTATTATTTACTGCCTCAAAATAAGTTTTACCCACTGAGTTCGCGCTAGCAGCAATAACGGCTATTTCGAAATAAGGGTGATTTGCTAGTAGTGTAACAAGACGTTGACCAACAAATCCAGTTCCACCTAATAATCCAACTTTTAATTTTTTATCCATTGATTGATACCTCCAATTTTAATGATATATACTTGTGGCAAAATGTAAATGCTATATTTATATATATTCATATCTAAGTTATAAAGTTAATAGTGCTAATAATAAATATAAAATCATATGTATGTAATTTACTATTATTAACGATTATAATGTTAAAAAGGATATACTTCAAGTAAATAATTATATACAATGATTATGTATAGTAAATTAGGTCTTGACAATGAAGCTATAAGTTATATAATTTTTCTAGAAGAGTCTAAGAGAAATGGGGAATAAAGTTGCCTAAAAATGATAAAAATAAAATAAAACTATATGGATTTAACAATTTAACAAAATCATTAAGTTTTAATATTTATGATATTTGTTACACTAAAACGGAAGAAGATCGCAAGAAATATATAGAATATATTGACGAACAATATAATGCTGAGAGATTAACGAAAATTCTAAATGATGTTACAGAAATAATAGGAGCTAGTGTGCTAAATATTGCGAAACAGGACTATGATCCTCAAGGAGCAAGTGTAACTTTACTTATTTCAGAGGAAGAAATACCTATATATTTGGTTGATCCTTCCTGTAATAGAGGGGTTCTGACACCCCTTCGTGAGAATATTGTGGGACATCTAGATAAAAGCCATGTAACAGTCCATACTTATCCTGAGAGTCATCCGCAAAATGATATTAGCACCTTTAGAGTAGATATAGATGTAGCTACATGTGGGACAATCTCCCCATTAAAAGCTCTAAATTATTTGATAAGTAGCTTTGATTCGGATATTATAACTATTGACTATAGGGTTCGCGGCTTTACTAGAGATATGGATGGTAAAAAACATTTTATAGATCATGAAATTAATTCTATACAAAATTATATTGTTAGAGAAACTAAAGATAGATATAACTTAATTGACATGAATATATATCAATCTAATATATTTCATACAAAAATGATATTAAACGATTTTGAGTTAGATGATTATTTATTCGAGATTAAGCAAGAAGATTTAAATGAAGATGAGAAAAATGAAATTGTACAAAAATTGAAAAAAGAAATGACAGAAATATTTTATGGTATGGATATTTCTAATGGGTGATTTCTTTAAACTTTAGTAATGGCCTATTAAAAGTTTATTAAGGCTTCAGAGGGAGATTAGTATTCCATCTGAAGTCTTCTTTATGTTTGGTTGAAACAATATTTTAATACAAATTTCGTCAATAAAATCTTCTTGACTACATTATATGCAGTAATTCTCCAAAAACTTCAACAATATAGTAGTAACAATGATATAATGTATGGAAAACCATAATGATAAAAACATACAATACAGGGGGTATACATGCGTTGGTTAGAAATTACTAGAAGTAATTCGTTAACAGGTAGTATTACTATACCAGGATCAAAAAATAGTTCGCTTCCACTATTAGCTGCTTGTTGTTTATGTGATGAAGAGGTTACATTAAAAAATATACCTAATATTTCTGATGTTAGCTTAGTTTGCGATATTGCTAAGGATATCGGAATGAAGATAGTAATTAATAATGATAAGTTAATACTAGACCCATCCAATATTCATAGTTCACTTATAGATCATAATAAATCGGCTCACTTTAGAGCATCTTATTATTTTGCAGGAGCATTGCTTGGAAAATTTAAAAGGGTTTCTATAGGATATCCAGGTGGGGATGATTTTGGGTCAAGACCTATCGATCAACACATTAAAGGACTAGAAGCATTAGGAGCAAAATTCAATTTTTATAATGATTATTATGTAGTTGAAGCAGAGAAACTTATTGGAGCTGACATATATTTAGATGTAATTTCAAGTGGTGCTACCATAAATATAATGCTTGCAGCTGTGCTTGCCGAAGGCAAAACAATATTACGAAATGTAGCTAGGGACCCGGAAGTTGTTGATGTGGCTATGTTTTTGAATGAAATGGGAGCCTGCGTTAAAGGTGCGGGAACAGACCTAATTATTATTGAAGGCGTAAAAACACTAGGCGGAGGTACTCACTGCGCTATTCCAGATAGATTAATTGCAGGGTCCTATCTAATGGCAGCAGCTATAACCGGTGGTAATATTAAAGTTCAGGGTATTATACCTGAGCATTTGATATCCTGCACAGCGAAGCTTAAAGAAGCAGGGGTTTGTATAGAAGAGGGAAATGATTTTATAAGAGCATATACTGATGACAAAATTCAGGGTATAAATGTTAAGGCTACTATGTATCCAGGATTCGCAACGGATTTACAACAGCCCCTAACATCCATGATGCTAGTTGCCAGCAGTCACAGTGTCATTACTGATACGGTTTATCCAGGAAGATTTAATAATTGCCATGAGCTAAATCGCATGGGAGCCGATATTATTATTAAAGAAGGAAGCGTAACAATCCCAGGTAACCGCTCCTTAAAAGGAGCATGGGTCAATGCTTCAGATGTAAGGGCTGGAATATCTCTTATTTTAGCTGGACTAATTGCGGAGGGGACAACCTATATTACTGGGGTGGAACATATCGAACGTGGATACGTGGATATTGTGAAAGATTTTGTATCATTGGGTGCAAATATAAAATTAGTTGAAAAAATCGAAGAAGAAGAACAAGAAGATGATGAGGAAGCTAGTTTAAGTGTTTGTTAAACACAGCTTCAGAAAATTTAATAAAGCTACTTAATTAAGGACTTCAGAAGGAGATTGACACTCCAACTGAAGTTTTTTTCTGTTGGGATACCACTACATCATGAAACTCGCCAGTGCATTATGTATGGATAAAAATATAAGTAAAAAATTGTTTGTATCGGAAGGAATAAAAACACCAAAGTGGATATTAGTAAAAGATGAAAATAAAATAGATTATAGTATAATAGAAAATATAGGATACCCACTAATTGTAAAACCTAATAGTGGAGGCTCAAGTATCGGAACTATCTTGGCACATTCAAAAGATGAGCTTAAAGAAGGAGTGAAAGAAGCTTTAAAATATGATCATGAAATTATAATTGAAGAATATATAAAAGGTGAGGAAATAACCTGCTGCATATTAAATGGGGAAATACTTCCCGTAATATCTATACATCCTACAACATGAAACTATTTATATTCAGGTTTACAAGTATATGAAGGAAATGATCCAAGATGGTATGCTTCCTTTTGGGAGTAAGCTACCGTCATGGAGATGACACAATAAGATTAGGTTTTTCTAGAGTGTCTATGGAAGATATAGAAAAAGGCATAAGGATAATTGGAGAAGAAGCGGAAAAAGTAACTTAAGTTACCTCTGGGGGTGTAACCAAAACAAACCAAAACAGACTATTTTGTACAAAATATGCCACTGGATTTTGAAATATTAGTAGTAAAATTGGGTTTAATTTAAAACATTACAAAAATATGAGAATTTTTATTTTTGATATGTTTTTCCTGCGTTTCTATGGTATACTTTTAACAAAATTATTAAAAATATTCTTATAAATGATATTGTGAAAAAATTGTTTATCATTTTTTCAAATCTTCAATATATAACACAATTATTGTGAACTACTGCATATCTATTCATATTTAAAAAACAGTCGATATGTTAATCTTTTTTACAAACGTATTTCATTAGTGTAGATTTAAAAAGGAGGAAACTAGCATGTTAAAAAAAGAAATGATAGCTATGATATTAGCAGGGGGTCAAGGTTCAAGGCTAAAACAGTTAACGAAAATGATAGCAAAGCCAGCAGTTCCCTTTGGAGGAAAGTATAGGATTATAGATTTTTCTTTAAGTAATTGTTCCAATTCTAATATTGACACAGTAGGGGTTCTTACTCAATACCAACCTTTGGCTTTAAATTCTCATATTGGGATAGGCGCACCATGGGATTTAGACAGAAGAAATGGCGGGGTAACCATGCTTGCACCTTATCAAAGTGAAGATGGGGGTAATTGGTACAATGGTACTGCGGATGCTATATTTCAAAATACAAATTACATTGATAGCTATGATCCAGAATATGTGCTTATTTTATCAGGAGACCATATTTATAAAATGGACTATTCTAAAATGCTAGATTATCACAAAGAAAAAGGTGCAGATGTTACTATTGCAGTACTCGAAGTATCACTTGAGGAAGCTAGTAGATTTGGAATGATGAACACTAGGAAAGATAATACTATCTATGAATTTGATGAAAAACCAGTAAAGCCAAAAAGTAACTTAGCTTCTATGGGTGTTTATATTTTTAATTGGGCAGTTCTTAAGCAACTTTTAAAAGAGGACAACCTTGATAAAAATTCTGATAACGATTTCGGAAAAAATATAATACCAAAAATGATTAAAAAAGAGCAGAAACTTTATGCCTATCCCTTCAAAGGATATTGGAGAGATGTTGGTACTATTGAAAGTTTTTGGGAAGCTAATATGGATTTACTATCTGAAGATAATGATTTAAATATACATGATAATGAGTGGAGAATATATACAGTTAATGCAATGCTACCACCACAATATATAGGGCCCGACGCAAATATTAATAATGCAATGTTAAATGAAGGTTGTACTGTTTTTGGAGAAGTAAACAACTGTGTTTTATTCCAAGGAGTACATATAGGGAAAAATTCAAAAATAACCAACTCGGTTATTCTACCTAATACAAAAATAGGAAATAATGTTGTGATAGATAAAGCTATTATAGGCAGCAATGTTACCATAAGACGTAATTCGAACATCGGAAATGGAGACAATATCGTTGTTATAGAAGGCGGAAAAGACATTAAAGTTGATTCGAAGATAACAGCTAACTTATAAAATTAGGGGGTGATAGTATGCTTAAAAATTATATTGGAATATTAATGTTAAATGAGAATGAAGATAATATTAAAAGTCTTACAAAATCAAGGCCTATAGCATCTATACCTATAGGTGGAAGATATAGAATTATAGATTTTGTGCTATCAAATATGATTAATTCGGGCATTCATAATGTAGGGATATTTGCTAATACAAAAACTAGGTCTCTCGTGGATCATTTAGGCTCAGGGAAATCTTGGGATTTGGACAGAAAGTTAAATGGATTATTTTTATTTAATTTTAGTTCAGATAGATCACAATTAGGAGATATAGATGCAATAAGAGATAATATTGAATATATTTATAGGACTAAGCAAGAATATGTAATAATATCTTCTTCCTATATGTTATGTAACATGGATTACAATGAGGCTGCTAAGTATCACGAAGAATCAGGTAGTGATATAACCCTATTATACAAAAAAACGAATAATGCTAAAAAGCATTTTGTAAACTGTAATACCTTATATATCAATGAAGAAAATAAAGTTTTGAGTATAGGAAAAAATATAGGAGAAGAGGATAAACTAAATATATGTATGGAAATGTTTATAATGAAAAAAAGTACCCTGATAACTATTATAAACGAGAGTGTTCAGACTGGTTATCATAATTCATTAAAAGCCGCTATTTACAATCGTGTTGCCAAGCTTGATGTAAATGCATATGAGTTTAAAGGATACCTTCAATGTGTAAATTCTATAAAAAATTATTATAAAACTAGTATGGATATGCTAAATGGAAAAGTAACCAAAGAATTATTTTTTAATAATGGGTTAATATATACAAAGAGTAAAGATGGAGCACCAACGAAATACTTTGATGGATCAAAAGTTAATAATGCACTGATATCCAATGGATGTATTTTAAAAGGTAGTATTGAAAATAGTATAATTTCAAGAAGTGTTACTGTACATGCTGGTGCAGAAGTTAAAAATTGTATAATATTCGAGAATTGTGAGATTAAAGAGGGATGCATGCTAACCAATGTTATAATTGATAAAAATACTATTATACATGAGAATACAGTATTAAAAGGGGATGAAGAATTCCCAGTTGTTATAGAGAAAAAATCTCGACTAGAATAATTTTAAAATCAGAGGAGGTTTAGTATGAAAATATTATTTGTGGCTTCTGAAGCATACCCTTTTATAAAAACGGGAGGACTTGGGGACGTAGCATATGCACTACCTAAGGCACTAAGAAAGATGGGCATTGATGCAAGAGTAATTATACCTAAATACAGTGGAATTCCATTGTCTTTTAGAAATTGTATGGAAACTGTAGCGAGTTTCACTGTTCCAGTTGGCTGGAGAAGTCAATATTGCGGTTTGCAACATTTAACTTATGATGAGATACCCTATTATTTTATAGATAATGAATATTATTTTGAAAGACCTGAAATATACGGATGCTATGATGATGGAGAGAGATATTCTTATTTTTCAAAAGCAATATTAGAATCCATAAAATATATGGGAGATTTTGTACCGGATATAATTCATTGCAATGATTGGCATTGTGGAATTGTGCCAGCGCTACTTAAAGATAACTATAAAGATGATGAAATGTATAGTAAAATAAAAAGTGTATTTACTATTCATAATTTGAAATATCAAGGAGTATTCCCAAAAGAAATACTTGGAGAGTTATTAAATTTAAATTATGGGTATAATAGTGATGATGCGCTGAAATTTTATGATGCTGTATCCTTTATGAAGGGTGGAATTGTTTTCGCAGATGCAGTAACCACTGTAAGTGAAACTTATGCAAAAGAAATACAGACCCCATTTTACGGGGAAGGCTTAGATGGCTTATTACGTTCACAATCTGATAAACTATACGGAATAGTAAATGGTATAGATTATGAGCTCTACGATCCTAAAGTGGATAAAAAAATACTTTATAATTACGATTATGAAACTAGAAAACAAAAGACGAAAAATAAATTAAAGCTTCAATGTGAACTATGTTTTACTGTAAATGAAGATATACCAATGATAGGCATTGTAACTAGACTAGTAAAACAAAAGGGCTTAGATTTAATAGTTGAAAAACTTCAAGAATTGCTAAGTCTTCCTATACAAATAGTGTTGCTAGGTAATGGTGACGAATATTATGAAGATATATTTAAGTATTATGCATCTATTTACCCAAGTAGGATATCTACAAACATTATTTTTGATGAGGTTCTAGCTCAGAAAATATATGCTGCATCAGATATGTTTTTGATGCCATCCTTATTTGAACCTTGTGGTATTGGTCAGCTTATAGCTTTAAAATATGGAAGTATTCCAATTGTTCGTGAAACTGGAGGATTAAAAGATACTATCACCCCATATAATAAATATACGGGCACTGGAAATGGTTTTTCTTTTACAAATTATAGTAGTGATGACCTATTAGAGGCCATAGATAGAGCTTTAGATCTATACAAAGACAAAGATTCTTGGAACAAATTAGTTAGAAATGCTATGAATTCAAACAATAGTTGGGAAAATTCCGCTGAAAACTATATGGATTTATATAGTAATTTAATAGATTAAGTTTTATTTATAGTAATATATTAAGTTTTTATTTGTAGGAGATTTTAAAATTTCTAGGTGGTGAGTACTGTGGTAATAGATAAAGAGAACTTTAAGAATGATTATATAGAAAAATTACAAAATATGTTTGCAGAAGATGCAGTAGATGCATCTCGGCTGCATCAATATTTTGCTTTAGGAGCATTGATAAAAGATTATTGCTCTAAAGCCTGGATAAAAACTAATAAAGAGTATGGAGAAAATAAAGGAAAACAAGTATATTATTTTTCTATGGAGTTCTTAGTTGGTAGGTTATTAAATAGTAATTTAGTTAATTTAGGTATAAAGGATATTTGTGTGGAAGCATTTGGGGACTTAGGGATTAACTGGATTGAAATAGAGGACATAGAATTAGATGCCGGCCTTGGTAATGGTGGTCTTGGAAGATTGGCAGCTTGTTTCTTGGACTCAATGGCATCCACAGGGATACCTGGTCATGGCTGCGGTATAAGATATAAATATGGATTATTTAAACAGAAGATAGAAAATGGGTATCAAGTAGAAGTTCCTGACAATTGGTTAAAGAATGGTAACGTATGGGAAATAAGAAAAGAAAATAAGGCTGTAGAAGTAAGATTTGCTGGTGACGTTTATTTAAAGGAAGAAAATGGTGAAACGAAAGTTGTCCATGAAAATTATCAATCTGTAAGAGCAGTTCCCTATGATACTCCAATAAAAGGATATAAAAATAATACTGTAAATACCTTAAGGCTTTGGAGTGCAGAAACTATGGAAGAGGATTTTGATTTCTCATCTTTTAGTCAAGGTAATTATGCAAAAGCAGGAGAGGATAAATACTCAGTAGAGGCCATTTCTCAAGTGTTATATCCAGATGATAGCTATGAGAAAGGACGACTACTAAGGCTTAAGCAAGAGTACTTTTTTGTAAGTGCTGGAATGCAAAGTATTATGAAAAGTTACAAAAAGATGGATCTTTCACTGCAAGATTTTCATAAGCACGTAGCAGTGCAGATAAATGATACTCACCCTGCAGTAGCTGTGGCAGAACTTATGAGACTGTTAATGGATGAGGAAGGCTTAAATTGGGATGATGCGTATGCTATAACAACAGCTACAATGGCCTATACTAACCACACAATTATGGCAGAAGCACTAGAAAAATGGCCTGTAGATATGTTTAAAAAATTACTACCACGTATTTATATGATTACAGAAGAAATAAACAGGCGTTTTTGTAACGAAATTTACCATAAATACAACGGTAATTGGAATAAAGTCAATAAAATGTCCATTATTCAAGATGGGTATATAAGGATGGCATATTTGGCAATTGTAGGAAGTCATTCAGTTAATGGAGTAGCAAAATTGCATACAGAATTATTAAAGCATCAAGAGCTTTCAGATTTTTACGAATTCTATCCAGAAAAGTTTAACAATAAAACAAATGGCATAACTCATAGAAGGTGGCTATTAAATTCTAATCCAGAGCTTGCCAATCTTATAACAGAAACTATAGGAGGCAGCTGGATAAAGTCTCCAAATGAGCTCCATAACTTAATGGATTTTGCAGGGGATAAAAATTTTCAAGAGAAGACTCAAGTAATAAAAACAAATCACAAGATAAAATTTTCAAATTATGTAATGTCAAACCTTGGGACCTCAATTGACCCAAATTCTATATTTGATGTTCAGGTAAAGAGAATGCATGCTTATAAAAGACAACTTTTAAATATATTTAATATAATGAATTTATATAACCAACTTAGAGACAATCCTAATCTAGACATAGTGCCGAGAACTTTTATATTTGGCGCAAAAGCTTCTCCAAGTTATTATTTGGCAAAGCAAACTATTAAGCTCATTAATACACTAGCAAGTAGGATAAATAATGATCCTATAGCTAGAGATAAAATAAAGATAGTATTCCTTGAAAATTATGGAGTGTCACTAGCTGAGAAAATCATTCCTTGTGCTGATGTTAGTGAACAAATATCTACTGCTTCTAAAGAAGCTTCTGGTACGGGTAATATGAAATTCATGATGAACGGTGCTATAACAATAGCTACTTTAGATGGAGCCAATGTAGAAATATTTGATGCTGTGGGAAAAGAAAACATTATATTATTTGGGTTAACTTCGCAGCAGGTAATAGAATATTACGAGAATAAAAAGTATAGGGCTTCTGATTTATATGATAGTGATATCAGATTAAATACCATTGTAAATCAACTAGTAAATGGATTTTTACATTCTAATAAAATGGAATTTGTTACTATTCACGACAGCTTGATTCCACACAATGATGAGTTCTTTGTACTTAAAGATTTTGATTCTTATGTAAGGGCTCAAAGTGAAATTGATAGGTTGTTTAGACAAAAGTCTACTTGGCAACAAATGGCCATTGTAAATATTGCTAAGTCCGGTATATTTTCTAGTGATAACACTATAAAGCAATATGCAAAGGAAATTTGGAAGGCACCAGCAGTTAAAATTAAATTATAATTTAATACTTTTAATAAAATAACAAGACAATAAGCTAGCTTACCAATAGGCTGGCTTATTGTCTTGTTATTAATTTTTAAAATATGGGTCGAATTTATAAAAAATATGATAAATTAATAAAAAAATGTTATAATATTATCATAAGCAAGATATAAACCAATGATTTTGAAGAAAATAAAACTTAATATTTATAAACTCATATATGCTTAGAAATATGGACTAAGTGTTTCTACAAAGTAACCGTAAAATACTTGACTATGGGTGTTTAAATAAAAATAGCGCAATAATTATAAAAATGATTATTGTTCTTGCCTTTATTACAAAGTTTAAATAGCTTTTTCTTTAAGATTAAAGAATTTACTTTTTATGCTTGTGTATTTGGGTTAGTTATTTTTATTATGAACTCCCTAGTTAACTATAACTGGGGAGTTTTTTTTGATTGAAACATGAATCCTATGGCATTAGTCATGGGTAGTTGGAGTATAACGCACATTACAACTAAAATTTAATTAGCAAAGGAGAAAATTATGGAAACATTAAAGATGAAAATATTAGCTGAGGGAACAGTAATAGGTAGTGAAATCTTAAAGGTTGATAGCTTTTTGAATCATCAAATAGATATAAATCTCTTCAATGAAATCGGACAAGAATTTAAAGAAAGATTTGTAAGTAATGAAATTACAAAGATATTAACAGTTGAGGCATCTGGAATAGGGATAGCATGTATTGTTGCACAATATTTTGGAAACATTCCTGTGGTTTTTGCAAAAAAACATGAAGCCACCAATTTGGATAGCGATACATATGAAGCTGATGTATTCTCTTTTACAAAAAATAAGACTTATAAAATAAGAACTAGTAAAAAATACATAAATCCAGAAGATAAAATACTAATAATTGATGATTTTCTAGCCAATGGAAATGCTGTACTTGGACTTGTGGAAATTGTAGAACAGGCTAGAGCATCAGTAGTTGGAGTAGGAATTGTAATTGAAAAAGCATTTCAAAACGGTAGAAGCCGCATAGAAGCCACGGGTGTTAGAGTAGAATCTTTAGCCATAGTAAAATCTATAAAAGATAACACCATAGTTTTTAAGG
The DNA here is from genome assembly GCF_018861315.1 of Clostridium bowmanii. Lineage (GTDB taxonomy): Bacteria > Bacillota > Clostridia > Clostridiales > Clostridiaceae > Clostridium_AD > Clostridium_AD bowmanii. The sequence continues at coordinate 88,045 of NZ_JAHLDL010000016.1, read as the reverse complement.
AATAAGACGAATGATGTGCTTTTAAATGTAAATAATTCAAAAAGTTGTTAAGTATCCCCGCTATTTTTTAATTATTTTGCGAAGAATTACAAACAACTTTGTATTTTATGATTTTTTTGTGTATAATGAGTAGTGTGATATTTAAATAGTAGGAATGACAAAAAAATTAAATAGCGAAACTGATTTTATAGATATTCTATAAAATCATAAAAATAAGCAGGATTTGGATGAATATATAGAATATGAATATTAACCTATATAACTAATTCAAGGATAGTTTTAATAAAATAATGGAATAGAGGAGTGTATTGTATGACAACGGATAATAAAGAAGTTCTAATGAATGATGCAGTGGATAATGTTGAGGAAGTTACAGTTAAAGATGCAGTGGATAATGTAGAGGAAATTACTATGAAAGAGGCAATGGAGAACATTGACGAATCTGTAGTAAATATTGATGTTGAAGATGGTATTGATATATGGGATAAATTACAAGAAATTTCAGAACAAAATAAAGCTTTTGAAATTACAATTAATGAAATAGTAAAAGGTGGAGCTACAGCTGATGTTGAAGGAATTAGAGCATTCATTCCTGCATCACAAATGTCAACTTCTTATATAGAAAATTTACAAGATTTCAAAGGAAAAACTATGGAAGTTAAAATAATTGAATTAGAAAAAGAAAACAAAAAATTAGTTTTATCTAGAAAAGTTATAGAAAAAGAAGAAAACGAAGCTAAAGGTAATTTAGTATGGGATGAGCTTAAAAAAGGCGACCTTAGAAAAGGCGTTGTAACAAGACTTGCTAAATTTGGTGCTTTTGTTGATTTAGGCGGTGTTGATGGTCTTATTCACATATCAGAATTATCATGGAAAAGAGTTCAAGATCCATCAGAGGTAGTATCTGTTGGACAGGAATTGGAAGTTCATGTTTTAGATCTTGATAGAGAAAAAGGCAGAATATCTCTAGGACTTAAAGAAGCAAAAGGAAACCCATGGAATAATATATCAAGTACATATCACATAAATGATATAGTAGAGGGAACTGTAGTAAGAATAATGGACTTTGGTGCTTTTGTACAACTTCCTTCAGGTATAGATGGACTTGTTCATCTTTCAGAAATATCAGAAGATCGTATAGAAAAAGTTTCTGATGTATTAAAGGTTGGAGACGTTGTTAAAGTTAAAATCGGAGATATTAATGAAAAAGATAGAAGAATAAGCCTAAGTATTAAAGAAGCCTTAGATAAGAGTTATGGTGATCTTTCAGAATATAATGGCGATGGACAGGGTTTAACACTAGGCGATTTATTTAAGAACAAATTCAAAGATTATAAATTTTAATATAAAAGATTAAAAGCCATAGGAGACATGAATCTTGTCTCCTATGGCTTTTGTTTTTTTTGAAAATAATGTAGGTAGATTGTTACATTCCCTTGTTAAATAAATTGTTTAGGATTTATTTAACAAGGCACTAATAACATAACGTGAATCATTATGAGAACTATGAGGAGCCTGCTTTAGTTCCACGTTGTAGCCTAGTTCAATTGCTGAATTATATAAATGATTAAGACCAATACCCATATCTATATGGTTGGTGTCTTTAAGCATGTTTTTGGTTAAAATATTTTTATTTTCTAAATATAAGTCGAACTTATTATCAGTAATGGATAATTTCCAAGGCTGAGAATTAACAGCAGAGGGAGCATCAATAAGTGATTGGACTATAATTTCATATTTATCATCATAAGTACCAGTAACAAGTTTGCTTTTATCTAATCTTTTTCTGTTTTTTATTGGTTTTAACTCCTCAACTGGATATCCAAAAGCAATTAAAATTATAAAATTTTGTTTGTCTTTTACTTCCACTATAGTTTTGAATACATCTTGTTTAATTGCACTGCCCAGCCAACAAGTTCCAAGTCCAAGTTGTGTTAACTTAAGAACTATTTCCTCACCAATAAAACCTATGTTTTCTAAATGACCTTCCATAGATTCGGAAGTAAAGGCTAGATAATGGGGAGCTTTAACTTTTGTATATTTAGCAATAAGGCCTTTAAAAGTAGCATGAATTTTTTCACCATCTTCAATTAGTATTGATTCCATTGGTATAGTGTCAAACAGTGGTTTAACATCACTTATAATAGTTCTAATCTTTTGTAAATCTTCAGCGGATATACTTTTATCTATATACTTTCTCACAGATTTCCTAGAATTCATAGCTTTTATCAAATTAAATACCTCCATCTTAAATAATATATAGTTACATATTTTAATAATAGTAATAAGGAATAGTATACAACAAAGTGCCAACAGCTTACAATATTTTTTTACTGTTATTACCCTGTTATTACCAAAAAAATATATGAATATTTATAATAATTACTTATATAATTGGTAAAACTGTATAGGTAGATACTTTAAGTAATAAATAAGTCAATTGATAATGCTTAATCATCTGCAATAATAAACACAGCTTTATGTGTTAAAAAAATTGTGAAAGGTAGTGTTGATTTGAATAAAAGAGAAGGCTCATCTCATATGATTAGTAGAGTAGTTAAGGACAACGGTGGAGAAATAACAGCTTACGAGTTTGAAAATGGAGATATAGTTTCAAAAGCACAAGCAGTCAGTTTGGCTAAACAAGGAAATATAGGTGGAGTTTCTATCTCAACTTCAAAAAAAGGTGAAGAATTCTTAAAAAGTCTACCTGATGGAAATAAATCCAATAATTTAGATAGTTTGCCAATCATAGACGATAACGAAATCTATTAGAAAGTATGACTATGTGAAACAGGGACAATTTTGTCTCTGTTTTTTTAGTGGGGTTGCTTAGTAGTTCTATTTGCAATTTTAACCATTAAATTTTTCCGCTAAAATAATGGGAACCAGCCTTGAAATGTGTTAAAATTGTTTAATAGACGCAGATTAACAGGGGGAGAAACGAATGGAAATTCTAGAAAAGACCTTGAGGTGTATCCAGCCTCTAAATAAAGAAGCTATGAAAAAAGCATGGGATAGAATTGATAATTTAACGAAACCCATAGGAAGTCTTGGTGAAATAGAAAATATTATAGCTAAGATTGTAGGGATTACTGGTGAAGTACATAATAAAATCAATAAAAAAAATGTGGTTATAATGTGCAGCGATAATGGAGTGGTGGAAGAGGATGTTTCTAATTGCCCTAAAAGTGTAACTGCTACAGTTACTAATAATTTCACTAAAAAGATAACAGGAGTTTATGTTTTATCAAAATTTGCTGGAAGTGACATTACAGTTGTAGATGTTGGAGTTGATGCGGAGTTTAATAATCCTAAAATCATAGATAGAAAAATCGCATACGGTACTATGAATATGATGAAGGGGCCTGCAATGACTAGGCAGCAAACAATTAAAGCTATAGAAGTTGGTATAGAAACAATTGATGATCTAGTAAGTAAAGGTTATGATTTGTTTGGTACAGGAGAAATGGGTGTTGGGAATACTGCTACAAGTGCAGCTATTTTAAGTGTGTTTTCAGGCCTAGATGTAGATATGTCAGTAGGTAAAGGCTCTGGAATAACAGAGGAGCAATTTATTAATAAAAAGCGAGTAATAAAAAGGGCCATTGAAATAAATAAACCGGATAAAGATGATGTTATTGATGTGTTATCAAAAGTTGGAGGATTCGACATTGCAGGATTGTGTGGTTGTTTTCTAGCAGCAGCAAAAAATAGAGTACCTATTGTTATTGATGGGTTTATAGCCTCAGCGGCTGCACTTTGTGCTTATAAATTGAACCCTTTAGTTAAGGGATATATATTTGCATCTCACTTATCTGCGGAACCAGGAGCTGCTTTTATAATGAAGGAAATAGGACTTGCACCTATGCTGAATTTGAATATGAGACTAGGGGAAGGTTCAGGTTGCCCTCTTGCTTTTAATATAATTGAGGCAGCACTTTTTACAATGGATAATATGGGAACCTTTGAAGAGGCAACCCTTGACAGCAAAAAGTATATAGATATAAGGGATGAAAAATGAACATTTATTTATTAAGGCATGGTCAGACTGAAGAAAACAGAAAAAGTTCTTATTATGGGAATTTGGATATAAGTTTAAATTCAATTGGTATAAGCCAGGGAAATAGTGCTAAGGCTTTCTTTAATGATATAAAATTAGATAAAGTATATATTAGTGATAAAAAAAGAACTAGAGAAATGACAAAATTAGTTTTAGGACAAGCAGAAGTTGAAATTATACAGGACAGTAGAATAAATGAAACTAATTTTGGTGATTTTGAAGGGAAGACCTACCAGGAAATTAAGCGGCTCTATCCAGAGGAATGTGACTGTTGGCAAAATAATTGGATGGAATTTGTACCGCCCAGGGGAGAAAGTTATATTAAGTTATGTGAGAGAGTTAAGTGTTTTATGGAAGAAATTAAAAAGTTAGAATGTGATAATATTTTATTATGCACTCATTCCGGAGTCATAAGAGCTATATATTGTTACGTTATGAATGAGAATATAGATTTGTTTTGGAAGTTTGGTTGTAAAAATGGTGATATTAGCATTATAAAATATGAATTTGGTAATTTATATATTGATTCCATTATTCATAATGCACAATAAATAACTAACAAAGGGTAACTAATAAAGAGTAACTAATAAAGAGTAACTAATAAAGAGTAACTAATAAAGAGTAACTAGTAATGAATAACATATAGTTCATGATGCATAATGCATTATACATATCTAGGAAAGAGGTGAGGTTTGCAAGGGGAAGTCTTTGCAAACAAACAAATGAGAGAATATTTCAATGATTTTTTACTGTTTTTTCAGTTTTTTACACGTATACCTATAAATAAAAATTTGAACTGTGAAAGAGAAAATTTTAAGAAAGGATCTATATTTTTTCCGGTAGTAGGATTATTTATAGGGCTTGTTCAATGGGTAATTTATTATCTGTTAATAAAAGTATTGCCAGTAAATATTACAGCAGTATTTGTAGTTATTATACCAATAGTTCTTACTGGAGGACTACATGTGGATGGACTGGGAGACACCTGTGATGGTTTCTTTTCATTTAAAGGCGGCAAAGATAAAATAATAGAAGTTATGAAGGATAGTAGAGTAGGTACTTATGCTAGTATTGCCATAGTTTTTGATATGTTGGCACGATATGCAGCGGTATCCACTATTATTGAAATGAATTTACCGCTTATATTAATTGTAACCCCAATAATTGCAAGATTTACTGTAGTGTTCATATCTTTCATAGGGAAAAATGCTAAAGAGAAGGGCTCAGGAAATATATTTATCGGTAATATTGATGTGAAAAGACTAGTGATTACAGCAATTATAACTATTGCACTTGGGACTCTATTAATAGGAATTAATAAAAGTATTATATTGATAGTTTCAGGAATGGTTTTAAGTTTCTTGTTTAATAAGTTTTGTGAGAGTAAAATTACTGGACTTACAGGGGATAGCTTAGGCGCAAATAATGAATTAGTTGAAATCCTGGTTATGGTTTTATTTGTAGCTATGAATCAAGTTTAAGTAACTCAAGTTAAGCGAATCAATTTTAAGTGTTAAGTGAGTGTTAGGTGGGGACGGTTAACAACTATTGCCATTAATATCTATTAATATATATTAAATAAGGGGTTAATGCGACTACGTTAAATTAAAAAGAATTACTCATACACAAGGGTTGCAACTAGAAAGGACGGTATTCAATGATACATGGTGGAGATGTTTATACTGATGGATTACTTCGGGGAAGAGAGTTAATAGATTATAGTTCTAACATAAATCCATTAGGAGTTCCCAGTAGCTTCATTGATAACATTAGTGAGGCAGTAGATGCTTTAACAAGATATCCAGATATTAAGTATAGGGATGTGTTAAAAGGTTTAAAGGAATATGTTGGTTGCCCAGAGGAGTATTTTGTATTAGGCAATGGTGCTGCGGAAATAATTGATTTAGTTATATCTTGCCACAAAAGTTTACTAATTGTGGTGCCTTCTTTTGTAGAGTATGAAATTGATGCTAAAAAGTGGAATTGTAATATAGAGTACTCATATTTAAAAAAGTCTTTAAATTTAAAAGAGCAGATCAATGAGAGTGATTTATTAAATCAGGATTATGTTGAACTTTCCTATGATTATGAAGATATTCTAGATAAATTGAAAGTGGTTCAAGCCATAATTTTGGGTAATCCCAATAATCCTAATGGCAATATCATTGATAAAGAGGAGTTTCAAAAAATTCTAGAATATTGTGAGAGTAACGATAAAGTAATAATAATAGATGAAGCTTTTATTGAATTTACGGGAGACGAGCAACACAGTTTTGTGGGAAGCCTTAAAAATTATAAATGCTTATTTATAATCAGAGCTTTAACTAAATTTTTTGCAGTGCCAGGTATAAGGTTTGGGTATGGAATAAGCAGTAACAGTGCTTTAATAAAAAACATTAAAGAAAAACAAAATCCTTGGAATATAAACTGTTTTGCAGAAGTAGCTGCACGTCATGTGTTAAAAGATAGTGAGTATATTGAAAAAAGCAAACAGTGGATAAGTGGCGAAAGGCCAAGTTTTCTATGTTCATTAAAAAATATTTCCTTTATAGAAGAAGTATATTTAAGCTATGGAAATTATGTATTATGTAAATTAAATGGACTAGCCTCTGGAAAAACACTAACCTCAGAGGAACTTTATAAATTATGTTTAGCTCAAGGTTTTGTTATAAGAAAAGCAGATAATTTTAGAGGACTTAATAATCAGTATATAAGGCTAGCTATTAAGGATAGGGACACTAATGAAAAGCTGATTCTTATGCTTAGGAGTTTAACTTAACCCTCTGGGGACACTTAATAACTAATTCAACTTTAGCGGAGAAGGATGGGAGACAAATGAAGGGTATAGTAATAGCGTCAAATACAAGTGGTGGCGGTAAAACCACAGTCACACTAGGAGTTATGAAGGCATTAAAAAATAGAGGATTGGATGTACAGGGGTATAAAGTAGGACCAGATTATCTAGACACTGCTTTTCATACAAAGATAACAGGTAAAAATTCAAGAAATTTGGATTTGTTTCTTATGGGTGAGTCTGGAGTTAAAGCTAGCTTTTCTAGAGGTGTGGGAGATGTAGCAGTAGTTGAAGGGGTAATGGGATTATATGATGGGAAAGGCATAGACACATCCAATTCTACTTATCACCTATCAAAGGTTTTAGACTTGCCTATTATTCTTGTATTATCTCCAAAGGCTCAGGTGGCGACCTTTTGTGCAGAAATTAATGGAATAGTTAACTTTAAAGATGCTAATATAAAGGGTGTAATACTAAACAATATAACAGAAAACTATTACAATCTACTTAAAGCAGCAATTAAAGAAAACTGTAACTTGGAGGTTATAGGGTATCTCCCAAAGGATGAAAGATTAAATCTTAAAAGTAGACATTTAGGGTTAATTCAAAGCAGTGAAGTTGAGGATTTAGAACAAAAAATTGAGATCTGTGCTCAGTTATTAGAAAAGCATGTGGATATGGAATTGTTATTACAAAAATTCAAAGAAACCGAAAAGTATGAGGATAATTTTCATCTGGAGAATGTGGGAAAAAGGATAGCTGTGGCCTATGACAAAGCCTTTAGTTTTTATTATAAAGAAAATCTAGAGCTTCTAGAGGAGCTAGGAGAAGTTATATATTTTAGTCCCATTGAGGATAAGGAGCTGCCAAGTAATATTGATTTCCTGTATTTGGGTGGAGGTTACCCAGAGGTATTTATAAGAGAATTATCTCAAAATACATCTATGCTGGATAGTATAAAAGCAACTTTAAATAATGGACTTCACTGTTATGCAGAATGTGGAGGATTAATGTATCTTACTCAAGGGGAACTACTTAAAGGAGAAGATGAAATATCACATAAGGCAGTAGGATTTTTTGATGGGGATTATACCTTAACAAAAACACTTCAGAATTTTGGCTATGCAGAAATAAAGGTAGGGGTAGAAAACAATATTTTGCCTAAAAACATGAGTATAAATTGTCATGAGTTTCATAAATCAACTGTCAATTTAGAAGAAGAAAAGATATTTGATCTTTTCAAACAGGTCTATGATGGTAGTCAGAGAAATTGGCAATGCGGATACCTTAAGAAAAATACCTTAGCAGGCTATGGTCATGTGCACTTTTTTGGAAATTTGCAGTGGGTCAGGGAACTTTTTAAATAGTGAAAATCTTGAATTATCATTAAGTGTCCCCAACCTAAAACAGCCAAACAGCCCAAACAGCCCAAACAGTCCAAACAACAAAACAACAAAACAACAAAACAACAAACTAATAACAAATACACTCTTATGTTCCTTTTATCTAAGTTATCTGTTACAATAAGCAAGGAAAAAATTTTTAACTTTAGTTAAACATGCAGAGGGAGAGATGGAACATATGAAGATTAGTTTTTGCGAGAATAATGAAGGAATAGAAGAGGTTATTGAGGCTGTTAGAAATGAGTACCCAGAATGTACAGTTACCATAAATAAATGTATAGGTGCCTGCGAGAAATGCGGAAATACACTAATTGCCAGAATAAATGGTAAATTAGTTGAGACAGAAGCCTGTGAAGATTTATTGGATGTTATAGGAGAGTACATGGAATTAGAATAAATATGAACATTTATATAAATTATAGGAAATAAGCTCCTTTTGCTTAAAAGTGGACATTGTAAAAACATCCCTAATTGTAGGATAATAAACTATGATTAGGGTATTCTTATGTCTTTTTTGTGTTAAAAGATATAAGTTTTACCATTTATTTAGTTATTAGTATAAAGTGTAAGTATAATTAATCGATAATTTATATGTATAGGATTTTCAAGGAAGATTCATTAAAACGTTTTGAAGCAAAGGATATGTTAGGTAAATTAATAAAACAGTGAGGGAGATAGAATTTATGAAGAAGCTATTATCAAAAGCACTAAGTATAATAATAGTATTATTAATGATTTTACCAGCAACAAGTACAGTTTTCGCAAAAGGGTTAATTATTAATAGGATAACTCCTGTTAACAATGCAGTAGGAACACCAGACACAGTAACGGTAGCAAGTTTAGAAGTAGGAGATATAATTAAAGTATATTCGGATGCAACTGGGGGAATAGCCATAGGGTCAGTAACAGCAACATCAATAACAAGGTCAATAGTAATGGCAGGAAGAACAATAAAGGGAACAGAAACAACAGCAATAGTAAGCATTCCACAACTTGGGGCAGGGGCGGGAAGTGTATATGTATCAGTAACAAGCAGGGGCCTGATTGAAAGTGATAGAGTGGAAGTATCATATGCGGCAGAGGCAGCAACGATAATATCATCAATTATGAAGGGTACTACTGTAAATAATTCAGTTGGAACATCAGATACAGTAACAATTAAAGGTTTAGCATTAGGCGATATAATTAAAGTATATCAAGCGGCAACAGCAGATGGGGTAGCAGGTATAGGATCTGCCATAGGAACAGCAACAGCAGTAGCTGACAAAGTAAATGGTATAATAGCAATAGCAACTATTCCACAACTTGGGGCAGCAGGAGGAAATGTATATGTATCAGTGACAAGCAAGGGTTTGCTTGAAAGTGATAAATTAATAAAAGTACAATATTTTGCAGAACAAAGATCAAGTACACCATTCGTATCTAATATAACAACAAAAAATAATGCATTAGGAACATCAGATACAGTAACAGTTACAAATTTAGTAGTAGGAGATATAGTTAAAGTATACTCAGATGCAACATCAAATGGAAAATACTCAGTAGGAGAAGCCATAGGAACGGCAACAGCAACGACAGATAGAGGTACAACCACCACGGGAACGGCAACAGTAAGTATTCCACAACTTGGTTCAGTAGCAGGAAATATATATGTGTCAGTAATAAGCAAGGGTTTGATTGAAAGTACTATAACAAAAGCAGTAGCATATTTGGCAGAGCCAAAATCAACTGCACTATTTGCTGTCGATATAAAGTCCATTAACAATGCAACAGGAACACCAGATACAGTAACAGTAGCAGTTACAACTTTAATAGAACAAGATATGGTTAAGACATACCAACCGGTAATAGGTTTAGCAGTAGGAGATATAGTTAAGGTATATCAAGCGGAAACGGGTGGAATAGCCATAGGTACAGCAACAGTAACATCAAAAATAATAACATTAGGATCACAACAAATAAAAATAACAGAAGTCACAGCAATAGCAACTATTCCACAACTTGGGGTAGTAGCAGGAAATGTATATGTAACAGTAACAAGCAAGGGTTTGCTTGAAAGTGATAGAACAAAAGTAGCATATGTTGCAGAAGCAGCAACTATGATATCACCACTTGCGACAGGAACTACTGTAAACAATGCGGTAGGAACACCAGATACAGTAACAATTACAGGCTTAGCAGTAGGAGATATAGTTAAAGTATACTCAGAAGAAATAATAGAGGGAACACCTTTGGCAGCAGCAACGGCAACGGCAACGGCAGATAAAGGAAATAATGGTGCAATAGCAACAGCTAGTATTCCACAGTTTGGAACAGGTGCAGGAAATGTATATGTAACAGTAACAAGCAAGGGGCTTCATGAGAGTGAAAAATTAATAAAGGTACCATATTTTGGAGAACAAAGATCGAATACACCATTCGTAGCTAATATAACACCAAAAAACAATGCAGTAGGGACAACAGATACAGTAACAGTTACAAATTTACAAGTAGGAGATATAGTTAAAGTATACTCAACATCAACAGCAGATGGGAAATCGGCCATAGGAGAAGCTATGGGAACGGCAATAGCAATAGCAGACAAAGCAGCAACAGGAATAGCCAAAGTAAGTATTCCACAACTTGGGGCGACCAAAGGATATATTTATGTATCAGTAATAAGCAAAGGTCTGCTTGAAAGTAATATAACAACACCAGTAGCTTATTTGGCAGAACCAAAATCAACTGCACCATTTGTAGGTAATGTAACAACAAAAAACAATGCATATGGAACATCAGACACAATAATAGTTACAGGTTTAGCAGTAGGAGATATAGTTAAAGTTTACTCAGCATCAACAATAGATGGAACAAGGGGTGCAGGAAAAGCCATAGGAACAGCTATAGGGGTAGCAGATAAAGCAGCAACAGGCATGGTAGCAACTTCAACTGCAACAGTAATTATTCCACAAATTGGAGTATCAAAAGGAAATATATATATATCAGTAACAAGTAAGGGTTGTCTTGAAAGTAATATAACAACAGCAGTAAAATATGATGCAGAAATAAAAACAGAAGCACCTATGGTAGTCCATTAAAATGGGCAATTTTGCTGGGGGACAGTTAGAAACTATCTAAACAATTCATAACTTATACTCCGCACAATACATTTAAAACATTAATTATATTGTATAGTATTTCAAAATACATGAAAAATCCCCTACATCTTTTTATTGATGTAAGGGATTCAATATTTATACTATTTTTTTTTCTTATTCTGTTGCTATTGCAATATTTTCTTCTGCTTTTTTAATATCAATGTCCATGTTCACCAACTCCAATACATATCTATTTTATCAGAAAAATTCATTTTATTCTACACTATTTTGACCTTAATAATTTAATCTATAGGCATACATTAGAGATGTTTCAATCACCTATGGCTACCTTTATTTTATTGATTATTATTCATATACATATGCTTTCTGGAAAAATAGCCTCAATATCTTTAGTTGCATCTATATAAGATATAATTTTATATGTATCACTATTGATACATATAATCTATAGTGATATAATGGCAATATAATGTAATATAGGAGGAGTTAATTTGAACAAAATAGCTTTAATTACAGATACTACAAGCGATTTAAGTAGAGAAGTCATAGAGAAATATAATATTAATGTATTGCCCTTTAGGATTATCTATTCTGATAGAGAATATTTAGACAATGTAGATATTACACCACAAGAAGTTTATAAAAATATGGAAAAAGAAGTACCTACATCCTCATTACCATCAATGAAGGATATGGAGGAATTATTTTTAAAATTAGAAGAGCAGGGATACACTCATGCTATAGCAATAACACTATCCACTGGACTGTCAGGGATATTTAATGCTATAAAACTTACAAGTGAAAATCATCCAGGTATTAATACTCATTTATGTGATTCACAATCTATTGCCCTTGGCGAAGGATTAATAGTAACTGAATGTGGAAGGCTCATAGAAGAAGGAAAGAGTTTTGAAGAAATTGTTTCCGCTATTCCATCTATAAAAAAGAGAATCCATCTATACTTTGTAGTTGGAACTCTAGAGTACTTGAAAAAAGGTGGAAGAATAGGGAAGGTTTCAGGCACTATAGCAGAGCTTTTAAATATTAAACCTATAATAGCCATTGACACTGATGGTAAGTACATGACCTGTGAAAAAGTAAGAGGCAGAAAACAATCTCTTAATAAGCTTATAGAACTTACAAATAACATTTTAGACAAAAAGAAGTGTAAAGTTTATATAGTTCACGGCCATGCAGAAGAAGAAGCTAAAAAAGTACTAGAAAGTATAAGCTCCCATCCAAATGCTATTTCTACAGAATTCGGTGGATATATAAGTCCTGTATCGGGAGTTCACAGTGGGCCAGGTTTGGTAGGAATGGTTTGCATAGAGGAACCTTAAATCTAAATGACTAATACTGTGAATAAAGAAAATGGGATAGACATTAGGGTTGAAGAAAAGAGGCTTTACGAAGAATATAAGAAAAAACTTTTAGAACTGAGAAAAGTTCAAAAGGAAAAAGAAGCGGTGGGGCAAGTATTCACAAAAGGATTACTACCACTGTATGTGTTATTTATTCTAAGTTTAGGCGAAACTAATGGAAATGATATATCTCACAAAATTGGTGATAGGACAAATGGTCTTTGGATTCCTAGTACAGGCGGAATATATCCTCTTTTAAAAAGGTTAGAAAAAGAGAAATTGGTTGTTGGTGAATGGAGTAGTTCTAAGAAAGCACAGAAAATTTATAAAATCACGGTGGAAGGTTTAAAACAATTAGAAAATAAAAAATACCTACTGCAGGATAAAATTGAAGAAGCTTTAGAGGTGTTTAAAATAATTTATAGTGATTTATATAAATAACATATTATAGAATAAAGGGGCTGCAGGTTAATTCACTTGCAGCATTTTTTTTATTGTTAGTGATTTGATGATAAATATATTGTAAAAAATGGCTTAGCATTTGCACTAATTAGCATTAATAAATATTGAAACTAGAATTAATTAATGTTACAATCAAATAGTAAATAATTAAAGTTATGTAGTTTTATATAGATGAAAATATGGAAGGCTTTAATATATGTAAAAATGTTAGATTTTGAATATTAAAAGTTTAATTAAAAAACAAATTGAAAGGAGAATATACAATTGGAAAATAATATATTGGAAATACCAAATCAATTATTAGATGGTCAGAATAATACAAGTGAGAAACTTGAAAGAATAGAAAGAAAAATGGATTCAGTAGTGGAGCAAACTGCTGATTTAAAAGAGTTTAGGACTGAAACTAAGGAGCAATAGATTAATATTAATAATGAGGTTAATGGAATTAGACAAGATTTAAATACTGTAGAAATAGTTACATCAAAAAATTGGAATGAAATTTCAAAATTAAAAGCAATAAAGAAAAGCTAACTATCAGTCTTGTTGATAGTTTACGTAGAGGACATTAATTTCCTGTTTCTTTAAATATAAGTTTCCCAATTCTTCTACCTTATGGGTAATGCTATTACGGATTTTATTATACTTTTCTATAGTAAATCTTTTTTTGTGTTTATCTATACTATCTAATGCAAACATCGGATTTTCATAAGCCATAATCATGATATTATTGTAAGTTTCATCTTGAATAGTTTTGCTTTCATACCGCGTTACGGTTATATCTCCCCAACCTAACATAGTAGAAAAGTCGCTTTGTGATATTCCATAAAAACCTCTAATTGTTGCAATTTCATTTGAAGTTAATAACCCCTTCTTAGTTCGATAAGCATCTCTTGCTCTTAACAAGTTTTCATCCATTATGCCCGCTGGAGCAAATTCATTTTCCTCTTCATGGTGGAACTGCTATTAAGGCTTTATAACGTAGATGATGGTAAAATTTTTATAAATAATGAAGATATAAATAGGATACCATTAAATACATTAAGAGAAGATATAGGCTTTGTATCTCAAGATTCCTTCTTGTTCTCTAATATAATATCAGAAAATATAAATTTAGCCTTTGAAGAGCTGGATAGGGATAAAATAATTCAAAGTACAGTGGATGCAGATATTTATGATAATATAATGGAATTCCCTATGGGTTTTGAAACCATTGTTGGAGAATGAGGAGTAACACTATCTGGTGGGCAAAAGCAAAGGACTTCTATAGCAAGGGCTCTTATTAAAAATCCAGACATTTTGATTTTCATACTTAATTATATTCAGACATACATATTGCAATATACAGGTTAAAAGATTGTTTTTAGTATTAGGGAAGCGGTATTTAAGCAAGTAGAGGGCTTATCACTGTCGTTTTTGATAAAAACCCAGTGGGGCGCCTTGTGACTAGAGTAACAAATGATGTAGAAACACTAAATGAAATGTACACAGCAGTGCTTGTTAATTTATTTAAGGATTTGTTCATGCTAGTGGGGATAATTATAGCAATGTTCATACTAGATGTTAAATTAGCATTAATCACTGTAGGAGCACTACCCTTTGTAATTTTTACGGCTTATGTGTTCAACAAATATGACAGGGAAGCTTACAGAAAAGTAAGAGCAAGACTTGCAAAGATAAATTCCTCCATATCAGAAAATATATCTGGTATGAAAACTGTTCAGGTATTTAGCAAGGAAAAGAAAAAGTATAAGGAATTTGCTGAGGTAAATAAATCTTATAAAGAGGCTACCATGGAGCAAATAAAGGTATTTGCCATCTTTAGACCAACCATGGACCTATTCTCCTCTTTAACCTTAGCAGTACTTTTATGGTTTGGTGGAATAAGAGCAATGGATGGAAATATAAAACTAGGGGTATTATTTGTTTTCATAAGTTATTTAATGCAGTTTTTCCAACCTATATTTGATCTGACAGAAAAATATGATATACTTCAATCCTCCATGGCATCCTCAGAAAGAATCTTCATGCTTATGGATAACCAGGAGAAAATTAATAATATTGAAAAGCCTATAGAAGTGGATAGACTCCAGGGAAAAATAGAGTTTAAAAATGTTTGGTTTGCATATAAAGATGAAGATTGGATTTTAAAAGATGTAAGCTTCAACATTAAGAAAGGTGAGAAAATAGCCTTCGTTGGAGCTACTGGTGCTGGTAAAACATCTATTATAAACCTTATAACACGGTTATATGACATTCAAAAGGGTGAAATACTAGTAGATGGACAGAATATTGTGCACATGAGAAAAGAACAACTACGCGAGAACATAGCTACAGTGCTTCAGGACGTCTTTCTCTTTGCTGGGGACATAAAAGGTAATGTTAAGGTTAAATAATGAGAAAATATCCGATGAAGAAGTAGTTAAAGCATGTAGATATGTTAATGCAGATAAGTTCATTGAAAAATTGCCCAAGAAATATTCTGATCCTGTTAACGAAAGGGGCTCAACTTTTTCACAAGGTCAAAGGCAGTTAATAGCTTTTGCAAGAGCTATAGCTTTTGATCCACCAATATTAGTACTAGATGAAGCTACTTCAAATATAGATTCAGAAACTGAGAGCTTAATTCAAGATGCGTTAAATAAGCTAACTATAAATAGAACTACGATTATTGTGGCGCATAGGTTATCTACTATTAAGAATGCAGATAAGATGCTATGAGAAAGAAATAAGGATACTGTTTTCGTTTAATATGCGGTAGGTGGCGGAACAATAGTAGCGCCCGGTGAAAATGAATGAGGCTAGCGCCTCTAAAAGAATTTTGGACAGTTGGATTAGAAAAAATGTTAAAGGATACCGTTTTTATTTAAAAAAATAAAAGCTTCTACAATATATTCATGTATTATAGAAGCTTTTTTATTTTTTAACATGCCACTTGCCACGTGGGTGGCACCGACTTAAAGATTTAGTTTTAAGTCTCCCTCTCTGATCCAGCCTTTGTTTCTCATGAGTTCTGAGAAAATTAGTGTTAAGACTGCGGGGGCTATAAAGTGTAGAAATATTATCTTGAAAATTATTATGGAGGTAGGTTCACTGCCTTGCATGGTAGCAAGGGTTCCGAATTGACCTACAAGACCGCTGGTGCCCATGCCGGCACCTAGGGAATTATTTTTCATAGAGAAAATTGTGGTGGAAAGAGGTCCTAGAATTGCACCGGCTAGGGTTGCGGGTATCCATATAAGAGGACGTCTTATTATGTTGGGTACTTGTAGCATGGAGGTACCTAGTCCTTGAGATATTAAACCGCTCATTTTATTTTCTCTATAACTTGCAACAGCAAAGCCTATCATTTGAGCACTACACCCTACAGTGGCAGCGCCGGCTGCAAGGCCAGACATATTGAGAGAGATTGCTATGGCGGCACTACTAATTGGGGCTGTAAGTGCAAGTCCCATTAGTGTAGATACTGCTATGCCCATTGGGATAGGCATAAGAGTTGTAGCAGAATTTATTACAGAACCCAAATCTGTCATAAAGACTGAGATATAAGGGCCAATAAATTTGCCTATTATACTACCAGTAACTATAGTAACAATGGGGACTATAACAATATCAAGTTTTGTTTTTCCTGATACAAAGTTTCCAAATTCTGCTCCTATTACTGCAGCAACGAAGGCGCCTACAGGTCCACCGCCCATATACATATATCCGAAGGCACCAGTTGCAGCTGAAGAAAACATTGCAAGTGGGGTAACTTTGAGGCCCCAAGCTACAGCTACACCTATTGCTGATCCAACTACGGGGGATTTAGCTGAGATTATTGCTGTAAACTCTTTGAGAAAGGCTAGTCCAGGGACTTTTGATAATTGGCTTAGTATTAGTCCGATGATTAAGGATGCAAATAGACCGAGTGCCATAGCACTTAAGGCATCTAAAAAGTATCGTTTAAGGGCTTTCTTTACAAGAATTTTGAATTTGTCCATGAGTTCTCCTCCTGAAATGTATTTTAGGGAATATGTACTTTTGTTATACTAACAATATAAATTAAGTACACAATGAGTATATTCTAGTGTATATACACTAGATAACTGAAAACATTATAACATCTTATTACCAACTCTTCAATAAGGTATATGAATAAATGTATTTAGCATAAAAGATAAAGTATAAAAGATATAGAATATAAAAGTTCATAAAAACATAAAAGAATATAAAAGAGCATGAAAAGCATAAAAAACATAAAGCACTAGGAAGTCTTCCTGGTGCTTTATGTTTAAAGAAAGCTGTTGAGAAATTTTAAATGCTTCTATTATAAGTAGTGTAAAAGATAACTAGTCTTCGCGCATATTTAAATAAGAAACACCATCAAGTGGAATTAGTGCCTGAAGGCCTGGTTGACCCTTAAGTAGACCTATAGCATATACGGTGTAATAACGTTGAGATTTTAGTTTTATATTAGGAACGTATAAAGCTGTAGTTTTAGTACCAGTAGGTCTGGCTTCTAAAGTATAGGTACCTGCAGGAACTTCTATATAACCCGTAAATGATTTGTAACTAATATTTTTAAATAGAATCTTACCATCTGGTAACACAATATCAACAGGCCCAGCATTAGGTGACAAATGAGCAAATTTAATGTATGCCATATCCGCGGGGTTCATAATTTTAGTTTCTGGAACAGGAAGTAAATCGATGTTAGGCAATATTCCTATGGCAGCAACCGTGTAAATTTTTTCTGGTGGAACAAAAATAGTTTTATTAAGTACAGGAGAGACTTTAGTTCCAGTGGCATAGACCTTTACATTATAATTACCTGAGATAACTTCTATATAATCTGTAAAAGCAGCATAGGCAAGGTTTTTAAATTTCAACATATCATTAATATATACATCAACAGCTGGGGATTTAGGTGAAGCATGAAGAATTCTTAAATATGAAGTCATAGGGCTTACTCTATAGCTCGGGAATTCTCTATATTGAGAATAAGGATTATAGACATTTTTTGGACAATAATACATGAAAGGCTCCCTTCAAATATTTCTACTATATTAGTATATGAAGGGAAATGCTAGAAGGTTACTGTATTTAATTGGAATAAATTAAGCGCAATTATAATAAACATATAAAGGTGCAAAAACATATTATGCATATGATTATGGTTTTATATTTTAATAATAGAAGAGATCTAAAATAGATTTAGAAAAGATTTAGAAAAGAATTTGAAAAGATTTAAAAAAAGATTTAAAAAAGTGCAACTAAATTATAGGAACGAACGTTATATAAGTGAAGGATGCAAAAACATATAATAATATGAATTTTTAACCTTTTAGTAAAGATTAACCAAGTTAAAATTGAACATATAGGTTATATTATTGTAACTTATGAAAAAAAAATAAATAGAGTTAAATTATAATAAAATGTTGATATTTAACCAAAACAGTTATATAATACATATATCGTGAAATTTATGTAAATGTTTCAACATTATCTAAATAATTAAGAAGTTCAAAATATAATCAAGAAAATTATTCAATTTTTAAAAAAGAATATAATTGTAAATTGATAGTAAATAAACAAAGATATTTATATCTATGATTTGTGAAAAATCAGAAAGGGGACGTTTAGAATTATGAACAGAAGAAGAGGTAAAATATTTGCACTGTGTTTAACATTTTCTGTGCTGATTACAACGGTAGCGTTCCAAAGGGTAACTTCAGCAGCTACAACATTAGGAGGAACTGATAGATATTCTACTGCACTTAAAATTGTACAAGCAGGTTGGAAAACATCAGACACTGTAATTATTGCTAGGGGAGATGATTTGGCAGATGCACTTGCCGCAGCACCACTGGCATATGCAAAAGGTAAAGCGCCTATACTTCTAACAAAAACTGATGAACTTCCTACAGGAGTTTTAAATGAATTAAAGACACTGGGAGTTAAAAACATTTACATAGTTGGAGGTATTGGAGCTGTTGGAGCAAAAGTAGAAAATGATTTGAAGGAATTCACCGTAAAGCGAATAAGCGGAATAGATAGAGCCGAAACATCTTACAATGTAGCAATTGAAGCTTTCGGAACAGTTCCAACAGAAGTAGTTCTTGCAAATGGGTCAGCCTATGCAGATGCACTTTCAATATCAGCAATAGCAGCTGCAAAGGGAATGCCAATACTACTTGTTAGTAACAATAAATTATCAGCAAGCGAAGCAAACTACATTTCAGGCAAATCTGTTTATGCAGTTGGAGGGACAGATGTTCTAAGCCCAACAATTACTAATGCAACAAAGGTTACAAGGCTATCAGGAGTAGATAGGTATGAAACAAATGCAGCAATACTTAACAAATTCCCACAAGATTATAGTAAGATTTATCTTGCAAAAGGTACAAATGAAAACTTGGTAGATGCTCTTACGGGTTCGGCCCTTGCAGCACTTGGCAATAATCCTATAGTTTTGGTTGATGGGTATAGTACGATTAATTCTAAAATATCGGCTGTTGTAAAAGCTAATATAGGCAATGCTAGCACAGAAGTTCTACTGGGTGGAACAGTTGCACCAGCAGCAGCAGCTACTGTTGAAACAATGAAACCTTCACCTTTAGAAGTTGTATCTATAGAATAGTTTAGTGATAGTAGAAAAGAAAATTATAAATAAAATTAAAGGAGGTGATGCTAATGAAAAGATGTACTAGCGAGATGTTTAATTTTTCATAAAGTTGCATAGATTTATATATTAATTTGTAAAAATCAAATTAAGCAAATCCTAAAAAATCTAATGCCACTTGAGAATTTAATATAAAAACACAGTCACAACATTAAGTTGTGAAAAAAAATAAGAAGGGGGACATAAAAATTATGTTCAAAAAAACTAAAAATTCATTAGCAATGTCATTATCAGTAGCAATGCTTGCTACAATGGTAACAATACCACAAGTAGCTTCAGCAGCTACAGGTACACAAATATCAGGAAAAGATAGATATGAAACTGCTCTTAAAATTGTACAAAATGGTTGGGATAAATCAGAAAGTGCAGTTATAGCAAGAGGAGACGATTTAGCAGATGCTTTATCAGCAGCACCACTTGCATATGCAAAAGGAAAAGCACCTATTCTTTTAACAAAGACTAACGAAATTCCAGCTGGAGTTTTACAAGAACTTAAAGATTTAGGAGTTAAAAATGTTTACATCGTTGGAGGAGTTGGAGCTGTTTCAAAAACTGTTGCAGATCAATTAGCTGGACAGGGCTTAACTATAACACGTGTACAAGGTGATGATAGATATGAAACTTCACTCGCAGTAGCAAAAGAAGCATTCGGAACAGCACCAGCAGACGTAGTTATTGCAAATGGTTTAGCTTATGCAGATGCTCTTTCAGTTTCATCAATAGCAGCTTCAAAAGGAATGCCAATATTACTTGTTGATCATAGCAAATTATCAAAAGAACAAGCAACTTACATAGCAGGTAAATCTGTTTATGCAGTTGGTGGAGAAGGTGTTCTTAATGCAGATGTTGTTAGTGCAACAAAGGCTGTAAGATTAGGCGGAGCAGATAGATATGAAACAAATGCAACAATACTATCTAAATTTGATTTTGATTATACTAAACTTTATCTTGCAAAAGGTACACCAGCTAACTTAGTAGATTCTCTTGCAGGTTCAGCTCTTGCATCTAAAACTAACAGTCCTATAGTTTTGGTTGATGGAAGTAACAAACTTAATAAAAAATTAGCAACAGTAGTAACAGATAAAATAAAAGATAAAACTGCAATAGTTAGACTTGGTGGAACAGTTGCACAATCAACTGCAGATGCTGTTGAAGCATTGAAAACAGCAGTTAACGTTGGAGAATTGAAAGTTTCATCAGTAAGTGCTACTGATGCTAACACTATGAAAGTAACATTCAATAAAGCAGTGACAGATACAAGCAAGATTGTATCAACAGTTACTCAGGCAACTAGTCCTGTAGCTGTAACAGCTCTTTGGAATACTGCTAACACAGAAGTTACATTGACTAAGGCATCAAAATTCGTTGCAGGAAATTATTCAGTTAAAGTAATGAATGATACAACAGATTTAGGAACATCAACTGTAACTATAGCTGAACAAAAAGTATCTAAAATTGAAATAACTTCAACTAAATTAGGTGTTGTTAATAAGACTGTAAATAATGTTACAACTCAAACTGGATATGCAACTTATAGAATATTAGACCAATATGGAGTAGATATTACAAATTCAGCATTAGCTAATAATGTACAATTCCAAACTGGAGTAGGTACTGTTGATGCTAAAAAAGGATTGCTTACAATAACACCAGCTCTTAATTTAAATCTTATGACATTTACATCAGGAATAGTAGTAACAGCTAATGATACAAGCACAGGAGTTTCAACAAGTGCTACATTAACTGCAACTTCACAAATTGGTACATTAAGTGATATATCAATCACAAAATTAGTAAATGTTGATGGTAAAGTGTTGACTGCAGGAGATCCAACGACTGTATTCTATGCTGATTATGTAGCTACAGATATCAGTGGAAACCCTACAACAAACTACACTCTTATGGAGCAAGGTTTAATATTAACTGGAGATCATATGTTGACTACATCAAGCCCATATGTTTCAGCTCAACTTGTACAAAACCCTAAAGATTCATCAAAAGGATTAATAAAAGTAGTAACAAATAGTGAATCAATTACATTGGATATGCCAGTAGTAATTACAGCTATGACTTGGACAGGTAAGACTTCACAAATAAGTACTACATTAAAGAAACAAGCACAAGTAGATACATTTACATTACAAGCTCCAAGTGATTCTATAGCATCTGGTGAATCAAAGGTAATTCCATTTACAGCAGCAGATCAAAATGGAGTTGCAGTAACAAAATACAATGATTTAGTAGATTTTGTAACTCTTTCAGGAGCAAAATTTGTTAAAAACCTTGATGGATCCGCTTCAGTAAAAAATGATATAGTTTATAATACAGGAACTGTTTCAGTACCTGCAGTTATATCAGCATCCACAAAAACAGGTAAATTCAGCAGCATAACTATAAACATTCAAAAAGCTGTTAAAGCTGATACACTAACTTTAAGTGAAACTGAATTAAAGAGCACTCTTCAAGCCGGTCTTGGTAATGTTGCTGGTGCACTTCAAACAGCAGACTTTGATGGTGCATTCACTGTTAAAGATCAATATGGTAGAGACATTGATATGCTTACAGCTACAGGTACTGCTAGTCAATACCAAGTTAAAGCATACTCAAGTAATAATTCAGTAATTACAGCAATTGGTACTGCAACTTCAGAAGGTGCTGGAATTGATGTTCAAGCAATTGGAGTAGGTTCAGCAACAGTAAGATTTGATTTAGTAGATACTGCTAACAATAATACAGTTTTAGATTCTAAATCACAAACATTCTCAGTATTAAAAGATAGTGATATTAAAGATTATACAATTGATGCAGTAGCAAAACCTATATATGTTGTTAATGGTGTAAATACTCTTTCTGCAATGGGTGTAACTGCTCAAGAAGCTGCTTATAAAGCTAATCCAAAAGTTTATGGTACAACAGCAACTGGAGCAAAGGTAGTATTAAGAGGTACTCCAATAACAGGAGCAACTGTTTCTAATGACACAGACTTTACAGTATTCGAATCAACAACTAATGTTGGTTATAAAGCTGTAAAAGTAATTGCTAATGCTTTAGCAGATAAATCTAAAACAGAAGCAAGCACAACTTTATCAGTGAACATTTTAGGTGCTGATGGTGCTGTACACACAGTAACTACACCTATTACATCTTCAACTGTAAAACCAGCAGCTGTATCAATAGATATTTCTGTAGATTCTTCTGTACGTGGTATTACACAAGATGGTGATACTGTAACTTTAAAACCAGTAACTGGTAGTTATAGTGATTTGTTAGGAAGCACTTTAGCAGCATTCGTAAAAGAAACTGGAGCTAAAGGATCACAAAATGTTTACTTTGCACCTGTTGATCAATATGGAAAAGAAGCTCAGTCATTATCACAATTTATAACAGTTCCTACAGGAACTAATGTAACAGGAACATTTAAAGTTGATGCAAACGGAAATATAACTGGAACTGCAAATGCAGGTGACCATATCACAGTTTCTGGTACTACTAGTAATGGATATGTTAAGACAATGAAAATTGTTTTCGGTGGTACTCCAGCAGCAGAAACAGAAGCAGCTAAAATAGCAGCGGCTACAACTTCAGTTGATACAGCTGTAAATAGCAAAACAAATGCTACTAGAACAGCAGCACAAACATTAGTAACTGCATTAGCAGCTGGAACAGCTAAAGATGCTTTACAAGCTAAAATAACTGCAATAGTTACAGCAGAAGATACAGCAGCAGAAGCAGCTAAAGTAGAAGCAGCAACAGCAGCAGTAGTTAAAGCTGAAGGTAGCAAATTAGCAGTTGATAAAACAGCAGCACAAACTGCAGTTAATTTACTAGCAGTTGGAACAGTTAGAACAGGTTTACAAACTAGAGTAACTGCAATAGTTGTACCAGTAGGAGTAAATGAACTTAAAGGTACATTTAAGACTATGTTAGGAATGAATTATGTTACTATAGCTATAACAGCAGGAAAGACTCCTACTTCTGTAAAAGTAGACGCAGTAGAAGCATCAGCATCAAATTACAGTGTTGATGGAACAACATTAACAATACTTGAAGTTAGTGAAACAAATGTAATCAAAGTAACTATTGATTCAGTTGTTTACACAGTAGTAAAATAAATTAATGAAGTAATAATTTAAAAAGGGATGATAATCTCATCCCTTTTTAAAAAATACAACTAAACTAGGGGGAAATATAAATGGCAAATAAAAAAATATTTATGGGATTGTCTACAGTAGCTATAGCTGCAATAATGGCTGCTTCTGTTAGTTCATCTGTATATGCAGCAGACGGGGACTTGTATAAAGGTAATACAAATTTAGGTGGAATAGGTCATGTGCTACTTACTAGTAAATCAACTATTTTTGATATGATAACAAAACTTGATACTTATGGATATGAAGTAACTGGTAATATATATGATGCTGCAAAGGTAAATGCTATATTTGAGGCTAATCCTACTGCATCATTGGCAACAATACAGGCTTCTGTAAAAGCAGATCTTGAAATTGAGAGCCCTGTTCCAGTAGTAGTTGCAGAATTAAAAGTTTCTTCAGTAAGTGCGATTAACGCTACACAAGTTAATGTTGTGTTTAGTGCAGCACTTGATGCATCTGATGCTATAATTCATGGACAATATTCATTAAATGGAGTTGCTCCTACTGCTGCTGTTTTATCTGATGATAAAATGAGCGTTAAGTTAACTTTTGCAACTGCAGAAGCAACATCTAAAGTATTTACAATACAACCTATTAAAAGTGATGCTGATGCTAATGTATCATCAGAAATATACACTAAAGTATACACTTACAAAGATACAGTAAAACCTGTAATTGCTAGTGTAACATCTGTAACAGCTGGTACTACAGCAAATACTGTTATAATTAAAGCGAGTGAGCCTATTGCAGCTGGTTCTACTTTGAAAATAGACGGAGTTTCTACAGCAATCACATTTGTTGGTGATACTGCAACAATAACTGGATTATCATTAGACGCAACAAAA
Organism: Clostridium bowmanii; assembly: GCF_018861315.1. GTDB lineage: Bacteria > Bacillota > Clostridia > Clostridiales > Clostridiaceae > Clostridium_AD > Clostridium_AD bowmanii. The sequence goes on along the minus strand of NZ_JAHLDL010000016.1, from coordinate 63,207 downwards.
GCACATGTTGTTGAAGTACTAAATCTTACTGATTTAGCAGCAACTCCTAATGTTACAACTTATACAACAAATACATTTTCTGCAACAGTAGATGCGGTAAAACCTACTGCAACTATAGCAGCACAAGGAGACAAAAACATATTAGTTGCATTCTCGAAATCAATGAATCCTACTTCTGTAACTTCAGCTTTAACTAATGGAGTAGTTAAGGATGAGTCTCTAGGTTCAATTGGTAGTAGTACTGCTGTAGTGGTAGCTAATACTGACAATAAGCAATTCGTTATTGGTGTTACTGATACTTTATATGCAACTTTAACTTCAAGAACTTTAAATGTTATTTTACCAGCTACATTAGCAGATAGTTTAGGAAATACTATGGCAGTTACTTCAAAAACTGTTAGTTTATCTAAAGATACTGTAAAACCTGTAGCAACTGGTTTCTCTGTAGTTAAAGATGCTACTGGTAAGGTTACAGACCTAGTAGTAAACTTTAATGAAGGTTTAGCTGCTGCTTCTTCTACAGGAGATATTGCTAATCCAACAATAATTGATGCTGATGGTGTTCTTGTTTCAAGTTTTGTAGGTGGATTAACTTCTGATATAGTTGTTGCTGGCGATAAAAAAGTCACTTATTCTGTAACTACACCTGCTAAAGTGTACGGTTCATATGCTTTCTCATTTGCTAATGCTTTAGTATCTGACCAAGCAGAAACAGCAAATGATTCTATAGCATTTGCTTACAACAATGACTTTGGTGTTCCAGATGCAGGAACAGGTACTTTCGATTTAGTTAGTGCAGTTCAAACTACACCAACTTCTAATATCATTCTTGTTGATTTTGGAGTAGAAGTAAAAGGTGGAAATGTTGCTAATTCTGCAACTTCATTAAGTAGCTATACTTTAAATGGTAAAGCGCTACCAGCTGGAACTACTATTACACTAGATAGCACTAAAAAAATCGCAAGAATTACATTACCAGATGATGGAATGGCTACTGCTGATATAAATGCTATATTTACAGTATCAGGTGTTAAATCAGCAACTGATTTGAATGTAACTCCATATTTAGGAACTGTTATAGTTGTTGATAATACTGCTCCAGTATTACAATCAGCTAAGGTTCTTGATAATCAAAATATAATATTAACATATAGTGAAGATATGAAATCTATATCGGCAGCTAATGTTGGTGAAGAATTTGAAATTAAACAAGGTACAACAACATTTACATTACTTGACGCAGAGTTAAAAGCTACTAATTTATCAGGTGTTAATAATCAAATTAAATTAACTGTTGTTAAGACAACAGGAGCAATAGCTCCAGCTTCAGTTATATCACCAGTATTATCAAATGCAACTGGTTCAGCACTTGGAGCTACAACTGGAACTTATACAGGAGTAGTAAATAAAACTTTTAAAGTAAGAGTTGCAACAGTAAATGTAGCAACACCTAAAGTAGCAGCAACATGGGAAATAAGTACAGATAATGGTACTACATGGGCTGCTGCAGGAACAGATACATCACTTGGTGATGGTTTAACATTAGGTTCATTTAGTGCAGGATCAGCAGATTCAGTAGCAGGTGATACATTTACAATTGTAGCAAATGCAGCAACTACAACTACACCTGTATCGCTTGATTTAACTAAAGATATAACAATCAAAGCTCTTGTACCAGTATCAAATGTTGATATGAAAGATGCATCATCAACTAATAATGGACAAAAGGCTTCAGCTTCAGCTATGGCTGTTGTAAAATAGTAACAAGCTACTCTGTAGGCAATGATTTCTAGAAATCATTCTAAAAAGGTAAAGCTAAAGGGACAGTTTGTTTAAGACAGTTAAGCAATAAAAAATGAGAGGAGAGCGGTTGTGAAGCGTTCCTCTCATTTTTATAATGCATATCCACTTCATTTCATAACAATCACATCAGTTACAATTCAAGTCAGATCATATCACTGACTACTCCACAAACCATGTTGTGGAAATTATATAGAATCAAAGAACTAAATATACAGTATAAGTCATCATATCTTTTGGTATGGTGGCTTTTATTTTCATCTAAAATTAGTATACAATATAACTAAAAACTGGTGATGAACCTATCATAAACTTACAAAGAATAATAAAATGAGAAAATAGGAGAGAGACATTTTAGAAGATGTTCTTCTCTTTTTTAGTTCACTGCAAAACTTTACAGAAATTCACTGCAAAATAATTGTCCTAAGTACCACCTAAAGACCTTTTCATATACACCAACACTTCTTCATACTTCCAGTAGAACTATTTTCAAGGCATAATCATAATTCTTCAGTGAATCCGCATCAAATCATTATTAAAACCTATATTATACCTTTGAATAATAAAGTAAGAAATTCAGAGGAGGATTTATCATGAAAACAAATATCAATGGAATCATTAGCAAGTTCATTTCTAAAGAGGTAGAAGCCATCTATAGCAGATATAATAGCATACCAGAGGTTGAGATAAATACCATAAGAAACTTCATAGATAAGGTAGAGGAAAATGATGTAGCATTTGACCCATATCTAAGTTACAGTGCAACAAAAGCAGTTGCTGAAGTATGTACACAAATAGAGGATATAGACTTTTTAAAATTCTATGTAGTTTTAAGGAGTGATTTAAGGTTAGATGTAGAAATAGATGATGCTCAAGAATCATACATATATCTAAAAGAGCAAGGCTATTGCAAAGTTCAAGGGAATTTCTTATATACCGATAATGATATAATGAAAGAATTGGCTAAAGATGAATTAGATACAAAGTTACAAGATGCTTATCAATTAGCTATTATGTTTAGTATTGAAGTAATAGCTGACATGTGGATATTTGCTACATCTAAGGAAGAAGCATCAGAGCAATATCTAAAGAATAATAACTGGTGGAGTGTATTAGAATGCGAAGAACCAGAAGAAGGATACACTGATTCAAATGGTAAAACAATCTACTACTGCTACAAGAGTGAGGTTTAATATGATTAAGATAGCTCACAAAGCAGAAGCAGAAATTCTAAAAAATCTACCACCAGAAGTAATAGCAAAAGCATTAGAAATTGCAACAATACTTGATGATAGCTACGGAAAAGATAGAGGAGAAGAAGAGTTAGGCGGTTACATTCTAATAGCAGAAGTTAAAGATGACATTGTGTCTATAAATAAACTAATAGACTTAGACTATACACTGCCAGAATATGTTGATTCAATAAGTTGTTCCAATGGTAAAAACTACACTAATGCTCTAATGCTTCTAAGTAGTGATTTCAGTATTAGTTTAATAGTACCATATGGTCTTGTTCCTGAAAAATTACTGATTCATTTGGAGGAATAGGTATGATTGATAATAATATTGAAAAAGTATCTCTAAAATTAGCGGCTGGTTTCGATGTAGCACTTGTTGAAGATGGATTATTTCCTGCTACTGTTTCAAGCTACACAGGTGACATTAGAGCCTTTCTCGAATGGCTAGAATCTAAGGGGAACATTTTCACAGGCAAATTAACCAGATTTCATGTTACAGCCTACAAAAAATATTTGGTTGAAAATAACTATGAGATAAATACCATAAATAAGAAAATCAATAGCCTGCAATCTTTTAACCAATTTCTAATCAATAAAAAATATATAACAGAAAAGGTAGTTGATCTCAGAAGAGATAAAATGAAATTAGCTGCAGGCAGTGAAAAAGAAGTAGAAGTATTTACAGATGTTGAAGTTGAAAAGTTACTATTCTTTATTAATTCAGAGGAAGTAACATCAAGGGATAGATTAATTATTCTACTTTTACTCTATACTGGTGTAAGAGTATCAGAACTAGTAAATATAAAACTAAAGGATATAGATCTTTTAGCTATGAACTTAACTATTTCCTGGGGGAAAGGTGGAAAGAGAAGAGAGATTCCTCTTAAGGGAGAAGGCATAGAGGCGATAAAGGAATACCTAGAGGGAGAAAGAAGAAGCAATAAGTTTGCAGAAAGTGAATTTCTAATTCTAACAAACAGGGCAGCAAGGATGGATAGAGATGCTGTCAATAAACTCCTAAACAAGCTAGGAATGAGTCTAGGACTAAAAATATACCCTCATTTGTTCAGGCATACCTTCTGTACAAATCTCATTCGCAAGAAGGTGGAGCTGACGACAGTCGCAAAACTCGCAGGACATGCTTCCATTCAGACTACGGCAAACTTTTATATTAATACAAGCCAAAAGGACAAAAAGGAGGCAGTAGACCTTCTCTAATTAGTGTATATAATATCGAATCCCTTACATCAATAAAAGATGTAGGGGATTTTTCATGCTATTTGTATCTAGTACTATAACTAGGGGTGTATCAAGATAAATGGCTTAAATTGAAAGATAATATTATATTATAAATTTAGTACATTCATATTAAATGGAACACACAGGAGCATAAAAAGGAGGAATTATATATGTTAATAAAATGGGCAATAGGTGGTGCTGTAGTAGGTGCTATAGCGGCAGTAATGACAGGAACAAGTATTGGTTCAGGAATAATCTTTGGTGGAATAGTAGGTGTAGTATTTAGAAAATGGATAGCAAGGAATCTATGGATGTAGGAAATAATAAAGAACATGAAAGACATTGAAAATATATAGGCACCAGTTCTCTAAAATATGCCAGGATAGGTTAAAAATATGTTACTATGTAATAAGTCTAAGAAACATTATAAAATAAGAGTAGGGGGCATAAACCAATGATAGTTAAATCAATAAATGAGAAACTTTTAGTAAATGAATATTCAGTAAAAGTCTTAGTTGACATGCCAGTCAAACGAGTATTTTCGAATTCAATGGATGCAGAAATGTTTAAAAATATAGGGGAGTTGTTAGAAACAAAATTAATAGATATGGCAGGTACAAGTTTTGATGAAATGGTTAAAATTGAAATTACAGACTTGAGAACAGGTAACACAAATATCTGTGATTATGCCTTAATATCTAATGATGAAATTAAAGAAGATATAGTTGTATATGCGGTAGTAAACAATGAGGGCATTAATATTATAGCTGTAAATAGTGCAATAGAAAAGTTTACTAGTTCCTTTATGGGATTGAAAGATATAATTTTATAAAAAATTCCTAGGAGGCACCTAATCTCAAATAAATGAGGTTAGGTGCTATTTTTGTGCCCAAAATTAAGAAGAGAGGAATGAGAATAATGATAAAAAGCTTATTAACAAGAATGGACATAGAATATCTTGAAAGAAGAACGAAGAAAGCCATAGGGGAATTTGGTATAGATAATCTAATGGAGTATACAGTAGATTCAGTTGTAGGGTGTGATTTAGGGGATATCTACAAGACAGTAATAGAAGAAGTACTCATTGAGGATACATACGTAGCAGCCACAGAAATAAGCGATGGTAAGTATGAAGTAACCATTGAATTTGAAAATAAGGACATATGCTATATTAGTAGCTATGCGTGGGATACAGTAGAAATAATAGTAGAGAATCTAATAGAAAATGTAATAATTCCACATATTAAAAGGGGGAGAACATCATGTCTAAATCAATATATTGCATAGGGAAAAAGGAAGGAAACCAAATGGTATTGAAAGTTTGTGAAAATGTAACGGAGGATAAAAAAACACCTGCTAAAAGAGTAAGTATTATATCCATCAAAATGGTAAGGGAAGGCAGTATTCTCTACGGTGGAAGAAAAATAACATCGCCATCGGATGCAGCAGACTTCGGTAGAAGATTCCTAGAAGAATGTGATAGGGAAGAATTGTGGGTGTGCTGCTTAGATACAAAGAATCAACCCATTGCAATAAATAAGGTATCAGTGGGCAGTATTAATAGTTCCATTGTTCACTGTCGTGAGGTTTTTAAGCCAATAATACTCAGTAACTCAAATTCTTTTATACTTTATCATAACCATCCTTCATCAGGAGACCCTACACCATCTGCTGAAGATATAAGTATAACCCATAGGCTAAAGGAAGCAGGAAAGCTAATTTGTATAGAACTCATCGATCATATTATTATAGGCAGTGAAACCAAATTTTGTAGCCTAAAAGAAAAAGGAATATTGTAGGAAAGGGAGATGCTTAAGATGTTTGATAAAAGTAATAGATATATGACTAGAGGAGTAGAAGCTGATATACCATTAGAATTGCAATTGTTCATGTGGAGTAACATAGATAAATTGAAGGAACAAGGAGAAATTCTTGATTATCTTCAAGTTTTTGAATTAACAGAAAAAAGAGCTAATGATATATTCTACCAAAACATTGAACATAGACAGGAGGTACCAGAATACAAAAAGACATATAAATTACTCTCTAAAGAAACTGTAAATGCAAAGGTATTTGTAATAGATGATGGGGATAATCACTCAACCATGATGATTGCTAGTGAATATTAAATGATGGGGGAATAACAATGAAAAAGGATTTAGTGAAAGGTACTATGTTTAAAATAGATGAAAAAAAGAGACTTGGAACAATGAGAGTTGATTGGAACGATGGGAGAATTTGCAATCAATGGAATCCAACAAACTTGTTGATGGAGCTAAGAGCAGACTCTATAATTGACCTAGGGAAGCTACAGAAGGAGCTGAACTATCTCCAATTTGACCTTCTTCCAAGCTTTAAACGGGTAGAAAAATACTGCGGAGGTACTGGATACGATAGCGAGACCTTATTCACAATTTCATTAGAAGCAGCAGACTATGCAATTAAGTTGATAGCAGTTAAAGATGCATACAGCTACATATACACATATCAAAAATAAAGAGTTGTAATAACAAACTTGATTCCAAAATCTCACTAATCAGTGGATACTATAAAATCTAAATTCTTAATATTATAAAAAGGAAATGTATTAGCAAAATGACAATTTGCCTCCAAGCATCATGAAACTTATAGGAAAAATAGTGCCCAAAAAGTGGGCACTATTACATATAAATGTGACCCCAAAATTGGGCTATATTCATTAAAAAAACTACTTAAAGGATTTGATATCTGTATGAAACATACTTAGAAGTGTTCTATCAATTCTGTTTCCCATATAAAAGATCCTAGGGTTGAGATAATAATTAACACTGCGCTTATTCTTTGAAGAGACAATTATATCTTTACTAACTAGGGATGCTATATGTTTCACTACTGCATTCTGACCTAATCCTAGAATAGCTTCTAAGTCTTTTTTAATAATAGGAGTACCATCATGGTTTGAAATAAGATTATTTTCGTAGTCGATATAAGATGAAAGCATGTATATAATACCCATCTCAGCAATAGTAAGACCATATTCTTTTTTTACCTCCTCAATGCAAGAAGTATAGCTCTTAATAAAGTATTTATCTGGATTCCATGGTGGGTTATCAGCACTTTTAACTGATATAGATATACCAGGTACAATGATGCCCTCAGACTCCATTATTTTTTTCTCCCTTAAAGCAGCATTAGCGAGCCTTTGATGTACTAAAATAGCATTTCTAGTCATATCCATACCTATTTGTGTCTTAGTTTTCTTAGTCATTAATAACACCATCCTTCGTTGCAGAAAAATAAACAGCTATAAGTTCATTTAGAAAGGATGATACATTAGCAATACTATTTTCCTCCTTTAAAATCTTAATATCTTGAATATTTTGGGGAGTAAAGTAACAAGCCATTCGAATATGATTAGATTTGTATCTATCATTGATGTTTTTCTTAGGACGACCTCTTCTATCTGTGATATAACCTAGGTCAAATAACTTATCAGCTAGAATTTTCTTTTTTCTGACCTGTAAGTCTAAAGTCCTAGTTAAGTGAAATAATTCTGGCTCAGATAAAGCAGATGTACTCTTTTTCTTTAGTGATTTAATTAAAGCCTTGCACTCATCTAGCTGAACTAATAGGTACTTGATCTTGTTTTGTCCTAACTTCTCAGTAGTTTCAGAGAAGCTTAGTGCACACATTGATTGTCTAATTTCATTATCCATAATATATAAAACCTCCATAAAATTTTGATTAATATAATGTTATGGGGAAACCTAAAATATTTTGAAATAAAATCTAGGCAGCGCATAGAAGGGTAGAAAAACATCAAATATAAGGGATACCAAAATACAAGAGGGTCATCCAAAACTACAAGCCAAATATAGTAGAGAGTAGTGAAATAAAAATATAAAATATATAAGAGCAAATACTACATAAATAATAAATAATAGTTAGTATTAAGTAGTACTGACGGGGTTATTAGTCCATTTTGCAAGTGAATCATGATAGAAATGCTTCCAAAAACAGAATCAAGGGAAAGGGGACTCTTCGTGACAAATCCATACAAATCAACAACTCTCACAGTCCCAGTTGCAGTCCCAGTTCCCAAAGCAAAAGGAAAATAGGCACAGCAAAAGCATTGGAGTGGAAAAGCAAAGGGCAGAACACATGAATGGGCAGACCAATCGAAAAAAAAGAAAGTGGAAAAAGAATCAACAAAATGTACACATCAGGTCTAGCGAAAGTTTTGTGGAAAAATCGCAACTCAAACCAGGAGCAAGGAAAGGCATAGCCGCTTGCAAATCAAGGAACCCACGGCAACAGTCCCGAAAAAAATAAAAAGAAACGAACTAGATTGAATGACTAAAGGAATCAACAGGGGTAAGGTAGAAAAATATCAGTGATTCATCAGCAAAAGTGTGTTGTAATAAAAGGGTATAAATATAAGGTTACTTACAAATAGGTGTGCTAATCTACTAATCATGTGATATAGTTATAAATATATAATTTAGATGAAATGGGGCAGAAATGAATGGAAGCAAATGATATTTTTTCTAGTAAAGCAAGTGGTAAAGAAGGCTATATTTCTTTGAAACAGTTAGCAAAGGAAATATACCCAATAGATTATTATGATGAAGACTACGCATATAAAAAAATACTGAAAAATTTTGGTGAACTGTGCACGATGCTAGGTATTGATAAGAGCGAATTTAAAGCAAAACGAAATTATGATATCCCTCTAAGTAAAAAGACAAACTGGAGTCTTATGCTTAATCATTTTAAGATGTTTGATAATAAAAGTACTGAAGAAACAAAAGAGTTTCTCACAAAGCTCTATTCTAAGAAAGCAGAAATAAATAGACTTATGTTTGGTGAAAATGTAGAAGAACTCAATGTTGAAGATTTAGCTTCAATACAAGGAATGTTCTATAATACTAAAGATGTAACTTACATAATGGAACAACAGCTCTTGGAGGAGATAAACAGAAATTTTAATAGTATACGTTCAACATCACCAGAAGATAGAATAGTACTCTATTGCGAATTTTATCATGAAGCGGTGATGAAAAAAGTTAAACAGATGAATGAATTCGTTAAGAAAATGAGTGATGAAGAATGGAGTAAAAAAACAGGAAATGAAAAATAAAAGTTAACTAAAGAGCAGAAGAGATTCTGCTCTTTAACTTTGCCTATAAATAGAACATGTGTTTGCGTATAAAAATAGCACTTTCATCAATAACTGATACGTATTAGATTGTATTGAAATTTAGTATACTCTAGTTATTCAAGAAAAAGGAGTGTGTTATTAATGGCAAAAAGAGTAATAATCGGTGACGAGGGTCAGAACATGTGTTTGCGTATACAAATAGCGATTTTATCAATAACTGATACGTATTAGATTGTATAGAAATTTAGTATACTCTAGTTATTAAGAAGAAGGAGCGTGTTATTAATGGCAAAGAAAAAGATAATCAATAACGAACAATTAGAGGTAGAGCAAGAGGCAATGCTTGAAGAGAGTGAAATGGAAATTGACTCAGATGTTGAATCAGAAGAAGAGTTGGACGATGGAGAGTATGATTCTCAGGAAACTGAAGAAGACGAATACAATCTGGAAGATCAAGAGGAGATGGAAGAGGAAGAGTTAGAGTTGGATGAGGAAGATCTAGAGTTGGAAGAAGAAGATTTAGAGTTAGATAATGACAATCAAGAAGATGATGAAGATGAGTTCGAAGAAGGAGAAACATCAGAGAGTGAAGGCGATATTGCGGAACCAATTGCTAAAGAATTGGGAATAAAAGAACCTGAGAATCAAAATGAAACAGTAGAGGAGCAAGATACAGAAGTAGAAAAAAAAGAACTGGAAGAGTTTGATGGTAGCGAATTTGAAGAAGAAGAAGCTGAGACATACGGCAGAGATATCACAGAACCTGGTGTTTTGACAGTAGTAAATTCAAAAAAATGTAAAAGGCTTGAGATTGCTAAATGCGTAATGAAAGAAATAGGAAACCCAAAAGCTGTAAGAATACAGCTTAGTGCTGATAAGATTGCGATCTCAGCAACATTACCCAATAGTGAAAATGCGTTTAAAATATGTAGAAATAAACCAAAGAAGAAGGTTACATCTGAAGTTGTATTAAAAGGAATTATATACAAAGGAATTATATACAAAGTAGATTTAATAAAAGCAATAACTAAAAAGTTTGACTTGGATTTTACAGATAGAGTGTGTATTACCTTCCATGAAGTTGAGTACAAAATGAGCGGTGATAAAGTTGTTGCAATAATAACTATGAAATAGTAAAAACATGGGGGATGCTGGTGTAGATTGCATCTCCCAAACTAAATAAGGTTGATAATAGGGGGAGTTAAGCATGTCATTTCAAGAAATGAAGGAGTTAACATATAAGGGCAATAGCAATAAAAGTAAAAATAGTAATAGTGTTATTACCAAGAAAGTAATCAAAAGCCGTCATCAGGATGTAGTGCTATATGGTGATAAAGTGTGCACATGGCATATGGACAAAAATAGTGGAAATGTTGTATATACGGAAGTATCAAACTATTCCACAGTAAAAGAGATAAATGAAAATATTGATACTGAGGAGATGAGAGCTGTGTTAACTGTTGATGATGGATATGATACAAAAGATATCAGCGTAGAATTAGGTGAGATTGCATCTAAAAATAAGATAATGAATCTGTTGGATAAGGGATTAGATGTTAACGAAATAAATGCAAAGGCACTAATAAAGCATCTAAGGAATGAAAGAGAATTTGCTCCTAAAACATATAGCTACTCTAATTTGGGTTTTAGATACTACAATGATAAGTTGTACTACAATCATTACAAAACGCTAGCAGCTAAAAAAGCAGATGACTTTGAATCCACCTATGAGGGGGAACTGCTAATAAAGCCTAAGGGTAGTGGTAAAGTGTGGATGGATATGGTGAAAAGCAGTGTAATAGGAAATGTTGAATTGGAACTAGCTTTAGTAATAGGATTTTCAGCTGCACTAGTAGGATACTTAGGCAATGATCTAGGGATGGAAAGTCCATTAATTCACATATATAGTGATAGCAGTAAAGGGAAAACTACTGCTGCAATGCTTGCAATATCGGCATTTGGTTCACCCAACCAAACAGAAAAAGGGCTGTTCATGACATGGAATGCTACAGGAAATGCTATGCATGAAAGCATGGGTGGAAATATAGGTGTACCAATACTATTCGATGAATCAAGTATGTGTACCATTAAAGATTTGACAAGTATAATCTACTCATTAACATCAGGTAAGAACAAACTTAGGTTGAGTAAAAACTGTAAGATTAAAGACCCGAAAGTATGGAGGACTACCATTATCTCAACAGGTGAAAATTCATTAACGAGTAAAAGCAGTGAGTACACAGGCATTAGGGCAAGACTATTTGAATTTGGGAACATAACATGGACAAAAGATGCAGCTCATTCTGATTTAATAAAAAGAACAGTAATAGCAAACTATGGTCATTACGGAAGTATATTTGCAAGATATCTAATGCGATGTGGAAAAGATAAAGTAAGGAAAGTGTATGATACATGTGCAGAACGTCTAAAGAAAGATATACCAGAGAGTCAGCTTAAGGACAGAATAGCAGGTAAATTCGCTCTAATAACTGCAACAGCTGAAATAATGAAGAAGCTAATGGGAATGGATCTAAATATAAGTGGAATAGAAAAAATGCTCATTGATAATGAAATTGAATTAGCTGATGATAAAGACATTGCAACTAAGGCATTAGGTATTCTAATGGAAAAGATAGCTCAAAATAAATCAAAATTCGGTGTACATTACGAATATAACAAAACACTATCTACACCATCATATGATAAAGAAACTTGGGGAGTCATTGAGCGTAAGGGATTTAATAAAAACGGTCCAATGCAAATAGTGGTAATTGCAAGTGTATTAGAGAAAATACTGACAGAGAATGGTTTTAACGAGCCAAAAGTTGTAATAAAAAAATGGAAAGAAAAGGGGCTGCTAGATTGTGAAACAGGTAAAACATATAGAAAGAGGCACATAAATAGTATCCCAGACACAAAATGCTATGTAATTAAAATTAACCAAGAGAGTGTAGCTAAGATGATAGAAGAAGAAGTAAGTCCAGTAGAACTAGATGATATAGATAAAATGGGCGACATGTAGCAATTAAGTTGCAAAAGGTACGAGAAAGGGATGCTCGTTGCCAAGCAACGAGCAACGGAAGGGCTTGCAGCATACAACTAAAAAAATCCACAATGGTAGAGGCAGTGTCCAAACAAAAGGAGGGAGCTGGATTCTGAGCAGATTTCCAGGAAAGACGATAGCCAAACAAGGAGCAAGAGAAGGAATGTAGCCACGCATCAAAAGTAATCAGAGGCACCATCTCAATAAACAAAGCAGCAAAAGTGGATGCAGGTCAGGGAATGGCGGCATAAAGAAAAGAGAAAATTCGAATACAGCAGCAGAATCAAAAGGCAGGAAAAAGGTAAAGAAAGCTTTTCTCAACGGTTTTTCCTAGGAAATCCTCAGCAAACAAGGAACGGGAGAAGGAATGCAGCCACTCAACAAAAGGAATCGGAGGCACCATCTCCACAAACAAAACAGCAAAAGTGGATACAAAAGAAGAAAGAACAAAAGGGAATAACATAAACTGTATCATCAAATAGGTACTTAGTAACATAAATCATGTTGTAGCGGTAAGGCTCATTAACGATATAAGTAACATGTAACAAGTAGCGTTAAGTGCAAATCGTTTCTAGCAAATAACTCGTAGGTATATAGGTAGTAGTTTTTAAATAATAGGGCATTAGGGAATAGCTGCTTAGAAGTTAGTAAAATCAGCGATTAACGAGTCCCTAATACAATCTCAATTCCCTACTTAGCATAGGGAAACAGTAAACAACATACCCAATAATGACAAATAGTTACAAATGAATTTTGAGTTATATATTATAGAAATGATATAGATAAAGAAAGGAAGAGATACTATGATAACTTTAAAGTCAACAATTGCTGAGTATAAGGAAAATCTAATATATACAGAGAAAAGTGGTGAAACCGTAAAAGGGTACATGAAAGAATTAAATAAGTTCCAGAGATACCAACAGGCAAGGTTTAATTTCCCTCCATATCTCAATGATATAAAGCTAAACAATTTAGAGGAGTACTTGAAGTCCCAGCAAATTAATGGATTAGCAGCATCGAGCAGAAGTATAAGCCTTAATATACTAAGAGCTTTCTATAAATACTGCTATAAGAAGGAATTAGTAGATAGAAATATTACATTAAGCATTGATACAATTAAGTTCAAGAGAAAAGAAAGAACATATCTTGTAGATGATGAAGTTAACACCTTAGTAGATGAAATATATGTTGAAATAATAGCAATAGCTGTAAATACAATGTACAACACAGGCATGAGAGTATCAGAATGTACAAACTTAAAATTGAAAGAGGTGGATCTTGAAAAGGGAGTAATACATGTTATAGCTGGGAAAGGTAATAAAGATAGAGATATTCCTATTAATGACAAACTAAATGAAATCCTAACAGATTATCTTAAGAATAAAAGACCAAAGGTAAGTAGTGAAAATTTCTTTGCTACAAAGAAATCAGGTAAGCTATCTTCACAATATATTAATTCAGAGATAAACAAGGCAGTTAAAAGGCTAGGGTGGGAGAAATCTGTGTCTTGTCACTCACTTCGTCATAGCTTCGCATCTCGCCTGGTGTTAAAAAATGTAAATATAGTTAAAATACAGAAACTATTGGGACATGCAGACGTTAGAGTAACATCAGTCTATATGCATACTAATAATAATGAGCTAAGAGCAGCAGTAAACGAAATATAAAAAGAAGGGGTGTAATAGTAATGGGGGAAGCATTAATAAAACCTATATATGATGATAAAATAACTAGGATCTTAAGAGGCTTAGCTGAGGGTAAGAGAAGGGAGGAAATATCATTAGAACTTGGTTATAAGGACTACAAGGGCTTAGACATGTACATGAGAAGAAAGAATTGGAAATGGAATGGCAAAATTCACAACTATGAAGTTGAAGTTCCTAAACTAGCCTTTGAGGATAGGTTAAACAAAGTAAAAATAGCTGGTACTAGAGTAGGAAAAGTAATAGCACTATTTGATAGTGGGTTAGAAGATATGCTAGAAGTAGCTAATAAGGCTGAATTTAGGACTCATGTTGAGATGGCAGAATATATGAAAAGGAATAACTGTTCATGGGATAGCGAAAAAGGTAATTATATAATGAAAACTGGAAAAGTGGAAGATAATGAGCCAACGAAAGATATACCTAAAGAACCAATTGAGCAGCAATTGGAGGAGTTGAATGTATTGGGTGTAGTAGGTGGAATAGACATTAACCAATACCTACCGCTGCTAAAGATGCTACAGAGTAATAATGATAGGGAAATGGAAAACTTTAACCCAGAGAAGCAGGCACAATGTATACCAACATATTTACTTCCAGGAATAACAACTGTATTATCTGCATCAATGATGAGTAGTTTAAAAATGTTACTTAAAGAATTTTCTAGTGAAAAGCATGTAACACAAAGGCAAGTATTAGAGGTAGCGTTAATAGAATTCTTTAATAAGTATGGGTATAGCCATAGGGCAAGTGCAATGCTAAATGCTTAATATATCAGTATGAACAGCAGTGATTAAGGTCGCTGCTATTTTTTATGAGTCATGATCTAAAGGCTGAAATTGTAGTAGGACTATCTAAGGAGGCATTGAAGGAAAAAGTGCAATGTAATCCAAATAGAAAAGACAGAATATTTTATGTTTAATAGGCAAAAATCATGGTATAATACTATTATAGATATTATAGAAATTAAAGAGGTGAATATGAATGTCATTAGCAGATAAGATATATGAGGAAGTACAAAAATTATCAGAAGCTAAACAAGCGGAAATAATTGATTTTATAGAATTTGTTAAATCAAAGGAAAAGAAAGAACATTTAAAGATTGCAGAAGATTTTATTAATGATAATATAGAAGCACTAAAGGAGCTTGCAAAATGATAAAGCTTGAAATTAATGAAGTGCTAGAAATTCATGAAATGCTTATAAATGCGTCTGGTGGCAGCCATGGAATAAGAGATATTGAATTATTGAAAAGTGCGTTGGAGAATGCATTTCAAACTTTCGATGGGTGTGAATTATATGATGATGATATAACAAAAATATCATCTATAGCATATTCAGTAATAAATAATCATTCAATGATAGATGGTAATAAAAGATTAGGAATTACTTTGATGGGAGTTTTGTGCAAGTTGAGTAATATTAAATTAAAATATAATCAAAGCGAATTAGTTGAATTGGGATTAAAAATTGCACAAAAAGAATATTTAAAAGAGAATATTGAGGATTGGATTCGAAGACATTTGTAATATTGGAAAAAGTATTTTGAGATATCATAGAAAAATAACTCTATGTGCTAAATGCATTAGTAATGATTGATAAATAACAGCGATTAAGGTTGCTGTTATTTTTTTTCGCTAAATGTTACAAGAATACTATAGAATAACTATATAAAAATTAATATTAGAAACCTAATTATTAGTGAAACTAATAATATTCTAATAATATTTGAACAATAGTGAAAATTACTAACATTGGGAAGCATTGATATGACCAGGTTTCAGGTATACAAATATTGGAACATTTTTGGTTGGCTTAGTGCGATTAACGCTACAGAAGTAAAAGTTGTATTTAATTCTTCAGTAGATGCTACAACTGCTCAAAATGAAACAAATTATGGCATTACTCCAGTAGCAGGATCACCTCTTACAATTGATGCTGCTGAGCTTAATGCAGATGGTAAAACAGTTATTTTAACACTAAACAATAGTACTGCTTTAACTTCAACAGCAACAAACTATGTTGTTACAGCAAATACTAATATATTAGATGCTAATGGTAAGGCACTAGCTAAAGCATATGAAGGATTGGTATCTTTAGTTGATGCTGTTAGACCTACTATTGCAACACCAGAATTAAAAGATGCTAGTACAGTTAAACTTACATTTAGCGAAAAAGTAAACTTAGCTAATGGAACTGCAGCTCTTGCAGCTATTAAAGTATATAATGACAAAGATGTATTAACAACATTAACAAATGCTGAATACATTGTTTCATTAGATAAAAAATCAGTAACAATAAATGTAGGATCATTAACTAAAGCAAAGACATATAAGATAGTAACTACAAGCTTAGTAGATTTTGCAGGAAATTTAGTAACACCAAATCCAACAGTACAGTCATTTACACTAGCAGCAGATGCTGTTGCACCAACAGTAGTTGCAATGACTCCTATAAATCTTTCACAGATGAAAGTTGAGTTCTCAGAGGCTCTAAAGGATTCTACTAGTGGACCAGCACTTGGTAAATACTTTAAAGTTAAAATCGATGGTGGATTAGCAGCTTATGTAGTTACAGCTAATGTTACTACCCTTGATAATAAAACATTTATAGTTAACATGAAAGCTCTTAATACTAATACTGATTTAACAGTTGGATTACACACAATAACAGTTTCAGATTTCCAAGATGTGACTGGAAATCCAACTACACCAGCTGATTCAACTAAGACTTCAATGTTAACTTTCGCAGCAACTAATCCATCATTAACAAGCACAGTAGGTCAATTAAAAAATATTGGTGGAACAAATTATGTAGTATTCCCTGTTGATAAAGCTGTAACTATTACAGCAGGTAGCACATTAACATTGAACTATATAGATGCTGATGGAGTTGAACAGTCAGATGTTACTGTAACTGATGTAACGAATGCAAACTTAAAAGCTTTAGATTTAAATAATGATACAGTTACAGATGCAATTGGAATTAATGCAGATGATGTTGATGGAAATGCAGCAGGTCTTCAAGCTTTACTACCTGGAACTTACACAGCTAAAATAGGAAGTATTGTAGCTGATACTGCTGCTACACCAAATTCATTAAAGGATACAAATGTATCTTTTGAGATTAAAGCAACTACAGCAGAAACTACTGTAACTACTGTAAATCCTAACACAGTAGATCCTAATGTTATAGTAGTTGATTTTGATAATAGTTTGGATAGAGTTACAGCATTAAATGTAAATAACTATAAGGTAGATGGAAAAGTTATAGCAAGTAAGGCTGTATTTACAGGCGATGATACACATGTAAAATTAACATTATTGCCAGCTATAATCCAATATAATGGCGCATACCAAATACAAATAAGTGGAATTAAAGATATAGATGGTAATGCTGTAAAGGTATTTGATCAAGCAGTTGCTGGATTACTTGAAAATGTTACACCAATAGCAGCAGCAGAAGTAACAGCTCCAAATCAAATAACAGTAAAATTTAATGAAAGCACATATGGTGGAGCCGCTGAAACATTTAATGCAACTGATGACTTAGAAGTAAAAGTTAATGGAACTGTAGTAACGGTTGGCGCACCATCAATAGTAACTCAAGGAAAAACATTTACAGTAGCTCCAGTAACAGGAAACTTTATAGTTAAGGATACTGATGTTGTAACTATAACTATAAAGAAAGGTACTACAGAAGTTGTAGATGCTAATGGTAATTCAGCAGTTGGTCAAACAATAACTGCTACAATAATAAAATAACTGAAGTCAAACTCAACTAATTCTCAAATATTTTCAGAGGTAACTCGAGAGGTATCAAAATAAAGAATTTGAACTTGAGTGGAATTAAACAATAATAATGTGGGAAGGGCAGTTGTGGATCTGTCCTTCTCTATTTTTAAAATACAAATCCACAATATTTCAAAACAATCACATCAGATACATCAATTACAACTAAAGCCAGAGCCTATCACTGACTACTCCACAAACCATGTTGTGGAAATTATATAGAAATCAAATAACTAAATATACAGTAGAAGTCATCATATCTTTTGGTATGGTGGCTTTTATTTTCATCTAAAATTAGTATACAATATAACTAAAAACTGGTGATGAACCTATCATAAACTTACAAAGAATAATGAAATTAGAAAATAGGAGAGGAACATTTTAGAAGATGTTCTTCTCTTTTTTAGTTCACTGCAAAACTTCATAGAAATTCACTGCAAAAGAATTCACCTATCCATCATCAAATCTACTTTCCATACCTATCAACACCTTCTGACCCCTTGCATGTCTCATTCTTCAAGGCATAATCATAATTAAGCAGTGAAACATGCAATAAGCCTAAGATGGAGTAAAATCTGTCTTAGGCTTTTTTGTTGTATCCGTATCTGTTGAAAAATCAAATAGTTAATATAACCTTGATATAAGAGTAATAGAATTCAAGGGAGGAATAAATGATGATTAAGATAGCTCACAAATCAGAAGCAGAAACTCTAAAAGACCTACCAGTAGAAGTAATGGCAAAAGCATTAGAAATTGCAACAATACTTGATGATAGCTACGGAAAAGATAGAGGAGAAAAGGACTTAGGCGGTTACATTCTAATAGCAGAAGATAAAGAAGATATTGTGTCTATAAATAAACTAATAGACTTTGGCTATACATTGCCAGAATATGTTGATTCTATAAGTTGCTCTAATGGTAAAAACTATACTAATGCACTAATGCTTCTAAGTTCGGACTTTAGTATTAGCTTAATGGTACCGTACGGTCTTGTTCCTGAAAAATTACTGATTCTTTATGGAATATAGTGTACTTAATTAGATAGTATTTATAGTAATTCATAGTACATTTTTATATAAATATATAACTATAACTACTATATAAATAGTTTGAATAAACAGAGTGGTTATAGTAAACCCTATGATTAAATAAATCATAGAGGTGGATATAGAACTATGGAAGTAGTAAAGGTGAAAAAAGAAGATGGTAAGGAAAGATACTTTGTTATAGATGATAACGGATTGCCTATAGAACCGATATTAAAGTTTATTAGGTTTAAGGACAACACCAATTCTGCAAGGAATACTTTAAGGATGTATTGTCAGCATTTAAAGCTATACTTTGAATATTTACAACAAAGAGAATTAGATTTTCAAGCAGTAACTATTGATGACTTAGCGTTGTTTGTAAACTGGTTACAAAATCCGTATAAGAGCTTAAAGGTTATCCCTGTTAAACCAATAGATGCTGCAAGGAGTCCAAGAACAGTAAATATTGTAGTAAATGCAGTTTTAACATTCTACGACTATATTTTAAGACATGAAGAATACAGTAATAATATTTCAGATAGACTTAAAAAGTTTGTATCTACTCCGAGTAGAAACTTCAAAGGATTTTTATATGGAATAGCTTACGAACAAAAGAAAATTACAAGTAATATATTAAAACTAGAAGTTCATAAGTCTAAACCTAAGACTTTATCTAAAGAGGAAATAGGAACGCTCGTTAGAGCTTGTAATAACCTTAGAGATAAGTTTCTATTAGCATTACTATATGAAACAGGAATTAGAATAGGCGAAGCCTTATCATTATGGATAGAAGATTTCAATATAAGTGATATGATTATAGATATTCAAGATAGAGGTGAACTTGAGAATAACGCGGAAATTAAAACTATTTCAAGTGCAAGAAGGATCGATATATCTCAAAATTTAGCTAATATGTTTATGGAATACATCGCTGAATATCATAATGAAGGGGTTGTAACTAACCATATATTCATAAAAATAAGTGGTGAACACAAACATAAAGCGATGGATTATGTTTGTGTTGATAATTTATTTAGAACATTTAAAAAGAAAACTGACATATATTCTACTCCACACATGTTTAGGCATAGTTCGCTAACAGTTCTTAGAATGGCTGGATGGCAACCAGAGTTGCTTAGGATAAGAGCAGGCCATAAAAATATTTATACTACTTTAAACACTTATATACACCCTTCTAACGAAGAAATAAGGTCAGAGTTTAATAAAACTCAACCTAATTTAGACTTAGATATTTACAACAAGAAGGAAGAATAGGTGAAGAATTTACAAAAGATAAATAGTAATCAACAAAGTAAACATGATGATATTATTGAATATCTTAGACAAGATATTGGATATTGGTTAGAAAATGATAAATGGGATTTAACAGAAGATATTTTTATAGGAAAAAGAATTTATACATATAGAAATATAGATTTCTCTACATTTGAAAACCTAGACTTAAAAAATGAAATGAAATACTATTTCCTATACTCTTTTAAGAATAAATATCTTACTAATAAAGTAATAGTTAGACAGGGAAGAGTTCTAAAACATTTAAGTGCTTTTTTAAATAGCAATGATATAAGAAGCTTTTTGAATTTAGATAAAGAAAAAACATATATAAAATGGAAATTATATTTAATAAATAAAGATGTAAAATACTCGCCAACAGAAACAAGATATTTTTCGTTTACAAATATGTTAATAGATTTCATTAAAGATTTTTATGATGATAGGGAAGAAACTGAAAAAGATATATGGTATTCAAAAAATATTAAAGGCTCTAAAATACCTGCAAGTGGTGCTAATAACAGTAAAAATATTTCTATTAATTTTAATAGTATTCCTATCTATTATAGAGAGACGATTAAACATTACTTTATAACAATAATAACAAGAAAATCGTGGAGTCATTGTGTTGAAATAATAAATGTATTGAATTATTTTTTTAATACGTTTTACTCAAATGGTTATTCAAATGGATTTTTAAAGGACTTATCAAGACAAAATATAGAGACTTATTTATACTGGATAAATAATGATCATAAAGAAAAAAACAATCATTACAGGAGTAAATTTTTATCGTATGTAAGAATATTTTTACACTATATTCAATTGGCTCAATATACAGAAGCACCTTGTAAAGAGTTGGCATTTTTAATATTTAAAGACGATACGCCTCATAGGGATACAATGTCTATACAAGTTAAAACAGCTAAATTTATTCCAGAGCCTATAATAAAACAATTAGATAACAATACTATGAATTTAGATAGATCACAGTATATACCTATTTATATTCTTCTTAGAGAAACAGGATGGCGTGGTACTGATATACTAAATCTTAGATATCATAATTGCTTAGAACAAATATGGAATAGTAAAGAGCAAAGCTATAATTACTATCTTTGTGGCGAAATAACTAAAACAGGTATAGCACAACTTAAAATTCCTATAAGGAATAAGGTTGCTGAAATGGTTCAAAAGTCTATTGACGAAGCTAAAAAATTAAGTAAGGAAGACAATAATCCTAAAAAGTATTTATTTAATACTTACGACGGAAAGTTAAAAGGAAGGCCATTAAGCAAATCAGCATTATTACAAACCATTAAAAGACTCATTGAAGAAAAAGATATTAGAGATGTTAATGGCGAGCTATATCATTTTAGGCTTCATTCTCTAAGACACACAAGAGCCAAAGAATATGTTGAGCAAGGTATGGGTATAAGTATTATTCAGCAGATTTTAGGTCATCAGAGCCTTCAAATGACAGTTCATTATGCTACTGTAAGTGAAAATGCCCTTTATGAGAAATGGAAGAATACTGAGGATTTAGAACTCTTTAAAGTGAATACAGAAACTAATGAGATTATAGTAGTAGATGCTTCAACCGACGCAGGAGAAAATCTTATCAGATATGAATATGTTAAAAAGAATTTGGATGCTGTAAGAGTTCCTTTTGGAGTATGTTTTAAAGCTTCTAAAATACCTTGTAAGCAACAGATGAACCATTGTTTAACTTGTGCAAGTTTCTGCACTACTATCGAGAATGTCCCTGAATATGAGGAAGAAATTGAGAAGGTTAAAACTCAAATAGAAATAAGTAATAGATGTGGTAGAGAACTTTGGGCTGAAAAGAATAAAGGTTATTTACAATTGCTTCAAAAAACATTAGAAAAAGTTAAAGAGCAAAAATTAGTACATAAGAACAGTAAGTCGGGGGAGGATACATAATGGCTGGAAGTACTAAAGGATTAAAGAAATACGCAGAAGAAAAGACCCGAATTACTTTAGAAAAAGTTGATAAAGCCATTAGAGAACTATCTTTGACTGAACAAAAAGTTAACTTTAATAGTGTTTCTCAGCTTAGTGGCGTTTCTAAAACTTTTCTTTATAAAAATGAAGAAACTAAGAAAAGAATAGAAGAACTTAGGGATAAGCAAACAAGCAGAAATATGAATCAAAGAGCTAAATATGATAAAACAGCTAAATCTAAAGATGTTATCATAATGGCAAAGGATCTAAAGATTAAAAAACTTGAAACAGAAAACAAGAAATTCAAAGAGCAATTAGAGTTTCTTAGAGGTAAAATATACGAAAAAATATAAAGTGTAAGGAGAGAAATTATGGTTATTGATAAAAAGTATATACAGAATTTGAAAGAGAAGTCATTTTTAAATATATCTGAAGATATGGAGAATCTAGTTCTTGAAAAGTTTTTAATTAAACCTAAAGCAGAGAAAATGGACATATATATGAGTATTCCCAACAAGGCGTTTTTGAGCAAATAAGGAAAATGTTTTAGGCTACATAGGTTATATGTAGTCTATGTATAAAACAAGTAAAATCAATCAGTGTACAAGCAAGTACACTAGATATTTTATGGAGGAATAGCCATGAATGATAATAGTATTGAAAAAGTATCTCTAAAATTAGTGGCTAGTTTCAATAAAGCATTAGTTGAAGATGGACTAGCATCTAAATCTATAGAAAGCTATACGGGAGACATTAGGGGCTTTATTGATTGGTTAGAATCTAAGGGGAACATTTTCACAGGTAAACTAACCAGATTTCATTGTACAGCCTATAAAAACTTCCTAGTGCAAAATAACTATGAGATAAACACTATCAACAAGAAAATTAATAGCCTACAATCCTTTAATCAATTCCTAATAGATGAAAAGTATCTAACTGAGCAAGTAGTGAATCTAAAAAAAGATAAGCTAAAACTAGCTGCTGGGAGTGAAAAAGAAGTTGAAGTATTTACAGATGTTGAAGTTGAAGAGCTACTATTCTTTATTCATTCAGAAGGAGCAACATCAAGGCTTAGACTAATAATAGTACTTTTACTCTATACTGGTCTGAGAGTATCAGAACTAGTAAATATAAAGTTAAAGGATATAGATCTCCTAGCTATGAATCTAACTATTTCTTGTGGTAAAGGATCTAAGAGACGAGAAATTCCTCTAAAGGGAGAAGTAATAGAGGCGATAAAGGAATACCTAGAGGGAGAAAGAAGAAGCAATAAGTTTGCAGAAAGTGAATTTCTAATTCTAACAAACAGGGCAGCAAGGATGGATAGAGATGCTGTCAATAAACTCCTAAACAAGCTAGGAATGAGTCTAGGACTAAAAATGTACCCTCATTTGTTCAGGCATACCTTCTGTACAAATCTCCTTCGCAAAAAGGTGGAGCTGACGACAGTGGCAAAACTGGCAGGACATGCTTCCATTCAGACTACGGCAAACTTTTATATTAATACAAGCCAAAAGGACAAAAAAGAGGCAGTAGACCTTCTCTAATGTACGTCTATAGTTTCAATAAATAAGGGTAAAATAGTGTAGAATAAAGTTAAATTTTCTGATAAAATAGAGATAAGGAAGGAGATGGTTACATGGAGAGATTAAAACCTCTAAATGATTTCATATTTAAGAAAACCTTCGGTGAGGAAGAAACAAAAGATAATCTAATAGCACTGCTTAATGCTATTCTAAGTAAAGAAGATAGAGGTAAGTTAGTTACATTAGAAATAGTTGAAAATAAAGAATTGACACCAGAATTAATTGAAGATAAAACAGGTATAATAGATGTAAGGGCTAAAACAGCAGATGGTACACAGCTTGAGATAGAAGTGCAGCTAACAAACCAGCATAACATGGATAAAAGAACAATGTGGTACTGGGGAGAAATGTTCTCAGAAGGAATAAAAAAGGGAGAAGATTATAAGAATCTACCTAAGGTCATTACTATAAATATAGTAGATTTTGAATATATTAAAATCCCTGAGAAGTTTCATACAACATTTCATCTATGGGAAGATGAGGTCAAAGACTACATGCTAACAGACGTAGTTGAGATTCACTTTATAGAGATGGCAAAATTTAGAAAGTTAGAAAATAAGAATCTAAAAGAAGATAAGCTGCAAAGGTGGCTATCCTTCTTTAGAGAAGATATAAGTAAAGAGGAGTTGGAAGAGTTGATGGACATGGACATTGATATTAAAAAAGCAGAAGAAAAAATTGAATATCTAAGTAGTGATCCAAAGACATTAGAACTATACAAAGCAAGAGAAAGATCACTTCATGAGAGGGCTAACATGATAAGTTCTGCTCAGGATGAAACAGCAATAAAGATAGCAAAAAATCTCTTGAACATGGGATTGTCAGTTGAACAAGTTGCAAAGGGGTCTGAACTTACAATACAAAAAGTAAATGAAATAAAAAAGAAGATATTGCAATAGAATAAAGAATAGTATAAATACCGAATCCCTTACATCAATAAAAGATGTAGGGGATTTTTCAAGCTATTACAATATATTTAATGGTTTAAGTGTAATAATAAGTATATATTATAATCTTAGAAAGGTACATTCATACATGATGAATAATACCCTAGGATCACATAGGAACATAAGAAGGAGGAATTATATATGTTAGTAAAGTGGGCAGTAGGTGGTGCTGTAGTGGGAGCAATAGCAGCAGTAATGACAAGTACAAGCATTGGTTCAGGAATAATATTTGGTGCAATAGTAGGTGTAGTATTTAGAAAATGGATAGCAAGAACTCTATGGATGTAAGTGGAAAGTAAAATGAGAAAAATCAAGACCATAAAATAGATTGGAAACATATAGGCACTTAACCTTACAGCAATATGGTTAAGTGCTATTATTATGCCTAAAACCAATATTGAAAGGAATGAGAACAATGATAAAAAGCTCACTAACGAGAATGGACATTGAATATCTTGAGAGAAGAATTAAGAAAGCTATAGAAGAATTCGGTATAGAGAACCTAATGGAGTATACAGTAAACTCAGTTGTAGGGTGTGATATAAGCGACTTCTACAAGACTGTACTAGAAGAGGTACTAATTGAAGATAACTATGTTGATGCGTTGGAAACAAGTGATGGTAAATATGAACTAACCTTTGAGTTTGAGGGTAAAGATATGTGGTATATTAGCAGCCATGCGTGGGATACAGTAGAAATAATAGTAGAGAATCTAATAGAAAATGTAATAATACCACACATAAAAAGGGGGAGAGCTTCATGGCTAAATCAATCTATTGCATAGGAAAAAAAGTAGGAGATCAAATGGTCATGAAGGTGTGTGAAAATGAAGATAAGAAAACACCTGCTAAAAGAATAAATATTGTATCAATTAAGATGGTAAGGGAGGGCAGTATCCTCTATGACGTTAGAAAAATTAGTAGCCCTTCTGAAGGAGCAGAGCTTGGTAGAAGATTCTTAGAAGACTTAGATAGGGAGCAACTCATAGTATGTTGCCTTGATACTAAGAATCAGCCACTTTCAATAAGTACGATAAGTATTGGGTCATTAAATGCTTCAATTGTCCACCCAAGAGAAACCTATAAAGTGGCAATATTATCCAATGCAGCTAGCATAATATTATTTCATAATCATCCCTCAGGAGATACAAATCCTTCCTCAGAAGATATTAGTATTACTAAGAGACTAAAGGAAGCTGGCGAAATAATTGGGATAAGCCTTATAGATCATATTATTATTATTATTATTATTGGGTCAGATGGAAAGTACTGTAGCCTAAAAGAAAAAGGGATATTGTAGGAAAGGGAGATGCTTAAGATGTTTGATAAAAGTAATAGGTACATAACTAGCAGCAGTTTCGCTTCACTATTAAATGAATCCATAAAATTCAACAGGTTAAACAGTTTTTGAAAGTAGTAGTAAATTCCGGTAAAACACTTGAAATATAGTTCATTTCCTAATAAAATAATTATAGGGAAATGAGGTATAAAATGGGTAAAAGATACTTGGACAAGCTGGTTAAATATATGAAGGATGTTTATAAAATAGAGAAGGGGATTAGTAAGTTAAGTGATAAAAGAAGAAATCCAATCTATGATACCGGGCAGGTAATATTGCCGGTACTTTTTGGGTTCATGATAAGAATTCAAAGTTTCAATGAATTAAATAATAGAATTAAGAGTAATGATTTTAAAAGACTTGTATCAAGAAAGACAAAGTTTCCATTTATAGATACAATTAGGGATACATTGAAGGTTATAAATGTAAAAGGAATAGATGATATTAATGTAGGAATAATAAAAAAATCTGTGGAAAATAAAGTATTTAGAAAGGGAACTATAGATGGTTACAGTGTGGCCGCTATAGATGGAACTAAAATATTCGGAAGTAATAAAAAAAGTTGTAAGGAATGTTTAGTTACAGTGAAAGGTAAAAACACACATTACTCACATAGTGCAGTTTTCATTTCTACAGTTGGGAAAAAACCAAGAATGGTATTAGATTTTGAATTATACAAGGCAGGGATTGATAGCCCGAAAAAGGATGAAGGCGAGCTAACTGTAGCAAAGAGGCTACTTGAGAAGGTTACTAGTGAACATAAAAATCTAATTGATATTGTTGTATATGATGCCCTGGCATGTAATTCAATATGGATAAATCATTGTAATAAATGCAAAGTAACTCCGGTAGTTCAAGTTAAGAAAAACAATATAAATAGTATAAAGGAAATAAAAAGTGAAATCAATAAAGAGGAGATAACTGAAAATTGGTATGATGAAGATAAAAAATTAGAAGTTAAAGTATATGAAAAAAGTCTCCACATGAATAATGTGGACGAGCCATTAAGATTTATAAAATTTACAAAGAAGAAAAATGATAAAAAATATTCGCAAATTTTACTGATAACAACATCCTTTGAAATTCCTTTAAAGGTATTGTATAAGATAATTAGCGCAAGATGGGATATAGAAAATAGTGTTTTCAATAATTTAAAAACCCATTGTGCTTTAGATAGATGTTTTGTTCATAATATAAATGCAATAGAAGCCATATTATATTTAATGATAATAGCTTCAAATCTAATGCAATTATTTATAAATAGAAGACTGAAAAGTGCTGTGAAATCGCAGAAGGAATTAATCAGGCTTATAATTAAAGAGCTCTATTTATTAAAAGAAAATAAAGAGTGTATTTTTAATACTACATAATAGATATAACAATAGAATAGGTTAGGGTGATATCGGTTAATGGGGAGGGGGAAAGTCTATTTATTTATAAGGAACAAGGGTGATTTTTACAGCAATAAAGTGAATTAGTGGAATAATAGCTGAAATAGAATAGGATAAATTTATGGAGCTAAAATGCATGCTATTAAATAGTTAAATTAAAATAAAGCCAAAAAATAGAATAAGATTATGAAGATAGAGTACATAATTTTGACACTCTATCTTTTTTCTATTTGACTGAATATCATATTGAAGTTTTGTATAAAATGATATAAAATGTAAACAAATGAATATTATATAAATTTATTTAATTGATTGAATAATTTAAGGGGATAATAATTTGAGGATAAAATGTAAAATAAAAATGCTGCGAATAAGGTAGCGAATTGGAGAAGTAGCAATTAAGCTGTTGCTACCGCAAGCACAGTTGACATAGTAACTCCATTATCAGCAGTTGTGTCAGTAATTATTATTAAAACAGCTGTCGAGGTTATACTGATGGTTCCATTGTTAATGTGACTAAGATAGATGTAACAAGGATAAATCTAAATCAAAATCAAGCAACTTTTAAAATTAAAAGTACTTGACACTAAATCCAATTATAACATCCTGCCAATTGTGATAATAAATTTAATTAGATTAAAAAGATAGTACTATTCACGAAAGTCATCTAAAAATATTTTTCGAAAAATATGGTGGGGAAACTGTTGGATGAAAATTAAGCGAATTTTAAGTATGGTTATTGTATATTTAATGTGTTTTATAATATTGCCTTTAGGTATTTGTCAAAAGGAAGCATTGGCACAGGATTTAGTAAAAGTTTCTAATATTAATGAACTAAAGCCATATGATGATATAAGAGGAAAAGATTTATCTGAATTAAATTTAAAAGATCAAGTTGAATTATTGTATAAACTTGATTTTGACACTTATACAAAATGGCCTGGTAAAGATAAAATGCCACAAAAATTTGAACCATTAAAACTATTAGAAGCAGGTAAAAATCCAGGACTAGGTATAAGGAAATTACAGCAGCAAGGTTATTTAGGTAATGGAGTTGCTATTGCATATATAGACCAACATTTATTACTTAATCATGAGGCTTATAAAAATGTTAATCTACACAATTATGATATTCAAACTGATAGAATTCAACCATCAATGCATGGACCTGCTGTTTTAAGTTTGCTTTCAGGAAAGGAAATAGGTCTTGTTCCAAATGCTGAGGTTTATTTTTTTGGACATGATGGCAATGAAGATGATAATGAGTTTGAAGCAAGAGCTTTTGAGAAAATAATTGAATTAAACAAGACATTATATGGAAATAAAAAGATTAAAATTGTAGGTATGTCTCATGGTATTGATGAAAGTTTAAATGTAGAATATGCAAAACATTTAAGAGTTGCTGAGGAGGCTGCGCGTAAAAGTGGAATTATAGTTATTGATGTTTCTATGGATATGGCTACTTGTGGAATAGGCGGATTTCAAGATAGAGATGATTATAAAAATTATCAAATAAGTAATTGGGAAAAACAATGGCAATCAGATATGTTTAAAGGACGGCTAATAGTTCCAGCAGATTTTAGAACAACAGCTGCAGGGTATAAAAGTGAACCTAATCATTATATTTATTGGGGTAATGGGGGATTTAGTTGGGGAGTTCCTTATATAACAGGAGTAATTACAATGGGACTTCAAATAAATTCTAACCTTACAGAAAAAGAAGCCTTACAGTTTCTTCATGAGGGCTCTAATAAGTATTTAAATGAAGATATGATTAACCCAGAAGGGTTTTTAAATTTGGTAAAACAAAATTGTGCAAATCCTAACGATGTAAGTTTAGATAAAGATTATAGATATTTTTTATATAATAAAAATAGAATATCAGAACAAGACTTAAAATCAATTACTGAATATACAAATAAGTTTAATGATGGAACTACTAGTATATTAAAAGATGTATCTGGGTACACTTCAGCACCAGATATATATGAAATGTTAAAAAATGATTCTAAAAGTAAAAATGGTACATTAAAAGGCATACAGATTTTTGGAACCTCCAATGATGTTCCAGCTTTTGATGTTCATTTTAAAATCCAAATGAAGGATTCAGTAGATGACAGTGGAAACTTTAAATCAGATTTCTTTTATTCTAATTTTAAGAATGATAGCAATAGTTTGAAAAATGATTTTAGCATATACAAAGCTTTTAGTGAAAAATTAAATATAAGCTTCATGCCAGAATGGACAGTTTCAAGGCTACCACTTATAAAAGGTGAGATTGCACCTTTTATAAATAAAAATAGTGAATATGTTGCCTCAGTTAAGGATAAACCTTTTGGAAATTTTGTGAATTTTTCAAATTCAATATTTGCAAGTAGTAATCATAGTGATGATTTGGGATATTTTCTAAAAGAAAGAATGGATAAAGAGTTTAACATATTAAGTAGCAGTGATTATAAACTCTATGGGAATAAACAGGGAACATATCCAGTGAATACAGAGGTTATTGGCGATTTCACAAAAGAAAATATAGCAAAGGAAAATAAAGATGGAATAAAAGCATTCATAATAAATACCCATGGTCAGGAGAATAATATTGATCAATGTATATATACATCAAAGGATAGTAGTTCAGAGAAAAGAATTTCTTTTATGAATAAAGACAATATAAATAATGTACTGTCAGAAAATTATTATAATCTAGATTTATGGACATGCTTAAATGGATATAATTTAGATGGGAAAAACTTGGTGCATGAAGCTATAGCTAATGGTAAATGTATAAGTGCTATGGCGGCATCTTCTGTAATTTCTAATAACGGGGTGCATAATGATGTTTCTTTAGAAAATATGAAAAAGAATAATTTTTACTATTTTTATCTTAAGTATTTGTATAATAGGGCTTTAGGTAAGACTCGAAGTGAAAGTTTTAATTCAGGAAAGCAAGCATATGTGCAAGAAATACTTAAAAATACGGACATGTTGAATGACGGAAATTATCAGTTTAATTTACATAATGTACTATCTTATCATTATTTTGGATTAATTGAATACTGGGATTACTCGGGTAAAAGTGATTTTAATCCTAAAATGGATGGCTCAGGTGATTCTGATAATCAAACTGCATTTGATGGAAACATAAAGTTCAGCAGTAATTATTCAGGTGGTGGTTTTAAAGTGAATTACTTTAAAGCAGAAAGAGTTGGAAATACTATAGAATTTACCTTGGATTATGAAAGTTCAGGGGATTGTGATTATAGCTTTTTTAATCCACCAAACGGTGATAAAATTATGAAAATTTTAAATAGTGGCATAAAAAAAGGCACTAATTCCACCAAGTTCAATATAAGCATGGAAGAATTTAGTAAGGTACTATCAGTAGACTATATAGGAATGCGATTTGGATTTGATGATAATTTTAATTTTATTGATTTCAATACATCACAACTAAAACCATTATTAACTTCCTCAAGTAATAACAATAAAGTTGTTAATGATAGTGATTCTATCCTATGCTGACAAATATCCTAAAAATGTTAGACGTAGGTAGGAATACAAAATTAGAAGATTTATCTTGTATTCAGGATGAACTAACGAGCTTATATGTATGTGAAAATACAGCATTGAATGACCAGCACTTTAGCTCCAATATTAAACAAAGTCATAAAATGGGGATAAAGTATTTATAAAAACTAGTAAAATATATGAAAGAAGTTTATAAAATATAAGAAGAGGGGGATTAATAAGTTAAGAGATAAAAGAAGAAATTCAATTTATAGTACCGCGCAGGTAATATTGCCGGTACTTTTTGGGTTCATGATAAGAATTCAAAGTTTCAACGAATTAAATAATAGATTTAATAGTAATGATTTTAAAAGACTTGTACCAAAAAAGACAAGTTTTCCATTTATAGACACAATTAGGGATACATTAAAAAGAGGCATTAAGGTTTATAAAATTCACAAAGAAGAAAAATGATAAAAAACTTTACAAGTTTTACTAATTAAAACATCTTTTGAAATTACTTTAAAGGTACTATATAAGATAATTAGTGCAAGGATGATTTTGGTTAATGGGGAGGGGGAAAGTCTATTTATGTGTAGCTATTTTAGCTACACAACAAAACAAGCAACAGTATAATTTTAAAGGGTAATGAATATCGACTTGAAATAGTCTTTGTTCTTGCCCTTTTTACTAAAGTAAATAATTAAAATTTATATAGATGTTACTAGACAATAGGAAAAGATAAAGACTATTAATATCCTTATCTTTGAGTTTATGATATATTATGGTATTATTAAATTAGAATCATATAATATATCATCCTAATAAACTTAAAGTATGTAGGGGGCTAAATGCAAATGGTAAATAAAAAATTAATAATGGCATTTTCTAAGTTCGCAATGGTTGCAATACTTGCATCTTCTGTTAGTGGAGTTGCTTATGCACAAGATGGTGATTTGTGGAAAGATGATGTAAACCTAGGCGGAATAGGTAATGTATTGCTTCATAATAAATCATCCATTTTTAATATGATAAGGTACATGGACACATACGGATATGAGGTAGAGAATAAAATTTACGATGCATCAAAGGTAAATGAGCAATTTAATAGTAATCCTAATGCAACAATAGAAGCAATAAAATCAAAAATAACAACGAACCTTACAGCAATTTGTGATGTTCCTGTAGCCTCGGGTGTAGTTGTTCAGTCAGTTAGTGCTACCAATGGTGAGAATGGACTTGTAGTTACTGTGGTATTCAATAAAGAATTAGGAACAGGAACATTTAGTCCTAAAGTACTTGTTGATGGAATAGTATTTAACATGTTGTTCGATGATAATGGACATACTGATATTGATTATAATCAATCAACATATACAGCAAAATTACCTTATCCAAAAATTCAAACTAAGAATGTAGCACAAAATGTAGATATATCAATTACTTTAGGTGATCAAGTTAAAACAATTTCAATTGTTATACCAGCTGCTCAATAAGTAGGATTAAAGATTTATAGTGTAAATCCTATTAACTTAATGAAAAATGTACTAAATTAAATAACACAACTTAAGGCACTCAAAAGGTGCCCTTTTTTAATGAAAAAAATAAGGGTTAGGGAGGTGTAATTATGGCTGAAAATGAGTGTAAGCGCAGTAGCTTCGTTCCAATAATACACTAGCCAATATAAATCAACAGTTTTAACGGCTTTTAAGAACAGTCGCAAATTCCGCTAAAAGGTTTGAAATGTAACTTGTTTTAATAAGATAATTATAGGAAAACGAAGTATAAAATGGGTAAAAAATACTTGGACAAGCTGGTTAAATACATGAAAGAAGTTTATAAAATAGAAAAAGGCATTAATAAACTAAGGGATAAAAGATGAAATCCAATTTATAGTACTGGGCAGGTAATGATACAAGTTTACATACTTTATAAATACTAGCTATCAAGAATATAGTTTTTTCGACGATAATAGCAATAAGGTCAACAATAAATAACATTTTAGCCAATACTTTCTAAAATGATTAGTAATTAGATATAAAAAAACTTCAACCATATTAAGTTGTTTTATATCTATGTGCTTAATAAAATTCAGAATATACATTTATTTATTATATATACAAATACAAACAATATATACAAATACAAATAATATATAAAAATATGTATTGTGTAAGATGTTCTAAGAAAAATCCAAATTTTGCAATTAAGTGTATATATTGTGGGGGAGAGTTACGGTTCTATGATCCAAAGGACTATGAGCCTATGTTTAGGAACGGTAAATTTATCGGGAATAATATGAAAGCCGATTATGTGTCTGATCCGATCTATAAAATGGAACGTGAAAAGGAAAGAGTATAGTAGTCACGGAAACTAATATTTAAAACTTGGTTTTTTATAGATTCATTATAGAACTATAAATTTTATGCTCAGAGATCGGTTTGTAATAAAAATAGGTATAGCAAACAAGCGCACAGTGCAAGAATTTTCAAAAAAAACATTTAATTGTTAAATAGCTACACTAATAGGTTTAAAATACTAAAACCTGAAACTTTAAGCCTTGCATCTAGATGAACATAAATTCCAGCAATCATAGTCATAAATGAATAATGTTTTTTGCCATGTATTCGTAAAGAATGAATGCCTTAACAACACCCGGTTTTTTATTAGGAAGTTTTTTATTTTTCCCAGGTGCCTTAATTTTAGAGGGCTTCTTCTTATAATAATATATTTTTTTTACTTTGGCCCTGTCGGTAGACAAATTTGAGAGCCATAATCTAGAGATAAAATTATAATGTGCACCAAGTGATGGGACATTATTTTTAGTGCAGCCTATATAGTTTGTAAATAACTCACTGGCATGAATCTTTTTAACCCAGTTGGTAATGCTTCTTTCCTCTTGGAAAAGCATTAAAGAAAATGAACGAAATATTTCAGGTTGAAGAGTTGCAGGGCTACCAATATTAGAATAATAATGTTTTAATATCTCTCCAAGAATATCTAAGTCTAAACAATACAACTTGGATATAGAAGGTTCAAATTGTATTTCTTTTTTAGGAAAAGATTTATACAAAACGTGAGAGATTTGAAATAATAAATTGCTGATAATCAGCATGAGAGCTCCAATTTTTAAGCATAAAATAATCCACCTATTAAAACATGTCTTTAGGAGGAATTTTTTAAAATTTTACATATATGTAAACTCTTTTATGCAAAAAAAATGGGGGAATCAACAAAAATTAATAATACTAAAATTGAGCTCTCATGGGCTCTGAAGGGTTTCCGTGAGAGCTCTAAATTAAAGGGGAGGAATTATATATGTACCGTTGTAGTAAATGTGAACATAAATTAGATGATGGTGATATATTCTGCCCAGAATGCGGGAATAAGCATAAATACAGGGAAAAAACTTCGCAACTATTAAATGAAGTAAATAGTTTTAAATCTCCAGAAAAAACAAAAAAAAGAAGTAATAAGTTACTAAGAGTAACTATAGTAGTAGTGTTACTTTTCTTTGGAGTATTTATGATTTGGAACACTGTTATTCCAGATGATTTTAAAAATTTTATGTCAGAGGTATTGCCTACGGAGATGGCGGCTGAATCAGCAGAAAATAGTATAGTAGGTAGTTGGGTGGGTACAGCGGAAGATGGGTCTATTGCATATATAGATTTTGAAAAAGAAAAGTTTAAAATGGTTTACCCGGATTCACAAAGAAGCATGAGTGGAATATATCTAATAGTTGATTCTGATACATTAAGCATTTACCCTTTAGTTGTAGATGGTGAAAAGACAGAAGGGAGAACAGAACTGAGACATAAGTTTTATTTTCAAGATGACAATACGTTAGTACTAAATCTTGATGGTAATAAATCGATACTTACAAAAGGGAATTATAATATTAATGATTCAAAAAAAGAAATTAATAAACAACAAACTACAACCGAAAGTGTTGAAAATGTGGAAGAAATTTTTCCGGTAGAAGAATCTGTATGGACTCCATCAGCTAATGTTAATTCAGATGCAGAGTCTACTGGAAGTGAAAATGATTCAAGTCAGAAAACTTTGAATTATACACCAATAAGTAATGAAGATATATTAATTTTAATAGCAAATGCATATAAGGCAGATAGCGATATTTTGCATTGTAAACAAGAAGGACGTCAATTTGAAACAACTAACGGTAGAGGATATACTGAGTTAAAACAAGAATTTAATAGTTATGAAAAAGTCAAAGATTATTTAGAGAAGTTTTGGGAAGAATCTCATACTGATTTATTTATAAATATGTATCGCATTAAATCTATTGAGGGTGTTTATTGTGCTCCTATAGGAGATGGGTCAAATCCAGATTACTCCCATGGAAATGTAATTAATATTGTTAATAACGGAAACAAGAAAAATTTAATTATTGAAGCAAATGAAGATGGCAATATATACAAATTCAATCATACAATTATATTTGAAAATGGTAAGTGGGTATTAATGCATAATGAAGAAGGGGGGCTTTAAGCTAATTGCTATCTAAAAACAAGCAATTAATATGGTGTAAAAAATAATTTAATACTTATATTTAAGTTATTACATATTATGGTATCATTGAATTATAATTATTTATTATATGATTCCAATAAACTCAAGAGATATAAGGGGGACTAAATACAAATGGTGAATAAAAAATTAATAATTGGGTTTTCAAAGCTGGCAGTGATTGTAATACTTGCATCTTCTGTAAGTGAGGTAGCTTATGCAAAAGATGGGGACTTATGGAAAGATGGAATCAACATAGGTGGAATAAGCAACGTATTACTTCATAATAAATCAGTAATTTTTAATATGATAAGGCACATGGACACATATGGCTATGAAGTAGCAAATAAAGTATATGATGCATCAAAGGTAAATGAGAAATTTAATAGTAATCCTGATGCAACGATTGAAGCAGTACAGTCAAAAATAACAACAATACTTACTCCAGAAGTATCAGTATCGGAGGTAATGGTTTTATCAGTAAAAGCTACGGCTGCTAATAGCTTTAAAGTGGTATTTAACAATTCGCCAGTAGATATAAGCAAAGTAGAATTTGTATTGAAAGAAACAGCTGGAACAGCTGTTACAACAAGTATTACCTGGAATTCATCTAATACTGAAGCTACATTAACATGCCCTTACGGCCTAACTCCTGATAATTATTCTGTGAATGTAAAAAATGATAGTATAGATTTAGGGACAAGTATGGTGGTAATAATGCAACAAGCAGTTGCGAAAATTGATATTACTTCAACAAAATTAGGGATTAGTAGTAATCAAAATACATATGGAGGTGTTATAGCTCAGAATGGATATGCAACTTATATTGTATTAGATCAATATGGGAATGATATAACAAGTTCACATTTGGCTAATAACATAGACTTTCAAACGAATGTAGGCTCTATAGCAGCAATAAAAGGATTAATTATGATAGCACCAGCTGATGGTTTGAATCTTATGGAAATTACTTCAGGAGTAGTAATTACGGCCTATGATGAAAGCACTGCAGTTTCCACAAATGCTATATTAACTGTACAATTAGGTACATTAAGTGATATAGCATTGGGTACAGCATTAACAAATACTGATGGTAAAGATTTAACAGCAGGAGATACTACAGATATATTCTATCTTCCTTTTACAGCTACAGATATAAGCGGTAACCCTACAACAAACTACACTCTTATTAAGAAAGGTTTGATATTACATAATGTTGATTATTTGTATACATCAATCCCATATGTAACAGCTCAACTTAAGCAGGATCCATCAGATTCAACAAAAGCGGTAATTGTGGTAAGAGCTCACGCAGATATAATATCGACTGATATTCCATTAGTAATTACTGCTATGACTTACACAGGAAAGCGTTCACAAATAAGCCTTACACTTAAGAAACAAGCAACATTAGATACATTTAAATTAATGCCTCCAGTTGGAGAGTAAAGGTCAATGAATATTTGATTAGGATAGTTAAGAAAAATAAAATAACAGGGGGATTAGTTATGCGAAAAATAATGCCAAAAATATTATCATTTATATTGTGTTGTTTATTAAGTTTGAATTCAGTATATATAGCTAAAGCGGATACATTGAGTCCATGGATAGAATTAGCAAGGATGGATAATGTAGCTGTAAATAAAACTTTTACTGTTGTATTTACAAAGAATATAGTTGAAGAGAATATTGATGCAATTGTTATAGAGCAAAACAATAAATTTGTTGCTGTCAATATAAGTTATGATTCGGATAAGGCTTATGTAACACCTGTAAAACCATTTGCAGAAGGTGAATACAAATTTAAGATATTATTAGGTAATGGTAAAAAATATTTTATGAAATTTACTACATCAAATATAGAATATGATTATACTAAAAATTCAAGGGATAAAGTTATAAAGGTATATCCAAGAAAGGATAGTGGATTTTCTTATCCTTATTATTTAAGTATTCCTAATAATTTAGTAACATCTAAGGATATAAATATAATTGTGGAACCTAATAATGATGGAAGAGTAGGAGACGTAGAGAAACAAGATACTTTTGTCAAAGATAGAATTTTAAATGAAGGTTCTTTAGCTGCTAGTGTAAATAAACAAATAAATTCTATAATTTTAATGCCTGTGTTTCCAAGAGGAGTGACTTCAGATGGATATGAAAATTGGAAACTTTATACTCATGAATTGGATAGAGATACAATATTGGGATACGATAATGAAAAAATAAGAATAGATGATCAATTAATAAATATGATAAATGATGCTAAAAATGTTATAAATAAAGAGAACATAACTTTTGTAAAAGATAAAGTATTAATGATAGGTTTTTCAGCTTCAGCAAGATTCGTTAATAGATTTGCTTTATTACATCCGGAATTAGTTCAAGCTGTAGCTACCGGAGGAATAAATTCAAACCCTATTATACCTTTAGAAGAACTTGAAGGTCAAAAGTTAATATACCCTGTAGGACTTGGTGATGCTAAAGAAATACTTGGAAGAGATATTAATCTTGATGCATATAAAAAAGTAAAACAATATATATATATGGGAGAATTAGATACTAATGATGATGTTTCAGGACACGACGGATATGATGATGCAGAAAGACAACTTATATATAATTTAATAGGAAGAAATCAATTGCCAGATAGATGGAATAAAAGCCAAAAAATATTTAGTAATCTTCCTTATCCCATACAATTTGTAACATATAAGGGAATAGGACATACAATTAATAGAGATACAATTTCTGATGTAACTAAATTTTTTGAACAAAACGCTGGAAATGAATTTCTAAAAATACAACCACATAATGCTTATTAGTAGATATAGAGGGGCAATTGTATGTTCAATTATCAAAGTTTGCAATAGCTGCAACAATTCATATAGTTAATAATGACACAATAAAAATTTATGATCATGAAGGAAATACTGATTGTACTTATATATTTATTCTATTGCCTGTGGCTCAATACTTCCTAACCAATTAGGATACTTTGGATTTGATTTGTAATCTATTACTCAATAGTGACTAACATTTTTAAGTAAATTAAATGTTAGAAATATACTCTGTAATAAATTAAATATAACAATTTAAGACACTCGAAAGGGTGTCTATTTTAATATTCAAAAATTAAGGGGCATTTAAGATGTTAATATACAATGAGTATTGTTGTTAAATACATGAAGTAAGTCTATCAAATAGAAAAAGGATTAATAAGTTATTACCAATATAACCATCATAATATGCTTTCTTATCATTATTTTAGATTTGATGATAACCTAACTGGATTAATTTCGCTATGATTATCTGGTGGTGTATGTGATATTATTAGAATACCATTGATCCTAAGCATGCCAACTAAGATACAATTTGGTATTGGAGTGCTAACTTACACTAGTTAAATGGGTGGCTAACATTGTTATAAATGTTTGACTACTTACTTAAAGAATAAAATTTTACAAGAGTAATAAGCGAAGGTATAAAGAATTATAATTTTTAACCGATAATATTAACAATGCATAACATATTAAAAAATAAATTATAAGAATAAAAAAAATTAAAACTTACTACTTAAATATAATTTATTTGAAAAACATATTCAGCTAAAAATTTAAAAAGGGGTGGAAGTAAATTGTTCAACGGTATTGTTAATTTTAATTGGAGAAATGTCTTAAAAAAAATTTCTGTTGGTATTCCATTAGTTATGTTGCTTATGACTTCAATGGTATATGCTGCTGATAATACTCAGGTTTTACCAAATCAAAATATAAGTACTAGTAAAATTTCATGGAGCATAAGCTTTTGGAGTGAATATGACAAGACATCAATTAATAGTGGTACTTTATATTTGATTCAAGACAGTACAGGAGCAAAGCTTAGTTGTACTTATAATTTTATAGATGATACTACTGTAATTATGAATTCGGTTAATAGACTTAAAATGGGCGGGATATATTCAGTTATAGTAACAAGTGGTGTGAAATCTGCTGATACAGGAGAATACCTTAGTGTTCCTGCGAAAAAAACCTATACAGTAACTGAAAACTTAGTAATTGATACAGTTTTAGCTAGTGACGATGTTTCTGTACTACAAAATAACCAACCTGTGCTTCCAAGCACTGTTGATGTTTTATATAAAGATGGTTCTATAGGAAAAGAACCTGTTACTTGGGCCTCAGTTAGTACAAGCACTGCCGGATTAAAAAAAATAACAGGCAGAATTAATGGATTAACTATAACAACATCAATTAATGTTAATGTAACAGCAGTAGAATATGTTAAAGACATTTCCTTAGAATATTATTCACTTTTGGGTATATATTCAGTAAATGTCCAAGCAGAAAGTAGTGTATCTAGAATGTCTCTTAATGGTGTTGATATGTACTATAACGGAAATGATAGTTTCCAATTGAATACACTACTTACAAAGGGTTCAACTGTAACATTTAATGCATACGATTCTTCAAACAAGCTACTTGGGTTCAAGAAATATACAGTTCAGCAATAATAAATTTTATACAAATGAGGGGGAATAATTAAGATGTATTTAAGTATTTTCAAGAAAAAAACAATCAATGTAAAACTATTTGCCATTTTTCTTTTGTTTAGTTCGTTATTTTTAGTGACAACAGTGTATGCTGCGGTACCTTATACTTATACACCAAAAACAATTACAACAAACACAGGCACAACTACAACTGCAATAAACACAATAAATGTAAGCTTCGATTATGATATGACTGCGTTTGGAGCAGGAAAAATCACGGTATATCAGACCGAAACTATTGGAAGCACGATTGAGAAAACTCCTAGTACGGTATTGAGAGATCTTAAGATATCAGCGATTACACCATCAACCCCAACTGGTAAAGTTTTGAGTATTGAAATTGGAGAATTAGATCCTAGTGTTACAAATTATGCAATAAAAATAGAAAAAGATGCCTTAAAGTTTAGCGGAAATTACATTCCGTTAACGGATTTTGTATTGCCTTTTTCTTCAACAGATCTTTCAAATGGTTTTCAATCTATATTTATGAATAATAGTGCAGATAACTTAAATGCAAACATTTTTGAGTATAATTCTCCAAGAGACATCAGCATTATTGTACCTAAAAAATGTATAACTTCAATTGAGACTATACATAAAAAGGATGGATTGATTATACCACCCACAGATGATACACCTATTACTACTACATATCCAAGATTAACTAATATTGATGTTAAAACTGATGCTGCAGTAAAAAGATTAAAAGTTTCAGTTACTTCTTCCACAGGGCTTGTATTAGATAAAAAGGAACTTTTTCCAAGTGCAAGTTTTGGTGGATTTACAACCGGACAAGCAGGTCTTGATATTGACACAGGATTAGAATATACAATTAGTATAATAGCTTTTGATATTAACGGAAAGTTCTTAGAAGATTTTAGCAAAACGGAAAAATTAGTGGACGTAAAGGGTGAGATTGTTTCTAACTACGTATCAAAAACAAGTACGAGTTCAAATAAAACAATTACCCTATATGATTTAATGAAAACTCCAGCAACACTTATATCAATGTTAACAGCCTACACTACTAATTTAGATTCAATTAAAGTGGTGTATCCAAATACAAATGATACAAGGGTTATATCAAATAGTCTGAGTCAAGATGATGCAGTAAACCTTCTTGCTAATGCATTAAGCGATGTTAATGTTCAATATATCAGATTTTCGTCTGCATTTACTATTAAACCAAGCCAGGATGTGGAATTAGTAAGACCATCATCAACTATTGGAAAAATTGTTTTAGATGGAAATGGATCAACAATTACTGGCAATGTTATAGTTGGTGATGGTGATGCTAATATTTATGAATTAAGAAATATAACTATAAATGGAGACCTTACGGTAAATGTTACTGGTGTTGGAGATTGCATATTAACAAATGTAACAGTTACAGGAACTAAGACGATTAACAAGAATAAGGCCTGTGTAGTTACAGATGTTGTAGCAATAGATGACACATCATTATATAAAATAGGTGAGATTATGAAAATAGGAATTAAATTTAGTGAACCTGTTTTTGTGGTTGGTAGTCCTGTTTTAAAATTAAATACCACTACTAGCACTAGTACTAGTAGCATTGGTAAAGCTACTTATGATGCCACTCTCAGTACAAAAGATGAAATTGTTTTTGGTTATACAGTAAAAGAAGACGACGACTTTTCAAATATAATTACATCAGGCATAGATTTAGTCAATAATACTGCTGCTATACAAGCTACACAAGGAGCAGTTAGCACTGATGCAATTATTACGGGAGCAGCTTCAAAAATAATAAGTTCATCTGTTTCTAAGAAAGATATAGTAGGAGATGGTATAAGACCAAGTATGCACTCAATAAGTGTAGATTCTTCAAAAATAACATATATATCAAGTGAACCAATAGACAGAACATCCTTTGGAACAGGAGCTAATTGGATAATAAGAAGTCGAAATGTTGATGGAACAATTTTCAGTGATTATACTCCTAAGAGTGTGGTTTTACAGGGAGATAATAGAACGGTTATAATTGAAATGACAGCTGGTGTTACATTTGCCACTGCTAATATTACCACTGCAACTATTAGCAATGGAATGGCAAGCATATTTATGCCTATTGCTGTGAAGGATAAAGCTGGGAATGCTTCTAATGATATGGTTATCCTAGCTGCCGATTCATTTGGAGTGGCATGGCACAATGGGATTGTAGGATTGACACCTAATATGAAATATAAAGTAATTATTGGAACGGGTATTACTACTAGAACCGAATACTTACAAGCTAATTCAGATTCAGTAATAACAGAATTAAAAAATGGAGAAACATACAAAGTAGAAGACATAACAGTAGGGGCAACAGCAGAGATTGCTAAGGTTAGTGATGCAATAGTAAAAACAGTACCTTCTGGAACAACTAATGACAAAACTAATATTGAATCAGCAATGTTAGCATTAGCAAATGCAGCGGTTGATTCAGTGAATTACACAGTAACAATTGACAATGGATCAACTTATGACATAGCAACAAATGCATGGAGTGGTAAATTTGTTGTGACAAGTAAAACTATAAGTGCCAATACAAAGACAGATGCAAGTACTAGAAGTATTACAGTAGTTATTCCCTAGTGCCAAGGGTCTGACTTCCAGTCATCTCCAAACATCTATTGGTAAGAGTGAATTTCTTGCAAAAGGTAGCAAACAGAAAGTAGATTCGGCAAGCTTATTAATAAGTAAAGACAATCAAATAAAAGGATAATAGAAGGACAGCTGTGGGTCTGTCCTTCTACTGCTATACTGAAGAACCGTTTATTACCCAAATAACGTGGCCAAGACAATAATTAGGAGGAATGAAAATTATGAATAAGAAATTATGCGTGGTATTATCAAAGTTTGCAATAGCTGTAACAATTGCAGCTTCCGTTAGTGTACCTGTATATGCGGCGGATGGTGACATATACAACAAAGCTAGTGAGAACTTAGGAAGT
This sequence comes from Clostridium bowmanii, assembly GCF_018861315.1. Lineage (GTDB taxonomy): Bacteria > Bacillota > Clostridia > Clostridiales > Clostridiaceae > Clostridium_AD > Clostridium_AD bowmanii. Next base: position 20,159 of record NZ_JAHLDL010000016.1, on the reverse strand, counting down.
ATAGGTAATATATTACTTCGCCATAAGTCAGAACTTTTTACTATGATACGTAGCATGAATACATACAAATATGAGGTTGGCGGTAAAATGTATGATGCAAGTGATGTGAATGACAAATTTAATAGTCTTCCTGGTTCAGCAATAGGAATAGTACATTCAAATATAAAAGCAAGCCTTACACCAACTGGTGATGTTCAAGAAGCGGTACCAGATGGGTTTGCGGTTAAGTCGATTGAGTAGCAGTAAATTCTGAGTCTTAAAGTAATAAAAATTAGGGTAAAATATAAAAATGATAAATAAAAAAATATTCAGGGGGTTCTCAAAGTTTGTAATAGCTACAATAATCATGTCTTCACTCAGTGTAGTTGCTTATGCAAAAGATGAAGATATATGGAAAGATAATGCGAATTTAGGTGGCATAGATAATATAATACTTCACTGTTCACTGAATTTAGTAATATATTCAGTGAGTATCCTTATTTAGGAAGTTTAATCAGTAAGCGATGGAACACATATCGTATCCTAAAAAACAAGTTACACATCAAAGCTGTGAAGATTGTTTTTTAATAGAATCCTTCTTTTGCAATTTACTTTATATAGTTATACTGTTTTTGAATAAGTTTCTTAAATTCAGAATCTGATAGCTCATTACATATAGCGATGACTTCTTCATAAAGACATTCATATATCAAATTACAATAATCATAATCTTCTCGATGCATTTTCTTTCTAATCTAAAGAGTTTATCACAATAAGCTCGTCCAATGGATGCGCCCGATTCTGAAATTTCTTTTTTACCAGAATCCAGGAGTATAGCTTCAAGATAATATCTTCTTAGATGGCTAAAGTAAAGACGTCGTGTAATTCCTTCAACCTTTTCAGATCCAGCATATGCATTACTTACGTGATAACCATGAAAACCTCCAAGGAACTTTTTTGCATGATCACCTGAACGGCTACTAGTATATTTATATAAAATTATGGGAGGACCTTCACAGTTGTCACTTCTATGTATCCAAATGTAAGATTTGCTTGATGTCTTTTTTCCCTCCTCGTGATTTACCTGTCAGGTTATTTCATCACTCATGATAACACCTCATTTCAACAATTTCTTGTGCATTTTCTCATATAGAGGCATAAGCCAATATTCAGAACTGCGCATCACCCAGTTTGCCATCATGTCTCTCTTAAGCTCAGCACCCATTCTTTTAAGTCTTTTTCCTGGCGATATAGTGGTACTGACATTATATACTTTTTATACATTACCCATGCCACACATGAGGGCGATGCAAAAGAGTGCGAAAGCACAGGTGCTGGTACAGGCGCTCAGGATATAGAATCATATGGATTGGTATAATTTTTTTCACATTCAATGCATTTGTATAGATATTAGAAGTAGGCTTTCATTACTAGCTTCGCTGGGATATAATCCATTTCAGATCTTACTTTTTTCTTTCTTATTATCTTAACTTCACTGCCACAAATTTTACATATAGCTTCTTACGGTGTTTGTTCAATCGCTTACGTTTAATCATTTACAAAATAACATATTATTTTAATGATAGTAGAAATAGAATAGGGTCGATTTGAAGATTAATACTAATAAGCATTTATTGCTTATTAATAAATTATAAAGGGTAATTGTGGTTCTTTGTTGAATTAAGTAAATATAATAAATTTAGAGGTGTTAATAGGGTTAATTTACATTATATTTAAAAGCGGTAAGGCAATGAAATGAAGGGGATCTTAGAACTAGTCTGAAAAATAATTTGTTAAGGAGTTAGAAGTAATGAGAAAAGCAATAAAAAATGTAATTATTGTACTTATTGCATTATTATGTTTAAAGGTTTTGAATGTTTATGCAAATAAAATAAATGCTACTAAAAGTAGTGAAACTTTGTTAACAAAACAAGTCTTATTGGCAGGGGAGCCGCAACTATATCCACTTAAAAGTGGAGAAATCTTATTAGATACAAGGGCCTTATCTACAGATAAGATAGAGATATTTACTAAAAATGATGATAAGTATTATAAAAAAATATTACAGAAAAAAGATAGCAAATGGGTAGAGATACAAAGTGACTTTGCTCAACTGCCATATACAGGATTGAAGGAGGACAAAAATCTAAGCAAAAATTATTCAGTGGAAAAAGCATTAGAGGATAAGTTGAAAGCCAATGAACTTAAATTAAATCAGCTCCCTTCTAAATTAGACTATTCTAATTTAGGTTATTTTCCACCTATAGGAAATCAACAGGAAAATAGTTGCGTTGCATGGGCAGCAGGATATTATCTTAGAACTTTTCAGCAGGCAAAAGATATTGGATGGTTTGTAGGAAGTAATTCAAAACATATTTTTAGTCCTAGTTTTTTATATAATCAAATTAATGGTGGTGTTGATGAAGGTGCAACTCTGAATGATGCAGGAGATTTATTGAAAAGTGAAGGAGCTGCTACACTATATGACTTTCCATATGTGGCAAAGGATTACTTAACACAACCAAGCAGTGAAGTAATTCGAAAATCAGGAATAAACAAAATAAGAGATTGGTATGTGCTCTATACCAATAATGATTCTTCAGATTACATAATACAAAAGACAAAAGAATATTTGAATACAGGTGATTTACCGATAGTAGGTATAAACGTGGGGTTTAAGTGGATGTACCCTCTTATTTTGTCGGAGGGGACTAGTATAGTTACCACAGAAAATTACACATTAGGGGGACATGCAGTTGTAATAGTAGGTTATGATGATACTTTGGAGACTCCAGAGGGTTATGGTGCTTTTAAAATTATTAATTCCTATGGAACGAATTGGGGACAAGCAGGATATACATATATGACCTATGCAGCATTTGCAAAAGCAACACTTCAAGGGTTTGTCTTTACGGATCTTATAAATGGTGAAATTGTAGATGAAATGGGGACGGTAACTCCAAATTTAGTATCAGAAGATACGTTGAAGTTTACTTGGAACAACGTAACAAATGCTGGTGGATACAAGGTTTTAGATGAGAATTTTAATGTTATTGCTAATGTAAACAGTGGAGAATACACAGAAAAATTACAAACACAAACTTATGTGAAGAGATATTTTCAAGCCTTTAATAGTATTTCTTCTTCGAGTGCCGTATCAGCAGAAATTGATTTAAGTAAAGTGGTTAAAGAAAATTTAGAGGTAGAAGTACAAGATACTGTAGATTTTAAAATTAACTGTACTGGCAGTGGAAGATATGACTTAAAAGTAAAAGATGAAAATGACACAATCATAAATGAATTAGCAAACAATCAAGGATTTACAGGACTCAACATATGCAGATGGGATGGTAAAGATGGATTAGGAAATATAGCTCCTGAGGGAAATTACAGTGTCGAAATTATTCCATATAAAGGACAGCAACCGAAGGATTCTTCAAGTACAGATTTTGTAAAGAAGTCAAAGTTAGTAGCCGCAGATGCAGAAAGGTACAAACTTGGTGAGAGTACGTATAAAGTGGGAATCACTGTAAAGGCAAATGAAAGTGGCAAAGTAACTATATATTTTGTGAAGGGTGGCATAGAGGAAGTTATAATACGAGACGGCGACATAAGCGAAGGAGAGACAAAGATATATAAAGTAAGTAGCACTAGCAATATTAATCTAAATGATGAAAATCTACTTATAAAAATGATTGTAAATTAGGCAAAGGTCCATTAATTAATAGTATCTGTTTTATGATGGATATTTCATTACTAACTATGAATGTATATGTATTTGCAAGTACCATAGTTAATGTAACATCAATAAGTTTAAATTAAATTACAAATAATGTAATCCGTGTATTTCTATTGTACTTAGGTGTTAATGATAGTATAATTAATTTTGGAATTAACTAGCGATGGAGGTAAATTATGAGTAACATAAAAGCAAACAAAATTAAAATTAGTTTAGTCGTATTAATTGGTTTAGCTATAATAGCGAGTGGTGTATTTTTAATGGGAAGGAATAGCGATTCATCAGTTAAGCTACCAAAAGACCCTACTATAATAGTTAAGCATAAGGATATGAACAAAGAGTTGAAAAATGAAAAGAAGGTAGCAAGTGGTGAGGTCTATTTAAAGTCTGATGTTGTAGTGGCTAATATTACGTTGAAAGAAAATACAACAAAAGATGAGGCTAAAGTATTAGCTACTAAATATGCCAACGAGTTAAAAAGCCAATATAAAGAAATACCTGTAATTGTTGATGTGAAACAAGGAGGCAAAGATATAGTCAAAGAACTTATTCCTGTAAAAGAAGATCAATTAGCAGCGGAGACTGGAACATTATTGGGGATAGAATATATAACTGTTGATTTTAAAGAGTTGTTATCAAAAGATGTCACTAAAGTATTAATGAATGAAAAACAACTAAATAAGAACTCATATGAGATTTCAGATGGACAATTAAGAATACTAAATGCAAATAAAGATTCTAAAATAAAAGTTATTTTAGGAAAGAAAACTTATAATGTTGTATTTATAAAAAAATAAAAGGCTTATAAGATTTTAGACAATAAGTCTAGATTGTAATTAGTTTTACAGCATAAGTTTATGAAAGTAAAATAGTATCCTCAATATGATATTAATATCATATTGAGGATTTTTTTATTGATGAAATTTATTAATAGCTATTACTCATTGAAAAATGTTATTTATTTGTTGAAATAGTAAATGTCACAAAATTACTACCGGTATTTGTTGAGTATTTTTTTATTAAAATCAATTTAGTTGTTGGGTTATCTACACCTATGAAAGTTTCAGCAGTACACGAATTACCAACAAGATATAGCTCTTTTGGAATTTTATTTATATTATTAGGGTATGTTTCACCTAATTCATTAGTACTATCTATAGAGGAATCAAATCCATTTATATATAATCCCATGCTTGTTGCGGATACTTTTGATAATAGTTTATATGTATAAGTAACCTTATATACTTCTGCCGGAATAGTTTTCGAAGATTGGTTTCTTTCACTTGTAAGCTCAACATTACTTATTGTTAATTCATAAGTCCCCCAGACACTATCGTGTACTGTAACTGTTTCTCCTATTTTACGGGGTGACATAACGGATACATTAGAAGTTGCCGTAACTTTTGTAATCCCATCAATTGCATTTATTGTGGTATTTGTATAAGAAGTTAATAAATTAGTAGCACCACTAAATGGAGTAATTATTAATAATCCATTACTTCCAACAGCATTTCCTATTCCACATGTCCATGTAATACTTTGAGCTAAAGATGAATTTGTAATATCAATTCCATATTGGTCTAATATCTGATATGTTGCATGTCCAATCTGAGTTGTAGTAGTACCAATTATAGTATTACTAATTTCTAGTTCAGAAGAAATTATATTAATCTTAGCTATTTTATGCTCCGAAATAGTTACATTTGACGTTCCAATACTTACAGTATCATTTTTCACATTAACTGTATAACTCCCAATTTGTAAATCTGATGAACTAGTCACGGTAGCTTCTGTGGTAGCAGTATTCCAGGTAGTTGTTACAGTTATTGGAGTTGTTCCTTTTAATACTGAAAAATTAATTTTTGAAGTATCTGCTGGCGATTGGTTGAATACTATTTTGAAGCTATTAACACTAATAGCGCTAACTGATGCAACGGTTCCTGGAGCAGCAACTATTGGTATAAGGTTTGCTTTTACAGCTGCATGTACTGCCACCACTGTTGCATCAGGATTCTTAATAAATTGTTCATTTACCTGTGATGCTGCATATAGTTTATTAGCTACTTCATATTCATATGTTTCTATGTTTTTTATCAGATTAAAAATAGCTGATTTATTGTGAAGTAATATGTTACCTATGCCTCCTAAGTTTGTATTATCTGTGTTGTATATGTCGCCATCTTTTGCATAAACAATGCTACTAACAGAACATACAATTAGTACAGACATTGCAAACGTGGATAACCCCCTATATAATTTTTTATTAGTCATTTATATTCCCCCTCGTACTTTGAAGTTATATTTTGTACTACTATAAAATTCTATTAAAGTTTATAAATACCTTTTAATTGTTACAATAAAAATATTTTTAAAAAATATTTTTAAGCAATTAGTGTATAAATAAGTTTACGAATGTAATGTAAAATATTTAAATATAATCAATATTAATGTATTTAAAGATTGTTTTTACAATAAAAATAAAGTAAAATATACTTATGTAGTTTATTAAAAGATTGTATGAAAGGAGACTAAATACTAAAAATTGCCATCAGAATATATAATTTTGTAATGAGAAAAAGGCATCTCTTAAAATTAGATTCCATTACATGAAGGACAGTTTAAAATATATATGGGGGGGAAAACAATGCGTAACAATAAGAATTATATTAAATCTATTCAAACTGCTATTTTAGTATTGCTATTAATGTTTATACCAATACAAGCACATGCACAAAACGGTGATATTTGGGTTAATGGAGTAAATAAGGGGGGAATAGCATTTATATTAATTAATGATAGACCAACGTTTTTTAACATAGTAAGAGATCCTAGTGCATCTTCTTATGAAGTAAATAATAATTTATATGAAGTTAATAAAGCAAATGATGTATTTAATGAGCTTGCTAATTCAAATATGTCTCTTCTAGAGAAACAAAATAAAATCAAAGAGACTGTGGTTATAAAAGCTCCTATAACCGTTCAGAATAAAGATCAAGTTTATAGTCATGCAGGAACATATGGTTCAGATAATTCTAATTTAACTATAAATGGGAAAGTGACAGCTACAGGTAAAAATATAATATTACAGAACATGATTATAAAAGGTGATTTAATACTTGGAGAAAATATTGGAGATGGAGATTTAATATTAAAAAATGTTACTGTTGAAGGCACGACAATTGTTAAAGGTGGTGGAGAAAACAGTGTACATTTAATTGATTCTGTTCTTGCTACTATAATTGTAAATAAAAATGATGGTAGAGTAAGATTAGTAGCAGAAGGTGGTACTATAGTAGCAGAAGTTCAACTTGAAAGTACTGCAACCATAGAAGAAAATAATTTAAGTAGAAATGCTATTGGATTTAGCAATATAAATATTACAAATAGTGTTCAAAATTCTCAAGTGAATTCACCAATGGTTGAATTACTTGGAGCATTTGAAACTATTAATACAAGAGCTTCACAGGTTAGAATTACACTTCCACAAGGAACGACAGTAGATAATATGATATTAAATGCAGTAACATCAATTTTTGGTGAAGGTGCAATAGGTAGTGCAAGAATAAATGTTGGAGCAAGCGGTTCAATATTATCCGCTAGACCGCAGAATTTAGTATTTGATAATGGAAGTGCATCAATTAATGTAAATGGACAAGAAATATCAGAGAGTTATTCATCTGTAACTAATGCTTCAATTACATCAATTTCAGAAATTACAATGAACAGTGTTTCTTTAAATTTTAATCATTTTGTTTCAGGATTAACAGCAAATGATTTTAATATAACTGCAACTATTAACGGCGGATTAGTTGAATTGTCAAATATTAATTATGATGAGTCAAGCTCAAAATTGACATTTTCAACTATATCTGGTGCTGAAAATGCAGGAAAGATGTTTAAAGTAACGGTAGGTCCTTCTCATTATACAACAAAGCTTATAGGAGAAGTAAAGACATCAAATGAAATAGCAGTAGTAGCTACTGGATGTAGTGGAAGAATTACTGACACTAACGGAGCTGGAGCGGCAAATGCTACCATTAAATTTAGAAGTGGGATTAATAACACCACTGGGACTGTTGCAAAAGAAACAACAACAGATGATTATGGTTATTATTTCATTAGTCTTCCAACGGGACAATTTACTGGTGAAATTACAGGGTATGGGTTTATAACGGGATATATATATGTAGTGGTACCATCAGACACAATTTTATCAGATCAAAATGAGACTATTATTAGAACCGCAGGTACAAGCGAAGTAAAGATCGTACTTACTTGGGGTGAATTGCCATATGATGAGGATTCTCATTTGGTTGGTCCAACTCCAGATGGTGATAAATTCCATACTGCATTTTATAATAAGGAATATACTTATATTGATACTAATTACGTTGATCTTGATTGGGATGATATGGAGTCATATGGACCGGAAACTACAACTATTCATAAGTTAGTAGATGGACAATATATTTTCGATGTACACAATTTTTCTGGAGAGTATTCTGGAGACTCATCTTTAAGAAATTCGGGAGCGATAGTTAAAGTATTCAAAGGTAACAGTGCAACGGCTGATAATACTTTCTATGTGCCAACAGGTTATGGCAATGAAATGTACTGGACAGTATTTAAAATGAATGTAAGTGGAAATGGATCTAATATCACAGTTACACCAGTAAATGAAATGAGTAATACGAGACCAACTTGGATGATTGATGAGCCTTATAATTATGGAATGACACCATTAGGTATCCCAAAAAAAATTAAACCGTCTAAAGTTGATGAAGTAGTAGTACCGGTAGTAGTACCGGCAGTACAAGAAGTAGTACCAGAAGTAGTACCGGAAGTGATACCAGAAGAGGTAGAAGCAATAAAAGCTTCAGAAGTAACATTAGAAGTAGAATCATTAGGAATAGCTGGAGACTCTACAATAACAGGATTGACAGCAACAACTAAATATGTAGTAACAGATGGAATTAACTACTATGGAGTATTATCTGATGGAACTTTAAGTGTAGCAAAAACTGACAAAAAAGATGCGGAAGAATTAGCGCAAGCATTAACAGGAACGGCAATAACTGCTTTAGATAATGCTAAAACTTATAAGGTTGAAGAAGTTTTATAGGAGCAGATTGACTATGTTCACAAGCAATAAATGAGATAAATTGGATATAATAACAAAATAAAACAAATAGAGAAGGACAATTGTGGAAATGTTCTTCTCTTTTTCATGAAGAATCGGACTAGAAATGTTTATTAGTATATATATCTTATAGGACATCTACCGAATGAATAATTGCAAGTTGTGTGTTTCCATTGTAATAAAACTCTAATAATAGTATAATTAACTGTGAAATTAATTATCATGGAGCTACCGTATGAGTAGTACTAAAACAAATAAAATTATTATAGCTGTAATTATTAGTTTAGTTGTAATAATAGGTATTGCATTTTCAATAGTTAGGTCTTGCAATTCAGCAGTTAAGCCACCTACGGTGCCTAATAAAATTGTTAAGCATGAGAAAATGACTAAAGAAATAACAAATGAAAAACAGGTATCAAGTAGTGAGGTTTATTTAAAGGCTGATGTTGTAGTGGCTAATGTTACGTTGAAAGAAAATACAACAAAAGATCAGGCTAAGGTGATAGAAAGCAATATGCTAAAGAGTTAAAGAGTCAATATAAGGAGATACCTTTAATTGTAGATGTAAAAGAAGGTGGCAAGGATATAGTTAAAGAGGTGATTCCTGTAAAAGAAGATCAGTTATCAGCAGAAGCTGGAAAATTATTGGGTTTAGAATATATAACTGCTGATTTTAAGGGGTTATCAGAAAAAGATGTCACTAATGTATTATTAAATGGGAAACAAGTAGATAAGAAATCATATGAAATTTCAGATAGACAATTAAGGATTCTAAATGCAAATAAAAATTCTAAAATAAATGTAGTTTTAGGGAAAAATACTTATAATGTTGTATTTATACAAAAATAAAAGAGTATTATAAAAATTTGCGCGATATTATTAACTAGCTGAACTAATATTTTAGTACCCAAGGTGATAGTTGATAAGTAAATAAAAAATCCAATATTTTATTATAGGAGGACAATTATGAAGGTTGATGGAACCAAAGCTAAATTACAACTATACTTAAATGACGGGCATGAAGCTGCACACGCAGATGCTAAAAAAGAATTTTATAGAGAAGAATTAGAAAGTTTACCGGATATGAATGAAGGAGACATAAATATAAATACTACTTATGTATTTGATTTAGGTGATAAGGTTGAAGTAGGCATTTATTTTAGAAATGGCCTTTCCAAAGAAATTAATTTTGACAAGCTTCCACTTATGATACTTAATTCAAAAGACGAAGTTGTGGCAAATCAAATTTTTGAACTTAGAGAAGTAGGAAATATACCACCGTACTCTGCAGTACCTTGGAAACTATATTTTGATAAAAAGAATATATTTATTGATACAATAGCTTTGAAAGATGGATTACATATAGTTTTTGATACAAATATAAAAGCATATAATAGTGCTAATATAGAATTTGAAAATGTACCTAATGATTCAGAATTTAAAAAATTACATAAATATTTAAATGAAATGTTGCCAATTACTTCAGGGGATGTTAATGTATCATTATATAAAATTCTAAGTGGTGAGAGCGGAGAGCTGAAAATATCAATAATAGTGAGAAATGCATCAGATAAAAAGATTAAAGTTGAAAAGATACCAGTTACTATTAAAAATATAGATAATGCTAAAATAGTAGCTGTAGGTACCTTTGATACAAGTAATATTGAGATTAATTCATTAAAAGCAAAATTTTTTAATTTAGAGTTTAAAGCTGAACAGCTTTTAGAAAAAGGTTGTAATATAGATAATTTAGCTATATATTTTAATGAGTAATTTCTAATAAAAAATATGTATTATAAGATATTATTGTGTTTCTAGAATTAAATATGAATTATAAGGCAAGTAGTATAGATATGTTTGTGAATCAGGTTAACTTCGCTCACGAAACCACCCGGGGGAATATCAGAAAGCAAAAAGAATAGAGGATTGTCACTTAGGTGGCGGTTCTTTTTTTCTGTTCACTGCAAAAGAAAGAATAGAAGCGGCAATAAAGAATGCTAAATATTTATTTTCAAAAATGATAATAATAGAAAGCTCACATCGCTCGCGAAAAGCCTCGGAGACTATAATGATGTAGTAATTTCATATATGATGAAAAGTACCCCAAGGAACATATAGGAAAATAGAAAGGAGAAATACCATAGGCATCTAATCTCAATAAATGAGTAAGGTTTTGAATTATCTAAATTTCCAAAAATAAAAAATTAGTATAGAAATAAATTTCCATACTAATTTCCAATTGGTCTAAAGTTACTTATACAAAATAGGTTAGTGCAGGGGAAACATTAATAGCCTATTTTGACATAACTTGTAGTAGTACATCTTTATTGTATTTTTGGATTACAATATTTGCTATATGTTTGTCTTTTTTTGCAAAAATACTAACATATTTTTTTGAACTTGTAATAGTCCATCCATCTTTTTTTAAAATATTTTCATAATCTTGAAATACTTTTGAATCTGTAGTGTTTTTTATGGTATATTTCGAAGTAGCAAGAGCTGATTTTTTGGATGCAGCAGTGTACTGGGTTGGTTGTACTCCGTTATATGATGGTAAATATGCTAATTTCTTAGTGTAAGTTACCTTAATAGCAGTAGGTATTGTAGTGTTAGTTTTATTAGCATTAGCAGGAGTTTTAGCACCACATGCAACAAACAATATTGATATACTTAGTATCATTGGAATATATATAAATTTTTTCAAAAAAATCACCTCATTGAAATTTTAGTCATAATTAGACAAAATGTCAAGTTTTCCACATTGACTATTCATTGAAACTGTGGGATTAGCCCTTTTATTTCCACAAGTTCTGCTGGATTTGACCCTATTTGCTTGCAAGCCCCACAGCAATTTCTACATCAATACAGCCCCAAAAAACAAGGGAGAGCCGATTGAGCTGTTTTAGAAGTTGATGAAATTATTGTATGTTTTGATAATTATAGTAATTAATAAATAGTATAGAATTAAATGTAATATTCTGATAAAATAAATGCATGAGGAAATACTTAATCAACTCAGTATCCTAGACAAAGTAATGGAGACTTAATGTAGGATGGAGGTACAGCTTATGAAAAGTTATAAAGACCTAGGATGATCATTCTTCATCTAAGCCTATACGATCACATTCTTATTTTAATTTAACAGATAATGAAATTAGTAAAGATCATACCTGGGATAAAACATTATACCCTACTGTTTCAAAGGTAGATTTTATTAAGTAAATTGTTAACAAATAGGGACTAAATTAGTTTTACAATGGAATACTTTGTGTTAATATAGATATTAATGGAATTAATTATTATGGGGGGCAATTATTATGAAAAAAAGACGTTCAATTATTATTATCTGTTTTATGATGGTTTTTTTATTACAAGCTATGAATGTGCAGGTATTTGCAGATACTGTAGTTAGCGTAACATCAATAAGTTTAAATAAAATGACGGATGCTTTAACAGTTAATGGAGTTGATACTTTAATAGCAACTGTATATCCAACAACTGCAACAAACCAAGCTGTTACTTGGACATCCTCTAATACTAATGTAGTAAAGGTATTTAATGGAGTAGTTGTGGCAGTAAGTCCTGGAACTGCATTAATTACGGCGATTACAGGAGATGGATATAAAACCTCATCTTGTATGGTTGTTGTAAGTCAAGCAGATACATCTATAAGTTTAAACAAAGCTTCAACTGCATTAACCATTTTTGGTAATGAGACTTTAATAGCCACTGTAAATCAGAATACTGGGACAAGTCAAAATGTAACTTGGGCCTCTTCAAATACTGCTATAGTACAAGTCGCTAATGGAGTAATATTTGGAGTTGGAGCAGGTACTGCAGTAATTACAGCAACTTCAGCTAATGCGACTAATATTGTAAGCTGCGTTGTTAAAGTTACTAGCCCTGTAATATCAATAAATTTAAATAAAACCTCAGATTATTTAACAGTTGGAGGTTCAGATGTTTTAACGGTATCTGTAAATCCGCCAACTTCAACAAATCAAGTCGTAACCTGGGCCTCTTCAGATACAAGTAAAGTACAAGTAATTGATGGTGTAATAATTGCAGTAAGTGCAGGTTCTGCTGCAATTACAGCAACAACTGCTGATGGGAGTAAGACAGCAAGCTGTAGTGTTATTGTTAATAGTTCAGGAACAGTAGGCTCAAAAGTAACCTCGATAAGTTTAAATAAAACCTCGGATACTTTAAATCTTGGATCAATAGATACTTTAATTGCTACTATAAATCCATCTACTGCTTCAAATCAAAATATAGCATGGTCCTCTTCAAATATTGCTATTGCAAAGGTAGCTAATGGAGTGGTAATCCCTGTAAGTGCAGGAAGTGCAATTATTACAGCTACAAGTGCAGATGGATATAAGACTGCAAGTTGTATAGTTGTTGTTAATGCTGCAAGTAATATAAGTATTATAAGGCTTGGCGGAGCAGATAGATACCAAACTGCAACTGCTATATCTCAGTCAGGCTGGAAAACAACTTCAAGTTATGCGGTACTTGCTACAGGCAATGATTATCCGGATGCTCTAAGCGCTGCACCACTTGCAAAAAAATATAATGCACCAATTCTTTTGACAGATAAAAATTCAATACCACAAACTGTAATAACTGAGCTTAAAAGATTAAGTGTAGCTCATATTTTTATAACTGGTGGTACTGGAGTTGTAACTCAAAGCATTGAAAACCAACTTAATACAATGGGCATAGCTACAGAAAGACTTGGTGGTGCTGATAGATTTGAAACCTCCATTAAAATAGCTGAAAAGCTAGGTGTAGTATCAGGAGAAATCATGGTAACCAATGGTATGCAATATGCAGATGCTCTATCAGCATCATCTATTGCAGCTAAAAAAGGGATTCCTATAATATTAACTAATAAAGATGCATTACCTGATCCTACAAATACATTTATAAGCAATAAGTCTTTTACCAAGACATATATATTAGGTGATACTGACTTAATAAGTAATTATGTAGCAAATAAGTTTTCTAGCATAGAAAGAATAGTTGGTAGTGACCAGTACGAGAGAAACATTAATATAATAAAGAGATTTGAGAGTGATATAAATTTTAAAAGTATTTGTGTAGCTACAGGAAAAGATTTCCCTGATGCTCTTTCAGGATCAGCAATAGCAGCAATGAATTCTACAGCTATAGTTCTTGTAGATGATAGTAATTTAAAGAATATAACAACCAACTATATAAGTGGAAAACTTCCACAGGTTAATAATGTTTATATATTTGGTCAACAAGGAGCAGTAAGTGATGCAACTGTAAATATATTATTTAAAAAATAGGGTGGGGTCAGGCCCCTGGGTTATTTTGGAATACATGTAGAATTATTAAGATACAGTTGAATCTTGTGCTTTTTTTATGGAAATAATATGATATAATAAAGTTGAATAGAAGGTTATTTTAAAATTAAAAACTATTATTCGGGAGAGGAACATACAATATGAGTAATATTAATAAACAAAAGAGTGGAAATGATACTATTGTTATAAAGGATAAATTAAATGGGTTAGTCACTATTACCACTGAGGATTTATCTAAGAGAGATTTAACTAATAGTTTTATTTATAAGATTTGTCCAGATGGTAAAATACTAAATGTACATGAAGAGAATAAAATAGATGAAAAATTAGAGAAAGCTTCTGTAAAAAATCCCAGAGAAATTCTTATTGAAAAATCGATAAAGGGTGGATTTGAAAAAATCTCAGATGATTTAACTGATTTAGAGCTTGTTAGAATATTAGAATTTTCCGAAAGGGAAATTGTTAAAAATAATGACTCAAGGATGGTGCTTTTTAGTGTTGAAACAACTAATAGCGGTGACTTAAAAGTAATACTATTAATGTATAATGGAAGTAAGAGTGAAATGACTATAGACAAGTTTCCTTTTAAATTAAAAGATGCAAAGGATAAAGTTATAACAGTTGGCCTTATAGACATAAATAAAACAATTAGTCCTTCTAAAATAGCAATATGTGAAGTGCAAATAGAAAAGGCACTTCTTAATGAACAAGAAGTGGATTTAACAACTTGGACTGTTACTTTTGAAATGGAATAGATAAAAATAAAGAGAAAAAAACAAAAAAAGCTTGGCGACAGCCAGATTAGAAAACTACCCAACTGCATAGCGATGCATTTGGGTAGTTTTTATTTTTTTAAAAGTTATATGGATATGATTTAGAAAAAATATATATGATGGAAGAATAAAAGCAATGGAGAGATGATTCCATAGCAGAAGAAAAGCTAAATGACATTTTTAAGTTTACAACATGATTCGTGTGATTTTTAACATATAAAAGCTAATATTACAATATTATGTTGAATACTAAAGTTTTATACATAAAGTTCGAAAGATATAATATAGTATTTTAAAAATGTTACTGTAAAAATTTAAACATTTCATACATTTGAGGTGAAGTAAAATGAGATATATACCAATTATATATATTAGAGAAGGAATGATTTTAGGCAAAACATTATATGGCGATAATGGAGAAGTTCTTTTAACTAAAAAAGCACTTATTCGTCCGTCATATATAAAAAAATTAATTGCTTTAGGCTACTGTGGGCTATACATTATCGATGAACTATCTGAAGACATTACTGTAATGGAGATTATTAACGAAGATTTAAAGATTAAAACAATAAAATCAGTAAAAAATTTAATGCAGCCCAATATGAAAAAAAAAGAGATACAAACCTATCTTAAGATTATAGAAAAATCAATGGGTGATATTGTTGATGAAATATTATTTAATAAAGATTTAATGGTAAATATGATAGATCTAAAAGTAGCAAGTGAGTACACTTTTTATCATTCAGTAAATGTTTGTGTATTATCAATTGTATTAGGTGTAGCTCTAAAATTTGAAAAAAAAGAACTATATTTATTAGGCCTATCCGCTTTATTACATGATATGGGTAAAATATATACACCTAATGAAATATTAGATAAACCTGCAAAATTAACTTATGAAGAGTTTCAAATAATTAAACAACATTCAGAAAATGGTTATAGATACATAAAAGAAAATTTAGATATAGACACTAAAGTTTATATGGGAATATATCAGCACCATGAAAAGTACGATGGTACAGGCTATCCATTAAAATTAAAGGGAAAAAAAATATCGCTATTTGCCCGTATAATAACAATTGCTGATGTATATGATGCACTTATATCAGATAGGCCTTATAGAAAAGGGGTATTACCATCTGAAGGTGTTGAACTTATTATGGGTAGCAGTGGTACTTTGTTTGATCATCGGTTAGTAAAAATTTTTTCTAAGAAGATAGCACCCTATCCAATAGGTACCTGTGTAAAACTGAGCAATGATTTAATAGGAATAGTTGTTGAGAATTATTCGAGTTATTGTTTAAGACCTTTAATTAAGATCGTAAAGACTGGTAATAAATTAGTGATACCTTACTTAATGAACCTTAAAGAATCAAACTACAATGTTACTATAACAGCTGTGTCAGATGCATTATTATACTAATGATGCGATTTCATAAACATACTATTGGAACCGAGATTATTATTATAAAGGATAAATTAAATGGGTTTGGAATAGATAATAATCCTTACAGCTATCACATGAGGAGAAGGACAGTATAACATTTCTGTCCTTCTTTATTTTTATTTTTTTGTGTTTAAATTATTTAACTTGTGAGTTTTGAATTCAGGGGCATCAATTTTCATAAGTGTTCTTAGTTTTTCTAGGGCTTTTCTTTTCATTCTTGCAAATTGATGGTAGCTTTTATCACTATCACAGGCTATTTCTCCTAGGGACTGGTCCAAAACATAATATCTCTCTATAATATCACGCTCTAAGGGATTAA
This sequence comes from Clostridium bowmanii, assembly GCF_018861315.1. Lineage (GTDB taxonomy): Bacteria > Bacillota > Clostridia > Clostridiales > Clostridiaceae > Clostridium_AD > Clostridium_AD bowmanii. The sequence goes on along the minus strand of NZ_JAHLDL010000016.1, from coordinate 3,429 downwards.
GTTTATCAAGAGCTGTATATAGCATTTTAACTTCATCATACGCAATTACTTCGTCCTCTAAGGTAAATTCATAATCTTCTGAAGTATCAAAATCTAGCATTTCATTGTTTGGAACCTCTCTAAAATGTTTTATCTGACCTTTTAAAAGTGCTTTAAAATTCATTTTTATAGAATTTATGCAGTATCCGTTAAAGCTGTTGCTGCCTAGCTTGTACATATTTATGGCTTTTATAACAGATAGATAACCATGTTGCACCAAATCTTCTAGTTCATAACCTGGAATGTGATATCTTGAAGTCTCCTTAAATATGAGATATTTAAATTTTCCTATGATTTCTTCTGTAGCCGTGACATCTTTAGTTTTAGCCTTTTCTACTAGTTCTTCCATAATAAAATACACCACCTTGTAATATCTAGTGTACTTGCTTGTACACTGATTGATTTTTTAAGAATTCCACAATATTAGTACTAATTTTATGATATAATGTTTTTAAAACAACTTACCTCTTAAAAAATATTCACTGTGATTTACAGTGAAGGTATTATAATGTAGTAAAAATTACAATATTCGTAAATGAGTGCTCATAAACAATGTTTAAACAACAAGCTAATATATAAATATTACTTATATGTATTATTTTTACACACTGTCTTTATTACATTTTATTGTTTTAAACGCAACTTGTCAATAGAAAAATAAAATTTATTTTTTTTAGTAACATATAATTACATTTTGCTTAATTTATGAGATAATAAATACAGGATGGTGATTTTATGACAACCTTCGGTGAACGTTTTAAAAAATTAAGAATCGAAAAAGGATTAACCCAAGACAAACTTGCTCAGAATTTTTCTATAAATAAAAGTTCAATATCTAGATATGAGAAAAATGCTCAAGTACCTGAAAATCCAGCATTGCAAGCCTTCGCTGATTTTTTTATGGTTTCTATGGACTATTTATTGGGTAGAACGGATATACGAGGCGATGGATTAAGTCAGCAATTTATACCTAGTTTAAGCCAAAGCAATGAACGAGATATTGGTAAGTTATTAAATCACACATTGGAAATGATTAAATCCCAGGACGCAATAATGTTAAATGGTGATATATTAGACGAAGAGGATTTAGAGATTTTAGCGAGAGCCATAAGAGCAGGGCTTGAGTATGCTAAAATTTCAAACAAAAAGAAATATACACCCAAAAAATATACAAGTAATAAAGATTAAAATTATAGTTTGGAGGTTTTAATTTGGAGCATGTACGGAATACAGCGCAACAGCTGATGAAAAAATATAAAACTAGTGACCCTTTTGAATTAGCAGAATACCTAAAGATAGTGATTATGTATGAAGACTTGGGAATGCGTACTAGGGGATTCTATCAGGCATGCCCTAAAGTTAAAATAATACATATTCATAATAACTTAGATTATTTAAATAGAAAAATAGTATGTAGTCATGAACTTGGACATGCTATACTTCACTCTAAATTAAATATAGTATTTCTCCAAAAACACACCTTTTGTGTAAAAGATAAATTTGAACGTGAAGCTAATATTTTTGCAGCTGAACTTCTTATTCCTAATGAAATATTAAAAGAATACCCTGAATATAGCCTCGAACAAATTGCAGTCCTGCATAATATACCTGTTGAATTCTTTTATCTTAAATATGCCAGTAGCATAAGACCCTAATATCTTATGGATACTGAGTCTGACTAATACTCCTGCCTGCATTGCAGATAATAAAGTTAAAAACGATAATCAAATAAAAGCATTAGTAGATTTTTTACGATACTTATTTTTAACTGAAGACATTGTGTTTGAAAAGAAATATGAAGAATATAAAAGGGAAAGAGGAGGTGCATTTAAATTGAATATAGACGAAATTAGGAAATTGCACTACAAGCAAGAAGGAAGAGAAGAAGGAAGAGAAGAAGGCAGAGAAGAAGAAAGAGAAAAAGCGAAAGAAGGAATTAAACAATTGATATTGAAACAATACAGTAAAGGGCTTTCTATAGAATATATTGCGGAGATAAATGATTTTGATGTAGAATATGTAAGGGATGCAGTAAAGAATCTAATCCACTAGCAATTAGGAAACCACAAAATATATGAACTTAAAAAGGGGTCAGACCCCATAGCCATCAAGCTAGTAGAACCAATTAATGTAATTGAATCTACTAGCTTTTTTATTTATTTTTATTAAACAAGCTAATTATTACATATATAGGATAATTTTATACTCTTTGTTTTTTGTTTTAGCCTTAAATATTATAAAATTAGTATATAAACAATAAATATATTAATGAAGGGATGCTAAACAAATGAACAAAAGATTAAAGCAACTACTAAAAATATTAAAAGAATTATATTCTATTGATTTTATTAAAAAGATAGCTCTCAATACAAAATTTATTAAAAGAGACAGTAAAATAACAGTAGAAATATTTTTATCACTATGTCTATTTAGTGGTGAAGATTTGTGCAGATCAAGCTTGTTACAACTAAGCACTAGAATAGGCGCGATGGAAGATATAACTATATCGCCCCAAGCTTTGGACCAACGCTTTAATAAAGAATCAGTAGCCTTTTTAAAGACTGTATTTCAACAAATGTTAGAAAAACAAAATAGAATTTTAAGAAATGATAATGCTTTATTAAGGACACTTTTTAAATCAATAAAGGTGGTAGATTCAACGACTATACCTCTTCCTGAAAATCTGAAATCAACATATAGAGGGAGCGGTGGAAGCTCCTCTGATGCTGCCGCAAAAATCCAATTAGAATATGAACTTTTCACCGGAAATTTTATTCAATGTGATGTAATAGAAGGGGTATCAAATGATGCAGATTACTTGCCAACACTGGAAAAAGGAATTGAACCAAATGATTTGCATTTAAAAGATTTGGGGTACTTTAAAGCAGAACACTTTAAATATATAGAAAAATGTGGGGCATATTATTTATCTAAAATTAAAAGTACTACTGCAATGTATATAAAAAATGATACTCCAGAAATAATGAGTAATGGAAAGGTAAGAAAAGATACGTTATATAAAAGAATAGATATCGAAGAAATAGTAAAGCCCCTCGTAGAGGGCCAGACTATTGAACTCTTAGATATCTATATTGGTAAAATTACTAAATTTAAAACCAGGTTAATTGTAACTAAATTAACTGCAGAATACAAGAAAAAAAGAGAAGAAAACTTTTTGAAGGTTGCAAAAAGGAAAAGTAAAAAGAATATTGATAAAAACACTTATTGGACTTCTATTAACATTTATATTACAAATATTTCTGCTGAAACAATTGATAAAGAACAGCTTCATAACATATAAGAAAGGAAATTAGTGAGATAAAATCTTTTGCTATTGTCAAAGAATTTTTTTCGGAAATAAGAGGAAAAATATTTAAAGGTGAGTTAGTC
>NZ_JAHLDL010000015.1 GCF_018861315.1 Clostridium bowmanii | reverse complement strand
CCTTCAGATTCCCCCTCACGGAGGACACCCTTGTCTTAAGCTAACGGTTGGCACTATCAGCCCCCGTATCGGACTTTCACCGACGAGTAAATGCCCATGCCGGGCGCACTAAAAAACAACCTTGTAATTTTAGTTACAAGGTTGTCTTTCTTTAGGTATTAAATTAATCTGCGTATTTTACTATTCTGTCATTCGCTTTGTTCTTCTTTTTCTTCCTGTTCCTTCAATTTGTATTCATAAGCAAGATAAAGTTCTTCTAATTTAGTGTTGAAATATTTAGGAATTATTTTAACTTGAGTTAGATTACCAAGCTTATTTAAATCTTCAAAAAACGATTTAATTCTATTTTCTATTACTTCTATATTACTAAATTTAACCTTTTCAATTATAGAATCACACTCATCGTTAAATATCCTAAGAACTAGTTTAATCATATCCTCTGTCATATCCTCCACTAGTTCATTGCCTTCTTTTATACTACCATTAACAATCCATTGCTTAAATTCTATAGCTTCTTTAGATTTAATCATGTCCATTTGCTTCTCTCTTATATCCTGAAGCATTGTAGCACCTTTTACTGAATTCATTAAATTATATTGCGGCTTATAAATACCGAAATCTTGCATTGAAACCTCATCATCTAAGTTTACTATTTGAGACTTTAAGTTTTCTACGCAATCTTTCAATTTATTATATTCTAAATCAAGATTTTCAATGGATTTTGTTTTTGTTTGGATTATAATTTCATACTCATTGGATTTATCCTGAAATTCATCAGCATTCAGTTTAGTTTGATCCTCATATTCTTTAGTCTTGAGTTCAATAAAATCATCATATTCTATTTTTTTATCTTCAAGATTTTTTGCCCTTATTTCTACTAAATTATCATACTCTTCAGTTTTGCTTTGGATTAATTCATCGTACTCTACAGATTTATCTTCAAGATTTTTAACTTTTAGTCCGATTAAATTATCGTATTCACTACTTTTAATCTCAATTAATTCCTCAAATTCTTTTGATTTGTCATCAAGTGCTTTACCTTTTAGCTCTATTAGATTATCATATTCATTTGATTTCTCTTCAAATTCTTTTGTTTGGTACTCAGCTTGCTGCTTATATTCTATGTTGAGCTCTTCTATGGCTCTTCTTTTTGTTTCAATTAGATTATCATATCCTTCTAGCTCCACTTCAAGATCTTTAGTTTTAGCTAAAATTTGACTCAGTGCCATTTGAGATGGAGTTAGCTTTATATGTTTTAATCTTTTATTTTCCTCCATTATTCTTTCAAAATCAAGTTTATATTGCTTCGCGTTCAAAACATCTTTAATAGATGTAAGTATTGCCATTGAAACCACTCCTCATATGTTTAATAGCTTACATTATACCATAAAATTTCAGACCATAAATATGGTAATGCCATCCGAAAATTAAATACTAAACAATCTAAGATCATTAATGAATGATTTAACCGCCTCTTCCTTTGTAGCCCAGGAGGTTACCAACCGAATAGAAGAATTATTCTCATCAATTTTTTGCCATATATAAAAAGCATATTTTTCTTGTAGCTTTTCAATTGTTTTATTGGTCAATATTGGGAAAATTTGATTTGTTGGTGACTGGATCAAGAATTCATATCCACAGTCACTAATACCTTTGGTTAATAGCTGCGCCATATCATTAGCATGCTTTGCTAAATCCCAAAAAAGGTCATCTTTAAAAAGCTCCAAAAACTGTATACCAATTAACCTTCCCTTTGCAAGTAATCCACCCTTTTGCTTAATGAGATATCTGAAATCTTTCTTAAGAGAATCTTTACAAATAATAAGAGCTTCTCCCAATAATGCACCATTTTTAGTTCCACCTATATAAAAAGCATCAGTTAACTTTGTTAAGTCTGAAAGCTCAATATCATTACCTTTTGAGCATAGTGCAGATCCAAGTCTGGCACCATCCACATATAAAATAAGGTTATTATTCCTGCAACATTCACTTAACTCTTCTAATTCTTGTTTTTTATAGACAGAGCCTATTTCTGTTGGATTTGAAATATAAACCATCTTAGGCTTTACCATATGCTCATCAGTATGTTCTTCTAATGCCATTTTTATATGAATAGGCTTAAGTTTTCCATCTTCCACTTTAATGGAAATAATTTTATGACCCGTGGCCTCAATAGCTCCAGTTTCATGAACTAATACATGGCCTGTATTTGCAGAAATGACAGCTTCATGTGGTCTTAAAAAGGCTGAAATGACGGTAAGATTTGTCTGGGTTCCACCACAAAACAAATGAATATCAACATCATTACAATTTAATCTATCCTTCAACAATGAAATAGCAGCTAAAGAATACTGATCTTCCCCATACCCCTCTGTCTGCTCCATATTTGATTCCATTAATGCTTTCAATATGTTAGGATGAGCTCCCTCACTATAATCATTTTTAAAACTATACATTAGCTTCATGCTCCTTTCGTTATGTTACTATTTAAACTTCCAAAATTTACTCTAATTATTTTCCTCTATGTAGCTTACTATGTCATTATACAACTTTTAAACATTGAACAACATAAAAAGTACTATTCTTCTAACAGAACAGTACTTTTTACTCTATTACTTTATATAATTACAACTAAATATGCACCTACTATTTTTTATTCATTAATTCAGCAAATTTATTAATACTTTCTTCGTGTATATTTAAGACATCTTTATTTATATTAACCTTAACAGGATTCTTCTGTTTTTTAGATACCATCTTTATTATAAATTTCTCCAAAAAATTCATTTTACTAAATGTGAAGCCCCCTCCCAAGTGTTCTTTAGCCGTAGCCATACACATTAATTCACTTGGTAAACTATCATTGAGTTGTGATATTGCTTTTTCCCCTTCACTCATGCAGCATACAAAGACTCCTATTTTTTTATTTTTTAGAGTATTTAAATTTTTAAAACAAAATTCTCTTATCTCCTTTTGAATTCTGCCTGCATAGATTGACCCACCAATAACAATGTTATTAAATGAATTCATATCCGGTATTACGTCTTTTTTTATATTTACAATGACGACTTCTCCATTAAGCTTATCTTTTAAAACTTTACTACATTTTTCTGTAGCACCATGTTTAGTACCATAAACAATAAGTGTTTTCATAAATTTTCACTCCTTTTATATAATATTCCACGGAGTATAATTACATCCCATGATATTTTCGCTGGTTTATATTCCCGAGTAATATTAGTATTATATTCTTTATTTTCCTGTAAAAGTCCTGCTAGATTATTAACTAATTTTCTTTGAATAAACTTTGAAGTTTAGCTGATTTATTTTTTAATAAAAGAGAAAACCATCCTGCCTTTTTAGCGGGATAGTTTTCTCTTTTTCGAATCTTAATATACACAATTTAAAATATTATATTTAAAATTTAGATGATATATTTAAGCTTTTTATAATATTTTAAGCATTTATAATATTTTAAGCAACAATTTTTTCATCTTTTGCAGTTTCATGTTGTTTTTCAAAAAGTTTATGTCCAGAAATTTTATTTATTAATACTGCGATTGCTCCATCACCAGTTATGTTACATGCAGTACCGAAACTATCTTGAGCTAAGTATAGTGCTATCATTAGAGATGTTAATTGTTCATTAAATCCAAGCATGCCTTGAAGTAGTCCAAGTGCTGCCATTACAGCTCCACCAGGAACACCAGGTGCAGCTACCATTGTAATCCCTAAGGCTAAAATAAATCCAAAGAAAGTTCCGAAACCGTAATTCATACCATTTAACATCATTATTGCAAGGGAACAACTTACAAGAGTTATTGTACTACCTGAAAGATGTATAGTTGCACAAAGTGGAACCACAAAGTCAGCAACTCCATCATTTACTCCATTTTTTTTAGTTTGAGCAAGTGTAACTGGAATTGTCGCTGCGGAGGATTGAGTTCCTATAGCTGTTAAATATGCAGGAATCATTGTTTTAATTAATTTGAATGGATTAGCACCAGCTATTGTTCCAGCAATTAAATACTGAAGGACAATTACTGTAAAGTGAATTATAAGTACTAAAACAAATACTTTTGAGAATACTTTTAATATAGAAGCTACTTGACCAGCATAAGTCATATTAGCAAAAGTACCCATAATATATATAGGAAGTAATGGGATAACTATCCCAGTAATCAGTTTAGTAATAATATCTTGGAATTCCTTCATAACACTCTTTATGGCAGTAGATTTTATTACAGCAATACCTATACCTAATGTAAATGCAAGAACTAATGCTGTCATTACATCCATTAAAGGCGGTATTTTAACATTAATAAATGCTTTAGCTAATTCCCCTTTACCAAAACCTGCCCCTAATGCTCCAGGCTTTAAAAATATTGGAAGAATAGTAGCATTAGCAAAATATGCTAATATTCCGGCAAGTACACTAGATGCATATGCTATTCCAGCTGTTATAGCTAGAATCTTACCCGCTCCAGCACCGAGATCACCTATACCAGGTGCCACAAATCCTATAATTATAAGTGGTATAGCAAAGCCTAAAAATTGACCGAATAATCCATTAAATGTTGCGAAAAGCCTTATCCCTGTTCCAGGAAGTATACTTCCTAAAATGATACCTAAGATAATAGCTATAATAAGTCTAGGAAGTAATCCTATTTTTTTCATTTTTACTCCTCCTTACAAAATCTGAGTTATAAGCTTTAATAAGTAACCACAGATAAATATATCCAATGATTTCTTTACTTATCTTTCATAAGTGTTTAATTTTCTTTTAATACATATGAAGACGTTTTCTATTTGACATAAAAAACAATAATGTTATTAAAGGTTATGCAACCTACAATAACATTATATAACCATTGAAATAATTTATCAATGGTTATAAACACAACTATTACGTATTAAGCAGGGATACCTTCAGTATTCTCCTTATATTTCATGGTTGCATAGGCTTTTAGAATAAACTATAATAATTAAAAGAGGTGGTTCAAAATGCAAGAGTTAAATGTACGTATACGGCTGGCAGAAAGCGAACTGAAATTACTAGAACATCTTACAAAAACCAAGGGTTATATGGGCATAAGTCAATTTTTAACTGAAATTATCAGAAATGAAATTAAAGATATCAGCGAGGATGAAAAAAATATAATATTACAAAATAACCTTACTGAGGAAGATATATTGAATTTAATTAGAGAAAATATTATCAACATAAATGGTAATTTTCAATTTTCGGACCTTTTAACAGAGTTTTGGGGTAATGTATCTTTATCACAACGAAAGAAGATTGGTAGGCTTTTTAGACGTATGGTGGATAATAATGAATTCCCAGGTGTTAAATTTTTAGGACCTAATTCTTCTGGTATTGCCCTATACAAGAAAGATGGTGGTATAAAAAAAGAGCGAACTCTATCATTGTCCTAGAATAGAGTATGCTCTTTTTCATATTAAAATTATAGGAAGCTTTTAAATACAATGATCCTTATACCTTAACACTTTCCCCTAAATAAGCCTTCTTTATAGCATCATTACACAATAAGTCTTTTCCACTTCCCTTAATAGTAATTCGCCCCGTTTCAATTACATACCCTATATGTGCAATTTTTAGAGCAGCATTGGCATTTTGTTCAATTAGCAGAATGGTCACACCTTGCTTATTAATCTCTTTAATAATATTAAAGACATCCTTAATAATTAATGGTGCCAGCCCTAAAGAAGGTTCATCCATCATTAGTAACTTTGGCCTTGACATTAATGCTCTTCCAATTGCAAGCATTTGCTGTTCTCCGCCTGATAGTGTCCCTCCTTGTTGCCAAATTCTTTCCTTAAGTCTTGGGAAGAGTGTATATACCCATTCCATATCTTCTTTAATTTCTTTTTCATCTTTTCTTGAAAATGCACCTAATTTTAGGTTTTCAATTACCGTAAGATCTCCAAAAATCCTTCTTCCCTCTGGAACCAAAGTAATTCCATGTTTTACTATATTTTGAGGTTTAATAAGCATCAAATCACTGTCTAAATATTGAATTTTTCCACTTTTAGGTTTAACTAGTCCTACTATAGAACGAAGCATGGTGCTTTTTCCAGCGCCATTAGCACCAACTAAAGTGACAATTTTACCTTCTTCAACTTCAATACTTACTCCTCTTAAAGCTTCGATTCCACCATAAGAAACTACTAAATCATCAATTTTAAGCATCATCTTCACTCACCCCCAAATATGCTTCTATAACCTTTTCATTATTTTGGATATCATAAGGAGTTCCTTCTGCTATAGTCACACCATAGTCAAGAACATATATCCTATCTGATATTCCCATTACAACCTGCATGTGATGCTCTATCATAAATATGGTTAAGTTAAACTCATCTCTAATCTGTTTAATAAAACGTGTTAGATCTTCCGTTTCTTTTGGATTCATTCCTGCGGCTGGTTCATCTAGAAGCAAAACTTCTGGGCTGGTAGCCATTGCCCTAGCAATTTCTAATCTTCGTTGCTTTCCATAAGGAAGAGAGTGTGCCTTATAATCTTTCTGATCTAATAAGCCTACTTTCTTAAGCAAATTAAGGGATTTTTCCATCATTTTGTTTTCTTCTCGCTTGTACCTTGAAAGCCTAAGGACTGCTTCCATAAAATTTGATTTAATATTTAAATGATTAGCAATTAGAACATTGTCAAGCACCGATAGATCTTTAAATAATCTTATATTTTGAAAAGTCCTTGCAATTCCTGTTTTAGTAATTAAATCTGGCCTCATTCCTGTGATATCTCTATTATTAAAATTAATTTTCCCTTCAGTTGGCTTGTACACACCAGTAACCATATTAAAAACTGTAGTTTTTCCAGCACCATTGGGTCCTATTAATGCCACAATTTCTCCTTTATTTAAGGTAAGATTAAAATCCTTTACTGCAGTAACTCCTCCAAACTGCATCTTTACATCTTCTATCTTTAATACGGTATTCACTTCTGACATTACCTATCGCCTCCTTTTTCAGATGGCTTTCTACTAAATTTATTGATTATCTTATCAAAGCTAAATTCTTTTGTCCCCATGAGACCATGCCTGAAAAAGATTACTACCAACATTAAGAGTGCTGAAAATACTACCATTCTAAGGCCAGGTATTCCTTGAATTGTTATAAATCCTAAATTCATAGTCTCATCAAGAAACCTCAATGCCTCTCCTGCAATTGTTACAATGAAAGCAGCAATAATTGATCCTGTAATACTACCCATACCTCCAAGTACGATAATAAGAAGTATATTAAATGTTAATATAAACCTAAACATAAGTGGGTCTATGGTACCTAACAAATTTCCTAAAAGTCCCCCACCTATGCCTGCAAAAAATGCACCAATTGTAAATGCCAATACCTTATGTTTAAACAGATTTATTCCCATACTTTCTGCTGCTATCTCATCTTCTCTTATTGCTTTTAGTGCTCTTCCATAGGAGCTATTTATGAGAGAAGTAATGATTATAACCGTAATAACAGCAACTCCATAAGTCCACCATATATTTGTGGTGTCTGGAATTCCTTTGAGTCCTAAGGCTCCGTTTGTTAATGTTTGCGTATTTGTAAATATAACTCTTATAATTTCTGAAAAACCTAAAGTTGCGATGGCCAAATAATCTCCTTTTAATCTAAGCACTGGTGTTGCAATCAAATATCCCACGAAAGCGGAAACAAGTCCTGCAATAATCAATGCTGGAAAGAATGGAAGTGTTAAATTTGCTAGTGGTTTAATTATGGGTGCTAAGAAAAAATTTTGAGCCTTCATATCTGCTGACATTGTGAGTAGTGCTGTAGTATATGCTCCCACTGCCATAAAGCCAGCATGTCCTAGTGAAAAGAGTCCTGTAAAACCATTTACCAAATTCATACTTAGTGCAAGTATTACATAAATAGCACATAAATTTAATATTCTCATATTATACGCGTCCAAATTTTTATTTATAAAGATTAATGCTATAAATAAAATCAGCAAAGAAATTAATGTTAAAATCAAATTTCTCTTTTTCATATTCTACACCTTCTCCGATATTTTTTCGCCCATAATACCTGTTGGCTTAAGTAGTAGTATAATAATAAGCATTACAAACGCAAATGCATCTCTATATCCTGATAAGTTCTGAAAAACTGCAACAAGCATAATTTCACCGATACCTAGAATAAAGCCTCCAATAACAGCACCTTTAATGTTTCCTATTCCTCCAATAACAGCCGCTATAAAGCACTTTAATCCCGGCATAACGCCCATAAGTGGAAGAAGAGATGGAAACTTAAGTGCCCACAATAATGCTCCCACCGATGCAAGCATAGATCCAATTCCAAAGGTAAATGAGATTGTTTTATTTACATCTATCCCCATAAGTCCTGCTGTTTCATAATCTTTTGAAACAGCTCTCATAGCCATTCCACTCTTTGTATGATTAATCAAATATAATAATAAATATAACAAAACAAATGTAACTACAGGAATAACAAAAGTCAATCTTTGTATAGATATGTTTCCGAATTTCACCATTTTATCAAAAATATCCGGTGTTGGAAAAGGTTTTGGTCTTCCTCCAAACAACACAATTGCTACATTTTCTAGTAGAAAAGAAGCACCAATTGCAGAAATCATAATTGAAATTTTAGGTGCGCCTCTAAGAGGTCTGTATGCAGTTCTTTCAATTAACATTCCGAGTGCACCGGTCAAAATTATTGCTATTAGAAAAGAAAAATACCAAGGTAACATGAAGGTAGTTACTCCATAAAAAGCAAAATATGTTGCCATCATAAAAATATCACCATGAGCAAAGTTGATAAGTCTTAATATTCCATAAACCATTGTATATCCAATTGCAATCAAAGCATACAAACTGCCAAGAGAAATCCCGTTAGTTAGATGTTGCAAAAATGTATCTAAACTCATTTGTCCTCCTCCTCATACTCTTATTTAAAACAATACGCTTCACACCGTTTCGATGGAAGCGTATTATTTTATGTGCTACTATTTAATAGGCTCTATAACTTCCTTAAATGTGAATTTCCCATCTTTAACTTCTTTAATTACAGCACTCTTTACAGCATTTCTATTTTCATCAAAATTTATAACTCCAGCTGCACCTTGGAAGTCTTTAGTTTTCGCAAGTTCATCTCTTAGTTTAACTGAATCCGCAGATCCAACTCTCTTAATCCCATCTAAAAGTATGATATATGCATCATAACCAAGAGCGGCTACTGCTGCTGGTTCTTTTCCGTTATATTCTTTTCTGTATGCATCTAGGAATACTTGTGATTCTTTTGTAATTGGCTTTTCAGTAGCAAAGAATGTTGAGAAGGTGGCTCCTTCTACTGCTTCTTTTCCTGTTGTTATGAATTCTGGTGTTTCCCAAGTATCTCCTCCGATAAAAGGTGTGGTTATTCCTAATTGTCTCGCTTGTCTTATTACGAGTGCTGATTCTGTGAAATTACCAGGTGCGAAAATAACATCTGGATTTTTAGCTTTTAAGTTTGTAAGTTGAGCTGTAAAATCTTGATCTCCAGTATTGTAATTTGTTACCGCAACAATAGAATTCTCATCACCAGTTAATTTCTTAAAAGAGTCTGTAAAATATTTTGCGAGTCCTATTGCATAGTCATTTGATACTTCTTGAACAATGGCAACCTTTTTAGCTTTTAATGTGTTGAAAGCATAATTCGCCATAACAGTTCCTTGGAAAGGGTCTATAAAACATACTCTAAAGTAATATTCATTACCTAATGTTACAAGTGGATTTGTACAGGATGTTCCCATTGTTGGAATCTGAGCTTTCTTAACGATATCTCCTGCTGCCATAGAAAGTGAACTTCCCCAACTACCAATTATTGCTGTAACCTTTTCCTTTTCAACCAATCTTGAGGCTGCATTCGCTGCTTCCACTTTATCAGACTTATTGTCTACAATTACAAGTTCAACCTTTTTTTCCAATACCTCAGGGTAAAGTTTATTTGCAAGCTTTATACCTTCAATTTCTAGTGCTCCACCAGCTGCATTGGCTCCAGTCATAGGTTCAAAAACTCCAATTTTAATTACATCACTTTCAGTTGCAACCTTGTTTTCTGTCTTTTTCCCGCAGCCACTGAGCCCCATTGTCACAACCATTAGAACTGTAATTAAAATTGATATCTTCTTTTTCATTTTTTACCCCCCTACTTTTATTTAATAGCGCCTTAATAATTAGTTTGTTTATTTTCTCAATTCTATTAATATAAGTTTTATGCATTTATCTCCAATTATATTCCTATATTATTAATTAATAATGCAATGATGTTGAGGTTATTTTACAAAAAAAATAAGAGCCAGCAGATAAATATATCTACTAACTCTATTTTTCTATAATAAGATAGATTTTCAGCTAAACTAAAATTCCATTTTACGATAAAAGTCTTATATATTTTTAAAATATTTTAAAGCTTTCTGCTCTGCCTCTATTATTCTATCACAAAAAATATCAAACTCCTCATCAGCTATTTGTAATTCAGTATGAGATAATATATATTTAATAGAGTGTTTTACCCCTTGATCAAATCTAACAGTAGCAACAAAACCCGGAACTAGTCTTTTAATTTTACTATTATCAAAAACTACACTATTAGCCTTATCTCCTATTAACCCACCTTCAAAGTCAGCTTGACATTTCACTAAAAAATCCGTAGCGATATGTACCTTCTTAACTTCAATATGGAGTGCTTCTCCAATACAATCATATATGTTATTCCAAGTTATAGACTCATCTGAAGTTATATGAATAGCTTCTCCTATTGCTGCATGATTCCCCATTATCCCGAAAAATGCCTTTGCAAAATCAGAATTATGAGTTACTGTCCAAAGGGAAGTACCATCACCTTGAATAATAACTGGTTTTCCTTTGATTATTCTGTCAATAACCTGCCATGGACCATTTTTACCATGTATAGCTAGTGGTAGACTACTATCACCATAGGTATGACTTGGTCGAATTATAGTTACAGGAAAATTGTTAGTTCGATACTCCTCCATTAATCTTTCTTCACAAGCTATTTTTTCACGAGAATACTGCCAATATGGATTAGAAAGTGGTGTACTTTCAGTAATTTTATAATATGACAAAGGCTTCTGGTAGGCTGAAGCTGAGCTAATACAAATAAACTGCCTTGTTTTGCCACTAAAAAGTCTAATGTCCCTTTGAATCTGTGAAGGTTTAAACGCAATAAAATCAGCTACTACATCAAATTTCATATCTTTAATAAGTTCAGAAACCAAATGTTCATCATTAATATCAGCAGTTAAAACCCTTGCTCCTTCTGGAACCTTGCTAACATTATTTCCTCGATTTAATAAATAAAGTTCCCACCCCTTTTCAACTACAAGTTTAGATATTGCACTACTAATAGTTCCTGTTCCACCAATAAATAAAGCTTTCATTAAATCCCTCCATTCTGAAATCATCTCTTTTTTCTGAGGCTAATATTTTTTAGACTCTATCATAATATACCATAACTACTATGATTTATAAGAATATTTTTCAAATAAAAAAACCTCTATATTTAATATAAGATATTAGAGGCAAATAGATGGTATCAATAAAATTTTTATGGGAATTATATATCTTTGAGATATGAATAATTATGTGAGATTTCAATTAACAAAAATATATTTATTTAATACGTAGTTTTAATAACTACGTATTGAATTGTTTGTATTTGTGTGCTATATTGTTAGTATAGATTAAATGGATTATATAAAAAAATTTGTGAGATTAATAATTAATTTTATGGAGGTATATTATGATAATAAAAGATAGCTACACTCTTATAGCATTTGGCGATTCTATTACAAAGGGAATCATTTACGACGAGGAAAGATCTAAATATGCACCTCTAAAAGAAAACTTTACAACCATAATTGGAAATAAAATAAAAGGGCAAGTATATAATGCAGGTAAATTCGGAAGCACCATTATGAGAGGTGTTAGTAAGATGTATAACGATGTAATAAAAAAGTCACCTGATATAGTTTTAATAGAATTTGGTGGTAATGACTGTGACTATAACTGGGCTGACATTGCTAAAAATCCTGATAGGGAATACAAACCCAACACTGATATTTCTACTTATCGTGAAACACTGTGTGGGATGATTGATACCTTGAAAAATAATCACATATTGCCTGTGCTTATGACACTACCACCACTAGATCCACTAAAATATTTCAAATGGATTACTAAAGAAGATTCTTTTGCAGAACAAAATATTTTACATTGGCTTGGTACAAAAGATGCTCTTTTCAACTGGCATAGCTCCTATAATAAAATTATTACAGAAGTAGCTAATGAAACTGGTACTATGCTTATAGATGTAAGATCAGAATTTACAAAACATAGCGATTACAGCCAGTTTTTATGTAAAGACGGTATACATCCAAATATGGGTGGTCAATCATTAATAGCAACTGTTATATTAAAATATATAAATGAAAACTTTAATTTTTTATTACAATCATAATTAATTTAAGGCTATGTCACCATTGAAATAATGGTAACATAGCCTTATTTTAAAACTTATTTTATACTACATCATTATCTAAGTTTGCTCCACTAAACTGACTATTATAAAGATCTGCATAGAAGCCATTCTTAGCAAGAAGTTCATTATGATTACCCATCTCAATGATACTTCCCTTGTTCATTACTAATATTAGCTCTGCCTCTTTAATTGTAGAAAGTCTATGTGCAATTACAAAACTTGTTCTGTTTTGCATAAGTGCTGTCATAGCATTTTGTATATAAACTTCTGTTCTTGAGTCAACGTTACTTGTAGCTTCATCAAGTATCATAATTGTTGGGTTTGCAAGTATTGCCCTTGCTATAGTAAGAAGTTGCTTTTGACCCTGTGATATATTTGAAGCTTCTTCATTTAGTATCGTATTGTATCCATCAGGGAGAGTCTTAATAAAGTGATGCGCATGAGCTGCTCGTGCCGCCTTCATGATCTCATCCTCGGTGGCGACCTCTTTTCCATAAGCAATATTATCCATTATAGTGCCATTAAAGAGCCAAGTATCTTGAAGTACCATTCCAAACATACTACGTAGTTCCCCACGTTTTATGTCTCTTATATCCACTCCATCAACTGTGATTTTACCAGCATCTATCTCATAAAACCTCATTAACAAGTTAACAAGTGTAGTTTTACCGGCACCCGTTGGTCCAACAATTGCAATTGTATGACCACGTTTTACATCAAGATTCATATTCACAATAAGAGGTTCATCTGCTTTATAGCTGAAATCAACATTTTCAAATTTAACTTCTCCCTTAGGTAATTCAATCACCTTAATATTACTAGTTTCCGTAATCTCTTCTACTTCATCTAATAATTCAAAAATACGTTCAGCCGAAGCTACTGTTGATTGAATTATATTGGCAATATTTGCAGTTTGAACTATTGGTTGAGTAAACTGACTAGAATATTGAATAAAAGCTTGAATGTTACCTATACTAATTCTACCTTTTGTTGCTAAAAATCCACCAACAACGCAAACTACCACATAACCTATATTACTAACAAATCTCATCATAGGCATTATTATTCCTGATATAAACTGAGCTTTCCAGCCTGCATTGTATAATCTATCATTAATATTTTCAAACTCTTTAATTGAATCTTTCTCATGACCAAAGGATTTAACAATTTTATGTCCTGTATACATCTCTTCAACATGACCATTAAGAGCTCCAATTTCCTTTTGCTGTGCAGCAAAATATTTTTGAGATCGCTTTGCAACAAAAGCTGTCACAATAATATATAGTGGCAAAGTTAAAATAACAACAAGTGTCATTAGTGGACTTATTGTAAGCATCATAATAACAATACCAACGATGGTAACAATAGCTGTAACAAGTTGAGTAAGACTTTGTTGAAGTGTTGTCGATATATTGTCAACATCATTTGTAACACGACTTAATATCTCACCATGTGTTTTTGAATCAAAGAACTTGAGTGGTAGCCTCGATAATTTGTCCTCAACTTCTAATCGAAGATTATAAACAGTTTTCTGTGCAACTCCAGCCATTATATACTGTTGAAGGAATCCAAAAACTGTACTTACTAAATACAATCCAAGTAACAAAAGAATAATATTTCGAATATAAGTGAAATCTATGTTTCCACCGTTTATATCCATTATCTTAGCAATTCCAGTTTTAATTTGATCCAGTCCATCAATTACTTTTGGACTATTAGCTGCAGCGGGATTAGCATTTATTGCGGCTGCTATTTTATCTTGCGCAGCATGCAGCTGAATTAAACCAAATTTACTTTTAATACCTTCAACCAATTTATCTATAGCCCTTGCTGAAATTTTAGGTCCTACTATTGTAAAAATAGTGCTGATTATCGCAAATATAAATACTAAAATAAAATTGGTTCTTTGTGGTTTTAAATAACTTAAAAGTCTTTTTAATGTTCCTTTAAAGTCTTTGGCTTTTACTATTGGACCGCTAAAGGATCCCATTGGACCACCACGCATTCCGCCTTGAGGTTTGTTCTTGTTATTTTCACTCATTATAATTCCTCCTCTGAAAGCTGTGAAGATACAATCTCATGATATATTTTACAACTATTTAAAAGTTCTTTGTGAGTTCCAATGCCTGCAATTACGCCTTCATCTAAAACTATAATTCTATCTGCATCCATAACTGTTGCAACCCTTTGAGCAATAATTATTACTGTAGACTTTACTGTTTCTTTTTTTAGTGCTGCCCTTAGTCTCGCATCAGTTTTAAAATCAAGTGCTGAAAAACTATCATCAAAAATATATATTTCAGGTTTTCTAACTAGAGCACGTGCTATAGAAAGACGCTGCTTTTGTCCACCAGAAACATTCGTTCCTCCCTGAGCAATAATATGTTCATATCCTTCTTTCATTCCGTTTATAAAATTCGTTGCTTGTGCTACAGTTGCTGCATGCTTAATTTCTTCCATAGTAGCATTATCTTTACCATATTTAATATTATTAGCAATACTTCCAGTAAAAAGCACAGTGTTTTGGGGAACAAAACCTATCTTTGACCGAAGGTCATTTTGACTCATTTCACGTATATCTACTCCATCAACCAATACCGAGCCAGAAGTTACATCATAAAAACGTGGTATTAAGTTTATAAGAGTTGATTTACCTGCACCTGTACCACCAATAATAGCGGTTGTTTCACCAGGTCTTGCACTAAATGTTATGTCACAAATAGCTGGCTGATCTGCCCCTTCGTAACTAAATGTTACATTCTTAAATTCAACATATCCACTTTGTTTATTTGCTAATATTGCATTCTTTGGGTCAGTGATTTCAGATTCCATATCTAATACCTCATTTATTCTTATTGCAGAGGCTTGTGCTCTTGGTATCATTATAAATACCATAGCAAGCATTAAGAATCCCATTAAAATTTGCATTCCATATTGCATAAATGCAATAAGTGAACCAACTTGGATACTACCAGCATCTATTCTTTTAGCACCAAACCAAATAATAGAAACTGTTGTCACATTCATCATTAACATCATTATTGGCATTAGAAATGCCATGATTTTATTAACTTTTATAGCGTTTTCCATAAGGTCAGTGTTAGCATCATCAAATCTAACCTTTTCAGTGTCAATTCGATTAAATGCACGTACTACTCTAATACCTGTAAGTCCTTCACGTAATACAAGATTTAATTTATCTAATTTCACTTGCATCAATTTAAATAATGGCATAGCATATTTAAGAGTTATTCCAATAATAATTCCAAGAAGCGGTACTACAACTGCAAAAATCCAAGTTAGTTGCACATCCTCTCTTAAAGCCATAACAATACCTCCTATGGCAGTTAAAGGAGCAGACAACAAAATAGAAAAAATCATTACGGTTGCTGTTTGAACTTGAACAACGTCATTTGTAGTCCTTGTTATAAGGGTGGCAGTCCCAACCTTATCAAACTCATGTAGCGTGAACCCTTCAACTTTAGTAAATAATTTATTACGAATAATTCTACCAAGCCCAACAGCAGTTCTTGAAGATAAAAATGAAGCTACAACTGAGCATAAAACTCCACCTGCTGATACTAATAGCATGATTCCGCCTATTCTAATAATATAATTTATACCTTTATATGTTCCATTAAAACCTAAAAATGAAATAGATTGAAAGGTATCCTTTTGTGATATACCTTTGTCTACTATATCAGCCATCAATGTTGGTAAATATAGATTTGCTAGTACTTGAGTAAAAACTAATAAAACTATTACTATTATCTGTAATGTGTAAGGTTTTAAAAATTTAAATAATTTAATCAAAAATATCATCCCCATTCCTTGTTAATATTTTATTGTATTATTATTATTATTATTATTGTTATTGTTATTATTTATTTTGGTTGATCACTTAAAAGCTTCTTAAGTGTATCTAATCCTTCATGAATTTTATTAAGTTCATCTTCGCTTCCTCTACTCATTGTATTTTGAATATTCTTTTCAAACTGCTTATGAAAGTTTTCATGCATATCTTTAAAATTCGGCGCTATGCTTACATAAACTACCCTCTTGTCATCTAGGCTTCTTTCTCTTACCACCATTTTCTGTTTTTCAAGTCTATCTACGATTCCTGATACAGTACTATTAGACAAACAAAGTTGATGACTAAGTTCTGTTATCTTTATCTTCTTTTTTTTACTTAGAAGCCCTAGTACCATGCCTTGAGGTGCTGACATTCCCGTTTCTTCAAGCAATTTATTCATACTATGTTTAAATAACTGCATAACCTCTTGAAAAAGTCTTGCAACTTCTATGCTCTCGTTTAATGTTTTCACTCCATCACCACCTTTAATAAATTCTTCTCTAGTAACTCATACCATTTCGCACACGTTTATTTCGCACACGTTTATTTCGCACGCGTTTATTTCGCTTACGTATGTTTCGCTTACGAAGTATATTGTAATCCCATGAATTTCTTATGTCAATACTTATTCACAAAAAAATTAAAAGGACAGACTTAAATGTCTATCCTTACATGGGAATATACAATTTTATATTTAAATTATCTTTACATCATCTATCTTCCCTATAATATGGTGTCCCCAAGTTTTTAGGCGGAGCATTCCTTTTAGATTTTTTCATAGATACAATTACAAGAATCGCTATGGTAACTAAATATGGAAGCATATCTACTAGATATTGAGAAATAATTTGAATTCCAGCTCCCTGAAGCCTAAAACCTATTATATCAAGTCCCCCAAATAAAAATGCTCCAAATATTGCTTTATAGGGATTCCATGCAGAAAATATAACAAGCGCTATGGCAATCCATCCCCTACCTGCTACAACATTTTCTTGCCAGTTAGGTATATAGACAAGTGAAAGGTAAGCCCCTCCAAGTCCACACAATGCTCCTCCAATTAGAATATGAACATACTTATATAATGTAATATTTATACTTGCTGCATCTGCTGAGCCTGGATTTTCCCCTATTGCTCTTAGGTTTAACCCTTTGCTAGTATTGTATAGATATACACCAATAACTACTGCTAATATATACCCAAGATACACAAAGGCGTCATGTTTAAAAAATATTGGGCCAATAACAGGAATATCACTTATTATGGGAATTGAGTAGGGTTTAAAAAAACTTTTCACTGCTACCGGGGCAGTTTGACCTACTAATTGTTTTCCTATTAAGGTTGAAAACCCACTACCAAAAGTAGCCAGGGCCAGGCCAGTAACAACTTGATTTGCTCTTAATGATATTGTTAAAAAAGCAAATATTAAGCCACCAAAAGCTCCAGCAACCATTGCTCCTAGGAGTGCCGCAAAAACACTTTCTGTGTTTAGCCCAACCAAGAAACCTATTACAGCTCCCATAAGCATCATGCCTTCTACTCCAAGATTAAGGTTACCAGCTCTCTCTATTAATATTTCACCAAGAGTTGCAAAAAGAAGGGGTGTTCCTGCAACTATTGCTGCAGCTAAAAATGTTGTCATTCCATTCACTTTGCATCACCTACTTTACTAGAGATTTTAAACCTAATAAAAAACTCACTACCAAGTACGAAAAACAATATCATAGATTGTAATAAAAGTGCCGTAGCACCTGGTATTCCATAAGAGGTTTGAATAAAGGATCCTCCCTGCTGAAGAGCCGCAAATAATACGGAAATAACCAGAATAACTGGTGCACTTAGGTACCCAAGCCAAGCTACAATTATAGCTGTATATCCTACTCCTCCAGACACACTTTCACCAAGTGTATTGCTTATACCTGAGGCTTGAATCATACCAACAAGCCCACATAAACCACCACTTAAAAGTATAGATATAATTATAGTTTTCTTTATATCAACCCCAGAATAAAGTGCTGTTTTTTCACTCTCTCCCAATACCGAAATTTCATAACCCCTTTTAGTATAATTCATAAAAACATATATAAATATAACTAAAATCAGTGCAAATATCCATCCAACGTGCACTTTAAAGATTTCTGGAAGTATAGCATTATCAGTAAAGCTTGCTATTTTTGCAAATCCCTTTGCATTAGGGTCCTTTAATGGCCCATGCTGAAGGAATACTATCCATTTAATAGCAATGTAATTCATCATCAGAGTAACTATTGTTTCATTTGTACCCCACTTTGCTTTAAAAACAGCAGGGATTAGTGCCCACAGGCTTCCACCAAATATACCTGCTACCATCATTATTATTAAAAGTATAGGTCTTGACATATCCGGAAATTTAAGTGCAAATAGTGATGCTGCAAAGGCCCCCATAAGAATTTGCCCCTCAGCACCGATATTCCAAAAATGCATCTTAAAAGCTACCGCAATGCCTAACGCAGCTATGCAAAGAGGAATGGCCAGTTTAATAGTTTCTCTAATAGAATAAGAGGAGCCAAAAGCCCCATTTAGCATTGATGCATAAATATCTAAAGGGTTCTTTTTCATCAGTATAAAAACTATGCTAAATATAAAAAGTGCAAGTATTACTGAAGAAATTCTAATGGTTGTACTTTTTCCTTTGCTTATTTCATCTCTTTTTATAAACCTTAGCATCTACTACCCCTCCTATGCTTCTCGCTGCTTATTTTTATGACCTGTCATAAGTAATCCTATTTCTTCTTTTGTAGCTTCTTCACCCTTTAAAATCCCAGTAATTTCGCCACTACAAATCACCATTACTCTATCGCAAAGTTGAATTAAAACATCCAAATCTTCTCCAATAAAAAGTACTCCTACACCCTTAGCCTTTTGCTGATTTATCAGATCATATATGGTATAACAAGTATTAATATCAAGTCCCCTTACTGGATAAGCCATTATAAGAAGCTTTGGTTTTGCAGCAAGTTCCCTTCCTAGTAATATTTTTTGAATATTTCCTCCAGATAAATTTTTAATAGGATAATAAATTCCTGGCGTTTTTATTTCAAGAGTTTCAATTATTTCTATTGATCTACTTATGGCAGGTTTTTTATCAATAAAAAGTCCATTTTGACATTGATATTCCTTAAGCATTAAGTTATCTACCATGTCCATAGACCCAACGAGGCCCATACCAAGCCTATCTTCTGGAATGAAACTCATACTAATACCTTTTTTGATTATTTCTCTCGTGTTCTTTCCTACAATATTTTCTCCTTTAAAATTTATTTCCCCCTCTTTTACTGATTGCATTCCTATAAGGGATTCACACAATTCCTTCTGACCACTGTTTACGATACCTGCTATGCCAAGTATTTCTCCAGCTCCTATAGTAAAGCTTATTTTTTTTAATCTCTCTATTCCCTCTTCATCAAATACTCTAAGATCTTTAACCTCTAAGATATTTTCTGTGCTTTCGGATTTTACTCTTTTAATAGACAAATCTACAGGATGTCCCACCATTAGCTCCGCCAATTTTTTAGGATCTGTATCTTTTTTATTTAAGGTAATAATGGTTTCGCCCTTTCTTAAAACAGTTATCTTATCCGATATCTCCATAACCTCGTCCATTTTATGGCTTATGAATATTATGGCACAACCCTGCTCCTTCATCTTATTGATTATTTTAAATAGCTTTTTAGTTTCCTGAGGAGTAAATACCGTAGTGGGTTCATCTAGCACAAGTATTTTTGCGCCTCTATACATTACCTTAAGTATTTCTAATATCTGTTTTTCTCCAACTGTCATATCATATACTCTTTTATTTACATCAACTTCAAGACCATATTTATCAGATAGCTCTGTTATATCCTTTATTACTTTATTCTTATTTATCCAAAAACCAGTCTTTTGGCCGATCATTATGTTTTCGAGACTTGTCATGACTTCTACCAGTTTAAAGTGCTGATGAATCATTCCAATTTTTGCGTTAATAGCATCCTTTGGCGATGAAAATTTTACTTCTTTTCCACTAACAAAAATAGAACCTCTGTCAGGAATATAAATTCCTGACAGAATGTTCATTAGTGTACTTTTTCCTGCTCCATTTTCTCCTAGCAATGCATGGATTTCACCGCTATTTATTTCTAAATTAATATTATGATTGGCAACTACCCTGCCAAAAACCTTGGTTATTCCCTTCATTGATATATGTGGAACAGTACTCATAATATCACCCTTTTCTATTTTACTTTACCTTCGACCCCTTTAACAAACCAATCAAAGAGAAGCATATCTTTATCTGTCATAACTTCGCCTTCTTTAATTTTCAAAACACCAGTATTATCATATATAGGTCCTACAAATACTTTGTTTTTTCCTGAAATTATATCAGCCTTAGCACTATCTACTGCGGCTTGTGCACCCGCTGGTGCATTTTTAGTTAAATCAGCTAAGTATATTATGCTTTTAGCATTATCTGCATCCATGGCTCCCCAATAACTTTCTGATTTCCAAGTTCCAGCAATAATCTTGTTAACTTGATCTACATAATATGGTCCCCAATTCCAAATTGGAGCTGTCATGTAAGCATTAGGTGCAGCCTTACTCATATCTGAGTTATAACCTATAGACCAAACTCCCTTTTCTTCTGCAGCTATTTGTGGCCCAGTTGTATCCTGGTGCTGTGCAATAACGTCTACACCTCCATCTAAAAGTGCCTTTGCCGCTTCTTTTTCCTTTGCAGGGTCATACCAAGTATTAGTCCATATAATCTTTACAACTGCTGACTTATTAACGGATTGTACTCCAAGTGCAAATGCATTTATACCTCTAACACATTCAGGAATGTTCATAGCAGCAACATACCCAATTTTATTAGATTTAGTTTTCATTCCTGCAACTATACCAGAAAGATATCTAACCTGATAGTCTCTACCAAAATAATTTGACATATTAGTTTCCTGCATATAACCTGAACAATGCATGTATTTTATTTCTGGATGTTTCTTTGCAGACTTGTCCATTCCCTCCATGAATCCAAAACTTGTCCCAATAATTACTGTAACACCATTGTTAATCATTTCCTCACAAGTCTTATCAACCTCTGCTGCATCTTCTTTTACACTCTCCTTAAAAACTGTCTTCTCTATCTTACCTGCAAGTTCCTTTTCAAGAAATAGTCTTCCTTGATCATGAGCAAAAGTATAACCCCCATCACCAATAGGCCCTACATAAATAAACCCTACCTTTACTTTTTTACTAGTATCAGGGGTAACTGTATTTCCTTCATCTTTTTTTGAACAACCTGTTAAAATTCCTCCCAAAACTAGTATTAGTGTTAGCATTAAACCAATGACTTTTTTCATAAAACACTCCCCCTATTATTACAAATTTTATATTAAGACATAACGTCTTTAATATACCAAATTGGACAAAAAATATAAACCCTCCAAATTGAAATTTCAAAATGGAAAGTTTATATAAAAAACTATTAAAATATAGAATTACTTTTAAAAAGTAATCCTATAACTTTATAACTTATATATAACCACCCATAGTCAGGCTATTTATGGTAGCCCCAGAGAAATATTTAGACCATATTACTAAACATATATAGGTTTACAGGAAGATTTATTATTTTTTCAATATTGCAAATACTTTGTATATAAGAGTATTTTACAGTAAAAGTCATAAAATGTACATAGTTTTTGATTTTTATTTTCACAATAAAATTTAACTAGAGTATTTCTTAAATATTTGGTAACATATTCATATAATCATTTTTTAACGGTTAACTTAAAAATAGATTAAACTCTCTTAAGTTTTCCCGTGTTCTAAGTGAAAGGAGCAATTATAAATGGCTGATCAAAGACTTAACAAACTTGCAAAACTACTAGTAAATTATTCTACCCAGGTTAAACCAGGTGATTCTGTATTTGTATCCTGTGATGAGGTTGCAACCCCTTGGATGGTAGAGGTGGTAAAGGAGGCCGTGAAGGCAGGCGCTCATGTAGAAACTTCACTTTCTTCACAAGAAGTATCTGAAATAAAGCTTAAGTACAGTAGTGAAGAGCAGCTTCTTCAGGAAAATATACTTTTCAAAACTATGCTTGGAAAGGCAGATGTATGGCTTTCTGCTTGGGGGAATAGAAACACAAAGACCAATTCAAGAATCGATGCAGATAAACTTAAAATATCTTCGATAGGAGCAGCAAGTTGGAGAAAGATATATTCTGAAAAAATGGGCAATGGTTCCTTAAGATGGTGTGGAACACAATATCCTACCTATGCAGATGCTCAGGAAGCTTCCATGAGCTTTAGTGATTATGAAGAGTTTGTTTATGGTGCCGGCCTACTCAATGCCCAGGATCCTGCATCTGAATGGAAAAGGATAAGCGCAGAGCAAGAAAGATGGGTTAAATACCTTGATACTAAAAATGGCCTACATTTTATTTCTAAAGGAACAGATATAAAAGTAAACGTAGAAGGGAGAAAATGGATAAATTGTGATGGAAAAGTAAATTTCCCAGATGGAGAGATATTTACCTCACCTGTTGAAGATGGAGTAAATGGAGTAATTACTTTTAGTTTCCCAGGAATATATATGGGCAAAGAGATTGAAGGAATAGTTCTGGAGGTTAAGTGTGGAAAAGTAGTTAAGGCGACAGCCACAAAAGGAGAAGACCTCCTTAAAGCACTTCTTGAAACTGATGATGGGGCCTGCAGATTTGGTGAGGTAGCTATAGGTACCAACTATGGTATTAAGAATTTCACAAGAAATATGCTTTTTGATGAAAAAATCGGTGGTACCATCCATATGGCTATTGGAGACTCAATGCCTGAAGCAGGTGGCTTAAACAGATCAACCCTTCATTGGGATATGCTTTGCGATATGAGAAATGGTGGAAAGATTTATGCTGATGGTGAATTATTCTATGAAAACGGAAGGTTTATTGATGACATACTAGAAGTGAAATAAAGAGTATGTTCAAAAATTCAAACTTTAGGAATTTAAAAACGCTAAAAAGCACTTTTCTAACTATTGCATTAGAAAGGTGCTTTACTACTAATACTAGTCTTTATCAGTAGTAACAAAGCAGAACCTCTCCATTTCTTTTCGAGTTTCCTGTTCTCCTATTTCCTTAAGCCTATTAAAATAGTATTCCACATCTATAGAAGCCATTATATCTTTTCTTTTAGAACTTGATTTAATATTCAAAAGTAGGTCTTTTCTAAAATCACCTAATATATTTACAAATGTACTATAGCTATCATCAAATTGATTTTCTAATTTTTCTCTTAATAACTTACTATAAAAGGGGCATTTACCATTAGTAGATATAGTTATTGTTAAATCTCCTCTTTTAACTTTTGCAGGAACTATAAATTTACTACTTTCTAGATCATCTACAACATTAACTAGAATATTTTTTTGCGCGCAATCTCTAGCTATTTGAAGATTAACATCACTATTATTGGTTGCTGCAATAACAAAAAAAGCATTTTTAATATATTCACTTTTATAATCATCCTCAATATATATAATATCTTCGCCCATAGTTTCAATTAATGGATTTATTTTTTCAATAATTTCCCTGGAAATTATTGTTATTTTACCGCCATATTCAATAAGCCCATTTATTTTCCTATAAGCAACATTTCCGCCTCCAACCACTAGACATTTTTCATTTTTGATATTAATCATAATTGGGTAGTACTTATTCATAGCCTCATCCTCCTAGAAACATCTTCTCTATAATATTTTTAATGCTCACTAGTCAGCATTTTATATGGACTAGTGAGCATATTAACTAATTTTTTTAAATACCACAAATTTATTATTAATCTTCCTTAAGCCACCTGCAAGCATCTATTGCATAATAAGTGATTATAATATGCGCACCTGCCCTTTTTATTGATGTTAACATTTCCATGGCAACACTTTTCTCATTAATAAGACCCTTTTCAGCTGCGGCCTTAACCATTGCAAATTCGCCACTTACACTATATGCTGCTATTGGAACATCAAATCTATCCCTTGCCGATCTTATTACATCTAGATATGAAATTGCTGGTTTGATCATAACAATATCAGCACCCTCTTTTATATCATCCTCAATCTCACACATTGCTTCCCTTACGTTTGCTGGATCCATTTGATAAGTTTTTCTATCTCCAGATTTTGGTGCTGAGTGAGCTGCTTCTCTAAAGGGACCATAAAATGCTGATGAATACTTAGCACTATAGGACATTATTGATACATTTTTAAAATTATTTTCATCTAATACGTTTCTAATGGCCAAAACCCTTCCATCCATCATATCAGAAGGTGCCACCATATCCGCTCCAGCTTTTGCATGAGATATAGCAATTTTGCCCAAATAATCAAGTGTTTCATCATTATCAATTACATCGTCCTTGATTATTCCACAATGACCATGACTTGTAAATTGACACATGCATATATCGGTAATTACTAAAATATCCTTATTTAGCTCTTTTATTTTTCTTACAGCCCTTTGAACTATTCCATCATCTATCCATGCTGATGTTCCTATTTCATCCTTTTCATCAGGAAGTCCGAATAAAATAACACCTCTAATGCCGGCCTTCTCGATTTCATCTATTATTTCATAAAGTCTATCCACAGAATAATGATAATTTCCTGGCATTGATGAGATTTCTTCCTTTATATTTTCACCTTCCACTGCAAATATAGGAAATACAAAGTCCTTAGGTGTTAATATTGTCTCTCTTACTAAATCCCTTATTGCAGTATTTGCTCTTAATCTTCTTCTTCTGTTAATCATGTTTTTCTCCTTTTAATTGCAACAAATTTTTGATTATCCCATTACTGGAATATTCATCGCATACACTATATTTAATATTATTTTTACTAAGTTCTTCGCCGGTTATTAGACCAATAGCTATACATTCTTTTTCTTTAATCCTATTTATTCCTAACATTGAGATCATATTTTTAACCGTTGAGGGACTTGTAAAGATAACAATATCAACATTGTCAAATACACCCTCATTTTGAAGTGTGCCCTGTCCTATTTCATAAATTGGAACCTCATCCACGCAGCAATCAAGTTTTCTAAGTTCCTCACCTAAATATTCTCTAGCATTTTTCGAACCTGGGATTAGTATCTTATCACCTGGTTTCACATGGTTTTTCAGCTCTGTTAGAAGAGATTCTGAAACAAATTGCTCTGCAATAATCAGTGGATTTATTCCCATGTTTTTTATTGCCTTGGCTGTTGCAGGACCTATTGCACAAAATTCCCCACCTATCTTTCTAATATCTAACTCATTGTCCTTTAAATATTTAAAAAATAAATTAACACCATTTACACTTGTAAGAACTAGATAATCATATGAACTAAATTTTTTAATATACTCTTTTAAATTTTTTGCAGTATCTTTTATTTCAATTGAATTTATAGCAGTTATCTGTGCCCCTAAATCAAGTAATTTCTCACTAATTTCCACACTTTGCTGCTTTGAGCGAGTAATGCAAATATTCTTTCCAAACAGAGGTTTTCTCTCATACCAATTGAGTTTCTCACTTAATTCAACAACTCCACCAACCACGATTATACAGGGAGATTTAAATCCTGCTTCCTCTACCTTACTGCAAATATTACTAAGTGTTCCCACAACTTTTTTCTGTTTTGAGGTCGAACCCCTCATAATGACAGCACATGGGCATTCTGCATCTTTGCTATTATTTATTAGTGAATTTGTTATAACTCCGATATTTTTAAGTCCCATTAGAAATATTAAGGTCCCATTTAATGATGCAACACTTTTCCAGTTAATGTCTAATTTATCTGCAGTATGCCCAGTAAACACATGAAAACTCTGTGATATTGCTCTATGTGTTACTGGAATTCCCGCATAGTTTAAAACTGCTATGGCAGAAGTAATTCCAGGAATCACTTCAAATTCAATTCCCTCATTTTCTAGCCTTAAAGCCTCCTCGCCACCCCTTCCGAATACATAAGGGTCGCCTCCCTTTATTCTTCCAACGGTATTTCCTTCTTTCGCTAGTTTTACAAGCATATCATTTGTTTCTTCCTGATTCTTATAATGACAACCTGGTTCCTTACCACAATAATATATTTTACATTCCTTATTTAAATATTTTAATAGACTATCATTAGCAAGCCTATCGTATAAAACTGCAGTACACTTCTCAAGAATTCTCTTGCCTTTTAGGGTTAAAAGCTCCTCATCACCGGGACCTGCACCAATCAAATATACCTTTGACATAAACAAACACCACTTTCAATTATGAATTTATTATCTTTTCGCCTAGGAGTTTTCCAAGTTCTATATAGTCATACACACTTCCTAATATGTCTTTTTTTATAAATTTTCCATTTAACTCAAATACACCAACTATGTATATGTCGTCATTTTGAAGCCTAGCATATGCTCCAATTGGAGAATGACAACCTCCATTTAGCCTTCTCATAAAGCTTCTCTCTGCATCCACGCATATCCTGGTTTCGTGATGCTCTATGCTTTTTAATATATGAATATACTTACTTGTCTTTAATGCTTCAATGCCAAGGGCACCTTGACCTATCGCAGGTACAAACTCATCCACATTAAGATACTCCGTTATAATACACTCCATTCCGCACCTTTTTAGTCCAGCTGCTGCTAGTATAATTCCATCCAAGTTTTCTGTTTCTATTTTTTCCACTCTGGTTTGAACATTACCCCTTATGGGTACCATCACAGCATCTGGTCTTAAATTCATAATCTGCGTGGACCGTCTTTTACTACTTGTACCAATTCTGGCACCCCTTGGTAAGTTCTCAATGGTTGTACCATTCATAGATACATATACGTCTCTAACATCCTCTCGAATTGGCATTGATACTATTTCAAAACCCTCAGGCATTTCGTAGGGTACATCCTTCATGCTATGAACCGCTGCTTCCGCACGTCCCTCTAGCATTGCAACTTCAATCTCCTTTATAAAAACACCCTTGCCACCTATCTTATCAAGGCTTACATCAAGTATCCTATCTCCCTTTGTACTCATTAATAGCTTCTCGCATTTTAGTTCATTTTTCTCATATATCATTCTCATAACGAGATCCGTTTGAATTTGTGCTAGTTTACTTTTTCTAGAAGCTATTATTATTCCCAAATCATGACCCTCCATCTTGAAACATATATTTAAATGTTCTATTAGTTAAATCATAAAATCATTGTAAGTAATTTAACCATCTCATTTATTCCATCCTCAAATTCCCGTCCAATTACTATAGGTGTAGTGTTAGATTTAATACAAGCTTCTATTTTCTCTGGTGTTCCACCCACACTTCCACTGTCCTTCATAACAACATAGTTTGCATCATATTCTTTGATTATACTAATGTTAAGTTCAGTTGAAAATGGGCCTAACATTCCTATAATATCCTTCATTTTAATATTGTTATCTACACACTCCTGAATACTAAATATTGTAGGAAGTACCCTATATATAAATCTATTACTATCTTTTACCTTCTCGAAATCTTTTATATTCTTAATTCCCGTTGTAAATAAAACAGAACCCTTAATGCTTTTTAAATAATTAGTACATTCTGATATTGACTTAACATAAACAACATTTTCGAATTCCGTTTTCGGTCTTACAAATCTTAAATATCTTATGTTGTGCTTCTTACAGGCAAGCCTTGCATTTTTACTTACCTCAATTGCGTAAGGGTGAGACATATCTATTACAGTTCCGATATTTCGTATTTTAATAAATTCTAGCATTTCATCATAATTCATCCTAGAAACCACAATATTCTCATCTTCATCATCTATTACCTCACAGCCACTATAGGTTGCAACAGAAATAACATACTTAAGCTTTCCCTTTATTTTAGATAATAAAATATTGCTTTCTGTGGTTCCTCCAATAATCCATATCAAAAATTATACCCCCTAGGAGTTATAATTTTCCCATCTTTTATATAAGTTTTGCTATTACCAATAAGTACAACTGTCATCATATCTATAAACTCAAAATCCACAGTGTCAAGAGTTACTATTTTCTTATCATTGCCTTCTCTGCCTGCATTTTTAACAAGTCCCACAGGGACTTCTCCACCCCGATGCGCTCTTATTATTTCAATTGATCTCTTTATCTGGATTTTTCTACCCCTGCTCTTTGGGTTATATATTGCTATTACGAAATCAGCACTTGCTGCCGCCTCAAGCCTTTTTTCAATGACCTCCCAAGGTGTAAGTAAATCACTAAGACTTATTGTACAAAAATCATGCATAATAGGGGCTCCTAGCTCTGCAGCAGCGCAAAAAGCAGCACTAACTCCAGGAATTACCTCAACCTCGATATCGCCAGCTAGTTCAAGTATTAACCCAGCCATACCATAAAGTCCTGGATCTCCAGTGCTTATAATACATGTATCAATTCCATTTTCAACCTCTTGTAGTGCCAATTTACATCTTTCTATTTCACCCTTCATACCTGTTGAAATAATTCTCTTACCTACTATTATTTTTTTTACAAGTTCTATGTAAAATTTGTATCCGACCACAACCTCACATTTTTCTATCGCATTTGCTGCCTTATATGTAAGATTATCTAGGCCACCAGGACCAATACCAACTACGTAAAGCTTAGCCATTACATTCCTCCTTTGGAAATAGCAATTGTTATCCCATTTATTGCAGTTCGACGGACTATTAATTCTCCACCAGAGATATATGCACAAGGCTCACATACTGAAGACACTCCAATTGTGCTTTCAACAAATGCACTTTTATTAAATTTGTCCTGAACCACTTTAATATCTTCCCTTGAAATTATCACCATTTCACAGTTTAAATTTTTACAGGCATCTATTATCCCTATTTCATCTTGTTTTACATCAACCGTTGCAATTGCTTTTATACACTTTATAGACAAATCATTACTTTTAAACACTTCCGTAAGTGCGCTAATTATCTCATCCATGCTTTTACCTCGTCTACAACCTAATCCAACTATAATGTTTTTAGGCCTTAAAATACAACTAGGTTTATCATAATTAATACTCTGTTTTGATGAAACAAATATTGCTCCTGATTCGTTGTTTTCTACTATATTTCTATATCCTATTTTAGCTTCAATTTCAGATTCAATTTTTATATTATCCCCGTCTATCATCATAGAAGTTATTTGTTT
The DNA here is from genome assembly GCF_018861315.1 of Clostridium bowmanii. GTDB lineage: Bacteria > Bacillota > Clostridia > Clostridiales > Clostridiaceae > Clostridium_AD > Clostridium_AD bowmanii. The sequence goes on along the minus strand of NZ_JAHLDL010000015.1, from coordinate 71,529 downwards.
AGCATTGCCAAAACTCTCAATGAAAAGATTATTTCTTTTTGCAAACATATCAACCGCTTCTATTCCTCTACCATCGGAGGCTGTTGTAATTATCGGTTGATTTTTGAGACAACCTGCTATATTCTCTGCAAGGTAATTTGCACCACCAATATGTCCTGATAAAAGGCTTATTGAGTATCTACCTAGGTCATCCACCACAACTATTGCAGGATCAACACTCTTATTTTTTATAAAAGGTGCTGATATTCTAATTGCAATTCCTGTGGAAGAAATAAAAACAATACCATCATAGTCACTAAAAATATTATTTAAATTGATTTTATAATTCTCCTTTGAAAACTTATGCACTTCATAATCTGAGCAGCATTTTATTCTCTTTGCGATAGCTTCTCCACTCCTTGTAAAAGCAAGGCAGGCAATCTTCATTTTACTCCCTTGCGAAAACCATGAGTAAACTGTGGGTGGTATAATAATGAGCGGTCATACTCTCCCTCAATAAAATCTCCCACTAGAATTTGCGAAAAATTTCCTATACCCTCAGCTTTTACTTTTTCAGCAATATTATTAAGTCTTCCCATAATAATTTTTTCCTCTGGCCAAGTAGCTTTATAAACAACTGCAACTGGAACATCATCTCTGCCATAACCTTTTGTAAGTTTCGCAACTACATTTTCAATATCTTGAACAGATAGGAAAATAGCCATAGAGCATTTATGTGCTGCAAGTTTCTCTAAATCCTCCTCAGGTGGTACTGGTGTTCTTCCTTCCATTCTTGTAATTATTACAGTTTGGCTTACATTTGGAAGGGTAAATTCCTTTTTAATGGCTGCAGCACTAGCTGTAAAAGAGCTTACTCCCGGAATAACACAATACTTCATATGATGTTTATCAAGTTCATCCATTTGTTCCCTGATTGCTCCATAAATTGATGGATCTCCAGTATGAAGTCTTACAATTGTCTTATCACTACTTTGGTTTTGCTCACTTACCATTATTGAGATAACTTCTTCAAGAGTCATTGAAGCACTATTGTATTTTTTAAAACCACTTTTGCAAAACTTTAAATGTTCATCCCATACAAGAGAGCCTGCATATATAACTACGTCTGCAGCTTCTAAAAGTCTTCTTCCCTTTACTGTTATTAAATCAACATCACCGGGTCCTGCTCCTATAAAATAAATCACTAGCTTTTCCTCCTTGCATATATTAACGACATATAATCATTGTCGCCTAATATTTCTGATTTTTCATATATTAACTTTTCATCTTCTTGTGTGCATCTTTTAACACAAACATATTCAAACCCATGTTTTGTTAGTTTGTCCATTATATCTAATTTGTTCTTTATTATTTTAAGAACACAAACAGTATCAACTCTCTTTAGAATTTCCTCATCTAGCATTCCATCTGCTAGGTAAAAGCTTTCATCTCTTAAGGTCAGTGGCAATGAAAGTCTTGATGCTGCAGCATTAAATGAGGTTATCCCTGGGATAGTTTCCACATCCAAATCAGTTTTTTTAAGCTGAATCATCAAATACAAATAAGTACTGTAGGTCATTGGGTCACCAAGGGTTAAGAATACTCCCACCTTATCATCACCTAAAATTTCATTTATTTTAATAGCTGCATCTATATATCTTTCTTCATTATCCTCACCCATTGGAAATTCAAGCTCTATAACTTTCTTGTTCACAATATAATCACTAACTATTGTTTCTGCAAGACTATGACCCTTGCTACTTGGTACAAATACATAATCACAATTGCGGATTAGATTATAACCCTTTAGTGTAATGAGTTCCTTGTCTCCTGGACCTACTCCGATACCATAAAATTTTCTCATATTTTTCTCCCCTTAACTATATATACAGGATTTTGGCCCTTCATAAGTCCAATCCTATCCATAACTGCAGATTGAATAAGCCTAACCTTAATATCCTCATATCCTAATTCTTTTAACAAGTTTTTAAATTGGACCATGTTGTCAGGGATGATAAAATTCCCGCAAATAATTCCACCGTTAGCTTGCTTTTTACTTAAGGCACTAACAATTTCATTAAGTTTTCCACCGCTTCCGCCAATAAAGCATTTATTAAAAGCTTCAATATTATCAAATGCCCCTGGAGCATATCCACCAATGATATTTACAGTTGCATTAAATTTTTCAGCATTTTTGGATATAAGCTCTAGCCCCTCAGGTTCTCTCTCCACTGCAAATACCTTTGCCCCAAGAAGCGCTGCCTGAATAGATATTGAGCCACTTCCAGCACCAACATCTAAAAATACATCATCAGCTGATATATCAAGCATTGCAATAGTAATAACTCTAACATCAAATTTAGTCATAGGGATCTTTCCACGTATAAAATCCTCATCTCTAAGCCATTTCATTTTCAATCACCACCACTGAAATATTTCCTGCTATTTCTATTTCATCGCCTATCTTATTACACAATATAACTTCCTCATCATAAGACAGGTTATAACCTGTATATATTTTCCCAGTTACCCCAAGATTATATAATTGCTTTGATATGAAGTTAGGATTATTTTTACTATCTGTAAGTATTACCGAAAGCTTACTTTTAGTAACTTTAACGAGATTTTCATTCCTTCCATGAAGACTAATAAGTAATGCATCTTGCCAACTCTTTTTTAGTTTTGTCATCATATACTGGAAAGAAGAAATTCCTGGTATTACTTCGCCTAACACAATACCCTTCTTAACTAAGAAATCTATAATGCCAAAATAGCAAGGATCTCCTGAGGCGAGTACCACTGTAGTCACCTCATCATCTAAGTTTTCAATTATTTCTTGTACTCTATTTACTTCAATAACATCATTTACTATAGTTTTTGCAGTGCTAGCTATTCTTCCAAAAGCAATAACCCTATCCGCGGATTTTATTGCCTTTATTGCCTCCATAGTAAGATAATTTATATTTCCTGGTCCCATTCCAATAATTTTAATCATAATTTTCCCCCAAGTATTCCATATTCCATTGAATACATAATTACATGAATGTTACTTTCACCATCTTCATCCTTAAGATACCTTTTGATTCTCTCCACACAACCAGCTATCATTTCATTTATAACAACAGGATAATTGTTATCTATTATAAGCTTAAGCGCTTCCTCCGAGGTTTTACATTCATTAACACAATTTATTAACTCAATGGTAGCACTGTTTAATGCAAGATAATAAACAAAGGCTTCAATTCTAACATCACAAATTTTACTATGGGTGTTAAAGGCTCCTATAGATAGCTTGCACAACTTTCCAATATGGCCTACTAGGATTATTTTATCGAAACCCTTGTTTTTAGAATAAAGTAGCATGTCGCCTATAAAATTTGATATTTTTATTTTAGCTCCCTTAAGATTTAAATCCTCAACAACTTTTTCACCATAATTTCCGAGGAACAGTACTATTTCCCTTTGTCCTTTGTCATATGCATCGTCAATTTCTATATAAATACTTTTCTTAAGCGCCTCATCAGACATTGGTTCTACTATTCCCTTCGTTCCAATTATGGAAATGCCACCGATTATTCCAAGATTAGAGTTAAAGGTTTTTTTAGAAATTTCCTTTCCCTCGGGTGCATATATTAAAACATTAAACCCACAATTTGATACCTTTAACAATTCATCTGTAATCATTTTTCTTGGAACAGGATTTATTGCCGCCGCTCCACTCTTTCCCCAAAAACCACTTCTTGTTATTCGGCCTATACCCTCTCCACCATCAATGATAATTTTAGAATCTTCTCTTTTGCTCACTCTTGCATATATTTTTATTTTGTCTGTAGAATCAGGATCATCCCCTGCATCCTTAACAATACAACAATAAGCATGATCTTCTTCTATATGAATATCTAAAAGCTCCAAATTAAGAATTATCCCAGCTGGTGTATCTATACTTATTTTTTCTAATTTTTCTCTACTCAGCAGCATTTTTGCTGCTGCCTTAGCTGCCCCAGCTGCGCAGCTACCTGTTGTATAACCGCACCTAAGTTTTTTACCATATTTAACTATATAGTTATCATTCATCTCGATTGCCGTCAAGGGCCATATACAGTAGTGCATTTACTATAGAGGCAGCCACATTACTTCCTCCCTTTGTACCTATGGTTGTTATTGAAGGTATATCAAATCCCCTAATATATTCCTTAGATTCTGCAGCTCCTACAAAACCAACAGGCACTCCAATAATAAGCTTTGGCGACACCATATTTTTATTTATAAGCTCACCAATCCTATATAATGCGGTAGGGGCATTTCCTATTACAAAGATATCAACCTCTTCGCTTGCCGCATAATCCATAGATGCCATGGATCTTGTTATTCCATTGAGCTTTGCATTTTTAAATATTTCTGCATCACCAATAAAACATTCTACAGTGCAGTTTAACTTTTCAATTGCTCTTTTATTTATTCCAGATAGTACCATAGTAGTATCTGTTACAATTCTGCACCCACTCTTTATTGCCTTAAGGCCTTCTTCTATGGCTTCTGGTTTTATGTTCACTATGTTCTTGTAGTCAAAATCTCCTGTGGTATGGATTGTTCTCTCAACAATCTTAAGCTCCATTGGAGTAAATTCATGTTCCCCTAGTTCTGCCTCTATTATCTCCATGCTTTTATTTTCTATTTCCATTGGTTTTTTTAAATACATGTTAATTCTCCCTCCGCATTTTCCTTAAGGATATTAACAATTATATTATTATACCCTATTGGTTTTGCCAATGATATTTTAAGGTCCGTATATTTTACTTTAATCTCTTTCAAAATTTTTGGAATATCTTCCTTAATATGAATTCCAGAAAAAAGGAAATATGGAACAACTACTAAATCCCTAGTCCCATTTTTATACATAAGGTCAATTGTATCAGGTATATTTGGCACACATATTTCCATAAAACACCCCTCAACATTACCCTCTACTTGCGACTTGAAATTATCTAGCATACTATTAAAAACTTCAAAAGCCTCTTTTGATCTACTTCCATGTCCAACAACTAATATACTCTTCATCTATTTACTCCTCTCAATCCAAATTATAATTTCCTAAACTACCATAACCCAAAAAAATAAAAATACCCAACCTACAAAAGGTTGGGTAAAAGATTTTATAAAAAAATAAAATGCCTTCACATCCCATGTGAAGGCAATACAATGCAAAATGAGCATATATAATTGCCATCCCGTCCCTCCGTAGGATAAAGCTGTATATCATCTAGGCAGGTCTCCTGGCTTTCGGGTCACTCTCCTCCACCCTTCCCAGCATAAGCCAGTGGTATAGATTCGTATCCATGTACAGTAGCGGGGGCTGCAGTGGATTTAGACCACTTTCCCTATTAAACCTTTAAAAGGTACCATAAACAATTTATTATTAAGTTATTTTTATTATAAAGTATATTTTTATCAATTGCAACACTAACATACATAATTTCTTAAAGTGTAGTTTGTAGTGTAGTTATTACAACTAAAATTCTATACCCTCTCTAGAGGTCACGCCCTCATTAAAATAATGCTTTATATCCTTCATCTCGGTTACAAGGTTAGCTTTATCTATTATAGCTTTAGGCACATCTCTTCCTGTTAAAATCAATTCTATATTACTAGGTTTAGCATCTATTAATTCTAGTAATTGTTCCTGACTTATTAGTCCATTATTTAATGCTCCCATTACTTCATCCATGATAAGGATATCGCACTTTTCTTCTTTAAGTGCCTGCATGCAGAATTCATATGCCTTTTGTATTTCTTTTTTTAATTCAATTTTTTCTTCAGCATTTAACGTCCAAAAAAAACCTCTTTTTTTCTCAAACCTAAATATATTAAAAAAAGGAGCTAATTTTTTAGCACTTTCAATTTCACCGGTTTTACTTCCTTTTAAAAACTGTACCATAAATACATTATATTCATTTCCTGCGGCTCTAACAGCTAGTCCTACAGCTGCAGTTGTCTTACCTTTACCATTTCCTGTGTAAATTTGCACATAACCATTTTTTAATTTTCCCATTATACTCATCTCTCCTTTACATATCTACTATTTAGTTATTTCACCATAAATTTTAGTTTGAAGTTCTTTTAACCCTACTAAGTATCTCATAGTTGCACTAGAAATCAACTTTTCATCAATAATAATTATATTATTATCTTTTATTGCTTTAATTCCAGAATAGCCTGGCCTTTTTTTTATTTCATGAATGGATACTGATTTATTCATGGCACCCTTTTGTGCAATATAAAATTCAATTGCATTAGACTTCGATAAGAGTGATTCTTCGCCATACTCAACTATAGTTGAAGACTTAGAAGCTTTAACATCTGTAGCAATGTTTTCCAAACCAACAATTGTTAATGCCCTTCCAGCAAAGGAATTGGGTGTTACAGTTTTAATTTTTTCGCCTGTACTTTCAAAATATGCAACTCTTTTGTTATCAATTTTCTCCACATTTTTTTGAATTTCTGCCACTCCTGAATTAAATTGCGTTATTAATGCTTTCGCTTCCGATTCTTTTCCAACTAGCATACCTAGTCTTGTTATATACTTTCCGAACTGATCAAATTCACTACAGTATAAACTCACAACTGTAATGCCTGCGCCTTGAATTGCTTTTATATAGTCAGGATGTTGCTGCGCTATCGTGCTGCGAATCAAAACAACATCTGGTTTTGCTGCAATCACAAGTTCTGGGTCATCCTTCACACTATATTGAGTTTTTGAAAGTACTGCCTTTGGATAAGTATCACTAGTTCCAACACCTATAATTTCACTATCCAGTCCTAGTGAGTATAAATTCTCAGTGTGTACAGAATAAAGAGAAATTATTTTTTTAGCGGGTTTACTTAACACAATTTTCTTGCCACCATCATCCACAAATTCAATTTTTGAATTTGTGGATGACTCTTTCTTCGGTTTATTAGTATCTACTACATCAGATGTTTTATTTTTTACTGCACACCCTGTTAAAACTAAAAGTGTTACTATCATTAAAGCCAAAATTTTTTTCATAATTGCCTCCATATATTTATTCCGTAATTAATATGTGATTAATAAAGTCCCCTTGAACTTTAAAAACCTCTTTTAAAGTAGTTCTAGTTAGAACTTCCTCGCTCTTCCCAAAAGCATAAACTCCCTTTTTATCTAAAACTAACAGTTCATCGCAGAATTTTCTTGCAAAAAAAAGATCATGAATCACAAGAATAACAAGTTTTCCTTTATTTACTTCCTTCCTGAGTTGTTCAAAAAATTTTATTTTATAAAAAATATCAGCATTTGAAAGCCCTTCATCTACTAAAATAACATCACTCTCTTGAGCAAGAATCTTAGCAAACACTGCACGCTGAACCTCTCCGCCACTTAAAGTTGTAAGTGGCTTATCTGCAAAGTCCTCCAAATCATTTTCTTTTATTTTTTCACAAACTATTTGTTCCATTTCCATATTAGTTTCACTATCATGACAATAACGCCCCATGGCTACCAATTCCCTAACTGTATATGGAAATTTAATAGAAGTATTTTGCCGCATATACGAAAGTTTCCTGGCCATTTCCTTGTTAGAATACTTATAAACAGGCTGTCCACTAAGATAAATCTCCCCTGAATCCATTTTTAGATCTCTTGCAACTACATTTAAGAGAGTAGATTTTCCAGCACCATTTGGTCCAACAATTCCATAGAGCACTCCAGGAATAAATTGGGCATTAATATCTTTTAGGATTATGCGTTTACCATAACTCAAATTTATGTCCTTAAGCTTTAACAAAAAATCACCTCTTTTTAGCAATGAAAATATAAATAAAAAATGGTCCACCTACCATTGTGGTAAGTACTCCTACAGGAATTTCATGTTGAAGAACTGTTCGCGTTAACGTATCTGCAAGCAATAGAAATAATGCCCCCAAAAGTGCGCTCATTGGCAGTACTTTTCGGTTGTCTGCTCCGATAAAAATACGACACAAATGAGGGACTATAAGTCCAACAAATCCTATAATGCCACATAGTGAAACTGAAAATGCTGTCAAAGTCACAGCTATTATCATCAATAAGCGATATAAAAAATCATAAGAAATACCAACTGAATTTGCTTCTCGTCTGCCTAGTGTGATAATGTTAAGCTGCCCCATGTAACCATATGCAATTACAAAACAGATCAACATTACTACTCCCAAAACCACTACTTTATTAAGTGGCTTAGATGACAAATTCCCCATGAGCCAATACACCATACTGGCTACATCTTCATCCGCCAAACTTTTTAGAAGACTTAGTCCTGCTGAAAAAATACTGCCTACAATAATTCCGGCTATAATAACATTTGTGGATTCTAATTCTCCTTTGACCTTGGATAGCCATAGGACAATACCAATGACAAGAAAACTAAATAATATCGCAAAAATTTGTATGGGCATATTTATCCCCAGTGTAAGATTCACATAAATTGCAAGGCAAGCTCCAAACGCACCACCAGAGGCAATGCCCAAAGTGTAAGCATCTGCAAGCGGATTTTGCAATAATCCCTGTAAAATAACACCACTTGTTGCTAGTGCACTACCTACAAATATTGCCACTAAAACACGTGGTAGTCGGATGTTATAAAAAATAGTATGTGCCGTCTTTGGATCTATATTAATCAAATTAATTTTACCCACTCCAACCGCAAATATAGCAAGTCCAATAATACAAATCAAAAGCATTATATTAATCATTTTATATTTCATAAATCAATTTTTTCACCTAGCTTCCTAATTTGAATGATAAATTTTCCTGTACAAAAGCAACAAATAAAAAACCACACCCAAGGATGTGGAATAATGCAATTAACTTTTCTAACTATTGGACGACCCAATATTATTGTTAAGTTACGTATTTTCATCCTCCCTCCGAAGACTAAATTTCACGCATTAGGCAGGTTTACTGGCTTTAGCATCATCTTACTCTCCAACCTTCTCAGTTTCCCAATGGTTTTTTGGATTTCATCCTCTAATACAGTAGCGGTGGGCTGCAGTGGGTTTTAACCACTTTCCCTTTTAACCCTTGTTTCAGGGCACCTAAAGCTAATATTCGATTTTTATTTTACTCACAATTATTATTTTATCATCAAAAAAATATTAAAGCAATATTTCATTCTATTTTTCTTTTTTAATTTTTCTAATTCCTTGATAATATGCTCCTTTTGCTGATGAAATATCTTCATCATAGAGCTTTATTTTAATAGCATTTCTAACAAATTCATTGTTAAATTCATCTTTTACAATTTTAATCTTGGTTATTATGCTTCCTTTTATTGCAACTTTGATTGTGCCTTTGACCCCTAGTAATTTAATTGCCCTAATAGTATTTTTAGCTAAATCCACACCTGCATCTTTTAATATCTGAATACAAGTACTATCTCCATTTTCACACATTTTTAATATTACAGGAACTAAGGCTGCAATCTCACCCTTATTTGAATTATAAACAAATTGTAATAACTGTTTTCTATTATCACAATTTGTTGTCTTAAAAATTTCTTTAGTTAGAGTACTATCTGGAAGTCCTAAATCATTTTCTAAGAAAATCTCCCTAATTGCTTCCATGACTATAAAGTATCCACTACCTTGGTCTCCTATTAAATGCCCCCAACCCCCAACTCTTACTTCATTACCATTGTATTCCCCAATTGTAATAGAACCAGTACCAGCGATAGTCATTATGCCATCATTCCCTTTAAGCAACGCACTTAATGCGATCTCACCATCATTAATAACTTTTATAGGGCAATTAAATCTTCCTTTTAAATAGTGCTGAATTATTGTTTTATTATCTCCAGCCTCGCATCCAGCTAGTCCTAAACATAAGTATACACAATCATCTAATCTTAATTTTTCTGTACATTCTAATATGGATAGTTCTATATTTTTAAGAGCTACATCTTTATCTATAAGTATATTGCCAAGGCCAGCATAACCTCTTGCAATTTCACTGCCATCTAAATCATAAGCTATAGATTCTGTCTTGGTTCCTCCACCATCCACACCTATTATATATTGCATTTCCTCACCTCACTTTTTACAAATTTATTGCTGAATTATACGCAGCATCCCAAGTGATGATTTACCTATTGGTGTTATATTACCTAATATAACTTTTGCTTTTGCTCCTGTGGCTGATGGAATGTTAGAAAAGCTATTATTTAATGTCTCATTGCCAAGTATTGCAAAAGCAATTGCCTCCTTAGCATCAGAAGAATATCCTAATTCTTCTTGAGTTAAAACATTAATTCCAAGGAGTTCACTTTTGATAAGCTCCATTAAGTATGAATTATAAGCTCCGCCTCCACCTATAATTATTTCATCTATATCTAATTTAGGAAAAATATATCTTTTATAACTATGGGCAATGGATTTAGAAGTAAAAACAGTCACAGTAGCTATAATAGTTTCACTACTCAAATTTTTATATTTTTTTAAAATGCTCTGTGTAAATTGCTTTCCAAATTCTTCACGTCCTGTGGTCTTTGGTGGATATTTCATTAAGAACGGATGGCTCATTAAATCATTTAACATGCTTTCATCAACTTCTCCACTTCTAGCTATATCTCCATTAGAATCATATTTCACCTTAAATAGTCTTTCACAAATCTCATCTATTATCATATTACCCGGTCCAGTATCGAAAGCAAAAATCTCATCAATATCAGCATTTTTAGGTATTATCGTTACATTACCCACACCACCTATATTTTGAAGTAGTCTGTTTTTATCAGGACTTCTATATAATAAAAATTCACTATAGGGAACTAATGGTGCCCCTTGCCCCCCAGCAGCCATATCCATAACTCTAAAATTAGATATAACTGTAGTATTTGTTTCATAAGCTATTACACTCGATTCTCCTATTTGAAGAGTGGAGCATGCAAATGTATGATGTGCTTTTGGTATATGAAAAATTGTTTGTCCATGACTTGCAATGAAATCTAATTTTTCCATTGGAAAATTAGATTTTTTGCATACCTCTTTAACTGCATCACTAAATAAATAACCAAGTTTAAAATTAAGACTACATATAAGTATTGAAGAGGAATCTTCTATACTACAGGCTGCTTTTATTTCATCTTTAATATCTTCAGGCATTTTCATATTTACATAGCCAATTAAATTAATTACAGTATCTGTATAATTACCATTTATCTGGACCAAAGCAGCATCTATACCATCTAGTGAAGTCCCCGACATTAATCCAACTGCAAACAAATTGCCACCTCCATTAATCTACTTTTACAGGTAATCTTCCACTAGCCCCTATTTCACCCTTTAATACCTTAACCAAACTGCTAATTGAAAGTTTCGTGTATTCGTAAGTACATATGATTGTTGATACCTCGTCTATATACTCTGAAATATCATATGGGTTTCTTAATGCAACTAAAATAATATCTTTCCCTGTAGCTATTAATCTATCAAATAATCTCTTTTGTGATTTATCTAAGTTCATGTTATAGCTTCCGAAAACAATAGTTTTTTTGTTAATTACTTTTGATATTATATAATCCTCATCTATTTCCTTTAGATCATAATTAATATACTCAGCACCTACCTCATTTTCTAAAACACAACCTAAATTAGCTTTTTCTATTTCATCATCTGCAATGGATGTAGCCTGAGAAATTGGTGTTATTGAAATTGTGTCTTGATTTTTTAATGGGAGTAATCCCTTTTGATCTTTTATCAAAGTTATGCTTTTCTCACTTATAGCCGCAGCTAATTTTGAATGCCTTTTAAGCTCTTCATCATTTATTTTGCAGTTCAATTTTCTCCAATTATATAAGTCGTACTTTTCTTTAAAATATAGAATTTTTTCAACCTTAGAATCTATTACTTCATTAGAAATAATTCCATCACCCACTGCTTTTTTTATGGCATTAAATGCTCGAATTTGAAGTTCTTTTGTATGTGATATACACAAAATATCGGCTCCTGCATTCAATGCTTTTATCACAACCTCTTCTATATCGTAGTTGTCAGCTATAGCTTTCATCTCCATGCAGTCTGTGATTACAAGGCCCTTAAACCCTAGCTTTTCTTTTAATAATCTAGTTAATATAGTCTTAGATAGAGTTGCAGGCAAATTGTCTTTTTCTAGAGCGGAGAATAGAATATGAGACGTCATGATTCCATCTATGCCACTATTTATAGCTTTAATAAATGGTACAAGTTCTACTTTTTCCAGCTCTGATAACGAACTTGATATTACTGGTATTCCTAAATGAGAATCCACATTTGTATTACCATGACCCGGAAAGTGTTTTCCACAACTCAATATTTTTTCTGATTGAAGTCCTTTAAATAAATATTTTCCATACTGAGCTACCTGCTCTGGAATATCTCCATAGGATCTAACTCCAATAACTGGATTTTGAGAATTGTTATTTACATCCAGTACAGGTGCAAAATTCATATTTACTCCTACATCATGGAGTTCCTCCCCTATTGCAGCCCCTAGCTCAAAAGCTTCTTCAAAAGGAATTCCTGCCGCAATAGCCATATTTCCTGGAAAACATGTTGCTTTATTAAATATTCTTGCAACCATACCACCTTCTTGATCAATTCCTATAAATGCAGGAACACCATTATGTTCCTCCATTAATTTTTGAATACTATTATTTAGTTCTGCAAGTTGCAAGGAATCTTTAATATTCCTTTGAAATACAATAACATTTCCAATATGGCAATCACTAATTAGCTCTTTAAGCTCATCATTTAATTCTTGACTAGGAAATCCTACTAAGAGTAATTGACCAATTTTTTGATCTGTGGTTAGTTCACTGAATTTTGTACTCATATCTATCTCCTTTATATAATCTTCTTCTATATAATTTCCTCAATATAATTCATACGATTTTTTTTCTTCTAAATACTCTTCTAAATTTGCATTCATTTTTTTTAATAATTCATTTAAGCAGCCTATATTACTCTCAACCTTATCAGTTCCTGTTATCAAATTTATAAATGGCTGAGCTCCAACTGCAAAAGGAGGAATAAACTCAAACTCACTACTATGCATATTTTTTATCTCTAATAAAATATCTAATGCTAAAACAAAGGGATTAAATTCATCTCTATGAGTTACGTGAATTTGTATACCACTGCAAAGAACATTAGCATGTTTTGAAAAAGTAGGTGTAAAGTACACTTTTCTAAACATAACGCTACTATAATTTTTTGTATTCATAATTGATATTAATTTTATATTATCAAGCCAAGGTGCACCTATGATTTCAAAAGGCTTTGTGGTTCCCCTGCCTTCAGATAAATTAGTTCCTTCAAAAATGCAGGTTCCGCTATAAATAAACGCAGTGTCAATTGTAGGAATATTGGGTGATGGCTGAACCCAGACTAAATCAGTGTCATCATAATACAAGTCTCTATTCCATCCTGTGCAAGGCACCACAGTTAAATCTGCATTTATTTTGAACTTTGAGTTTATATATAGTGCAAACTCACCTATTGTTAATCCATAACGGGTAGGAATAGGGTATTTACCAACAAATGATTCAAAGCCCTTTTCTAAAATATTACCCTGAACTATTTTACCACCCAATGGATTTATTCTATCAAGCACTACTATGGGTTTACTATTTTCATTACAAGCTTCCATGGCATAGGTAAGTGTATACAAGTAAGTATAAAATCTTGCTCCTACATCTTGTATATCAAATACCAATAAATCAATTTTACTCAACATTTCGCTTGTTATCTTCTTTTTATCACCATATAGACTATAAACGGGTATTTTTGAAACTGGATCTAGATAATCCTCCACTTTTTCCCCTGCTTGTATGTCTCCACGGACTCCATGCTCCGGAGAAAATAGAGCCACTAAATTATAATTCTTATGTAGAATATCAATTGTTGATACTAGTTTTTTATTAACACCTGTGGGTCCTGTAATTAATCCCAACCTTTTTCCACTAAAAATCTCTGAATATTCTTCCAAGTTATCAATTCCATTATTCACCACTATTTTCATTGAATTCTCCCTCTTTAAAGATGATCTTTAATTAGTTTCATGGTTTCCTCTGGGACAGAAAAACATTCTGCACGACCGGTTCGAGCTTCAATTCCACGAACACGACTTAGATGAGTATAATATTCAAGATAAGGGAAAGACTTGCTCCCAGTAACAAACCAATGCGTAGCCACTGCCTTTTGCCACAACTCAAAGCCTTCTGTTATATCCACATAGACATATGGTTTAAAGTCAACGGCATCTTCCCAGTTTTCTGCAAAATATAGCTTTGAAGCAAAGAACTTAGAATTTTTACGTAGAAAAAATTCATTACTGGCATAGAATCTGGCATCAATGACTATTTTATTGGTAGTCATGTGATCTTTGTGCATACTATTCTTAAAATGTGTAATAATCACATTAGGTTTTACCTCTCGAATAACATCACAAACCTCAAATCTAACCTTATCATTATCTGGAAGTTCACCGTCAGGATAATCAAATACAATAGCCTTTCCACCTAGCATTTTGGCAAAGGTTTCTGCTTCTGTAACCTTTTGCCTACGGTAATCTTCCAAGTTCATATTTTCTGGAGCACCTTTTTCACCTGCCGTAAGTGCCAATGTAACTATGTTATCACCTTTTAACGCATGGGTTGCAAGTATTCCACCGGCTGTAAGTTCCATATCCCCTACATGTCCTCCGATAGCAAGAATAGTTATTTTTTCATAATTCATTTTCATTTGAAAGCTCCTTTCGCATTACTGCAAACTCTTTAACAGGAACAAATCCTGCACTTTTATATATTTTAATCGCTGGATTAGTAAGTCCTGTATACAGCGACATATATTCAACATTAATATTTTTAAGGGCTTCGCAGAGTTTAAAAAATAAAATGCTGCCTAGTCCATGCCCCTCATGCTCTGGCTGAACCCCTATCCCAGTAAAATATCCACGACCTGTTTCTTGTCTTATGACAGGGCCCGCAAACCCAACAACCTTTCTGCTTATAGCAGCAACTACAACAGGTGTTCCATTTTTTGTGCATTTATCAATTTCTTGTTGCCACAGTGGATTGTTAAATTCCTTCAACATTTCAGTTACTCCAAAATGTTTATCACCGTCAAACAAGTTGACCTCATAATTGAGGTTTAATAATTCCCTCTCCTTTTGAAAAGTATCTTCTGGCAGTTTGAAACTATCAAGATTAAGGTACATTGCACATTCACGGGTACGTTCTATGTAATTGGCCTCTAGCAAGAACTTGTAAAAATAACTCCCTACAGGAGCACCTGGAGCATTATTATGTTGATGTTTCTGGGTACTCGGAATATACCATGGAAGCATCATAGGGTTAAAGAAAAGTACTTCAGATTGCTTTTTTCCTTGCTTTTTAAAGGAAGTTTCTAATGCATTTGTTAGCCTTAAGAAATTGCTTATAGTCTGAATTTCCGCTGATAAAATAATACAAGTTATGTATCCTGAAGTCTCACCAAGGGGTAAATCATCCCCAGTGCAACCACAAGCAAAACCAACTACACCATTGTTATAAAGTATAAAAGTATTTTCTACCTTGAAATATGGACTACTTTTAAAAATGTTTTCAAAACTTTTATGGTTTAGTTCCACGTATCCATCTTTTACAGCTTCAGTATTCCACAGTTTTATTATGCCATCTGTATATTTATCATCAAAATTAACAATCATAATACACAATTCCTTTCATTGTTAAAGTAGACCCTCATATATACCAGGTATGGATCCCTCTATTACTTCTGCTTGCACAGCTTTTTCATAAAATTCTAAAGGCCCCGCACCTCCAATTATTGCATACCCATACCCCATTTCTTTCATGGCTTCCAGGCATTTAATAAGAAGGGATTTTCCTATTCCTTGTCCCCTAAACTCATTATCCACACCAGTAGGTCCAAAAAAATCTCTGCAAGTTGCTTCATAGCAACCAAACCCAAGAATCTTTTTATCTTTAATAGCTATATAACAGGAAACAGGCTTGTTTGAAAATGCTACCTCACATTCACTAGCCCAATGTTCAGAAAACTTATCCTTAACCCATGAAATAACATGATGCTTCTCTGGTGGTAAAGCCCTTCTTATAGTAACCCCCTTATCAAAAAGTTCTTTTAAATTATTATCAGGTTTTAAATTGTATAATTTAACTAGCATATCTGGCATAGTTTTCCTCCTATTTTAAAATATATTTTTGAAATTAGTTTATTATCTTCTACCATAGAAAGTTGAGCTATTAGCCTTTAACTGCTCCTACTGTTACACCCTCTAAGAAATACTTCTGAAGGCAGAAGAAAAGTATAAACATTGGCAAAGCAGAAATCGTTGCTCCAGCCATCATCGGTGCAAAATAAGTGGTGTTTGCAAAACGGAAATTTTTTAGTCCAACTTGAATTGTCTGCATGTCCATTGTTTTTGTAACCAGGAATGGCCAAAAGAAAGAATTCCAGTTATCCATAAATGTAAGTATAGCCATTACAGCTAAAACAGTTTTTGAAAGTGGAAGTATAATTTTCACGAAGATTTGGAATTGATTGCAACCATCAATCTTTGCGCTTTCAATAATTTCTGTTGGTAGCGTTGTCATAAATTGTTTTGCTAGAAATATGTTAAATACACCACATAACCCCGGTAAAATTAGGGCTGAATATGTATTTGACATTTTAAAAGTATTTACAACAAGAATATAAAGTGGTATCTGAGTAACTTGATATGGTACCATCATTGAACAAAGAAGCATAGAAAATACAAATTTACTTCCAGGAAATTTTATTTTAGCAAAGGCATATCCAGCCATACCCGCAAATATTACATTAGATACAGTTATTGTTGAGGCTACTACTAGAGAATTTATAAGCCATCTATAAGAGTATTTACTAAAATTGAAGAAAAACTTATAGGAATCAAGAGTTAACTTTTGTGGTAATAGAGAGTAACTCATAGCTCCAGCTTCAACGGGATCTGCAAAAGATGAAATAACCATAAAGTATATAGGAAAAAGTGTAATGCCTGCAAAAATAAATAGCATAACTATTGAAATTACTCTGCCAATTTTTGCACTTTTCTTATTTTTTGCGTAACCACTATATAAAGACATTTAGAAAGACCTCCTTTTTTTACTTAATATTCAATATCATCGCCTAAAAATTTAAACTGAAATACAGAAATTATTGCAATTATAACTGCTAATACCAATGATTGTGCTGCAGCTACACCAAAGTTAGAGTATTTGAATGCATTGTTAAATATTAATAGACCAACCATTGTAGTTGCATTATCTGGTCCACCTCCGGTCATCATATAGGCACTCATAAATACTTGGAAAGATCCAATTATACCTGTAACCAGTAAAAAAAGTATTGTTGGCTTTAAAAGAGGAACTATTATATATCTGATTTTCTCCAAAAACGTTGCTCCATCTAAGTCTGCAGCTTCAAAATAGCTGTCGGGTATACCAAGTAAGGCAGCAATAAAGATAATGATGCTAGTTCCATGACTTGAAAGCCAAGACATAAGAAGTAGTGAGAACATGGCCGTTTTGCTTGAACCAAGCCAATTTTGATTAGATATTCCTAAAAAACTTATTAATTTATTAAATAAACCCGCTGGAAGTGGGTCATAAATCCATAACCAAACCACGGATAATGCAACTCCTGAAGCCACTGCTGGTAAATAGTAGATTGCCTTAAACATAGTCTGCATCCATTTCCTAAGTGGAAATATTAAAAGTGCAATAGTAAAAGAAAAGACTAGTGCAACAGGAACAGCAAATACAGTATAAATCAGAGTATTAAATATTGCTTTAGCAAATAATTTATCATGTAACAGCCCTGCATAATTGTCTATTCCAACCCAGACTGAGCCTAAAGGCTTAAATTTCTGAAAGCTGATAATAAACGCACTAATTACTGGATATAGGGTAAACATGCTGAATGTTATAAGTGCTACTATAATAAAGACATATCCCCAAACATAATCTCCTTTTAGTTTGTTCTTTTTCCTATTTTCAATTACCACTGATTTATCTTTAACCTTCATAAAATCTCCTCCTGTAAGTCCTATTCTAGTACAATTAACAACCTAATGTGTTTATAGTACTATTTTTAAAAATATACCCCGCCCAGTCTTTAGTGAGCGGGATATATTATAAACTATACTTAGTCTTTAACAACACCACTTTCACCAAATGTCTCTATGGCAGCAGCCTTAACTGCATCATACATTTGCTGAGGAGTGATTTCATTCGCAAGTAGGGCTTGAAGTTTTGGAATTATAACTTCATCCTCAAGTTTAATTGACTTAGCACCAAGCTCTGATGTGATGTCTGGTCGCGCAATAACTGCTTGCTTGATTAGTGTCTCTACTGCAGCAGCATTATCTGCATTTCTGATTGTAGACATACTCTTTGCAGCTTCTCTTGAACTTTTTGTAATCTGTGCTACAAATAAATCATTATTAGTCTGTGCTGCAACTGAACCTGAAGCTAGAAAATAAGCTGCTTTAACAACATTTGCAACATGTTCTGGGGTTGGGTCTGTCTTACCACGGAAGGTTACATACCCATCTACGGCAGCAGCAGCCTGTTGCTTTTCACCAAGGAAAGTTGGAACTGGGAGAACTATATAATCAACCTTTATGCTGTTTTTTACAGCACTGCTATCCTTATCAGTAATTTTCTTATTGTTTGCATTCGCGGAATTTTCAAATACTGCAAGTCCCTTTCCTGTAATCATAGTCTGTCCTGTAAGGAACATATTCCAACGCTTACCTGCGTCTACTGAACTTAGTTCTTTAGGCATTGAACCATCATCTATAAGTGTCCTTATACCCTTAAGAACTTCTAGGTAATTTTTACTTGTGTAAGCATATTTCAAATCCTTTGTAAATGGAGATGGCATTCCTGCTTCTTTAACAAGTACTCCTAAATAATCCTTAGAGGCAACTCCTGAAGCGGCAAATACAAAGCCATAACGAGAGGTAGCACTGCCATTCTTTATAACACCTTTTTTAATAGCCTCTCTGAACTGGTCAAAAGTCCAACCATTTTTTTGAACTGATTTCCAGTCGATACCAGCTGCTTCTAAAAATTGTTTGTTTCCACCTAAACAATGAATCTCCATGTAAGCGGGAAAGCCATAAAGACCAGTACCATTTTTCATATACCCAAGAGGGCCAGCATCAAAATCACTAAGCATTTCAGGTTTAGCCTCTTTGCTGATATCCATAATTAGACCAGAATCCACATATTTGGATACTCCATCTGAACCTATAAATGCTATATCTGGAGGGCTACCTGCATTAACTTGAACATCTAGTTTCTGAGTCATATCTTCCCAACTAGCTGGTTCAATTTTTAGAGTCAGGTTAGGATACTTTGTATTAAAATCTTTAGTCATTTGATCAAAGTTCTTCTGGTAGGTAGGCGATACTGGTGGAAGTAATGCAGTAATCGTATCCTTTGCCATTGTGTCTTTAGCTTTAGTATCACCCTCCGCTGCTTTTTTACCACAACCTACAAATGTTGAAGATATAATTGTCATTGTTAATAACATTCCAATAATACATGTGGTTCTTTTCATAATAATAATACCCCCCTAATTGAATAATTTAATTTTTACCTTACATTATAAGAATATATATACATATATAAGTAAAATAAATTTCATTTTCATTGAGACTAGGCTGTTGCAGCCTTTATTGAGTCTTTAAGCTTTCCGTCATGCTTCTCTAAAATAGACTTAGCACCATTTACGTTTAACCCAGTTTTAATCATCATTATGGCAAGCTTTGCATTTCGGTTTGACAGTTCTAGATACTGCAATGCTGTTATATCATCAACTCCTGTTGCCAGACACACTATATGTCTTGCACGTTCATAAAGCTTTTTATTTGTTGCTTTTAAATCTACCATAAGGTTTCCATATACTTTTCCAAGTTTAACCATAGTACATGTAGTCAGCATATTAAGTACTAATTTTTGTGAAGTACCAGATTTCATACGGGTGGATCCTATTATAACCTCAGCCCCAACAATTGGAGCTATACAGACATCGCATATTTTTGAAAGTTTAGAATTATTGTTATTCACAAGTCCAATGGTAGCTGCACCTATTTCATTTGATTCTTTAATTGCGGCAAGGACAAAAGCTGCTCCACCACTTGCAGTTATTCCAACTACAACATCTTTACTAGTAATTTTACAATCCTGTACAAGTTTTACTCCTGCCTCGCTGTCATCTTCACATCCTTCCGATGATGTTCTTAAAGCGGAATCACCCCCAGCAATATATGCTTGTACAAGTTGAGGGTCTGTTCCAAAAGTTGGAGGACACTCGGAGGCATCCAATACTCCTAGCCTTCCTGATGTTCCTGCACCAATGTAGAACATTCTTCCTCCACTTTTCAAGGAGTTATAGATAATATCAACCCCTAGTGAAATATTTGGAATTTGCTTTTTTACTGCTTCATGTATTATAGAATCTTGTTCATTGATAAGAATTAACATTTCTTCAGTATTACATTCATCGATGTTTTGAGTATCCTTATTTACTTCCTCCGTTGTTAATTCTGATAGATAATTATCCATCTTAAAACCTCCAACGAAATTATATTTATTTGTAAAATATAATTTCGGTATTTTATTTCATGCCTGGTGTAATAATATAAACCATTATATAAGTTGATACTTAAAATATAAGGGCCCTTAGTGCAAATCGTTTATTTTCGATGTTTAGCATTGAGAATATTATGAGTTTTGCTGAGATATTTCTTCACGTTACTATATTCTGCACTTGCAACACCCGCAAAAAGTATGTCTATTACATTAAGCATTGCGATTCTTGATCCCATAGCACCACTTCTCATAGTAATTTCTGGTGTTGAAATAAATAACACTACATCAGCTTTTTTAGCGAGCTCACTCTTATTGTAGCGGGTTATTGCTATAACCGGTGTACCAGAAGCCTTTGCAATATCCAATGCTTCCAAAATTTCAGTAGTACTTCCAGAATTAGATATAATCACTGCCACATCACTCTTATTAAGAAGTACACTAGCAGTTAATTGACTATGCCCATCCATATAAGCATGACACATTTTGTTAATACGCATAAATTTTTGCTGGGCATCCATACATACTAGCCCTGAAGCACCTACACCATAAAAATCAATCTTTTGTGTTTTTCTTAAAAGTTCTACCGCCCTCGCAATTTCATCACGATTAATAACACTTAAGGTATCTTGAATTGATTTGCAATTATTCATTGAAATATTATTAATAATCACCTGCAAATCATCACCAGGCATTATATCCGTATACTGTTCTGCTTGAGCCTCATCTGTTGCCCCCAGTGACCCTGAAATACTTACTATTAAATCCCTATAGCCACCATATCCCATGGTTTTGCAAAATCTTATAACAGAAGCATCACTTGTTTTACTTTTTGTAGCTAACATTTTAATAGAAAGACGAGGAACTTCAGAAGCATTTTCAAGGATATAATCAGCTATCATTTTTTCTACAGGGGTAATATTATCCTTCATCTCACGAAGTTTTAGTAATATATTGTCGTTAACAGGCATATCTACCCCTCCTAAGTAATCATTTGCACTTGATGTTTACTAATAATACATTATTTTAATGTTCTGTTAATTGAAAACCTTTACAAGTATCTTGTACATATTATAACTCATATGGAACAATATTTCAATAATAATTTTAAATAATGGAATAAAATTTTACTGGTCCTTGTTATTTCCTATATATAGAATGTATAAGATATATTGACAATTAATGAAATTATAAATATCATTAAATTAGATAATAACTATGCTTTATTTAAAGCATAATATTTTTGTACTGTTAGCTTAATATTAGGTATTAAATAATTATTCCAGGGGGGATGTCAATGGGTAGAAATTTATTAAACATAACCGATAAAAAATTCAGTGACGATATCAAAAGAATCTTTATGCTTTCATGGCCTATTATGATAGGAATGATACTTCAAAGTCTTTTAGGAACAGTTGATACATATTTTATTGCCAAACTGGGTACAAATGAAGCAGCAGCAGCTGCACTTTCTAATTCTGCATCAAGTGTAATTTTTGTTATATCCACTCTTGTAACCGCTGGAACTATAGCACTTGTTTCAAGAAGTTATGGAGAGGGAGATATGGATTTAGTTAGAAAGTTTAGTGGACAATCATTTACTCTCTCACTTATCTTGGGACTTATACTTAGCATAATATGTTTCTTAAATTCAGAAGCCATAATCAAACTTATTTTTAACCCAGAACCAACCGTAGCAGTTCTCACAGAAAAATATTTATCTATCATCTTTATTGGAACAATATTTGTATTTTTAAATTCAGTATTAAGGACAATATTACAAGCACTAGGAGATACAATAACTCCACTTATAATTTTTGGAATATCTAATGTGATAAATGCAATACTTGATCCGCTTTTTATGTTCACATTTCACTTTGGAATAAAAGGTGCAGCTATTGCAACCGTTATATCCATGATCTTTTCATGCATTGCAATTATCATTGTTATTAATAGGAAAATATATGGTTCTAGTCTAACTCAATTTATATTAAATATGAAGTTAAAACTAGAAGACAGTATGAGAATATTAAAAATAGGAGGCTTTGCATGTTTGCAGCAGCTTGCAAGACCTATTACTGGAATATTTATGTTCAGCCTCGTGTATGCAGTTGGAGGTAGAGAAGGTACTGCAGCCTTTGGAATAGGTGGACAACTATTTAACTATACCTTTATTTTCCTTGTTGGCCTTTCAACTGCCATTTCAATAATGGTTGGGCAAGGTCTTGGACGGGGTGATATAGATGGTTGTGATAAGATTATAAAAGAAGGATTAAAACTTGCAGCTTTTAATATGATTTTATTTTCAATACCCTATTTAATTTTTCCCGCTGGGATAATGAGGTTTTTTATTAATGATCCATTAGTAATAAAAACTGGAGCGGAATACCTAAGAATAGTATATATCGGTCTTATTTTCGTAGTATACCCAACAATTTATGGTGGTGTTTTTCAAGGGTCAGGAGATACGTTTCCTCCAATGATCTCATCTTTAGTTGCAAATGTAGTTTTAAAGCTACCTATTGCATACTTACTTTCAAGATCATTTAATATGGGTACAAATGGAGTCTGGACTGCGGTAGCTTTATCTGTTGTAATTGAGGCAGTTATTATAATAGTATATTTTAAAACTAATAGATGGAAGGAGAAAATTATATGATAGTAAAAACTAAACCATCAGAGTTAATTATGGAGTACTTAAACAAAAATAAGATTATAAATTCAAATATAATAGGAATTATAGAAAATGAGCATGAAGCTGAAATATATGTAGATAATGAAGAAGTGTCTCGTGGAGTTCTTGTAAGATTTGAATATTTTAATTATATATATACGGAGGAGGATGAGTTTTTAGATGAAGTACTTGAAACACTATTTAAAGACAATTTCTATGGTTTTTCAGGTGTATACAGACCACTTGCACAGAAGATAAGAGAAAGATATTTAGTTGTCTGGGAAAGTAGATGTTCATTACACTACCTTCCAACAGAAAATTTAGATTTATGTCTTATAAAAAACCCTGTAAAGTCTATTTGTATAAAAGATGCAGAAATGGTTGATAAGTTTTACACTTATAGACATCCGGGAAGCCTTGATCAAATAAAAAAAGATATATCTAATAGACCCTCTTCCGCCATATATGCTAATGGAGATATTGCCTCCTGGGTACTTATTCATAATGATAATTCCATGGGGATAATGTTCACAAAGGAGGAGTATAGGAAAAAGAACTATGCTGTAGATACTTCATTAGATCTTGCATTAAAAATTATTGAGCTAGGGAAAATACCCTTTCTTCAAATAAATGAAGCAAATAATATGTCACCAGGTCTTGCTGCAAAATGTGGCTTTGTAAAATATGGTTATGCAGATTGGTTTGGTATAATCGAGGGAACACCCAAAAGTCTAATAGATACAAACAACCAAGACAGAAATAATCACCTTAAAGCCCTTGAAGGATTTAAATATTCAGATGACAAAGAGCTTAATTGTATGTACCTTCCACCCTACATTTTTAATAGTGAATATGAAAAAATAGAGGGATTTACTATTGAAAAAGTAATTGATGATAATATGATAACTAAATGGTGTGAAACCTTTGTATCATCCCTTGAAATGGAAGAAAATCAAAAGGATATTTTTAGGGATATAGTTTATAAAACTGTATCAAATACTGAAAATGGCTATACCCTTTATAGCGGCATTTTAAATGGCGAGATAGTTTCTACAACCGCATTCAGTAAATTGGATAATGATTGCTTAGGATTGTATTTTTGGGTTGTTAAGCCTTCAATGAGGAGAAAAGGAATTGGACGGGTTACAGTAATTGAAGCACTAAAAACTGTCACGAAAAATGATGATATAGAGTTTATATTACTTCAAAGTCCTGCTAATTATCAGGATATGTTTAAAAAAATGGGCTTTGTTAACAGTCATTATTTGAATAATGATGGGGAGAACTGACAATAAGTTAAGATTAAGATTTCGGACTAAGAATACAAATTTTCCTTTATATATCCTAAAAGTTTGTTATTCTTTCAGTTCATGTAGAATATTTAATTTTGCGAATTCTTCGTATTCATCATCTTCTAAATCCATATATGCAAAATGTTCATGAGCACAAATTGCTAATATTATTCTTTCTTCTTTGTAAAAGATTAAGTCTTCAAATTCAGTACCTTCAATTTGATAAGGATATACAAATAACTTACTCATATTTGACATTAATTTTTTAAATATATCACCTATTATAAAATAACACATTTCAAACAAGGGTCCTTTAGTTACAGGTGTCACTCGTGTAAACTTAGTGTATAAAAAATCTGTTGTTTTTGCATTGAAATGCTTCATATCCTACGGAAGTACAAAACTCTATATCTTGTTTAAGAATAGGATTTAGATATTCTTCCACATCCATTTCTGTGCTATGGTAATCATTTATTAAGTCTCTATATCCATCAATGTTTTCATTATAGGTGAGTCGCCTTTGTTTATCCCCTGCAAGAATTAATGGTTTATCTTCCAACTGCATTTGATTAAATTCTTCTTGTGTAAGGTTACCATAATAGTACCTTGATAAAGACACTTTATTGATTTTTCTACCAACAAATAATAATAACTCATTGAGTTCCTTCCCCTGTAAGTTTTCATTTATAAAAATATTTTTCATACTTCACCTCTATTCCTTTAGTGACCTATGCTAAAATTTTGTTTCACCTGTTTCTATTAACTTGATTATTTCAATAGCGGCCTGTTTAGAATCAATATCACTTACATCAATTTTAACTGTATCCATACTGTTATATAAAACTAGTCTTTGTAAACTTCTATCAATTACATCAAGTTCCCTAATACCACTCTTCACATCAATCTTCAATCTACTTTTAAGGGCTGTTTCAGAACAAACCAAAGAAATTTTATAAAGCTCAAAATCATAATCTTTTAATAATTCCAAAAGCTGTGTAAATATATATTCCTGGTGAATCAAGCAATACGTTGCACACAGTACTTTTGCCAACACCCATTGTCCCATTAATAATAATTAGCTTTTTCATACTGACCCCTCCATTCAACTTATAGTAATAACAGTTTAGACATTATATAAAGCTAGCATATTACCATGTATAATGCGCTTTCTTTACATAATTCAACAAACATTCATAATTTTCCTTTATATTCTATAAAAAAAATAAAACCTTCATGGATCATATATAAAATATTAGTGACTTTCCTAAATACCAGCGAAATATTTTAGTAATCTGCCTTCACACTTTTAATTTATTATATTTAAGTATATTAATACTTGATTTCTTTTATTAAGCACAGGAGTCAATAAACTAGACTATACCATAAACATATGGCTATCAACTTCTTATCTTATATAGCGAACCATGAACTGAAAAAAATACAGTTAGAGTTATCGCACGACTAAGAATGCTAAAGACAAGAGCATTAAATTTGGTAAACCTACTAGAATTCTACCACGAAAGTTTAATAACTATTATAGTAATTGGTAAAATAAAGAAGTAACAATATTGAATTTTCAAAAATCATTAAATATGAGCAAAAACACATTATATAGACACATAAAAGAATCTGAAATGTAAAAAAAGGTAAACACCTTCTTTTTTATGTAATTTATTAATTTGCTGATTTATAATACATTGAACGTTATAAGTTAATACATATGTTACATTCAAATTGAAAAAATTAAGGAATGAGCAATACACCCAAAGTGAAAGTAACTCAATTAACATTGTGTTACTTTCACTTTGTTTTTTAAATAGTTCTAACATTACAATTTTTTAAATTTTATATTGCAAAAATGTAAGGGTTGTAATATAATGTATATTGTTGTTTAAAAAAACATATTATCAAAGAAAGAGGTAAATTATGGAGGAATTAAGAGATGAACTAATAAAACTTATAAATGAAAAAGGACCTTTAAACGAAAGAACAATATTAGTTAGCCAAGAATTGGACAAGCTTATTGTTTCTCACTACTATTCCCAAAATAAATAAAAAAATATATTGTTTTAGATTATATAATAAAAAACAATTCTATAAAAATATAAAAGTAACTAAGTTCCTTTTATATTTTTGATTAAGTTGAACAATGTGAATGTAACACAAGTACAATGATATGCTCCCAATAAAGTAGACAGATTAAATAATAAAAATCTGTTACTAGAAATGGGAGTATTTTTATGTCTAGAAGAACTAAATATACAACAAAAGAAAAGTATACTTATGGTGATAGTTTTGGTAGCCTCAACATCTGAATCCAAACCTATTCAAAACACGAACTCTGACTATATTAACCTAATTTATTATGTAATGATGAAATAATCTTATAACTATATTATTAAGCATTTCTCTTTTAAGATGAAGATTTTTTCTTTTCTGTTCAAAGATTATACCTAAATAGAACATCTTGAATAGGTTTTACTTATATTCGAATCACCTAAAATGACTAATTTATACCTTATTGGATATAATTTTAACTGAATACGATTTTCTACATAATTAGTAAAGAAAATTATATCTATGAGGAAGGATGATTTACTTATGAAGCTTGAGGATAAAATCAATTCTATTACAGAATTAAGCGGTAATAACCAACAAATTATAATAAGAAAATTTCATATTGGAATAATACATCCTATTGAAGCTGCACTTTTATATAAAGATGGCTTAGTAGATCAAAATATCATCAATAGAGATATTTTAAATCCTTTAATGCATCAAGTGAATGAAGATTTAAGCACTATTGAATTGATTAATGAGCATGTCTGCGATAAATATATTTCAATGTCAAAGATAGCTATTGAAAGTGATATTAGTATAGTAGCAAAGGATATTAAAAGTGGGCAAACAGCTATTATTATATATGAAGCAAATAGTTTTATTGTTGCAGATACAGCTGGTGCTGAACATAGAAGTATTACAGAACCGATGGACGAAGTGGGAATTAAAGGACCAAGAGATGGGTTTGTAGAAAACCTTCAAGTAAATCTCAGCCTAGTAAAAAGATCACTAAAAGATAAAAATTTGAAAATAGAGAATCTAATTGTTGGAAGACGTTCACAAAAGGATATAGCGTTATTATATGTTGATGACATTGTTGATAAAGACATACTTGATGATATTCGTAATAGATTATCATTAATCGATGTAGATTTCATTGGAGCTAGTGGGGAGATTTTACAATATATTGAGAAATACCCATACTCTATTTTCCCTCAAGCATATGCAACTCAAAGACCAGATGTTGTGCAATCAAATCTTTTAGAAGGTAAAATTGCTATAATTGTTGATGGTACACCCTTTGTGCTTACTGTTCCATCTTTGTTTATAGAATTTTTTCAAGCAGCAGAAGATTATTATCAAAGAACAATTGTAAGTAATTTTAATAGATTCATTCGTATCTTTGCAACTTTTATTGTTGTCATATTACCATCTATTTATTTAACTTTAATTATGTATAATTCGGAACTAATTCCAATTCGATTTATAATTCCTATAGTTCAATCAAGACTAAATATAGGGGTATCGCCATTTCTTGAAATATTATCTATGCAAGTTGTTATAGAAATTTTAAGAGAAGGGGGATTACGCCTTCCTACTAAAATTGCTCAAACATTAAGTGTAGTTGGAGGTTTTATAATAGGCGATGCTGCTTTGCAGGCAAGAATAGTTAGTCCAACCACATTAGTAATAGTAGGAGTTGCAACTATTGGAACTTTTATCGTACCAAGCTATGATATGTCAATTACAATAAGGTTACTAGGGTTTCCCTTATTATTTTTAGTTAACTATTTAGGAGCATTAGGATTAATTGCAGGTTTATATTTTCTATTTGTACATCTTCTTTCATTAGATAGCTTTGGAGTTCCATATTTTCCACTAGACAAATATGATGATTTAAAAGATATGTTTATTAGAGCTCCATTATGGAAAATGAATAAGAGGCCTGAGTCTATACCCAATAATAATCCAGTAAGACAAACTGATTTCAGAAATAAGTTTGGAGGAAATAAAAATGAAAAAAGTAGGAAGTAATGATATATCTCCAGGTGAGTTTACTTTTCTGCTTATTGGATCTATGATTGGTGTTGGAATATTATCATTACCTAATGATCTAGTAGTTGTCGCAAAACAGGATGCGTGGATATCGGCATTTATTGGAGCCGTATACCCATTATACATGGTTATTATTGCTTCAATTTTATGCAAAATACATCCCAAAAAAAACATCTTAGTCTTAAGCAAGATATGTTTTGGAAAATTTATTGGAAATATTTTAAATATTATTTTTTTATTGTATTTTGTATTATTTACTACATCCATAGCTTTTCAAGTTAGTCTAATAAAGTGGACTTTAATAGTGAGTTTTTTAAGTTTACAAAAAATATTAATAGTCATACTAGCGTTGGCTGCATATACGGCAACAAAAGGATTAAAGATTTTAGCAAGAGTCAATCAGTTAATGTTTATACTTACTATTCTTTTATCTATAATTTTATGTGCTGCGTTGTTCCAAGGAAACTATTTAAATATATTTCCAATACTAGGTAGTGGAGTTTTAAATATAGTAAAGGCAAGCCAATACTCGGCTTTTGCTTTTGGAGGAATTGAAATTATATTTTTAATCTATCCATTTATAACTGACAAGACAAAAGTTATGAAAGCATCAATAAAAGGAGTTCTAATAACAGCAATAATTTATGCTTGGATTACATTTATTACGATTTATTATGTGGGAATAGATATTATTCCCAAGATGTTATGGTCTGTAAATATGGTAGCTAAAACCGTAAGAATACCTACTATTAGCAATTTTAAGTTTGTGTTTGTTGTTATATGGGCTCTTATTATTTGCAAAACAATAGCTAATAACTACTTTGCAACAGCTTTCATTTTAAAGGACTTTTTTAAAAAAACCGAAATAAAAAAAATTGTTTATATTATTTATCCGTTAATATTTTATTTATCCCTGAAATATAGTAATCTTTCAACAGCAACAAGTTTTCTAAACTTTATAACTCCTAAATATGTATTATTCAATGTAGCTTATGTGACAATAATAACGCTAATAATTTATGTTAAAAAAGGACAATTAAAATGAAGAATAACAAAAAAAAATATGTAATCCCAATTTTAATATGTAGTGCAATTGCTATTTTTTTCTCCTCCGGGTTAAGACAGCAGCAACCAATTGAACAATTGAATATTATTTCTGCAATAGGCCAAGACATTGATATAAAGAGCGATATTGTAAATTATACTACATTATTCTCAGTGTATTTATTTGGGCCTCAAGAAAAAATAGAAAGTGATGTAATAAAGTCCACTGCCGCAAATCTTGGCCAAACTAGGCAGGTTAGGCAATTAATTGATGATAAAGAAAGCATATTAGGTTCTGAAAAATTAGTTGTTGAGAGTGAAGAGGCCGCAGTATTTGGTATTAGGAATATGATAGATATTTTATTTCGAAATCCATATTTAAATGACACTGCATATATGGTAGTATCTAAAGATAAGGCAGCAGACATACTCAACATGAATATAAAAGGATATCCAAGCTCTGGAGATTTTATAGCGGGATTAATTAAGAACTCCAAATACTATAACTTTTTTTCGGATAATTATAAAATAATAGATGTGTTTTTTGCTGTTGATAGTGAGGGACGTAACATTACACTGCCTTACATTGAAATAGTAGATAAAGGAATTGAAATTACTGGAATGGCACTATTTAAAAAAGATAAAATGATTACAAAAATTAATACAGATGAGCTTAAAACATTTAATATAATAAAAGAGAATAATGTTAGAGGCATCCTTACAATACAAAAGAATGCAAAAGATTATATTAACTATTATGCTACTTCTAAGAGAAAAATTTCTTGCACTAAAAAAGGGGATAAATATAATTTTACTATAAATATTGATTTAGATGGCGATATAATAGAAAATACACTTTATAAAAATTTACGAAGTAGTTCTGAAAAAAATGATGAATTTAACAGAGATATGGCTCAAAAGGTTAAAAAAGAATGTGATAGTTTTATAACGAAAATGAGAAGCCAATATAAAATTGATTGTTTAGATCTAGGTCAAGTTGCAGCAGCTAAAAATGGTAGA
Source organism: Clostridium bowmanii (assembly GCF_018861315.1). Lineage (GTDB taxonomy): Bacteria > Bacillota > Clostridia > Clostridiales > Clostridiaceae > Clostridium_AD > Clostridium_AD bowmanii. The sequence continues at coordinate 40,744 of NZ_JAHLDL010000015.1, read as the reverse complement.
CAAACGGGGGTAGATTGGAATTCTATAGTATGTGATTCAAAAATAGAAGTTAATGTGAAGGTTAAAATTGATAAAACTGGAAGAGGAGATTATTAATTTTATAGTACAAAACCAATAATTACCATATAAATTCTTCTCTTGTATATTTATCCATATCATTTCACCTCAAATTTATATTTACTTTACTTGCTATTGAAATAAATTTCAAAAATTAGAAAACTCCAAGCTCTTAGAAGTAACCTAAGAGCTTGGAGTTTTTATTTATTGATGAAAACTAACTTCATTAGAATGAACTAATAATGGGTTCTTCTTTAAATACTCCAATTCCTTTTTTAAATCACGAAGGAATAAAAATATCATATCACGACTAACAACATGACGAATTAATATACGTTGTACGGTTAAATTCTGGCGATTGCTTGGGAGTGGATAGGATGCAATTTGCCAACCATGCATTCTTAACCAATCAGAAAGTTCATAAAGTGAAAACCCTGCTCCAGCTTCATCCTTTAGGGAGTAACAAACTGCTGGTATACCACCATGCCCATCATATAATATATCAAATAAGTCTATTTTTCCAAGCTCTTCCCCCAAATACTGCGCAGTGTCGGCACAAGCATTGTTAATTGCAGTGTAGCCCTCATTACCTAATTGCAAAAACTTGTAATACTGAGATATAATTTGACCCGCTGGTCGTGAAAAATCCAGTGCAAATGTTGTCATTTGTCCTCCTAAATAATCTACATTAAAGATTAATTTCTCAGGCAAATCATCCAAAGTTCTCCAAATAATCCAACCAACACCAAGTGGTTACATTCCAAATTTATGACCGGAGGCATTAATAGATTTGACCCTAGAAATACAAAAGTCCCATTTAACATTTTTCTGTATAAATAGTGCAATGAATGCTCCGCTAGCGCCATCTACATGAATTGGAATATCATAACTTGTTTCTTTCTCAATTGCATCTAAGGCTTTAGCCAGCTCCTGCACTGGTTCATAGATACAGGTAAATGTGCTACCTAAAGTTGCTACTACTCCAATTGTGTTCTCATCGCAGTACTGCACTAGTTGGTTCGGTTTCATACCGAGCTCGCCTGGCATTAGTGGGACTTCTCTTATTTCAACATCAAAATAACGTGCAAATTTATGCCAACATATTTGTACAGGACCACATACGATGTTAGGATTATTGGTAGGTTTACCCTCAGCTTCGCGACGTTTTCGCCACTTCCATTTAAGTGCTAGGCCGGCCAAGCATGCCCGCTTCACTAGATCCAACTGTGGAACACCCAATGGTATCTAATTTTCCAGGTGAATGCCAAAGATTTGCCAATATATTCACACATCTATGTTCAATTTCAGCAGTTTGTGGGTATTCATCCTTATCTATCATATTTTTATTAATTGACAAATCTATAAGACTACGAACTTCATTTTCAATGTATGTAGTGCAAAAAGTTGCTAGGTTTTGACGAGCATTTCCGTCCATAAATAGTTCATCATGAATCAGTTGACGAATCACTCCAGGGTCGGAAATTTTATCAGGTAGCTCGTCTTTTGGAAGCTGAGCCTGGGCTATTGAATTAGTATAAAGATTCTTACCGTCATCATCTCTGTTTTTGCTGTTAAATAATGCCATATTAGATTTCACCTCTCTTATCTATACTCCTTAGATAATTGTATTTTAAAATTTCTGTACCTAACATAGGGCGCTATTATTTCTTATTTCCTAATCATGGGTAATACTTATTTCATCCTGATCCTATACATAACATTAGTTTAACTATTTATTCTTTATTTAATACCTCTTCAAAAAAAACACTTAGCTACATGAATATTATATTTTTAAGTTTCTGTATCTATTGTAAGCTGCCATTATTTCTTGCTTTCTTGGCATAGCTAAACTCCCACTCCCACCTTTTGATTTATCCAAAGATATCAACCCATTTTTGTCTATTTCACAAATTATATTATCCACCATAGTCTCAAAACCTAGATCCTTATTCATAATATTACTCTCTGCCCATTTCATAATTGATCCGATAGCATTTAATTGTTCATTATCAACTATTTGCTCCACACCTCTCAAATTTATATCCTCTTTGTTTATATTTATAGTGTCTATTCCTATAGTTTTAATTTTAATTCCTTTTTCCCCAAGAGCAATAGTCCCAGCCTTAACTCGCCTATTAAAAGCAATATCTATTTTTACGTTTCTATCCATTATTCTTTTTATAATATGACCAAGGCTTAGCTTTTTAGCTTTTTCTGTCACATCCACAGCCATATAATTATCCATTTGTATTACAGAATCTGCTATATCAAAAAAATCTCCACAGCTTCCTACTACTATTATTGTTGAAATACTCTTTTGCTCATATAGCGACTTCGCTATTTCAATAAAGGGTGTGATTGGCTCTTTTTCTGTGCAAACTAATTTTTGCATTAAATCGTCCCTCATCATAAAATTAGTGGCGGATGTATCTTCATCTATTAAAAACACCTTAGCTCCACTTTCTATTCCCTCAATGATACTCGCCGCCTGTGATGTACTCCCACTTGCGTTTTCTGTAGAGAACTCTACAGTATCCTTTCCACCCGGCATATTACTTATAAATAGCGATATATCTGTTTTAGTTATACATCTACTGTCTTCTGCTCTTACTTTCAAAGCAGATTCATCTGTTATAACAAACTCCCTACCATCACCTTCAATATGATTATAAACTCCAAGCTCTAGCGCTTTTAATAATGTAGATTTACCATGATATCCTCCACCAACTATAAGTGTTATACCTTTTTTTATTCCCATACCACAGATTGTGCCGTGACTCTCAGTATTAAACTCCACTTCTAATTCCTTTGGTGAAACAAATACCTTGCCCTCTATTAATACTTTTGAAGATACACCACTTTCTCTAGGAAGTATTGACCCATTAGCTACAAATGCAACTAGTCCTCTATTAGATAATTCACTTCTTATACTCTCCTGGTCTTCTACAACCTTTACTCTGCTCATTAATTTGTGACTATTAATATTTTTATATAGTAAAGTTTTCTCTATGATGCCAGGTATGATTTTATATAAAATTTTCTCAAGCTCCTTTGATAAAACACTTCTTCCTCTAGCTGGAAACCCCACATAAAACCTTGCTTCTATTTTATCTTCATTTATAATTATTGAAGTTCTTTTTAATATTTCCTGTGGACATTTACTTATAGCTATGAGTCCACTCTTCCCAGATCCAGAGCCTCTTTCAGCACACTTATTTATATTAGAATAAAATTCTCTTGTTAAGTAATCTGCTACAGCAATATTTTTGTTCTTATTATCAAAAATTTTCTTTGGGAATTTTGCAATATTTTGATTTATTATTACTCTAATTCTTGATGGTGATGCAAACGGATCACCTTGGACATGATCTATGCTAAGTGTATGAGTTCCAAAATCATATTGCCCCTCTAAATCTTTGTAAAGCCTATAGCTTTTTCCTTCAATCCTGTCTAAATCTGTTTTTAATGTTTGTGAATTCTTCATATAAATCTCCTTTTATCTCTTTATTAAGCAAATGTTAATTACTAAAACATATAATAAATGCCGGCTGAGATTAACCTTAGCCGGCATTTATTATATAAGAAACCCTAAGTTTTATTGATTTTCCGATATCTTACTGTAGTCCTTGTAATTTGGTGAATCTTCACCAACTAATTTATCTAATTTCCAATTATATCCCTTAGCATCGTCATAAACAAGGAAATATACTGCTACAAAAGAAACTGTTTTGTCTACTTTGTCTGTTTTGTCCTTCTTATCCTTTTTAACATCTAGATAAGTAATACTTCCATAAACATATTTTATATTTTCAAAACCTTTCTTAGATAACGTCTCCTTAGTCTTATAGGTATTCAACTCTTCAGGTGTTATTTTATGATTATTGGACCACCAAAAAAGCAAATTGCTTCCTTCTATTTCGCCGTTAGATATAGTGGATTTTATCACTGAATCAGGCACATTATTTATTTTTCCACTATCAATGGTAGTTTTTGAGCCATCTATTAAGGATATCTTACTTAAAGATATTGAAAAAGTATAATAAGTCGATAATCCTAAGTTTAATTCTCCGGCTGCATTTTCTCTCTTAGCAGTAACATTTAATGTTCCCGTTTGCGCATCAAACTCTTTTCCGGATACCACAATACTATTGGTAAAGCTATCCTTTACGGTAAATCCTTTGCCTCCGAAAAAACCTGAATAAGATAGTGTTTCTTCAAATCCTCGTTTTTTTATAGGTTCAATAACTTTTTCATTAGAAAAAGTTGGTGATATTATTAATTTAAAATCTTCATTGCTATTTTCTACAATACTCGCAAGGGTCCAAATTTCATTTTCAAAAACAAGCTTACACTTTATTTTACCATTGGCAGCAAGAAGTCCGCTATCTATGGAAGCTTGAACTATGATTTCTTCTTTCCCATTTTTTAAGTCCGGTGTTCTCGAACTAATACCAAGCTTTTTAACATCTTGTCCGCCTAAGGTTACTGGTGTATCTGAAATATTTATATTCAATTTCTTTAATCCAGTAAGAAACTTCTTTTCATCCATCCCAACTACTGGTTTTATCGCAGTGACCCCCTCAAGCCCAATTTCATCACTAACTTTCCATTGATTATTACCTTCAGATGTATATACTATTGAAACTAAGGTCTTCGCCTCAATAGCGCCATTATTCAATGTTAATGCTACTTTTATCTCATCCTTATGCTTATCCGTATTCCTGCTGCTTATAGTAAAACTTTTCATGTAATCTTCACTTATTTTTATGCTTGTCCCTTTAGGAAGAGTTATTACTTTACCTATCAAGTCTGCTTTTATTCTAACTTCATCTACAGGCTTAACAATAAGTAATGAGTATGCAAACACCCCTCCTGCAATAACAACTAACAATGCTATTATAGGTATAAGTACTTTCAGATTCATAACTGGTTTTTTAAAAGAAGTAAAAAATTTTTCCCTGCTTCCTTTAATGTTCACAAAAGGTTTTTTTAGAGAACTAAAAAACTTACCTTTGTTAAACTTGTTTATATCTTCTTCTGTTATTGCAGGCATGGCTAAAGTATCACTCTTTTTTCCCACTGTGCCAGCATCAACTATATTTTCCCTTTGTTCATTATTAATTTTATCAGGAATCTGTTCAGCTTCCAAATCAATGTTGTCTTGAATTTCCCATCCGCAATAGGGGCAAAATTTTAATCCATCAATATTTGTAAATTCATTTTTACAGCTGTTGCAAATCATTTGTTACCTCCAAACATTTATAAAAATTTATAAAATAAACAATATTTTGTGCTCAATATATTATAGCCTTTTTGCTTACTATATTCAAACATATTTACCTTACTAGTTCTGAAACTCCCACGCATAAATGCATGGGGTTCTTAAGTACTAAATAACTTTCTTTAATGCTCTCACTAAAAGACTTACATTATTTCTAAATGCTTATACCTACAACACGCTAGCACTAATTATTTCCCCTAAGAATTTTACTACCAAAGATACCTCCGTACCCATTAACGATAGCATAACGGCTCACTTCAAAACCGTATTTACTTACTTAAATCCCAATACTTGATATTAAATTAATTCCACTTATTTTCATTTCTTTTAATCTATTAATCTCAAAATCATGCAATGTCTTAAAATTATCATAAGTTTTATTGCATAACTCCCTATTAATTAATTCTAAATCATTTTCCACATTCATAATAAGGAAAGCAGAATAACAATCCCTTTGAATTTGAATAGATTATTCCATCTATCTTTTAATTCTTTTTTATTATATTCGCCTGTGAAATGACTATATTGGGATGCTTTAACCTTTTGAGTGTTAATTTTCAATATTTCCATTCCATAATATTTAAGTTTTCTATTGATTATCTCAATTAACATTATACTTGCTTGTTTTCTCTGAATATCTCTTAACTTATATAGAATAAATATTTAGTAAAGGAGGAGCTCGTGCTTCTCCTTTGTTAACTATTTCTATAAAGTTTGATTATAAATACCTCACACCATTATATTGAAATCATAGTGCTCCTTATTAATTTTCTTCATAAGAAACTGGCACATTATTTATTCCAAGTTCTTGTGCTGCAGCATATTGGTCATATCCTGACACTATTATAAGGCTACCTTTTTTAACAACTATAGGTGTGCTAAATTTATTATTATTTTTCATATAATTTATAGCTTTGTTCTTTGAACGTTTTATCGACAAATCTTCATTTTCATTTACTAGCTTTGCAATATCCATTATTTCATCAGTTCCTGTTGGCATATCAGCATTTAAATCTATTTGTCCATTCTCATCTTTTAACAAATGGAATAATTTAATTGATGCTGCTTCCACTGAAATAAAAGGTGTTCCTTTGCTATTTACACATGCTTTTAATTCCCCTTTGATCACAAAGTAATTTACATCCTTCATACCTACTACTGCATCTCTCCAATAATCTTTTTTTACAATTACCCTATAAATTGACTCCATATTATCATAAGTTCCTATTTTAAATAGTAAATTAATATCACCATTGCCTAACTTAGTTGTTTTTACAGGTAACCCTTTAATTATAATTTCACTTTTGTTCATAATTGAATTCTCCTTTATTTGTAAATATTTTTTTTAGTTTAGGTTAGTACACTAAATAGTTGTATTTATAAATCCCACACCTATCAAATTCTAAAAATAAAACACCTAGAAAGCATATATTGCCTTCTAGGTGTTTTTATCTTTTAGAATTTAACTTCTTATTAGTTGTCACGGAAATAGATTTAGCTAGTCCTATGTTAGTTGTTATTAGATGTTTTTCGCATGTAGAAATTTCACCATTATAAGCTAACACAGACATCACCCCATTCGTAAATTTTTAAACACTTATTTATAAATTACAACTTTTATTTTTCAATATTTTCGCTCATATATTCATTATAACATTTTGCGCAGAAAATAACAATTTTAATGGTCTATTCTATAAATGAGATATGATAAGCTCCATTTTACCAAATGGTAATTCTATTTGAAGCATATATGTAGAAGAAATTGTCTTTTCAAAAGACACTGACTGAGGCTCCATATCTAATTGAATTCCCATATTAGACATGGCTACAAGATACAATCCATTGTTTAAATTTAAAAATTCACCCACTGAATCTTTAGCCATTTCATCCACACTTGTTAATTCTTCCTCCGCATATCTAGAAGCAATTTTTACAAACACTTCCTCTTCTGCGTTAATATAAGTTTGTAAATTAATCAAATTTTTTATTCTTTGACTTACTACCCATTTTGTTTTGCATTCTTCAACTTTAATAATTTTATTTGTATAAACTTCTGAATCAATAAATCGAATTATATTTCGCATAAACAAAGAAATATATTGTTTTATTTCATCTCCATATTTATCCTCTTCTAAGTTTACATAAACATTTATTATTTCGTCTACATCATCTCTTTGTAGTGCATCAAATTGCTGCTTAGAGATATTATACTTTTTCTTATACTCATAAAGTGCTCCTTCAAACCTTTCAAGAGACATATAGTTTTTATCTATTAAGGCTTGTGCCAGTAAGAGATGACCAAAGCTTTGAGAACATAACAATTCATCTACTTGCTCCTCTTTTATATATCCTAGATCTACAGCTATCTCACCAAATCGTTTATCAACCTTTGCTTGCATTTGATGTACTTCACTGGCTTGCTGCGCATTCATATATCCCGCATTTATAGCTAAAACTCCCAGTTTTAGTCTAACTGAATGTTGATATTCTAGTGCTTTCTTCAATTGCAACACTGTTAGATATTTTTCACTTAATAAATATTGACCAAAATATTGACTAAACATAGCTTCACGCTCCTTATCTATTTTAAATTAAGAAGAATCTTATTAATTTGTTCAGCTTCCCAAGGTTTTTGTACAAATTCAAAGGCGCCTACTTTTATTGCCTCTTTTATATGTTCTTTTGTACCTGCTGAAGAAGCCATTACTACTTTTGCATTTTTATCAAATTCTAATATTTCTTTAACTGCCTGTATTCCATTTTTAATAGGCATAATGATATCCATAAATACCAAGCTCGGATTACTCTCTTTGTATATGTCTATTGCCTCTTGCCCATTAACAGCTTCTAAAATATCATTACAACCACAACTTTTTAGTACTTCTTTTAGCTTTTTCCTAATTAACATAGAATCATCACATACTAATACTTTAATCGAATTTTCAATCATCAAATCTCCCCCTCATATAATTTTATTATGCAAATTTCTTACTTCTATACATAATTTCGGCATATTTTAGATAATTCCTTTTTTTACTTTTTACCAATATAAAAAAATAAAAATATATATTCACTTTCATAGATATATCATGCTAAAACGCTTTAAATGTATCATAATATATACTATACTAGAGTAGGTGCAAATTACGAATATTTTCATGGGGGAATGATGCATATGTTTATATATTTTCTAATTTTTTTTGCTAAAATAATTGAGGTTTCTCTTGCAACTGTTAGGACAGTACTCATAACTAGAGGTGAAAAGTTTTTCGGTTCTATTATTGGCTTTTTCGAAGTACTTATATGGTTGTATTTAATAACTACAGTACTTATTGGAATAAGTGAAGAGCCATTTAAAATAGTTGCATATGCATTAGGATTTTCTTGCGGAAATTATATTGGTTGCATTTTAGAAGATAAACTAGCACTGGGACTAATTACTTTAAATATAATAGTATCAGTTAAAGATGGTCCAACATTGGCTAGAACCTTAAGAGCAGAAAATATAGGTGTTACTATTATGGATGCTGAAGGTTTAAAGGAAGCTAAAAAAATGCTTATATTGCATGTTAAAAGAAAAAGAAAATCTAAAGTGTTAAAATTAATAACTAACACCAATATTAATGCAGTAATTTCCCTAGTAGATACTAAAACTATATATGGAGGTTATGGTATTAGAAAATAAACAAACAAAAGGCTACTGCAATTAGTTTTGTAATAGCCTTTTTTTTATTTATTATCAATAATCCATTTAGCAGCTAAAATAGCCTTGTCCATTTGCTTTGTATTACAAGGAATACATAAAATCATATTATCAGTTTTCACTCCAAAATCAGTAAGTATATTATTATCTTGGATGTTAATGCCATAAACTCCTTTATCAGATGCCCTTTCTAATTTTTCAGCCTTTAAATGAGATAAATCCATACCTTGTACATTGTCAAGTTTTAAATATGAAATAATAAATAAATCATGTATGTTAATAAATATTTAACAATAATAATTATTGTTTACAACGGTATGCAAATATAGTATTATGTAAATAAAGGAAATTATAATAAGATTTATTTGAAAGGGAGAGATTAAATTGAAAATAGAAAAACTACTTAAGTCTAGAACCTTAGGTTCATCAATAAATGTAAAAAATCCCATAGTTATGGCTCCTATGACCACTTTTTCAGGTAATAGCGACGGAACTGTATCTGAGTCAGAATTAAGTTATTATAAAGCAAGATCAAAGGGTGTAGGTATGGTTATTACTGCAACAACCTATGTAAGTGAATCTGGCAAAGGCTTTCCAGGCCAATTTGCCGCCTATGATACTAGCTTTTTACCAAGTCTAAAAAAATTAGCTCAGACTATAAAGGGAGAAGGCGCCATAGCCATTCTACAAATGTTCCATGGTGGTAGAATGGCTATTCCTGCTGAAATACCAGGTGGACAAACTATTAGTGCCAGTGCTGTAGCACCAGAAAGACCCGGTGCAATGACACCTAGAGAAATGACAGAATTAGAAATTCAAGATATTATTAAAGCCTTTGGTAAAACAGCAAAACTTGCAATAGCTGCAGGTTTTGATGGTGTGGAAATTCATGGTGCTAACACATATTTATTACAACAATTTGTTTCTCCTCACTCAAATCGTAGGAGTGATTTTTGGGGAGGAAACGTAGAAAAACGAATGAATTTCCCATTGGCTGTTATAGCCGAAGTCAAAAAAGTTGTAAAAGAAGAGGCTGGAGCTTCATTTATAATTGGCTATAGATTTTCTCCAGAGGAAACAGAAAATCCAGGGATAACTTTAGATGATACACTTTTATTTATAGATGCATTAGCAAATCAAGGACTAAGTTACTTGCATGCTTCCATAATGGATTTCTGGCAAAGTTCAATGCGAGATACCAACAGCACGAGCCCTATAATTTGCAAGATACTTGACCAAATCCATGGTAGAGTCCCTTTCATTGGTGTTGGGTCTATCCATACACCCGGCGATGCTATAAAGGTACTTGATAGTGGTGCAGCATTTGTAGCCCTTGGTAGAGAAATAATAATGGAACCTGATTGGGCATACAAAGTTCAAAACGAGAATTTTTCGGAAATACGTACTACATTAAGTAAATCTCGTGGAAAATCTTTAGATATACCAGAACCACTTTGGAATGCAATTATAAATACACCAGGTTGGTTCCCACTTACAGAATAATTATTTTATATAGATATAAAGTTTACATACAATGAACTTATATCTGAAAAATGCCAGATATGTTATTAAAACATATCTGACATTTTTGTTATCTCGGAAAATATTTTAGAGTTCACAGGTTTCACAATTTAAAATACTGTTCTAAACTGCGACATATGAGTAATTACATACTCCATACACCCCATTCCCATTGCAAAGAATGATACCATTATTATAAGGAATATTGCGCTGAAATCATATTTCATTATCTCTTCCTTGTTTATTATATAGGCTACAATAATTTCAATACCCAGTATAATTAAAACCAGTGGCCACATGGATGCTATAAGTAAATAATTAATATTTGGATTTATTAATCGTAATAAAAACATTATGCCAAATATAACTAAAACTATTCCTGTGGTAAATGTCCCCACCCTGCGTCCCTTAATCATTCATATCACACTCTCTTTTTTTACCTATAATAAGCTTTGTACCTATAACAATTATTACAACACCTATGATTATTTGAGGAGCCATTCTTGTTATATTATGAATCGCGTTATATACTTCGTCAGAAATATATCCCGTTAAACTGTTTATAGTGTTAATCCATATTAAGTAGACACCAAGGAGTACTAGTATTATTCCTGAAACCAACCTGTGTTTTTTTAATATACCCCAATCTATGTTTCCTAATTCATCAAGTGAAAATAAATAATCATCCTCTAAGAGCAAAAATTCTTCATCCGTTGAATAACGTTTGTTTATACAATCGAAAAACGAATAAAACCAGATTAGTGGTAAAACAAATAGCAGTGGGCCTATAGACAGCCAACTAGAAAGAAATATTAAAAAGAAGAATGCTGCCATAAATGATAGACCCATCTTCATAAAGCCCATATACATGTGACCTGCACCAGGTAACATTGAAAAACAAAAGGTTAAAAACTTACTTTTTTCCTTTTTCATTATTAAAAACCTCCAAATTAATTATTTTTTGAGAGAAATCATTAAGACTTTCATTAATTGTGTTAATAGTACTCAAACTCATTGGGTTTACTTTTAATGTTTTGGTTTCTGTATTAGCTAGAAAATTTAATCCATTTGAAAAAACAATCATTAATGCTACACTTGCTGCCATTACTACCCGAAGAGAATAAAACACAAACTGAGTATTATTTTCTTTTTTCTTTTTCACTTTGTAGAATACCTCCTGCTCAAACCCTAGTGGCGCCTCTACAAGCTCATTATCATTGAAACTATTAGCTAGTGCATCCGCACAACCTTCACAATTGCAAATATGTTCTGATAATAAAATTAGTTCATTGTCATTTAGTGAACCCTCTTTAAGTGCTTTTAGTGATGTTTTAGTTAAGTGACCATATTCTTTAAATAATGTAGTACTCACATTAACTCCTCCTTCCACAAAACTTTTAACAGTTTTTTGGATCTATACAGATGAGTTTGCAATGTTTTCAAACTTTGACCTGTATCTTTTGCCATATCGGAAAGCTTAATATCTTCACAAAAATAGTTTATGGCCACCGCCCTATAAGGCTCCTTTAGTTTCTCACATAAACTATATATCTTTTCCCTACTATGTTTTTTTAAAAGTGTATCCTCAGGTAAGTCTCCCGTGTCTACTACTCCTTCAAAATCTTCATTTGATAGGCAATGAATTGCTCTTGCAGGGCTTTTAAGAAAATCTTTACATTTATTTGCAGCAATTTTAGTAAGCCAAGCTTTAAAATTCACCCCATCAAATTTATTAAAATTAGTATAGGCAGACAAAAAGGTTTGTTGTGCCAAATCTTCTGCATCAAAGTAATTTTTTGTAAAGGATAGACAAATAGTAATGATTAAACGTTCATATTGTTTTATATAGTCTGCAAACTGATCCTTTTGGATAACCATCCCCCCCCTTTGTCCTTACACTTAATATAACGATTGTAAATATAAAAACACTTCAAGCTAATAACAATTTATTTTATTATTAGATAATATTCATAATAAAGCTTTTATTTTGCTCCTTCTTAAATAAGTTAAAATGCCTCAAAGAGATAATTATTATTAGCATGTAGAATAACAATAGTTAAAATGTGTTACAATAAACTGAATTGTTTTATACGGTTATTACTATTAAAATACAAAATCAGCTTAAAATAGAAAAAATCATACTTTCTAAGGAGCAACCAATGTTAAAAAATATAATAAACCCAGATGTTTTTCATGGAAATAATAAAAAAAGTAATTTTTTCGAAGGCTGGTACTTCAAATTAGTAGATAAAAATATGACTAATGTACTATCTTTAATACCTGGAATTTACCTTGGTAAATCCGTTGAAAACTCCCACTCTTTTATTCAAATATTACAAGGTAATAAAGTGAGTTATAGCTATAAAAAATTTTCCAAAGATGAATTTCACTCTAAAAGTAACAATGAGTTTAATATAAATATTGCAAATAACAATTTTTCTTTAAAGGAAATTTCTTTAAATATAAATGATAACCTTGATAAAATAAATGGTTGTATTTCCTTTGAAAATCTTCTAAAATGGCCAGACTCTGTAATAAATCCTGGAAGCATGGGATACTACAATTTTATACCTTCAATGCAATGTTATAGTCAAGTTTCAGTTATGGACATGGATCTTAAAGGCTGCCTATGTATTAATGGTGAAGATATAGATTTTACTGGTGGAAAAGGTTATGTAGAAAAAAATTGGGGCTCTGCTTTTCCTTATTCTTGGACTTGGGTACAGTGCAATAGTTTCAAAAATAGAAAAGCCTCCATTAGTTGCTCTATAGGCCATATTCCTTTTATGATAACAAGCTTTAGAGGCTTTTTAATTGGATTATATGTAGAGGATAAATTTTATAAATTTACAACAATAAATAGAAGCACCTTAGACATTATACAAAATGATGTGGATGTTATAATCACTAGTGAAAATAAAAAATATAAATTAATAATTGAAACAAAAACCGATAAAAAAGATTTCATGCTCTGTATGGGACCTAGAGATGATAAAATGGTTCCACTAGTGGATGAAAATTTAAAAGCCTCAGTAAAGGTTACTCTTATAGATAAAACAACTTCTAAGGACATATTTTGTGAGGATGGTTTGTGTTGCGGCATTGAATACGGTGGAGACCAACGAATGATATTAAAATAATTTTTTAAAGCCTTTGCAACTTTATAAAGTAATGCAAAGGCTTTATTTATACTCTTTTTATTGCTCTTGGATTAATTTTAAAGCAACGATTCAAAAACTCTTCATCTGGCACAAACTTTAATTGCATTTTATTGTTTCCTTCTGTTACCATTGCAACAAAAATTCTTTCCTTTGAAGTATTAGGATAGGCATTCACTATAGCACTAGGCTTGTTAGAATAATCTTTTAAAGCATCACTACCCTCCCATGCTAGAAGTCCAACCTCTTTTATATTAAAAGTAACTACTGTACTTCTTTTTTTCAATTCTATTATCTTATCTATTTTGATTTCACCATATATAAATTGATACTCATACTCTACAAATAATTTTTTCTTGAAGAAGAAACTCCCTATTGCAAAACACAATAGCACTATAGCAAAAATTAAATTTATGCTAAAAGCTAATAGCCCTATTATTGCAAATATAAATGTTGCTGCATTTATTGTTTTATAAGCTCCTGTTTTATATGTTGTTACTAGTTGTTCATAAACATGATCCATAGTATTGCCCCCTCGTCTTTGCACATTATACCATATTTTGAAAATTCATGGACCATTACCATTACCTTTTAACTTACTGCTTTGATAATTTTTCTTCAATTTCTTTATTGCCTATACTTTTTTCTTTAAGTCCTTCTATACTTTTATAAAGAAAAAATGCAGTAAGTGCCGATGCAATAATATCTGCACATGGTTGTGAAAGCCATAATCCATCCAATTTAAAAAATAATGGAAGAATAAGAATAAGTGGAATTAATACTATTACTTGTCTCAATATACTTAAAATCATTGAAATTTTCGCCTCATTTATTGCTTGAAAATAGCTTGCTCCTAAAATTTGAAAGCCTAAAATAGGTAAAAAAATCAAATCAATTCTAAGTCCACGGGCGCCCAAATTTATTAGTGCAGGATTATTACCTACAAACACAGAAATAAGCGGTTTCGCAAATAGTTGAACTGCAATAAATCCAATTGTAACAATGCACGTACCTAACGTTATAGCAAGCTTTAGAACTTTTAAAACTCTAGGGTACAATTTAGCCCCATAATTATATCCTATTATAGGCTGAATTCCTTGACTTATACCAAATATAGGCATAAAGACAAGCATTGATATGCTGTTTAGTATTCCCATAGCAGCTATTGCAAGATCCCCACCATAAGAGTAAAGCCCTTTATTATATAAAATAATTACAAGGCTTGACGCAATTTGCATAGAAAAAGGTGCCATCCCAATAGCAAAAATTTGCTTTATAATATGCTTGTTTAGCTTTAAATTCGCCTTATTTAGCTTAAGAATACTTCCACTATTCTTAAAAGTAAAGTATTTTAATACCCATAACGTATTAAAGGCTTGGGAAATTACAGTTGCTATTGCAGCACCTTCAATTCCCATATTAAAACCAAATATTAATATTGGATCTAATATAATATTAATAACTGCACCAAATACCATTGTAAGCATTGCCATTTTGGGATTACCTTCAGCTCTAATAATATTGTTGATACCAAAGCCTATATTTTGAAAAACGGATCCCATAAGTATAATTTGTATATATGCTTTTGCATAGGGTATACTACTTTTACTTGCCCCGAATAAGATTAAAAGTTTGTTTAAAAACAAAACTCCAAGTATTCCAATTACTAAGGATATTATTGTTATAAGTATTAGTGCATTTCCTAAAATATCATCTGCAGTATTTTTGTCTTTTTCTCCTAGTTTTATTGATATTACTGCACTAGCGCCTATACCCACAAGCATTCCAAAAGCCATTATAATAACTGATATAGGAAAGGTGATAGCAAGTCCTGAAAGAGCAAAAGATCCTACTCCCTTTATGTGACCTATGTATATTCGATCTACAATGTTGTATAATGCACTCACTATCATACCCGTTATAGCAGGTATAGAAAACTTTAAAAGTAGTTTTCCAATACTTTCTGTTCCTAATTCTTTTGTTTGATTCATATAAAAATTTCCTCCATGTCAAAAAATTAAATCATCTGTTTTCTAGTATATCATAAATTTTTATATATTTAGTTCACCTATAAAACTAAAATCACTAAAAATATGATATAATAATTCTTTATTGAGTTGACTATCTTAAACTAAATTTAATATATTAATTTATTTAAATGTAGATAGCATCATCACATACATAAAAATTGTTAGGAGTGACAAATTATGAAAAGTACAATATTAACACCTAGCGGAGTAGTAAAACTAGAAGAAGAATTGGAACTACGCACAGGGGAAAAAAGAAAAGAAATAACAGCAGCAATCAAAGAGGCAAAAGGCCATGGCGATTTAAGTGAAAATGCAGAATATGATGCGGCTAAAGATGACGAAGCAACTAATAATGATAGAATAATTAAGATTCAAGAATTACTTCGTAGCGCTACAGTAGTAGATGACTATAGTAATGATGACCATCTAGGTCTTGGTGGTCAAGCTGATATTAAATTCCTTGATACAGATGATATTGAGAAAGTATGCCTAGTATCTACAGTAGAGACCAACCCAGAAATAATGAATATAAGTATTGAATCTCCACTGGGCATGGCAATATATAAAAAGTCCCTGGGAGAAACATGTACTGTTTTGGCTCCAGAGGGTAGTTATGAAGTAATTATAGAAAAAATTTATTAATAAGATACAACATAGCAAAAAAATAAGCAGAAAGTAATCTCTGCTTTTTTTTAAAATTTAAATTTTTACCTTTTGTACCTACACATAGTATTTTTTTAAACCAATTTTTTATTCATCAACTTTATTTATTTCTTTTTAGAATCATTCCATTCTTTTGCATAATCTTCTAATACTTTATGAAGAACTTTTCCAATTTTAGAATAAGATTCATCATTAAGATTTGCAAGTGATATTCTGATAGCCCACTCCGGCCCATGGAATCCACTACTACCTAATAACACTATGGATGATTTCTCCGCTAGACGTATGAGAATGTCTACTGGTTTATAATTTTGTCGTAAATATATGACAAATTCCTTATTATAATTTTTGCCTGCCCACTCCAGTAAATCAAATTGAGTATAATAAGAAGCATCCAAGGGCTCTAACTGCAAATCTAATCCCAATCCTTCGAACAAAAGTCTTTTGCGGTTACGACAAATATCCTTTGTTAACTGTTTATATCTATTTTCTTTATCGGTAATAGCAAATAGCGAAAAAAATGCCATTTGTACTTGTTGTGGTGTAGATAACCCTGCAGTATGATTAAGTGCTACCTGACGGCTATCTGCCACTATTCTATCCATAAATGGAATACTATCAGGATTAGTAGAAATTCCACCGTACCTTCTTCTTGCTCTTTCCTTTTTATCCTCGTCTTGCTGCCTTAATAATTTATCAAATACATTATCTTCATAGAGTGAAACAGTTCCAAGACGCCACCCTGTTACCCCAAAATATTTTGAATAAGAATATACTCCAATTGTATTATATGGGAGATCTGTCATTAATGAACGAAAATTGTCTACAAATGTACCATAAACATCATCTGATATAATCATTAAATCTGGATTGTTATTCTCAACAATATTTTTTAATTGTTTAACAGTTTCTGATTTCATTGCAACAGAACCTGGATTACTTGGATTAACTATAAATAATGCCTTTATATTTGAATCACTTATTTTCTCAATTTCACTCGAAGAATATTGCCATGTATGTCTACCATCCTCAGTTGTTTCGTCAGCCAAGACTTCAACAACTTCAAAATTATAACGAGGTAAATGAGGTATTTCAAGATAAGGTGTAAAAATTGGTGCCATAAGTGCAATCTTATCTCCCTTTAACAATATATTGTTTGCAATCAATGTATCAAAAATATAGCACATTGCTGCCGTTGCACCTTCAACCGCAAATGTCTTAAACTTCCCTGGAAATGTCCCATTGTAACACAACTCCTGAATGAGATAATCATTGACTACACTTTCAACATGTTCTAACATTCTATCAGGTTTTGGATAATTATCACCAATAATTCCATCTACTAATTCATAAATCCATTCATCAGAATCAAATTGCTTTTCTGTTATGCCATAATTAATCATTTTAATAAGAAGCTCAATTCCTGGGGAGTCTTTATGTTTTTTTGTGAAATTTATAAAATGCTCTGTAATTCCTTCTTTCTTTGGCATTCCAGCTAAGTCACCTTGACTCCAAGCACTACGACTTTCCTCCACCGCGAATTGACCAAAGGTGAAAAAGGCTTCTCTTGGAGATGCTGCAATCCAGTTAGGATTTCCTCTGCCTGCGTCCAAAAGTGCGTGTGTACCATTTTTCTTTGATTCCTCAGCAAGATTGATTAATTTATCTTTAAGTTCAAAAGGACTTATTTTACCATAAACTTCTTCTATTTCTTTACGTTGAAGACTTAATTTATCCAATTTTAATACCCCCTAGTCAATAATTAACTAATTATTTTTTTATTTAATCTTATTATTATACCTCAATAACGTGTTTCTAAACTAATCATTTAAGTGTTTTTTACATGAAAAAACAGCATATAAAGAATAAAGAAAATAATTAATCCTGCCAACTACAAAAAGCCACCTTATAAGGTGGCTTTTTGTAGTATAAATATTAATTATTTATATTGCTGAAACTTCAATTGCTTGAAGTCCCTTAGGTCCTTCTTCTGTTTCAAATTGAACTTTTTGACCTTCGTCAAAACTTTTTCTTGCATCTTGGATTGCAGATACGTGAACAAAAATATCTTTTTCACCTTCAACTTCAATAAATCCAAATCCTTTTTCTGCGTTAAACCATTTTACTGTTCCGATTTTCATTAATTATCCTCCAAATACAAAACACCATTTTGTAAGATGCATTAATTTTGCATCAACAATGTTCCACTAACAATATACCATAACTTTCAAAAAATATCAATTTTCTATATTTATATTTTATTGCTGCCTATTAGCTACTATTTTAAATCACTTATAAAATTAGGAAGATCAAAGCATGATTTAGCAATCTTCTTTGTTAAATAACGAGTTTCAGCAGGCAATCTATTTACGTCCATATCGCTAGGATCATAAACATCTGAAGCCATTGTAAAACTCCATAATCCACCTGGATATGTTGGAACAAAGGCTATATAGGTTTTTACAATTTTAAAATTATTCTTTAATATTCTTCTTGTATTCTCAATTATATTACGATGTATCATTGGTGATTCACTTTGACATACCATTACTCCGTCAGTTTTTAATGTCTTTTTCACATTTTTATAAAATTCTTCTCCAAACAAATCCTTAGCAGGACCCTCTGGGTCCGGAGAATCCACCATAATTATATCATATTTAATATCAGTAGTTTTTACATATTCAACACCATCGCCGAATTTAAAATTGATTCTTTCATCAAAATCAGAGCCTCCACTTATTTCGGGAAGAAATTTTATGCATTCTTTTGTAACCACTTCGTCAAGTTCCACCATATCAATTATTTCAAGGTCCTTGTATTTTGATAATTCTCTTACCGCTCCACAGTCTCCTCCGCCAATTACCAACACATCTTTTGGACTTTTATGAGTGAGTACTGGAATATGAGTAATCATTTCATTATATATAAAACCGTCTGCAGATGTAGTCTGCATTATCCCATCAAGCACAAGACAAGGTCCAAATGCCGCAGAATCAATCAGCGCTACCTCCTGGTATGGAGACTTAGAATAAGAAAAACATTTATTAACTTTATAAGTAATTTTTAAATTTTTCTTTTCAACTTCAACTTCCTCAAACCACAGTTCATTATCTATTTCTTTAAAATACTTTGGTAGTTCATTAATTTTCATAATAATTCCTCCATTATAATAAATATACCTATCTGTTATATCTCAAAAAGATAGCACTCCTAGTATATCATAAATACCTGAAAATTCAATAAATCCAAAACTATTTTCTCATAATCCAGTTATAACATTTAAAATACTTATTATTAACTAATTCTAACCGAAATCATAACATATACTTTACAATGGTCTGCTAGAATAATTGAAACGGATACATTTTCGATGAATATTTTATATATAAGTGACTTTGACAGTTTTAGTTTTATTAATCTAATAATTTATTAGAAAGGTGAGGATTAAAATGAAAAAAGAACAATTGCTTTATAACGTAATTTTTCCAGAAGATGAGGACCCAAGTTATATTAATTATGGCTATTTCATAGGGAGGAACAGAAGAAGCATATATAAATTGAAAGCTACCCTTAATGAAGGTCAGCTAAACCCAATAATAATTAGCGACGGTAATAATGAAAATGCTTTTTATGCTAAAGTTTTTCAAAATGAAGTAGAAAGATTCTTGAAAATAGTAGCTGAATTTCATTTTGAACAAATTAACATAAATTGTCATTCTCTAAATGAGGTAAAGCTAATGTTTGGAGAACAAGTAATTTATAACCGAAAAAAGATGTACAAATCACCTCAATATAACTACTCAGAAAAATACACTAATGGAATAAAAAACTGGAAAATACCATACATAATACCATCAGATCCAATAAAGGAACATAAGCCAACATTAAAAAGAGCAATTTAATTTATATAAATTTCTAAGACTTAAATTAACAGGAGGCGGAATATGCTGCTTACGTGTTTACCCGAAGAAATTTTGCTGGAAGTACTAGAGCGAACTTGTAAATATACAATAGATAATGAAGTTTTTGAAGAAGCGAAAAAATTATATGATGAGAAGATTTCAAAAAGGTGTAAAACGGGAAAAAAAGAAAGCAAATAGCTTTCTTTTTTATGTTCTTTAGAGTTTTCAATTTCATCATTTTTCATTTCTACATCTTTTCGTAATCTTTATGTAGCACTGATTTGGATAGAGAATAGAATAGCTATAACAATGAATTTTGTAATTACAATAGTAAGGCCTGTCATGTTTCCTCTATAATATCTCAATTGATTCTTTTAGATGAAATATTTAACCAATAATTTGCTTCCAATCCATGCTCCAACAAATATAAATACCCAGTATATCCAACCATGCAAGGACATTGAGGCAACTCCACTAAATAGTGCTCCAATATTACATCCAAAGGCTATTCTCGCTCCATATCCCATAAGTAGTCCACCTAAAACTCCAGCAACTACTTGCTTCCATGATTTTAGTTTTTTAATTTTAAATTCAGATGCAAGCAATGTAGCTAAGAAAGCCCCAATAACAATACCAATATTAGATACAGAATGTAGATCATTAATAAAGCCTCCACTTAATGATGCTGCATTACTCTTTTGTTGAAAGTAGAACCATTTTTCTGGGTGCCCACCTATTGACTGATAAATCCAGCCGGCCCAGGTTGCAAATGGAGAGGTTACTCCCCATGCTTTACCAACAGCTGATAGCATTGCAATATTCAATAGTCCTAGAATAACCGCCCCAACAGTGTAAGGCCAAGGATCTTTTAAAAATATTCTATAATAAACATTATTCTTTATATCCATGAATTCACCTTCCTCTCTATATTATAAATTACTCCCTAGTATTATGTAAATATAACTACTAATTTTTTTCTATGTATACTTCCCATTGTCCATCATCTATCTCCTCAATATCAACATTATGCCCTTCTTTTCTTGCCCATTCCGGTATATTTTTCATAGCACAGCTATGATCTATTTCAACTATTAAAACATCTCCAACTTTCATGATAGCAAGCTTTTTTTGAGCCTTTATTAAAGGTATAGGGCAAACTTCTCCTAAACAATTTAAATTTACTTCTGACATTTTACATTCCTCCTAAAATTATGTTTCATCTATTTGATTTTTTATTTCCAAACCAATCTGCAAATACAAATATAGCTAAAAGCAATCCAAATTGAAATAGTAGTGCCATTGGCCATCCTAAAACATCTGGTAAAAATACTCCCTTAGCAGGCACAAAAGATTTTGACCACCATCCAAAATCTTTTGCTCCCCATAGTGATCCAATGATAAAAAACACTAGGGCAAGCATTTGCATTGTGAAGCCTTCTCCTACTCTCATTAGAGTTCCAGAAGCGCAGCCTCCTGCAATAACCATTCCTATACCAAACATTGTAGCTCCCACCACAGTGTGCATTCCAGCTGGTGAAATGTTACCTGGTATTTGGGCTCCTTTTGATGCAGCTGCAAATTGCAGTGTTGCAAATCCAACACTAGCTGTTGCTATTGCAATAACCACTGCTTTTGTAAGAGATGTACTACCTGTTAAAACTGGATCTCTTAAAGATGCAGTAAAGCAAAACCTAGATCTTTGAAGTGTAAACCCTAATGCCACACCAAATCCCCACATAAGTGCTGATTTTGGAGCACCACTAGCAATAAAAAAACCCATTCCTACAATTGCAATAAACAAAATAACTCCAAAAGGAATTTGATTCACTCTTTTTTTTCTTATCTTTCTTGTTATTGTTGTTTTAATTTCTCCCATATTTCCACCTCCTAATTTTTTTCAAATACTTTAGATTTAGTAATATACTTATCAGCTCCGATACCTCCAACTGCTCCATCTCCAACTGCAGTTGCAACTTGCCTAAGTACCTTATCTCTTACATCTCCAACTGCAAACACGCCTTCAATATTTGTTTCCATATTTTCAGTAGTGCTAATATACCCCTGTGGTGTTAGGTTTATTTTCCCTTTGAAAATTTTAGTGTTAGGGATGTACCCAATAAATAAGAAGCAGCCATCTACTGGTATTTCAATGAGGTCCTCGGTTTTAGTATTTTTAAGTATTACTGTATTTAATCTTTCTCCTCCTTGAAAAGAATCTACAACAGAATCCCATATAAATTCTATTTTAGGGTTTTTAATAGCTTGCTCCTGTACTGTTTTACTTGCTTTCATAGTCCCTTCATGGTATCTTATAGCAACTATAACTTTTTTAGCAAATTTAGTTAAGAACATTCCTTCCTCAATGGCTGCATCCCCACTTCCAATAACCATAACTGTTTTATCAATGTAATAAACAGCATCGCAAGTAGCACAAAATGATATACCCTTATCAAATAAAAATTTTTCTTCATTTGTTGCATTTGTTACTCTTGGTTTTCCACCAGTAGCAATTATTACAGATTTTGCATGATAAATTACTCTAAAGGTTTCTACAACTTTGTCCTTATCCTCCAGTTGAACAGTTTTCACATCTGTTAGTTTAAAATTTACTCCGAAATTTTTAGCTTGTTTATGAAATAAATTCATTAGGTCAATTCCTGTAATTCCTTCTGCAAAGCCTGGATAGTTTGCAATTTCATTGGTATATGTGGCTAGCCCCCCTACCAATGATTTTTCTATTAAAAGTGTTTTTAGCTTAGCTCTTCCACAATATATTGATGAAGTTAAGCCAGAAGCACCTGCTCCTATTATAACAACGTCATAATATTCATGTTTCTTATCCATGGCAATTCCTCCCTATCAAAACTATAAGTAACTCCATAAGAAGTATTTATATGAATCACTTGTAATTGTAACGTATTATTATGTAGTTTATATGTAGAATTCGACATATTTCAACATATCTATAGTTTTTTAGTATATTTACCCGAAAAAAATAGAGCCAGCAGATCAATATCGATCCCCTAACTCTATATTTCTAAACTAAATACTAAACCACATGGCAAGTGGTTGCCACCAATTTTCTCTTATGCCAGCAATTCCTTCACAAGTGGATTTATCTTTCTGCTATCATACTTTCCTTTTAACTTAGGAATAACAGCCTTCATTGTCTTTCCCATGTCACTATTTCCGTTAAATGCGTTTTCTGCAATAACTTCAATGATAATTGCCTTTGCTTCCTCGTCAGTAAATTGCTTTGGCATATAAACTGCGAACATTTCGATAGCAATTTCTGTTTCAGATATAATTTCTTCTTTGCTCGCTTGCTTTGCATAACTAAGGGTCTCATTTAATTGTTTAATTGTTTTTTCAATAATACCAATTAACTCATCATCTGTAAGTTCTTTTTTCAAATCCATTTCTTTGTTTTTAACATCTGCCATCAAAGTCCTAAGTGCAGTAAGTCTTATCTTATCCCTATTCTTCATATATTTAATAATATCTTCTTTTAATGTTTGTTTTAACATACGTATATACCTCCTAATTGATTCAGTAATTTTCAGCAATCTATATTGTTATCTTACCAAAATTATACTGATATATACACATTATACACTTAATAAGGTATTCTTGTATGTAGTCCCATATTATGAATAATAAAATCGGTTATTCTTTACTGTTTATAAAAAAATCAAATCTATGCCTTTTTCTTCCATGAACTTAATATACTCCTCTTTACAATTACAAAAATCTACACAAGTGCAAAATTCACTATTAATGGTTTTAATTAAATCTTTTCTATGTTCATCATAATTTTTTTTATCTTTTTTTAATATATCCAATGATATATAAAGAATAAATAATGTAGCTGCGAAACCTACAAGTATAATTAAATCAAATGTTTTTATAGCACTCTGTAAATTTCTATTTTCAAAAACAGCCGTTGCATAAGATATGTACCTCGTGTTGTACAAAAGCGCATAAACCCCTAGTAAACAAGATATTCCAGAAAGTAAGATCAATGAAGCATATTTTTTAGCCACCTTTTGTTTCAATTCACATACCTTGTCACTTTTCTTTTTTGTTGAATAACTAAGTTTTAATTCCATTCAAACACCTCCATATATTTTCATTACACAATTAAATTATGATTTTATATTCTAATTTATTACTTTTTAAAATATAATATACAATATTAGTAAATTATGTTATAATGTATAGAGAGTTCATATGATTATGATTGGTTAGGATGGTTAACAAATAGTTTTTAATAACTAGAAAAGAAGGGGTCTTTATAATGGATGATGTGGTTACAAAATATTATTCTGACGGCAGTAGATATGTAGGTGAATTTAAAAATCATAAACCTTATGGTATAGGTACTTTTTATTTTAATAGC
This sequence comes from Clostridium bowmanii, assembly GCF_018861315.1. Classification (GTDB taxonomy): domain Bacteria; phylum Bacillota; class Clostridia; order Clostridiales; family Clostridiaceae; genus Clostridium_AD; species Clostridium_AD bowmanii. Next base: position 16,030 of record NZ_JAHLDL010000015.1, on the reverse strand, counting down.
GGAGGTAAATATATAGGTAAATTTAAAGATAATGGTCCATGTGGAATGGGTACTGCATATAATTCCGATGGATCTGTATATTATGATGGTGAATGGAAAAACGGTAAACCTAAATAATACTTAACTATTTTCCGAATTTTTTGAAGGCTAATACCTTCTTTTTTTTGTTTTCTATATGGGCGTTTTTGCCTACCCCCCAGAAAAGGTATGTTAGTGTACTTTTATATCGGAGGATAGACTACAAGTAAGTATTTTTTTACTACCCCTAGTAAAAAAGTGGAATAAGCAAATCACTCATTTGGTACTATTTTAAATTTAGTCAATTCAAAAATAATTGCATCCATGTCAATAGACTTCGATTTTGTATTAAATTCATAGCGATCATAGAGGTTTATATGATATCCAACGGCTATGGTTTCCACGGTTTTTAATTTGAAAATGCTCATTATTTCCTAATAAAATACGTTGGTTGACCTCCGTAATTCTAGTTTCAAGTTGATGCTCAAGTTCTACCAAATGACTATGTATAGGCTGGTTAAGAACAGTCAAGCCAGTATCAGTTATTAACTTTTCTTTCTGTTGCCATTGAATATCATCTATAAGATCATCCTCAAAACTCTGGAAATTGATACTGTCACGACAAAAAATATCAGCAGATTTCAAACCATTTCGCAAGAGGCGATAAACTAAAAATTCATAGTGATCCACTAAGAGAATTTTTTGGCCATTGACGTCTTCTTTATACATGTAGCGCTTTATACTATCAGGTATAAATTGATTTGGTAAATCGTCAGACGGATATTGCCCAAGGGATTTATTTTTAATAAAAGCTACCTTCAAAAAATTTACTGCATCCATTAACGGATCATGAGTTAAAGGAGCTATAAAATCCACCATTAAAAGTATAGATCTCAAATGCCTTTTAAATTGAGATGCCAACTTTCCAATGTTATCCCATTGAAAAGCATTTTCATCGAATTTAGCATTTGTGGAAATATGATTAGCTATATCTATAATCTTTTGTCGTTCTAAAATAGTAAATGCTGTAGCCTGAACATCCTTGAAAGGAGTATCAATATCAATACTATCATCAGTAAATATTTTAAGCACTTGACCCACTTTTTTTTATATTTTGATTGTTTTCTGAGTAAGAATCATATACTTGCTCTTTTGCTTTGGATTTAGATTCATCTATGTAATGTCTTACGTTATAAATAAGAGTGCTTATAAGATTATCATGCATACGTTGATAGCGATGCAGGACAAAACATAATAAATAAACGAAACCTATCCATTCATTAAGTTGCTTAAGCTTATAGACCGAATAGTAATCTATCAATGAGTCATAGTATTTTATGCTTTCTTTGGAAATGTCTAATAGCGGCATTAATTTTTTGCCAAGCAAGTAAAAATGCTTTATTTGTTTACCGCGGTTAATTTCACACTTTATAACACCTTGATAATGAAATTATAAAGCATCTATATAGTAGATAGATGTAAACTATCTACTATATAGATGCTTTTATTTTAAACTATTATATATCATTTCCAAATTTTCTCTCATACACTCTACATAATCCTTATTATCTTCCTTGCTCTCTATTGTATGTATTGTTTCAACTTTAGCACCCACTTCTTTAGCTAGAGCATTTGAAACCTTAGGGCTTACCATATCCTCAACAAATATCGTCTTAATATTATTTTTGTTACAGAAATTGGTCAATTCTTTTAATTTTTTAGCACTTGGCTCTCCTGCAGCAAAAACATCTTCTACACTGTTTTGTGTTAAACCATAATCTCTGCAAAGGTATGCAAAAGCAGCATGGCCAGTGACAAAGCTCTTATTGCTTACAGCTAGGAACTTCTTATTATACTCATCATAAAGTGTATCAAGTTGTAAAGCAAAGTCATTGTAATTTTTTTCATAATAATCCTTATTAGAAGAATCAGCTTTCATCAAAGCATCTTTTACATTTTTAGCTTGATTTTTTGCACCTTTTAAACTTAGCCATAAATGTGGGTCATATTGACCATGTTCTTCTATTTCATCAGAATCTATATTTTTTATTGCATTCGAACCTTTTGAAGAATCTACCGAAATTAAAGTTTTATTGTCTATGGATTGTAAAACCTTATCTACCCAAGCCTCCATTCCCAAACCATTGTACATAAATATTTTAGCATCATTTAAATTTTCAAGGTCCTTTGCCTTTGGTTCAAAATCATGTGGTTCAGTACCCTCAGGTATTATAGTTAATATATTAACCTTATCTTTTCCAACAGCAGAAGCAATTTCTCTCATTGCATTAAATGTGACTACAACTTTTGTTTTGCCTTGAGAAGGTACAGTATTAGTTTCTGAGTTTTTGCTACCACATGCTGTAAAGGTCAGTAACGTAAAACTAAATAAGATGAAGATTGTCAATTTTTTTAACATTTTTATCACTCCTTAAAATAACTTGTTGCAAATCATTTGCATTTACATATATAATATACGTATAAAGATAAATTTTGTCAACAATATAATTTACATATTTTCATGGAATTAATATTTCATATTTTGTAAAGTGGCACAAGTTTTTTATATTGATCGGAGGATAATTATGATTCAGATTAACAAACTATTTTTTTCTTATACTAAGTCGAAGCCATTCATACTTAATGATATTAGTCTAACAATTAATGATGGTGATTACCTATCTATATTAGGTGATAATGGCTGTGGTAAAAGCACTCTTGTAAAATTAATATTACATTTTCTGACTCCCACTAATGGTACTATATTAAATTCGAATAAAAACATTGGCTACGTTCCACAAAAATCTAATTTCTTAAATTCTCAATTTCCCATTACCGTATATGAAATGCTCAATTGCTACAGAAAGGTACTAAAAATGAAGGATAAGAATTTAGTCTATAAAAATTTAGAGAGAATTAATATGCTTGATTTTAAAGATTCACTTATAGGAACATTGTCAGGAGGTCAACTTCAAAAAATATTTATAGCAAGAGCATTACTAGGCAGCCCTAGTCTGTTAATTTTAGATGAACCCTCCACAGGAATTGATGTAAATAGCCAAAAGGACATTTATAAACTAATAAAGGACTTAAATAGAACCAATAAAGTAACTGTTATTGCTATTGAACATAACCTTAATGCAGCTATGATGAACTCTTCTCTTATCTATCATTTATCAGGTGGAAATGGTCATTTGTGTACTCCTGATAAATATATAGAAGAATATTTAAAACCAAATAAAGGAGATGATTCTTATTTTTCAATATAGTTTTATGCAAAATGCTTTTGTGATTTCTATGCTCATTTCTATACTTTGTCCTTGCATCGGTTTGTTCTTAGTACTAAGGCGATATTCAATGATTGGAGATACATTGTCCCACGCTTCTCTCGCAGGAGTTGCAATTGGTCTTTTATATAATGGCAACCCCATAATAAGTTCGTTTTTGTTTACTTCAATATGTGGAATTTTCATTGAATTTTTAAGAGATTACTTTAAGAAATATGCTGAGCTAATTCTTGCTATAGTTTTGTCCTTAAGTGTCGGAATTGCAATTACTATTATGAGCTCTGGCAAATTACATGCAAATGTAAACTCATTTATATTTGGAAGTGTGCTTACTGTTACAAGAGAAGATTTATATGCAGTACTTATATTAAGCATCATTTCAATTACCACATTAATATTTTTATATAATAAACTTGTTATTATTGTCTTTGATGAAGAAGCAGCAAAGATTGCTGGAGTAAATGTTAAGTTAATAAACTATATATTTTCTATATTAGTTGCAGCTACAATATCTGTTTCGATGAGAATTGTTGGGGTACTTGTTTTAAGCTCAATGATTGCTTTACCGGTTGCTACTGCAATGCAACTGGAAAAAGGGTTTAAAGCAACTTTTTTATATTCAGTGTTATTTAGTGTAATTGATATATTACTGTCCCTGTTTATATCTTATTATATGAATTGTGCTCCTGGAGGTATAACTGCATTAATTTCAGTTATTTTACTAGCATTAGTCATATTAATAAAAAAGTGTAGATCCCTTTTAATAAAAAGTGCCTTTGAATAAACACCAAAAGATTCACTCTTTAATAAACTAGGAAGATTAATAATACGTTTGACGTATACATACTTTTATATAACTAAAATCGTAGTAGGAGGTATTAATAATTAGTAAAAATTTATTTTCAAAAGTATTAGTACTAAACCTTTAAAAAAGAATATAGTTAAACTAAATAAAAATAAGTTGCATAATATTTTATTAGATAATATAATAGGAACGAATTGTAAATGCAAGTGATTCGCAAATAGTTTTATAAATAAAATATTCTGTTGATTAAAAATTGATTGGTGTAATTTTGCTATTAATTTCTACATAAAAAACATAAATTGGAGGCGTAAGAAATGAAAACAAAAGTTGATATAATTTCAGGATTTTTAGGTGCTGGAAAAACCACTTTAATAAAAAAGCTACTTGAAGAAAAGTTACATAATGAAAATATAGTTATAATAGAAAATGAATTTGGTGTAATTGGTATTGATGGAAGTTTACTTAAGCCATCAAATGTTGTGGTAAAAGAAATCAACTCAGGATGTATATGTTGCAGCCTTGTAGGCGAATTTGGGAGCGCAATTGAAGAGATTATAGCAAAGTATAGTCCTGATAGAATAGTTATAGAACCATCTGGAGTTGGTAAATTATCCGATATAATCAAAGTATGTGATTCACTTAAATTAAAGAATTTAATAACAATTAATATGGTTATAACCATTGTAGATGTATTAAAATATCAGATTTATATAACTAACTTCGGTGAATTTTATGAAAATCAAATAAAAAATGCTAAAACTATTATTTTAAGTAGGACGGAAAAATCTAATAAAAACAAACTAGATTCTATTGTTAATTCCATACGCAAACTAAATAATAAATCCAATATAATTACAACGCCTCTAGAAAACATAAATTCCGATACTATAATTGCTGTTGCACAAGGTAGTGACTCAGTGTCACTTGAAAAACAGATTAAAAGCGCAAAAAACTTCTCTATTAAGGGTAATTCCTATCCTAATGTCTATAAATCTGAAACACGTCACCACCACAATCATAATGCAGATGAGGTTTTTGAAGTATGGGGCCAAGAAACTACTAATGTATACAAAAAAACTGAATTAGAAAAAATCCTAGCAAATATAGAAAACGAGAGAATCTATGGAATTATTTTAAGAGGAAAAGGAATTGTACAAAGTGATAATAATTTATGGTTGCAATTTGATTATGTACCTGGTGAATCTGAAGTTAAAAACATTAACCCTGATTACACAGGTAGATTTTGTATAATAGGCAAAAGCTTAAATAAGAGTGCACTTTGTAGTTTGTTTAATATAGTTGTATAGATGGGGTTATAAATAATGAAAATTAAAGTAGATATAGTAACTGGTTTTATAGGGTCAGGTAAAACTAAATTTATAAATAACAAGATTAGAACTGAGGTTTTTAGAAAAAACATAATAGTTATTATACAATGTGAAAAAGGGCAATCAGAGATTGATTATGATATCTTTAAAAACAATAATTTATTTATTGAAAATGTTAGTAACCAAAATTCTTTAGATGAAAAATATTTAAATGAAATAATAAAAAAGTATCAACCTAATAAAATTATTATAGAAGCTAACGGCATAGAAAAAATTGATAACTTATTAAATATTTTTGATTATTTTAGTGTAAGTAGAAAGTGTTTTATAAATGAAATAGTCCATCTTATTGATGCCACAACCTTTGATATTTTTATGAATAATATGGGTGAAATATTAATAACTCAGATTTCAAATAGTGATTTTATAATACTAAAAAATACAGCTGGTTTTGATATAGGAAAATTAAATAGTATTAAACGAACTTTAAAAAGAATAAATAGGTCTGCTAAAATTAGTAGAGAAATTCTTATACAAAACAAACCCAAAATAATTAATAATGAGATTTTAATTCTCATGGCAGTTTTCCTTTCAGCCGTGACATATTTAGTATGTTCTGTAATAGGTTTTGAAATGCCAGCTGTTTTTTTTCCTTGGATAGAACACTTTAGTTCAGTATTTCTAAGTATTCTTATTCAGGCTTTTCCGTTTATATTATTCGGTGTATTTGTATCATCTGTAATCCAAGTTTTTGTAACAAGTGAAAAAATAATACGGATTTTTCCTAAAAATAGAATTTTACAATTTATTGTTGCAATATTTGCAGGAGCTTTTTTTCCAGTATGCGATTGTGCCATTGTACCAGTAGCTGCGAGACTTATTAAAAAGGGTGTTCCATTACCCGCTGCTGTAACATTCATGCTGGCAGCCCCTATCGTAAATCCTATTGTAATTGCGTCTACGCTATATGCATTTCCAGGACAACCATCTATAGCGATTTACAGATTTTGTATAGGAATATTAGTAGCACTTTTTGTTGGAATTGTATTTGTTTTTTCCCCAGAAAAAGATATTATGCTCTTAAGTAATGTTAATGAGATTGCCTGTGATTGTGGTTTATGCGGTGATAACTATGATAATAAAAAAGGATTTGGCAGAAATATAGATGCGGTGTTTAGACATGCAACAACCGAATTTTTTACGGTAGGAAAATTTCTTATTATTGGTTCATTTTTATCTAGTTTAATGCAGACTATAATTCCAAAAGATGTCTTTTCCAACTTAGGTAGAGGAAGTATAATTTCGCTTTTAATAATGATGTTGTTTGCATTTATACTTTCAGTATGCTCAACTTCCGATGCCTTTATAGCACGATCTTTTACTAATCAATTCTCTATGGGATCAGTAATGGGTTTTTTAGTACTTGGTCCTATGATAGATATAAAGAACCTGCTTATGCTTTTAGGAAGTTTTCAAAAGAGGTTTGTTATCAAACTTGTAATACTTATCTTTGTAATTTCATTTGAGATATTACTTGTGTTCACAACACTATTCTAATGGGGGTATAAATTATGCAATCAATACGACTTAAAAGAATAAACATAGAAGTATTATTAAAGCTAATAATATTACTTGGATTTGCATTTTTCTTTTATCACATAATAAAAACGGGAAAAGTATTACTTTATGTTAATCCTAGGATTATTCCATATATAAAATTTGGAATCGTAGCAATGATTGCACTTTCTATATTTATTGTACGTGACCTATTTAAGCCGAAGAGAAAAGTATATCTAAAGCCCTATTTATTTTTTATTATTCCTCTATTTATGGCTTTCATGGTACCAACAACATCAGTTGCTTCAACTTCAATGTCACTAGGAAATGCTAAAAAAACTACAGCTACAAACCAAGTCAGTAGTATAAAAGATAATATAATAGAAGATCAAAATAATATTAATAATAATACTATTGCCTCCAATACAAATACTAATAAACCAGGTGAAGATTTAAAAATGCAGGATGATACAATCCTAGTTAACGATAATAATTTTATAGGTTGGACTCAAGAAATATCATATAATATGGCAAAATATGAAGGCAAAAAAATTACATTAACTGGATTTGTATTTAAAACTGATGGCTTTAAGGAAAATGAGTTTGTTCCTGCTAGACTTCTAATGTCATGTTGCGCGGCGGATTTGCAACCAGTGGGATTATTGTGCCATTATGATAAAGCTAAGGAGTTAAAACAGGATACATGGATAATTGTTAAAGGAGAAATAAAAATATTAGATTATAATGGTGAAAAAACTCCTGTAATTATAGCCGAAAGTATACAGATTACTAATAAACCCACAAATGAATATGTCTATCCTTATTAAAAATAAAATTATTAAAATAGAATTAATTTAATTATAGTAGTTAAAATAGTGCACGTCTCAACCGTTAAAAACAGATTGTAAATATATTTGATGAACTTAGCAAAGGTATGGGCATATGCCCCTACCTTTGTATTAATACATAATTTCCTTTCTAAGCTGTATCCGAAAGTACGTTATTTGGAATTACTGAAGACCAAAAACAGAAGTTTACGCACAGTCTAACATTGGATAGAAAAATATCCTACTATTTCACACTAATATACCTTTTCGGGGGGATAGGCAAAAACACCCTATATAAAGTTTTCTCCACTACTCCTTATGTGGGAATTTATTTATACTGATAGTATTTTTGAATATTATAAAATAGATTTTCCAAAATAAAAACAGTATAATAGAATTAGGCAAAATATATTTTAAATTAATGGCAATGTAGTAGTGTGGTTATTTTAACAAGGGGAGCGATTTTATTGATTACTTATATTAATAGTGAAGTACATAAATTTGAAGACATAGAAAAGGCTTTTGTGAATAAAACAACCCGTGATGATGGAATATTTTGGCTTAATATTAGTAATCCAACTGATAATGATTTTGTGTTTTTAAAAGATAAATTTAATTTTCATCATCTTTCTATAGATGACTGTATTCGAAGGAGTAAGAGGAGTAAGATAAGTGACTATAAGGATTATCATTTTTTAAATATTGCCACCTCAGATAGTCATCCAAATAATACAGTTTCTTATAATAACATATATGTATTCCTTAGCTCAAATTATATTATAACAATACATTATGGTGAAAATAAATCATTAAAAAAAATTATAAATGATATAGACAATGGGTTAGATATTGTTTCTAATGGAAGTGATTTTGTATTGTATCATATTCTTGATGGAGCCATAGACCAATTATTTACTATAACAGACAAAGTTGAAGAAAAAATTAACAGTTTAGAAGAAGAAACCATGAACAACCCTGTTCAAAATACACTTAATAATATTATGAAAGTAAAAAAAAGTGTTATTAAGCTTCGAAGGGTTGTTTCTCCTTTGCGAGAAGTATTAAATACTCTTTTAAGGCATGATGATATTATAACAGAAAACCACAGATTATATTTTTCTGATACGTATGACCATATACTTCGCATATATGATTTAATTGAATCTGACCATGAAATGATTACATCTTGTTTAGAACTTTATTCCTCACAATTGTCTAATTCCATGAACAGTGTAATGAAGTTTCTAACTATAGTCTCTACAATTATGATGCCACTCACAATTATAACAGGAATTTATGGTATGAATTTTGTAAATATGCCAGAACTACGTGCTAAATATAGTTATTTCATTGTTCTATTTATAATGATTTTTAGTTCACTATTCCAAATCTTATTTTTTAAGAAGAAAAAATGGTTGTAATGTCAAAAGAAACACCAAATGAATGGTGTTTCTTTTAATAGCTACTGAAACCATAAAAATCAAATAAGTTTATGGTTTCAGTAGCTTTCGAACCATTAAGATTGATTATATTATTAGGCTCTAAATAATTTTTATTATATGAATCTATCTATTAAAAAGCCATATTGAATAATACCTTTTGTTTTAAGTCTAGGACATGTTAGGTATTTCCACTCTAGCTGCTTCTATTGAGGCATTAAGTGCAAGTAAATTAGTTTGATCAGCAATTTCTAATATTGCGTCAACTATGTTATTTATTCCATCGGATTTTTTCCCTAATCCATCAGATATTTTCACAACATTGTCTACTGATGTTTTTATCTGGAGCGTTTGATTATTAATTGACTTAGATGCTTTATTGCAGTTTTCAACTTGTAAATTAGCCTTTTGGCTGACTTGCAATGCCTTATCAACTTCGTCACTTTGAACATTCACAGAAGAAACTATTTTATCAAGCAAATTAGCTATTACCCATAAGAACAAAAATAAGATTCCCAATAGTGTATTAAAAAAAACATACTAATAGTTTCTACTACAATAATACAGTTTAAAATAATTGCTATTTTTTTTGTCATATTTAACTCTCCTTTTATAGAGTATAAACTCGCTTACAAACCATTTCTATCTCTACATTCTCTACATTCTATTATTAAATAAAGTAATTCGACACAAAACATACTTTTCCTTTAATCAATTTTAATGTAATTATTAATAATCCAATTATACACAACTACCTCTAATTTATTAACTCTATTGACTATATTTATATACCTTTTAGTCCTAAAGAGTTTTCCGAATCTAACTTCTATAAGCATTTTTTAATTCACTCTTACAATGGATAAATAGCAATTATTGAGCTTACATAATTAATAAGATGCCACTTGCCAAGTGAATGGCAAATGGCATCTTATAGTATTGCTACTGTTATTATTATATTAACACAACAAGCATGTTAAATAGCTGCAAGGAGTTTTGATAGCAAAAATAACTAAATGAAGCTAAAGTTTTTTAGAATAAGAATAAAAAAGAAAATTGTGAAAGAGGACAAAATTGTAGTAGTCGCAACCAACTGCCCTGCTAACTCATCATTTGATTTCACATTTTGTGCCATGATATAACTTGCTATTGCTATAGGTGATGCAAATATGGAAAGCAAAACTCCAAGTTCAACCTGTCTAAACCCAATTAAAATAGCCGATAAAATTATAATTCCGGGTATAACAATTAACTTAAAAACAGAAACCCAAACAATATATTTAATATTTTTTACAGCATCTTTTATTCCAAAATCACCGCCTAATATAATGAGTGCAAAAGGAGTTGCTATTTTTGAAATATCTGTAATAGTTTTTTCAAGAACATTTGGAAGCTTTATTCCTATAGAAGCCGTTGCTATTCCTATAACACATGCAAGAATTAAAGGATTTTTAACTATATCCATAGCTGTCTTTTTTATTTCCATATTCTCACTATTACCTTTATTTGCATATATGAACAGAACTACAACGGATAAAAAATTATATAATGGTACCACAAAAACAGCAAGCATTGAAGTTATTCCGATATCGGCTTGTCCAAATAAATTCATACAAACCGGCACACCAAATAATATATAGTTACTTCTGAAAAGTGCCTGAATTAGCACTCCTCTATTTGAATTTTGCTTTTCAAGCCTCGGAACAATTAAAGTCATTAAAATAACAGTTATTAGAATTGAAGCTACTACAAAAACAATTAGTCTTATATTAAAACTGCTTTTTATATCACCAGAATAAATATTATTAAACAACATCAAAGGTAAAAAAAGCTTAAAAGTTAATTTATTTGCTGTTTTAAAAAAGTTTTCATCACAAACCTTAAGATATTTTAATACCCACCCCAAACTCATCATTATTATAAGTGGTAAAACTACGTTTACTGAAAAAATAAAATTTTGCATTTTTACTCCCTTTTAGACTAACTGAAAATTTAAAGAATATTTCAGTTAGTCTTTTTTATCATATGAATCTATCTATAAAAAATCCATATTGAATAATTTGTTTTGTTTTATGTCTATGGCAGATACTCATTCTAAATTGATTTCTAAAATTTCTGGCATAGCAAAAAATCTTATTGGTAACATTCCATTACCTATCCCACGTGTTAATACAATATCTCTATTTTTCTCATGAACTATCTTCTTTAAATACTTTTGACCATATTTAGAAGATGTATATGGTGCATATAATCCAAAAAAGTTTATTTGGCCGCCATGAGTATGACCTGATAGCCCTAAGTCATAATTAATCAGGTTTTTATAATCCCCAAAAAAATCAGGATTGTGGCAAATAGCAATAGTAAACTTATTGCTATTTGTCGTAAGCATACTAACTTTTGGATTTCCTTCAAATAAATCATCTATTCCTATTAGTTGTATACTATCTTCGCCAATATTAATAAGTTGTTTTGTATTTCGGAGTAGCTTAAATGAACTCCTATTAATTTCATTTAATAGTGAATCTTTCCTGTTATAATAATCATGATTCCCAAGAATAGTATAAATACCTACCTTAGCTTTAATTTTTCTTAAGATATCAAATTCACTGTCTAAATAAGCACTTACATCCCTCTTACTTTTCACCGATATGTCTAAATAATCTCCACCTATTATTATAATATCTGCCTCTAGTTTATTAATTCTATTGACTACATTTATTAGCCTTTTGGCTCTAAAAATTTTTCCATAGTGAATATCTGATATAAAAACAATTTTAAAATGCTTAAAACTTATTGGTATCTTGCTATTAACAATGTTAACACTTCTAACTCTATAAACTTGAGCTTCAATTAAAATCCACAACACGAAAAAAATAAATAAATATGTTAAAATATGAAATATATTAGCCATACATTCGCTCCTTTGCGAAAATCTATACATTTCTATTATAATAACATTAAACTGGTGTAAGGTGCTATTATAAGTTTTAAAATAAGTCGAAAAAAATACTTTTACTAGTATGTAATTTACTATGAATGTTATAGCTCATTATTTTACTGATGACCCTACCGTCAATGCTTTTTCAACTTCTTGATTAAACAGCAAATAAATAATGATTGTTGGAATACTAGCGATTACCATGGCCGCTCCCATTCCACCCCAGTCAGTAGAAAATTGACCCTGAAAGGTTATAAGACCAAGTGGCAATGTTTTTAAGGATTCTTTACTAATCAAAATAAGTGCCATCGTAAACTCATTCCATGAAAATAGGAATATAAAGGTCACCATAGTTGAAATAGCAGGCCTTACAATTGGTAAAATTATTCTAAAGAACGTAGTATATATATTTGCTCCATCTATAGCCGCAGCTTCTTCAAGTTCAAAAGGTATATTTCTGAAAAAGCCATAAAATACCACAGAAGAAAACCCTAATTCAAAAGCCGTATATGGGATAATTAGAGACCATAGTGAATTTGAAAGTCCGAATTTCTGCATCAATACTACCAAGGGAACAAGTATAATTTGAACAGGTATGAACATTCTACCCATAACATATATTCTGGCAACATTTGAAAACCTCCACTGCATTCTAGCTGTAGCATACGAGAACATTAGGGACAAAGTTATAGTAAAAACTACTGTGGCAGATGCTACTATCATACTATTTAAAAAATATGAAGGGATATTATAATTATTCCAAGCATTTATATAATTTTCAACTCTCAGTGTAGTTGGAAACCCAAAAGGATTTTTTACAAATATCTCATCGTTATTTTTAAATGAATAAAATACCATCCATACAAGGGGATATATAGAAATAGCTGTATAGATAGCTAAAAAAGCATATATAAATGTACTTATAATTTTCTTTCCAAATGTTGTTTTCAAAATAGTCCCCCCTTAATAGTAGATTACATCTTTTGACATAAGTTTGTTAATTATAATGGTTGCAAGCAAACACTGAATAACAAGCACTGAAGCAGATGCGCAGGCATATCCAAATTCATTTACCCTAAAAGCAGATCTGTACATCAGATAGGTCAATGTATAAGTAGCTGTTACTGGACCGCCTGCACTCATTATATACATAGTTGAAAAGGCTTTAAGTCCACCAGTTATTGTTAAAGTTAGACAGAGCTTATAGTTCTCGGTAAGTAATGGTAAAGTTATCTTGAAATATTTAGTTAGTGTACCTGCACCATCTATTTCTGCTGCTTCATAATAATGTTCTGGTATGGACTGCATCGCTGCATATATCAAAACAAGATAATATCCCATGTACTGCCAAGAATTTGCAAATGCAATTGCTATTATTGCTGAATTCTTGCCACTTAACCAATCTTGTCTATATTGCGTCCCTAGAACTTCAAATATTTTGTTTAGAAGTCCATATTGTCCATTGTATATAGAAATCCATAGTTGACATACTACAGTTACAGAAAGTACAACTGGAATAAAAAGTGATGTTCTAAAAATTTTTCTGCCCTTGATTTTTTTTAATGATAGTAATACTGCGAGTAAAGAACTAATGCCTATCTGATACACTGCAAGTACCGTTGAATATATAACCCCATTTTTTAATGATATCCGAAATAAATTATCACCAAATAGTTGTTTGTAATTAGCTATACTGTTAAAAATAGGTTTACTTAGTCCATCCCAGTTAAAGAAGCTCCTATATAAAGTATTACATATTGGAATACTTACAATAACCGTAAACAATATTAATGTAGGCAAAGTGAATACCAGAATTGCTGCTCTCTTCTGAGATACATTTCTCATCCAAATCATCCTTTTATATAAATTTTTATAAATTATTATGCAAATAATTATAGAACAGACTATCTAATCAAATTATAATTTCTTTGATAATCAAATAGTCTGTTTATTGATATATAACCTAAAAATTCTGTGTAAAAGTATATTAAATTAATTTAATATTTTTTATTTTGCTACATCTATCACCTTATCAAGATTTTTCATAAATTCCTCTACGGTGTAATCACCTACAAGAAGAGTATTTACTTCATCCTCAATGCCAGCTTTAAATTTTGCATTTGTAAGTCCCCAGCCATAACAAGTCATTGTTTTAAAATTAGCTGAATCGGTTACATATTGCTGTTGAATTGCATTATAACCATTTTCTGGTTTTGGGGTATTCTTTAATATTGGATTAGGATCAACCCTCTTTATAATTCTCCCCTCAGCAAATTTCAAAGCAAATTGACATACATATTTTGCTGCAATATCTTTATTCTTTGAATATGGCTATACTGCCAGGCCTGAATTATATCCTCCTCCACTCATATTCCATTTTACAGAACTTGCATTACTTTCGTCTGCTAAAGGGTAATAAAGTATTCCTACATTGTCCCCCATTGCAGTGCCAAGATCACTCATTGACCATGCACCACTTAAATACATTGCAGCTTTTCCCTGTTTAAATTGTGCTCCCGCATCATCAGAATTTAAATTAAATGCTCCTTTAGGTAAAAGTCCCGCATTAACAAGTTCCAATAATTTTGTAGCTGCATTTTTAAATGCTGGGTCGGAAGCTTTCCCTTCTCCTAAATCTAATTTAGTTATTCCTTTTGCTTCTTCCCTTGATGCAAGCATGTCAAATAATTGCACTCCTGGCCATTTTTCCTTAGCAAATAATGCTAGCGGAACTACCTTATTCGCCTTGAATTTTTTAACTGCACTTAGAAATTCTGCATAATTAGTTGGAACCTTAACACCATTTTTAGTAAATACATCCTTGTTGTAATATAACAATGCCGCAAATTGTCCTGCATCTGGTATTGCCCAAGTGTTACCATTTGAATCCTTTAAAAGAGGTACTGATGAAGGTAAAAATTGTTCTTCTATTCCAAGTTCTTTTACATAATTATCTAGTTTAAGAATATTATCAGACTTTTTAAATGATTCAATAATATCAGTTGTGGCAACAAATATATCTGGTAGATTTTTTGTTGCAGCATAAGTTTTAATCTTTTGATTGTCATCTTGCGCCATTATTTCCAGGTCCAATTCTACATTCGGCATTATGGTTTTCATTTGTTCTTTGGCATAATCAAATGGTTGTTTTTCATCGTCCATTGAATATTGAGCATAAACTCTCAATACTACCTTATTTTGACTTGCGTCAGTATTAGTTGGGGTTACAGTTACTTTTGGAGTACAGCCAACAAGTGTAGCCATAAAAGTACTTAGTAGTATAAGGCTAAAACGTTTCATAATTTTTATTTCCATAAAAATCCTCCTCTACCAGGCCCGTCAGTACAATCAATTATGGCAGCATCTATATGGACCGATTTCAAGAAATCCCAGGTTTGCTCTGGAAAATATCCGGAATCGTGTCTGTATAGTAATGTCCTTCCATTCAGTTTTATAATATAAATAAAGCACTTTTCATCAGGTTTATGATCAGCAAGTAATGGTATGACAATGGCCTTACCAATTTTATATTCTTCAAAAGGATATATTTCATTGAAGATAATTCTATTATTTTGATCTTTTTCCACATCAGTATCCATAAACTTTTTCTTTACGTTGCTATTTCCATATACCATAAGTACCTTATTTGAAGATTTCGCCACGCACTCTCGTGACTTCAGTCATGAGTTAGTGGCGTTAAGTATCATTGTATAAAATATAAGTTAATTACACATACTAAGTTGTGATACCACTGCGTTTAAATGGTATAATTAACTTATAGAAAGAAGGTGAATTTATCTATGTTAAAAGGATTTAAATATAGAATATATCCTA